>DASXOJ010000235.1:0-46212 GCA_036494465.1 Pseudonocardiaceae bacterium
CGGCATCCGCATCGCCAGTTCCGCGCCGAGGCGCCACTGCTGGTTGTCCCAGCCACCGGCGACATCGCGGAGTTCCAAGTCGGCGAGATCCGGGTGCTGCTCCCGTAACAACGCGCGGACCAGATCCTGTTCGTACCGGAAATCCGTCATACCGCGCAGAGGATTTCGCCGTGCGGGATGGTGAACCAGCCGTCCTCGTCGGCGGCCCAGTCCAGCCAGGCGCGCGAAATGCGCTCCAGATCGGCGCGGGTGGCATGACCGCCGGACACCGCCTGTTCGGCAACTGCCGACTTCACGATGCGGTCACTCCACATGCGACCCCAGACCTCGCGCTGGTCCGGGGTCGCGTAACACCAGATCGACGCGGTCGGGGTGACGTCGGTGAAACCGGCCTTCCGCGCCCACGACAACAGGCGGCGGCCCGCGTCCGGTTCGGCGCCGTTGGCGTGCGCGACATCGCGGTAGGTGCTCAGCCAGTCGGCCAGGTTGGCGTTGTCCGGGAACCAGGTCATCGCGGCGTAGTCGGCGTCCCGCGCGGCGACCACCCCGCCAGGGCGGCACACCCGGCCCATTTCGCGCAGCGCGGCGACCGGGCCGGTCAGGTGTTGCAGCACCTGGTGCGCGTGCACCACGTCGAAACTGTCGTCCGGGTAGGGGAGCGCGTACACGTCCGCGACTGCGAACTCGATGTTGGTGACGCCCTGCGCCGCCGCGAGCGCGGCCGCTTCCTCGATGACGTCCGCTGACGCGTCGATCGCGGTGACCTCGCCGGGCGCGACCCGCGCGGCCATATCCACGGTGATGGTGCCGGGACCGCAGCCGACATCGAGCACGCGCGTCCCCGGCCGCAATCGGTCGGCGAGGTAGGCGGCGGAATTGTCGACGGTGCGGGTGCGGTGCGAGCGCAGCACCGAATCGTGGTGTCCGTGGGTGTACACGACACCGAACTCTAGCCTCGGCTGGCGATCCAGATCGTGCGCTCGGTGCGCAGCACGAGGTCGTCGCGGTCGAGTGCCCTGTCGAGGGTGGCGAGATCGTCGGCGGGAAGGATGCCGGTGACGTTGCCGCGCAGGCGCGACAGGCCGGCGCGCGCGTAGCTGGCGACCGCCGAGGACTGTCCTATGCGGACGTTGATGGTGCTTTCGCGCAGGCCGGTGAATCCGGCCGCGGTCAGCTTCGGGCCCCAGTCGGCGCCGCGGTGCGGCAGGTGCCCTGCGTGCCTGCGCTCGCTCGCCGCGTGCGCGCGGTCTTCGAGATCGGCAAGCTCACCCTCGGGCAGGAACCGGGGGAAACCCGCGAGTTCGACGACGGCCAGCACGCCGCCGGGGACGAGCGCGTCGTGCACCTGGCGCAGCGTGCGGTCCGGGTCAGCCAGGTGGTGCAGGGACGCGGATGCCCACACCAGGTCGGGCCTGCCGAGATCGGGCCAGTTCGTGTCCAGGTCGGCCTCGACGGTCCACACCCGGTCGGCGAATCCGGCCGCGTGTGCCTTGTCCCGCAGGCGATGCAGATGCTCGGGCGATGCGTCGACGGCGGCGACCTGCGCGTCGGGAAACCGGTCGAGCAGGGTGAACGTGCCCGCGCCGGTGCCCGCACCCAGGTCCACGATCCGCTCGGGGCTCGTCTCGACCGGGAGCGACGCGACGATCGCGGCGATCTGCTCGGCGAGGACGTCCGCGTCGAGGTCCAGGATGTCCGCCTGGCCGTGCTGGTGTGCTGGGTGCGTCATGTCGTCCACGGTAGGTCGATTCGCGCCTCGCGCACGCGATCTTGCTCATTCGGCAAGGAGATGGTCGTTGCCGGTGCCGCTCGGGCAAGCCTCACTGGTGACCTCGGCGCGCGTCCCGGTCGAAGATGCCGATGATCTCGCACGGCCCGCTCTCGGTACCGATCGCGTGCGGCAGCATGGTCGGGAACTCCGCCGCCTGGTTGGTCTCCACCCGCAGCCTGCGGTTGCCCAGCAGCAGGATCGCGGTGCCGGACAGCACCACCAGCCATTCCCGGCCCGGGTGCGCGCGCATGCGCGGCCCGTCCGGCGGCGGGTCGGTGATCCGCTGCCGGACGACGGCCAGTCCAGGGTCGGCCTTGACCGGCCAGCGCAGCTGTCCGTGTGCCGCGTCGATCGCCGGATTCGTGATCACGTCGTCGGTGTCCATCTCGACCAACTGGTCGAGCGACGTGTCCAGGGCGCGGGCGATGGTGACCAACTGGTCGAGGGCGAGGCGGCGCTGCCCGTTCTCGATCCGGCTGATCGACGACGGGCTCAGCCGCGCCCGGCCGGCCAGATCCTCCAGCGACCAACCCTGCGCCACTCGCAGGGCGCGGATCCGTTTGCGCACCAGGCTGTCCAACTCGCCATCATCTTGCGTCATAGGCAAGATGATATGCCTTTTCCGCAACGCGAGCTTACGGTCGTGCCATGGAACGATTTTCTGGAGAAACAGTCGATGCCGTGGTGATCGGTGGCGGCGCCGCGGGCCTGAACGGCGCGTTGATGCTGGCCCGGTCGCGTCGTTCGGTGGTCGTGATCGACAGCGGCACGCCGCGCAACGCGCCCGCCGACGGTGTGCACGGCCTGCTCGGACTGGACGGCATCCCACCCGCCGAACTGCTGCGGCGCGGCCGGGACGAGGTCACCGGCTACGGCGGCCGGATCGTGTCCGGCGAGGTGGTCGGCGCGGTGCCGTCGAGCGGCGGTTTCGAGATCACCCTGGCCGACGGCGACCTGTTGCGAGCGCGCCGGGTGCTGGTCGCGACCGGTTTGCGGGATGTGCTGCCGGACGTGCCCGGGTTGGCGGAGCACTGGGGTCACGGCGTCGTGCACTGCCCGTACTGCCACGGCTGGGAGGTGCGCGACGAACCCATCGGCATCCTCGCGGTCGGACCCGCGTCGATCCACCACGCGCTGCTGTTCCGGCAGCTGACCGACGACCTCGTCTACTTCGTCCGGGACACCGGCCTCGACGAGGACACTCGCGTGCGGTTCAAGGAACGCGACATCGCGATCGTCGACACCCCCGTCGTGCGGATCGAGTCGGACGCGACCGGCATCACCGGGGTGCGCCTGGCCGACCAGCGACTCGTGCCGCGCCGCGTGCTCGCGGTCGCCACCAGGATGCTGGCGCGCACCGGCGGGCTCGCCGGTCTCGGGTTGCCGATGGAGGACCTGCCGGGTGGCATGGGGCGCCGTTTCGTCACCGGCCCGGCGGGCCGGACCGAGGTGCCCGGGGTGTGGGTCGCGGGCAACGCCACCGACCTGACCGCGCAGGTCGGCGCGTCCGCCGCGGCCGGTGCGCTGGCGGGCGCGCAGATCAACGCCGACCTGCTGTGAGCACGCCCTGCGGTTTTCTGAAGAATTTTGTTCGATTTTGGCAACGTTGGCGGTTACGGAGCGTCCGTAGGATCAGACGGGGGGAGATGTCGGGGGCATGGGTAATCGGAGGTCGCTTTCGGTGCGAATGGTGGGCCGCCGCGCGGAACGTCGCGAAATCGACCAACTGATCACCTCGGCGGCGAACGGGCACGGCGGTGCCGTCGTGGTCGCCGGTGAGGCCGGGATCGGCAAGTCGACCGTGATCGACGCGGTGATCGAGAACCTGACCGGATTCACGCTGGTGCGCGCCGCGGGCACCGAATTCGAGCAGGACCTGCTCTACGCGACCTTGCACCAGTTGTGCGACCCGATCCTCGATCACCGGACCAAGCTGCCCGCCGTGCAGCAGCGCGCCCTGGAAGCCGTCTTCGGCCTCGGCACGCAGACCTCGCCCGACCCGTTGATGGTCGGGCTCGCCGTGCGCGGGCTGCTCCGCGAGGCAGCGGCCGAACAGCCGGTCTGCTGCGTGATCGACGACGCCCAGTGGATCGACGACGCGTCCCGCCGCGCCCTGGTTTTCGTCGCGCTGCGGGTGGCCGCCGACCCGGTCGTGCTGCTGTTCGCCGCGCGCGACGTCCGTGCCGTGCCGGGCATCGCCGACCTGCCCCGGCTCAGCCTGGTCGGACTCGACGACGAGGACGCGCGCTCGCTGGTCGGCACCGCGACCCGCGCCGGGCTCGACGCCGAGGTCTTCGACCGGATCCTCGCCGAGGCGCGCGGCAACCCGTTGGCACTGCTGGAGTTCGCGCACAACGTCGGCCCATTCGGCGAGACCGGCCGTTGCCGAGACCGGGACAGCGTGGTGAAGGCACTGGTGGAGCAGTTCGTCCACCGTTTCGGGCAGCTGCCGACGCCCGCGCGGGAACTGGTCGTGCTCGCCGCCGCCGAGCCGGTCGGCGACATCGGCCTGCTCCGCCGCGCCGCAGGACTGCTCGGCCTGGACGCCGCCGATTTCCTGCTCGCGGAGCAGGCCGGGCTGTTGACCATGGGGCCTCGGCTGCGGTTCCGGCATTCGCTGGTGCGTTCCGCCGTCTACGAATCGGTCGACGCGCCGACCCGCAGGCGCGTGCACGGCGCCCTCGCCGACGTGACCGATCCGGACGTCGATTCCGACCGCAGGGCCTGGCATCGCGCGCATGCCGTCGTGGACACCGACGAGTCGGTCGCGCGGGAACTGGCCGCGTCCGCCGATAGAGCCCGGTTGCGTGGTGGGTTCGCCGCCGCTGCCGCGTTCATGGAACGCGCCGCGCACCTCACGCCGGATCCCGATCACCGGGCCGGCCGCCTGCTCGCCGCCGCGCGGTGGCAACTCCACGCCGGGGCACCGAACGCGGCCCGCGCGCTGGTCGCCCAGACCGACGGCCACACGGTCGACGAACAGTGGCGGGCCGCCGCGCGCCTGCTCCGGGCGCAGATCGACTACCAGCTGGTGCACAGCCCGCAGACCACCGCGACGCTGGTCGACGTGGTCTCGACGGCGGCGCCCGACCAGGCAGGCGAGACGTATCTGGAAGCCTTCACCTCGTTCATGTACAACCAGAACGAGCCCGCCCGGCTCACCGATCTGCGCGTCCAGATCCGCGATCGGCTAGCAGGGCGGGACCTGGTCCGGCCGCTCGACCTACTCCTGAAAGCGTTGCTGGACCAGGCGATGCTGCCCGTCGAGCAGGCGGTGCCCGCGATGCGCGCGGCCGCGCTGGCCTTCCGGACCGACGCCGATCCGGCCGACCGGTGGCGGATGAACCTGCTCTGCCAACTCGTCATCGACCTGCGCGACGACCGGCTGATGGAGGAGGTCACCGATCGGCAGGTGGAGGTCGCCCGCCGCGACGGCGTACTGGCCACATTGCCGCAGGCGCTGCGCTACCAGGCGGTGTCGCGAGTCTCGGCAGGCCGCTTCGACGACGCGGCGGCACTGGTCAACGAGGCGCGCGGGGTCGACGAGATGACCGGCCGGACCCCGATCGACGGCGCCGAACTCGTGCTCGTCGCCTTCCGGGGAGACCTCGACCGGTTCCGCGAACTGTTGGCGCTCAACGGTCATGGCAAACGACCGTTCGAGATCACCGGCTCGCACTACGCGAGCGCGGTGCTCAACAACGGGCTCGGCAACTACGAGGCAGCGCTGGCAGCGGCGCTGGCGGCGCAGGCGCGTCACCAGGACGGCTTCTATACGATCTGGGCGGTGTACTCGGAACTCGTCGAAGCCGCCGCGCGCGTCGGCCGGCCCGAGGACGCGTCCGTCGCCATGGATCACCTCGCGGCGCTCGCGCGCACGAACCCGGTCCCGTGGGCGATCGCGGAATGGCAGCAGGCACAGGCACTGCTCGGGCACGAGGATCGGGAAACCCTGTATCAGCAAGCCATCGACAACTTCAGCAGGACCAGGATCGAGCCGCTGCACGCGCGCGCCCGGCTGACCTACGGCGAATGGCTGCGCCGCGAAGGCAGGCGCAGCGAGGCGCGGGTCGAACTGCGCGCCGCGCACATGATGCTCACCCGCATGGGCGCCAAGGGTTTCGCCGAACGTGCCCGTCGCGAACTGCACGCCACCGGCGAACACGCGCGCAGGCTCGACGCCAACCCGCTGAGCAAACTCACCGACCAGGAACGGCTCATAGCGGGCAAGGTGGCCGCCGGGTCGACGTCCAAGGAGGTGGCGATGTCGCTGTTCCTGAGCCCGCGCACGATCGACGCGCACCTGCGCAACGTCTACCGCAAGCTGGGCATCTCATCGCGCCGCCAACTGCGCGAACTGCCGCTGTGACCCTGGACTTCACGTCGACGTGAAGGATTAGCCTCGCCGGTCATGACCCGATCCGCGCTGCTCGCCGCCGACCAGCGGTTCTTCGACGCGCTCACCACAGCTGACCACGACGCGCTGGACGCGATGCTGGCCGAGGACTTCCTGATCGTCGACATCAACTCCGGCTCGATCGGCACCCGCGCGCAACTGCTCGCGCTGATCCGCTCCGGCGAGCTCGTTTTCCCAGCGGTGCAGGCGTTTCCCGAGGAGAGCATCGTCCGCACCGTCGGGGCGGCCGGCATCGTCGTCGGTCGCACCCGCATGCACTTCACCGGCCCGGACGACACCAGTTTCCATGCCGACAGCCGCTACACCCACGTCTATGCGGCACGGGGCGACGATTGGCAACTGCTTTCCGCGCAGGGCACGCAGATCCACGTCGAGCAGAAAATCAGTCGTGCGAAGTGACCTTGTGCGTCACCATTGATTCATGGCAAACGAAACGAAGAACCAAGAAGGCGGCCAGGGCCAGACCTGGCGTTGATCGTGCCTGCGGAGCAGTTGCCGCTCCGCAGGCACCGACCCGAGCCGATCCGGCCCCGGGCATATCGAATCCTTGAAATTCTGATGGCTACCCCTGTCCTCTTTTATCGTTTTTCGATAACATCGAGAAACGATAAGGGGGAAACATGGTGCGCAACCCGTTGGAGCCACTGCGAAGCATCACGCGACCGGTGTTCATCCTCGTGCTGGCCTGCTACGCGTTCGGGGCGTTCTACACGGTGATCGGCCAAGCCAACATCTTCGGACTCGGCTCGAGCACCGCGTGCGTGGACGCCCCGAACGTGGCGTACCCGATGACCGTGACGCTTCCCGGGCGGGGCGTGTCCGTCTATTCCACTGGCGCGACGCTGTGCGTCGAACGCGCGGACGCCGGGCAGCACGCGTTGGCCGCCGTGATCGGCATACTCGGCCCCGCGCTGTTCCTCGGTGCGCTGTTCCTGCTCTACCGGATGCTGCGCGAGGCCGAGCGGGCTGGTGTTTTCGGTGACCGGGTCGCCGGCCGCCTGCGCACTCTCGGCGCCTTCCTGGTGTTGGGCTCGTTGGTGGCGATGGTGATCAAAGGCAGCGCGACCGCCTATTTCGTCGCCAGCGTCAGCGCGGTCGACTCCGGCAGGCCGTTCGGCGTCACGTTCTGGCAATGGCCGCTGCCGACCCTGCTGGCCGGACTCGGTGCGCTCACGTTCGCCCGCATCATGCGCGTTGGCTCGCGGATGCGCGCAGACCTCGACGGAACGGTCTGATGGCACCGGAAGACGAGCATGCGGTCGAGGTGCACCTCGACGCGCTGCTGGCCGCGCGCGGGCTCACCCTGACCGAGTTGGCCAACCGCGTCGGCATCACCATCGCCAACCTGTCCATCCTGAAGAACGGCAGGGCGAGAGCGATCCGCTTCAGCACTCTCACCCGGCTCTGCGATGAGCTCGACTGCCAACCCGGCGACCTGCTCGCCGTGCGGCGCGCCCGTCAGCCCTTGTAGGCGGGCAACTTCGGCCAGGCGGTCTGCGCGAGCTGCTTGACCGCGTCGCACGCCTGGTTCGGGTCGGACCCGGTGATGTAGGCGGTGAGCGTCGCGTACTCGTAGATCGTGCCGGGGTGTGCGGTGACGATCGTGCCTGGCCACTTCGTCCACTGCTTGGCGGGCGTCTCGATCGTGCAACCGACCAATGTGGACCCACTCTGCTGCTGGATCGGGTTCACCAGCGACGCGTGGTTGCCGACGTAGGCCACCTGGGTGTTGCCGCTGCTGTCCGGTTGGTCGGTGAACAGGTACGGCACGAAATAGGCGTACGGCACGTTCGTCGCGGAAGCGCTGGTGTCCCAGGTGCACTCGTGGTGGGTGACGGCCCTGTCCGCGTGCGATCCCGGCACGTTCAGCGTCGAACCGACCTGGGCGGGCGTGAGCAGGTCGCAGCCGACCGTCGCCGCCAGCGAGCCGGTGCCGTAGGTCAGGTGCTTGACCGTCCCGTTCTGCAACGCGGCGACGATCGCGGTGATCGTCGAATGCGCGATGTCACACAGGGCAGGCCCGTCCGGCGTGGACCCGCCGGAGGAGCTGTCGTCGCCCGGCTCCCCGTCGACCTCGAAGGTCAGGCCGTTCTTGTCCTGATAGGCGAAGTAGGAGCACTCGGTCGAGTCGGAGGTGTCCTTCGGGTTCGCCACGTGCCAGGCGCCCGAGGTCGTCGTGGTCACCGAATCGGCCTTGACGCCCCGGCCGGTGAAGCTCTCCGCGTAGTTGATGTCGACGAGCAGGCTCTGGTTCGACTTGGTGACAATGTCCGCCTCGCAGCCGGAGAAGCTGTACGGGACGATCGTCACTGGCGTGGTCGACGCGGCCTGGCTGG
This sequence comes from Pseudonocardiaceae bacterium, assembly GCA_036494465.1. GTDB lineage: Bacteria > Actinomycetota > Actinomycetes > Mycobacteriales > Pseudonocardiaceae > CAJCJE01. The sequence continues at coordinate 8,525 of DASXOJ010000235.1, forward strand.
CGAACGTCTTCGACGAGACGACGCTGCACGGGTCGATCGTGGATGGATCACCGGTCGCCGACGCGGCAGGCGCGGGCGGCTTGTCCGACCCTGATTTGCTTGCGAAGAAGGCGAAGTAGGTGCCGAGCCCGCCGCCGACCACGACCAGCGCGACGACCACGGTGATGATCAGGCCCTTGCGGCTCTTGCCGGGCGGCTGCTGCGGGAAGCCCTGCTGGGGCGGCGGGTAGACGCCCGGCTGCCACTGCTGCGGCTGCGAGTAGCCGGGCTGCTGATACCCGGGTTGCTGCCGGTAGCCGGGTTGCGGGTAGCCCGGTTGCGGCGCGCCCGCCTGCGGATAGCCGGGCTGCTGCGAATAGCCGGGCTGCGGGTAGCCGGATTGGGGGTAACCCGGTTGCTGGCCGTACCCAGGCTGCCGCCCATACCCCGGTTGCTGCCCATAACCGGGCTGGTTCGGATCTGGCTGCTGCGGTCCAGTCATGACACGCTCCCCCTCGCGGAACTTCGCGTCGAAGCTACCAACAACGCCGTCGACCTGCGCGGCGAACGGAAAATCAGTGGACTGCTCAGAGCTCGCTCAGTGGCGGCTTGCCGGTTTTCCCTGCCGCCCCGACAATCGGCGGTGATGCACATTCGCACCTCGACGATCGAAACCGTGCCGCAGGACCAGGTGACGGTGTCGACCTATCGCGCCGCCGACCTCGGCCCGATCACCATCGGCGAAGTCACCTTCCAGCGGGAGATGCGGCTGGACACCGACGACGTCGGCACCGGCTTCTTCGTGCATCTGCCGATCACCGGCCGGTTCGAGTCGCGGCACCGCGGCGTCGACATGATCGTCAACCGGACGTCCTCAGCGGTCTACCAGCCCGGCGCCGGTTCGTTCTTCGGCCGGTGGCCGGTCGGCTACCGGGCGCTGTGCGTGCGCATCGACCTGGCCGCGGTGGAAACCGCGCTGGCCCGGCTGATCGGCGACCGCTCGGCCAGCGGGGTCCCGTTCGACCTGGTGATGAACACCCGCGACGGTTACGGCCGCGCCTGGGCGGAACTGTTGTTCTCGGTGAACCGGCAACTGTCCGTCCCAGGTGGACTCCTGGACCAGCCGCTGGTCGCCGCGCCGCTGGCGGACGCCATGCTCAACGGCTTCGTGCTCGCGGCCGCCACCGCACGGATGCAGGCGCTGTCCGCGCCGGTCGCCGCGCGTCCTGCGTCCGTGCGCAACGCGCTGGACCTGATCGAGTCGCGGCCGCAGGAGGCGTTGACGCTCTCGCTGATCGCACAGCGGTGCGAGGTCAGCCCGCGCACTCTGCAGAAGGCGTTCCAGCAGCACCTCGGCATATCGCCGATGGAGTATCTGCGCAACGTGCGGTTGCGCCGCGCGCATGAGGAACTGCGTGCCGCCGATCCGTTCGACGCCTCGGTCGCGTCCGTGGCCCGGCGGTGGGGCTTCGGCCACCTCGGCCGGTTCGCCGCCGCGCACGAGGCGAAATACGGCCAGACTCCACTGCGGACGCTCCGCGGATAACCGCTTTCGTGTTGCGGACTTTTCCGCGATCCGCGCGCATTTCCGCGTTAGCGTTCGAATATGAGCAATGAACCCCTTGCCGATGTGCGTGACATGTACCTCGCGCACATCATGTTCAGGCGCGAGACCGGCCTGGGCGCCGAGCTGATCCGCGGTGTCGCCGATGGCGACCTCGAACGCGCCGCGATCGTGGCCGACCACCTGCTGCTGGTGGACAGCGTGCTCGAACACCACCACGTCGCCGAGGACAAGCACATCTGGCCGCGACTGCTCGAACGCGCCGGTGGCGACGTCGAGGATGTCGTGCGGGTGATGGAAGAACAGCACGGCGAGATCGACGCGCTGGTCAAACAACTGCGCACCGGCTTGGCGGACTGGCGCGGCAGCGCGAATCCGGGCAGGGGCGACGCGCTCGCCGACACCGTCGACCGGCTGCACGAACGGCTCGTCGTGCATCTGGACACCGAGGAGGCGCGCGCGGCCCCGTTGATCGAACGGCACGTCACCGCGGCCGAATGGGGCGCGATGATCTCCGACGGCGCCGAGGACGTCGGCCCCGCGATGATGCCGCTGATGTTCGGCCTGATGGCCTACGAAGGCGACCCGGACACGGTCCGCGACATCATCGCCGGTATGCCGCCCGAGGTCAGCTCGGTCATCGGCGACCTGGCAGGCCAGGCGTACGCCGAGTACGCGCTGCGCGTGCACGGCACCGCGACGCCGGAGCGGATCGGGAGCACCCGATGACGGAACTGATGTTCGGCGCGTTGCTCGAACAGGACGCGGACCGCCCGCAGGACGTGATCGGCCTGGCCGAGCTGATGGAGCAGGTCGGGCTGGACGTGGTCACGCTCTCCGACCACCCGTACTGGCCGGAACGGCTGGACACCGTCGCGCTGCTGTCCGCGATCGTGGCCAGGACGAGCCGGATCACGGTCATGCCCAACCTGATGAACCTGCCGCTGCGCCCGCCCGCCGTGCTGGCCCGCACCGCGGCGTCCCTGGACATCATCAGCGGCGGCCGGTTCGAACTCGGTATCGGCACCGGCGCCCAGCAGCTGTGGGACTCGATCGTCGGCGACGGTGGCCCGCTCCGCACTGCCGGTCAGTCGATCGACGCGCTGATCGAGGCGACCGCGCTGATCAGGGCACTGTGGACCGGTAAGACCGAGGTGGACTTCGAGGGGAAGTACTACCAGCTCGCCGGGGCCAAACCCGGTCCGGCGCCGTTGCACGAGGTGAGCATCTGGTTCGGCGCCTACCAGCCGAGGATGCTGCGGGTCACCGGCACCATCGCCGACGGCTGGATTCCCAGCTCGCCGGGTTTCCCGCCCGCTGCGTTCGCAGGCGCCAACCGGATCATCGACGATGCCGCGACCGCTGCTGGACGGTCACCGGCGAGCGTGCGGCGCGGCTACAACATCGAGGGCCAGTTCGGCTCCGGTTCGGGTTTCCTGCAAGGACCGCCGAAAGTGTGGGTGGAGCAACTGACCGAGCTCGCGATCACCGAGCGGGTCAGCGCGTTCTTCCTCTACCGGGTCAACTCGGCCGACGCCCTGCGCCGCTTCGCTGCCGAGGTCGCGCCCGCCGTCCGGGAGCTCGTCGCGAACGGCTGACGGGGGTCGCCGGGCTGGGCATCCTCGGTTTCGGGGCCGGCTGCACCCTTCCTGCCGTGCGGCGGAACAAGGCAGGCAAAGCGTGATCGCCTGACAACCGGTCAGTCCGGCGGCGCCTCGGGATCGGGCGCCGTCGGCTCCGGTTCCGGCCCCGGCGCCGAGACCGCGTGATATCGCTTCGCCGCGAACAGCCCGAGCACCCCGGCCACCACCAGCGCGATACTGCCCACCAGCACCGGGCTCCGCCCACCGGCGATATCCGCGACCACACCCAGAATCGGCCCGCCGATCGGCGTCGTGCCCAGCAACAGCACGGTTTGCAGAGCGAGCACCCGCCCGATCATGTCCCGTCTGGTGCGCAACTGCGCCAGCGCGGTCGTCGCGGTCATGTACGACACGCTCGTCGCGCCGATCAGTACCGCGATCGGATAGGCGACATAGATGTTGGGCACCAGGAACAACCCGAACATCGCCACCCCGAACAGCAACGCCGACACGATGATCGTGCGCAACCCGATCGCGGTTCGCCTGGCAACGAGCAGCGTGCCCACCACGCCGCCCGCGCTGAACGCCGCATAGATGAGTGTGTACTGCAAATCCGTGCCGTGCAGCCCGCGCTCGACGAACAACGGCAGCACGACGGTGAAGTTGTAGCTGGCCGTGCCGATCAACAGCAGCATGCCGAAGGAGATCCACAACTCCGGCACGCTCGCGACGTAGCGCAACCCCGCCCGCACCTGCCCCCGGCCCCGTTGCGTCTGCGGCGCCCTGCGCAACTCCTTCGCCCGCATCATCGCCAATGCTGCCAGCACCACCACGTAGGAGGCGCCGTCGATGGTGAAACACCAGCCATATCCGAGCCCGACGATCAACGCACCCGCGATCGTCGGCCCCACCACCCGGGACAACGAGTTCATCGCGCTGTAGAGCGTGACCGCGTTCGGCACGTCGTCGGCCTTGACCATCTCGTTGACGAACGAACGGCGCGCCGGATTGTCGAAAGCCAGCAACGCCCCGCCCGCCAACGCGGTCAGGTAGAACGCGGGCAACGGCGAGTGCGGCAGAAACGCGAGCACCGCCAAAACGAACGATTCGAGCATTTCCAGGCCCTGCGTCACATACAGCAGGTGCCGCTTGTTCGACCGGTCAGCGATCAGGCCCGCGAACGGCGAGAGCACCAGCAGCGGACCGAACTGGCACACCGCCAGCAACCCGACGCCCGCGCCGCTGCCGGTCCGGTGCAGCACCAGCAGCGTGATCGCGACCGTGGTCAGCCAGTTGCCGCTGTTGGAGATCAGCTGGCCGATGAAGAAAAGCCGGAAATTGCGGGTCCGCAGGGAAGAAAACGTCCTGCTCAGCACGCCAGCTCGGTCATCAGCCATCAGCTGATCACCGTATCCGATGCCGTTGACTCGGCAACTTCACGAACGAATTGTGTTGGCTAATTCACTCCCCGGCCGTCAGTTCTGGAGGGTCGCCCGGCGGCCGGGGTTGCCGGTCCCTTTTGTGTTGGTGCCGATGACGTAGATGTCGAACAGGGTGTGTTCGGGCAGGTCGGTGACGACTACCTGCATGGTGCCGCCGCAGGCGGTGCCCGCGCGTTCGACGGAGTCGAAGAAGACGTGGCAGAACACGGGGCCCTCGCCGGTCACCCGGATCTGGAGGGTGGCCTGGTCGGGACCGGTGGCGGTGGCGCTGAGGACGTCGACGGCCGGGGAGCCGGGCGGCGGGCCTGGTGGGGGTGAGGTCTTGGTGGGTTTGCGGGTGGTGGTCGCGCTCGGATCGGTGTCCGAACCGGGAGGTGAGCCGACGCCGGAAGTAGCAGGGGTCGGGTCGACGGTGACGGTGTTGGGGGCGGGCGGGACGGATTCGGTCGTGGCTTGGACGACGGTCGCGGGCGGGAGGGAGATCGCGGCGACGGGGGCGGGGGTTTGATAGCTGGGTGGGGTGCGGTTCGTGGTGCGGACCAGCGTCAACCCACCGTTCACAGCCATCACGACGGTTTGCAGGCCGTCGAGGGAGTCGGCGTAGACGCGGCCGTCGTTGCCGGGGGCGAGGGTGACGGCGCCGCCGGCGACCGGGATGGACGCGCGGCGGGCGCCGGTCGCGGTGTAGCTGGTGACGGTGCCGGTGTCGGTGTCGAGTACGGCGGTCGCGTCGGCGGTCGACACCGGGGCGCTGAAGTGGCCGGAGCCGAGCGGCACGGTGGTCACGCTGCTGCCTGCGGAGATCAGGTACAGGTGCAGGCTGTCCGGGTCGATGATCGGGATCTGGCCGGCCACCGGCGTGCTGCCGACCTCCGCGTCCGCCGGCAGGGAGACGCCCAGCCTGGTCGGACGGCCGAGACCGGCTCCGGTGACGGGTTGCCAGGTGCCTGCCGTCAGGTCGACGAAGGCGGGGGCGCCGTTCAACGTGGTCAGGGCGCCGATGCGGCCGGGTGGCGCCTTGGTGGGGCAGGTCAGGGTGGTCGGGCCGACCTGGCAGATGGAGCCGGTGTCGACGCGGTTCACCCACAGCGCGCCGGTCGGGGTGGCGACGGGGACACCGAGCGGGCCACCGGCGGGGATGGTGAACGGGTGCGGGCCGAGCCGCACGATCAGGCCCGACGTCCGGTACACCAGGTACGCGGTGCCGCCCGCGGCCAGCGGGACCGGGTTCTCCGCAACGCCCGCCGCCGGCGCGGAGCCGGTGACGCCGGTCGGGGTGAACATGACGACGTGGTCGTAGTCGACCAGGTAGGCGGCGTGCAGGTCGGCGACCACCTGGCTGCCGGTGCTCGCCGAGCCGACATTGACCTGCGCGTCGACTCGGTCACCGTCCACCTGCACGGCGGTGCCGGTGCTGGGCACGTAGACCCAGTGGCCGAACAGTTGTTGGGGCGCGGCGGGCGCGGAGTGGAAGGTGCCTGCGGTGATCAGGATGCCGAGCACCATCGGCAGCGCCACGCAGAGACCGATCGCGAGCCGGGCGCGGTTGGACAACCCGGGCTGGTCGCGTTGGTTCGGCTGCGCCCGCATGGCTCCGGACTGTCCGCCACGCAGGTCCAGCGCGGATACATCCACGGTTGCTGTATCGGCGGTGGATGCCGGGTGGACCCGCGCGCCGGATGCTCGCCGGGAGAGGGTTGGACTACTGGAGGGGACGAGATCCGGTGGCCGGAAAGTTTTCCCGCCGGGCGGTGCTCGGGTTCGTCGCGCTCGGCAGCATCGCGGGTGCGGTGCCGGTCTTCGCGGAGACCACCGGCTCCGGCGGCGGCATCTCCGACGAACTGGCGAACCTGCTGGCGAACGGGCGCAGCCTGGACGGTCGCGGCAACAATCTCGCGCATCCGGACTGGGGTGCGGCCGGGACGCCGTTCGCGCGGATGGCGGATCCGGTTTATCCGGACGGCAAGGGGTCGATGCTCGGCGGCCCGCCCGCGCGATTCGTCAGCAATCGGGTGATCGACGGGGTCGGGATCCACCTGTTCTCGGAGAACAACGCGTCCGAATGGGTGTGGGTGTGGGGGCAGTTCGTCGACCACGGCATCGACATGCGCGACACCACGCCCGGCGAGAACGCGCCGATTCCCTTCGACCCGAATGATCCGCTGGAACGCTTCGTCAACGACCTGGGCATCATCGACTTCCATCGCTCGCCTGCCGCGCCCGGCACTGGGTCGTCCAGTACGCCACGCCAGCAGATCAACCAGATCAGTTCGTTCTTGGACGGCTCGCAGATCTATGGGGTTTCGCCGGTTCGGTTGGACTGGTTGCGGGCGGGGCCGCTGGGGGATCCTTCGCAGAAGTCGGCCAAGTTGTTGCTGCCCAACGATTTCTTGCCGCATCCTACCGATCGGGGGGCGTTGATCGCGGCGCCGTTGATGGAGCTGGACGGGCCGTTGGCGCAACGTCCGGATCTGGCTCGGGTCGCGGGGGACGTGCGGGCCAACGAGAACATGCCGTTGACGCTGGCCCAGACGCTGTTCGCGCGTGAGCACAACCGGATCGTCGACCAGTTGCCGACCTCGCTCACCGAGGATCAGAAGTTCGACGTCGCGCGGCGGGTGGTCGGGGCGGAGATCCAGTTCATCACCTACAACGAGTTCCTGCCCGCGTTGGGCATCCAGCTTCCGCAGTACCAGGGCTACGACCCGGCGGTCGATCCGACGGTTCGCAACGAGTTCGCGGCCGTTGGCTATCGCATGCACGCCATGGTGCACGGCGAGCTGGATCCGCAGTTCAACCCGGGTGACTACACCGAGGAGGAACTGGAGATCTTCACGGGCGACGGCATCGACATCCAGCCAGCCAAGGCCGGTCAGGGCACATTGGCGATCCCGTTGACCGCGACCTTCGGCAACCCGGATCTGCTCGGCCAGGTCGGCATCGGGCGGATGGCCAAGGAGTTCGCCGAGGGCAAGCAGTACCGCAACGACGAGCAGATGTCCGACACCATGCGCGCGGTGCTGTTCCAGAAGACCGAACCGGGCTCGCGGGCGCCCTCGCTGTGCACCAAGGACGGCGTGGTGTCGGCTGACTGTTTCAGCGTGGTGATGGATCTCGGCGCGATCGACGTGCAACGCGCGCGCGACCACGGCATTCCGCGTTACAACGACCTGCGCACGGCATACGGGCTTGCGCCGCGGACCGCGTTCACGGACATCACCGGCGAGAACACCGACGAGTTCCCTGACGATTCGCAGATCAATTCCGGCGACCCGATCAACGATCCGCACATCATGGATTTCGTGCAGTTGCTGGACATCGACAACAACGTGATCGACATGAGCAACGCGATCGCGGTGCAGCAGCAGGGCGTCACCGGGATTCGCCGGACGACCCTGGCGGCGCGGCTGCGCGCTGTCTACGGCAGCGTGGACAACGTCGACGCGTTCATCGGCATGACCTCGGAGCCGCATCCGATCGGCAAGGAGGTCGGCGAGTTGCAGGAGGCGATCCTGCGCGACCAGTTCACCCGGATGCGCGACGGTGACCGGTTCTTCTTCGCCAACGACCCGGCGTTGCCGCTGATCCAGCAGGAGTTCGGGATCACCTCCCAGCAGTCGCTCGCCCAGATCATCGCGCTCAACGGGGGCGTGCAGACCCAGGCGAACGTGTTCCGGATTCCGGCCAGTCAATGAGGCGTCGGGCCGCGATCGGCAGCCTGGTTTTCCTGTTGCTGGCGGTATCCGCGGGGCCCGCGGTCGCGTTGCCGCCGCCTGGTGCGTGTTTGACGCAGACCAGGACGCACGATCTGCTGCCCGCGCAGCCGTGGGAGGACAAGCTGCTCGACCTGGCGCGGGTCTGGCCGGTGACCAGGGGCGCCGGTATCCGGGTCGGGGTCGTCGATTCCGGTGTGGACAACGACAACCCGCAGTTGCGCGGGAAAGTCTTTCCTGGCTGGGATTTCGTGCGCGACCAGGCGGGCGCCCAGTTCGACTGCGCACCGCACGGCACACCGGTGTCCAGCATCATCGTGGGCGCACCGATCGCCGGTACGGGCTTTACCGGGATGGCACCGGACGCGCGCATCGTGCCAGCGCGGATCACCGACACCGACCAGATCCAGGGCGGCCCGCAGGTGGTCGCGGACGCGATCCGGTACACGGTGGACAACGGGGTGCGCGTGCTGAACCTGTCGCTGACCGTGTTCACCGACAGCCCGGAGCTCAAGCAGGCGATCCAGTACGCACAGGCGCACGATGTGCTGGTCGTCGCCGCTGCCGGGAACCAGCAGCAGCAAGGGAATCCGAAGCCGTTTCCCGCTGCCTATCCTGGCGTGCTGGGGGTCGGCTCGATCGACATCAACGGCGCGCTCTCACCCGACTCGCAGACCGGCGACTTCGTCCGGCTGGTCGCGCCGGGGGTGAAGGTGACCGGGTGCGATCCGGAGCAGGGGCAGGAGTTGTGGGATGGCACGAGTTTCGCTACTGCCTACGTCTCCGGAACCGCCGCGCTGGTGCGGGCGGCCTGGCCGAACCTGAAAGCGCAGCAGGTCGCCGAACGGCTGATTCGGACCGCCGATGTGGCGCGGGGCGGGGCAGGCAGCGCGGCTTATGGGGCGGGGATCATCGATCCCTACCGGGCCGTCACCGATACCACTGTGGACGGTCCGGCCGCTCCGGCGCCGGTGTCGCCGATCCCGGCTCCCGCCGCGCGGCGGCAGGTCGCGGCGCTCACTGCCGGGGATCGGGCTCAGCAGTCGGCATTGGTGCTGCTCGGGGTCACCGCCGGTGGACTGGCGTTGGCCGGGCTGGTGTTGCTCGCGGTGCGCAGGCGCAGGCCCTCGCCGTGACGGTGGCGAGGGCCTGCTGTTCGCAAGTGGCACGAGCTCAGGACTGGACGACGCCGGGGGTCGCCCTGGCGGTGGTGAGCTCGGCGCTCTCGAACTGGTTCGCCGAACCGGTGACCGCCTGACCGACCTGGGCCAGCCGGGCGTGCAGGTCGGTCTGGATCGCCTTCCACTGCAACCGGGCCTCGTCGAAGGCGTTGCGAGCCGGGCCGTCCCAGGTTTCGTAGCTGTTCATCATGACCCGCTCGAACGTGGCCATCTCCTGGTCCATCTGGGACACCGTGGAGGCGATGTTGTTCGCCCCCTCGCGCATGTCTTCCCATTGCGCACGAATAACCATGATGGGTCTTCTCCTTACCTGGATCAGGTGTTGAGGGGGGTGGACAGGGCGCTGCCGCTGGAGTTCTGGCCACCGGAGGCGTTTGCCAGCTGGCGGTTGCTGTCCTGGTCGGCGGATTCGTGCGCCTGCGCGGTCCGGCGGATCTGGGTCGCGAGCTCGGAGAGCTTTGCGGACAGCTGGGTCATGGAACTCTGGTAGTCGCTCTGGAAGGTCTGGAACGCGGTCGACGACTTGCCGACCCACGCCTGGGCCAGCGGAGCCAGCCGGGACTGCATGGTGCCCGCGTACTGCTGCATCCGACCGGCCACCTGGTCGGTCATCTGTGCCGCGTTCAGCAGAACCGCGGTGTCGCCCTGTGCGCGGGCGCTGTTGGGGGAGGTCACGATGCACTCCTTGTCTGTTGTGCTGCACCGGTTCTCTCGATATCGAACGTAAACAGCGCCGCCGGTTCACTCCAGCGCGTCGGCAGGTTCAGGTCAGCCCAGTTCGCTGGACTGGCCTGGGCCGGTCAACCGCCGCTCGCGGGCAGGCGAGCGGCGGCGGCGCTCAGCGATGGTCCCTCGGCCACCGCGTCGGCCAGCACCGACGTGATCCGCACCGGGGTCGCGCCGTCCAGGCCCAGCACGGCCAGCTCGTGCTGCGGATCGTCCACTGGGTACAGTCGGCCCTGGTCGGTGACGAGTGCGACGGTGCCCTGGCCGGGCTGGGCGTTCGGGCTGGCCATCACCTCGATGAGCGCCGCGCTGCCGGAGGGCACCGCGACTGCCACGCCGGCGTTGGTGGGTGCCCCGTGGTCGGCGGCGGACAGTCCGGCGCCGACGACCAGCTGGGGCACGGCGTTGCCGGGTGGGAAGCTCGCGCAGATGGCGGCTTGCGGGTCCGCGACGGTGGCGAACTGTGGCCTGGTCCAGGGCGGGTCGCCCGCTTCGCTGAGCTGCGGGGCAAGCTGGGTGGTGTTGAGCACGGCGTTGCCGGGCACGATCGTCGGTGGGCCGGGATGCGGGCCGACCACTTCCTGGATGCTCGCCTGCAACGGGCCGATCTGCTGCAACGCGTTGCCGACCACCAGATAGAACTGGTTGTCGCCGATCTGCAGGACCTGGCCGGTCACCAGGCTCATGCCGGGGATCGCGCTCGATGCCTGCCCTGCGCCGGGCATCTGCATGGGCGCCAGCGGACGACCGGAGGGCACCATGTCCAGCCAGGAACCGGACACCGTGGCCATCGATTCGGTGCGCAGCCCGAGCGCCACGTCGACGCCCGCCGTGACCTCGTGCCGGAAGCCCTGGTAGAGCACGTAGAGCTCGTTGCCGGAGCGGACCAGCAGCGCCTGATTGGCGAGTTGGCTGCCGCCGTGCGGCTGGTGGCCGACCAGCAGGGTGACCGTCTGCTGGAGGGTGCCCTGTCCGTCCGGAGTGGACTGGTCGCAGGCGGACCAGGCGCCGGTCAGCAGTTGGCTGGGGCCTGGCAACGAGTCGGGGGCGCCCGGTATCCCGATCGGCACGCCGACCGGGATACCGGCCAACGTCGAGTGCGGCACCATCCGGACGCCCGCGTGCTGGTCGAGCGCGAGCAGGGCGGAGGTGTAGTTGAGGACGGGGTGCAGTTGTCCGTCGGTGAGCACGTAGCGCGCGCCGGTCTCCTGTTCGACGGCGATGGTGTCGGTCGCGGTGAACCGGTCGCCGCCGGGCACGAGCAGCCCGTACACCCACACGCCCGCCAGGCTGAGCACGGCGAGCGCGATCGCGCCGAGCGCGGCCATGGTGGGGCGGCGGAACGGTGGCTGCTCAGGGTCGGTCTCGCCGACGGTCAGCGCGGAGATGACGCGCTGCAACATGAACTGGTGCGCCTGGAGCTGACTCTTGTTCGTTGCCACCGCTCAGCCGCCCAGTCCGCGCAGCCACCCGTACAGGCCGAGCACGGTGCAGGCCAACGGCAACACGGCCAGGATGAACACGATCTCCGCGATCTCGGCCGACCGGCCGAGGTACGGGCTGGCGCCGCGTCTGCTGTAGACCATGCCGATACCGATCGCGAGCGCGCCGACCGCGACCAGGCCGGACGCGCCCAGCATCAATCCTTCCGGTCCGTTCAGCCGCGCCATGCCGAGCAACGCGGCCACCGGCCCGGTCAAACCGGTGAGCAGCAACGGAATGCGTTGACGGACCAGGGGATGCAGGCGGGAGCGGAGCAGGAAGCCCGCCGACGCCACCAGAGCGAGCACGATATCCAGCAGCGCGCCGCCGCTCAGCAGGACGACGATGCCGATCGTGCACACCACCGATGCGCCGATCAGCATGCCGGTGAGCAGGGCGTCCGCCCTGGTGACCGCCTGGTGCACGGTGCGGCGCCGCGGCTGGGGGTCGTCGCGGACCAGATCGGCGGTGCTGCGCGGCAGCGCGGGCAGTGGGAGTTTGGCCAGGCGGATGGCAGTCGAGCCGAACAGCGGCGACAACGGGAGCAGCAGGCCGACCAGGATCGCGCCGACTTCCGCCGGGGACAGCTGGAAGTCGCTGCCCAGCCAGGAGCCGAGCATCCCGAACAGGCCGGTCGCCGCGCCGCCCGCGAACAGCCACCGGCCCGCGCCGAGCGCGGCATAGCCAACGGCCGCGAACGCGGTGAGGGCGGCGCAGCCGACCAGCAACTGTGGCGCGCCCAACGCGGTCAGCGGCATGTTGCCTGCCTGGCTGAGCAGCCCCCACGCGAACCCGTACGGCAACGCGGCCAGTCCGGCGACCGCGCCGGCCGCCTCGTCGCCGACCACCCTCGCCAGCACGATCCCGGCCGCCAGCAGCAACACCGCCTGCCCGAGCGCCCAGTGCGACGGCGCCGACCAGTCCGGGCCCGCCCCGGCCACCGCGATCAACCCGCACAACACCACCGCCGCGCCGAAACCGAGCCCGGCGACCCGGGTGTAGCGGGGCGCCCAGCGCGGGCGGCGACGGGAACTCGTGGCGATCGCGTCGACCAGGTCGTCGTAGTCCAGTTCCGGCCATTCCTGGCGGCGCGGCGCCAGTCGCAGCACTTCGCCGTCGCGCACCCGCTGCGCGTCCAGCGTGCGCTCGTTGGCCAGCGGGCTGCCGTCGAAGCGGCGCAGCACCCAACCGCCGTGCGCGATGCCGGTGTCGGCCAGTTCAGCGCCTGCCCTGAACAGCAGACCGGGGATGATCTCGGCGACCACCGCGTCGGCGGGCAGGGCCACGTCCATCCGGCGCCGGGGCGCGGCGACCGTGACCCGGACCAGGCCGACGCCGTTGAGAGTCATGTGAAGCACCCTGCCCGGTTCCGGTCACCGCTGGCCGGAACCGGCAGCAAGCTGCCGCGCACCCCGCGCCGGCGCGGCGACGGTGACCTGATCTGGCCATCGGCCTGGCCGAATCCCGCGCGCGCGGCACGCTGCGAGCATGGCAACCGTCACGGTCAGCAGGCCGCCGAGGCGACCGGCGCCGCCCCTGCCCTCCGGCCAGCTGGTCCTGGAGGCGCCGCCGCTGATCCCCAAGCCGCAGGGCCGGGGCATGGGGCAGATGCTGATGATGCTGCCGATGGTCGGCGGATCGGCTGCCATGGCGTTGACCTTCGGCGGGTCGTCTGGCGGGCCGACGCGGTGGCTGATGATGGGCGTGATGGGCCTGTCCGCGTTGGGCATGCTCGGCATGGGCGCAGGTGGCGGTGGCGGTCGCAAGGAGATGGGGTTCGCGCGGCGGGACTATCTGCGTCAGCTCGCCCAGCACCGGGTCCGGGTGAACCGCGTCGCGCAGCAGCAGCGGGAAACCTTGTGGTACCTGCATCCCGACCCGGACGAGCTGTGGTCGCTGGCGGCGGGTTACCGGTTGTGGGAGCGGCGCCGCGAGGACGCGGATTTCGGCGTCGCCCGGATCGGTCTCGGCCCGCAAGCGCTCGCGACCCAGTTGGTGCCGCCAGCGACCAGGTCGCTTGAGGCGCTGGAACCGTTGTCCGCGTTGGCGTTGCGCCGGTTCATCACCGCTTACACCGCACTGGCGGACATGCCGGCGGCCATGGCGGTCAACGGGTTCGGACGGGTCTACGTGCGCGGCGAACACGACCGCGTGATCGGCCTGGTGCGGGCGGTGCTCGCCCAACTGGTCACCTTCCACGCGCCCAACGATCTGCTGATCGCGGCGTGCGTCGAGCCGGCCCGGCAGCAGCACTGGGAGTGGCTGAAGTGGCTGCCGCACGCGCTGCACCCGACCGACACGGACGCGCTGGGCGGCATCCGCCTGGTCGCGGCTTCGGTGCCCGGCCTGGAAGCGATGCTCCAGGACCTGATCGTCGACCGGCCCAGGTTCGACGCGGCCGGACAGGGCAATTTCGCCGGTCCACAACTGGTGATCGTGCTCGACGGCGGCGACCCGGCAGGCTCCGACCACCTGCTCGCCGGCGCGGGCATCGAAGGCGTGACCATCATCGACCTGAGCAACCCGCCGCCGCGCGCCCTGGACCGCGCGACCGTGGTGCTCGACGTCGCAGACCACCTCACCTCGACCACGATGAGCGGCGCGACCCGGCTCGGCACACCCGACCAGCTGACCCTCGTCGAGGCGGAAATGCTGGCGCGGCAACTGAGTCCGTTGCGGCTGTCCGAGGACGCCAAGCAGGGCGCGCCGCTGACCGCGACACTGGGCATCGCCGACCTGCTCGGTCTCGGCGACCCCTACCAGTTCGATCCGGCCGAGCACTGGGTGGTCCGGCCGAACCGGCAGCGGTTGCGGGTCGCGTTCGGCCGCACCCCGGACGGCGCCCTTGTCGATCTGGACCTCAAGGAATCCGCGCAGGACGGGATGGGCCCGCACGGTCTGCTCATCGGTGCGACCGGTTCGGGCAAGTCCGAACTGTTGCGCACGCTCGTGCTCGGCCTGGCCATCCAGCATTCGCCGAGCTCGCTGAACTTCGTACTGGTCGACTTCAAGGGCGGCGCCACGTTCACCCGGCTCGACCGGCTCCCGCACACCAGCGCGGTGATCACCAACCTCACCGACGAGCTCCCGCTGGTCGACCGGATGGCGGACGCGCTGCAAGGCGAACTGCAACGCCGCCAGGAACTGTTGCGCGCGGCCGGGAACTACGCGTCGCTGCACGACTACGAGCGCGCCAGGAAGACCACCGGCGCGGCCATCCCGGAACTGCCCACGTTGCTGGTGATCTGCGACGAGTTCTCCGAACTGCTCTCGCAGAAACCCGACTTCATCGAGATGTTCGTGCAGATCGCCAGGGTCGGCCGCTCGCTGGGCGTGCATCTGCTGCTCGCCTCGCAACGGCTTGAGGAAGGCAAACTGCGCGGCCTGGACACTTTTCTCTCCTACCGGATCGGCCTGCGCACGTTCAACGCGGTGGAGAGCAGGGTCGTGCTCGGCGTCGCAGACGCCTACGAGCTGCCGGAGAA
The DNA here is from genome assembly GCA_036494465.1 of Pseudonocardiaceae bacterium. GTDB lineage: Bacteria > Actinomycetota > Actinomycetes > Mycobacteriales > Pseudonocardiaceae > CAJCJE01. The sequence goes on from DASXOJ010000235.1 coordinate 23,680, forward strand.
ACCGGGCCACGGCTACCTCAAGTCCGGCACCGGCCCGATGACCCGCTTCCGCGCCGCCTACGTGTCCGGGGTGCACCGCCGACCGGAGCTGGCCGCCGTCGGAAGTCCACAAGGGACGATGGTCGAACTGCGCGACTACAGCTGCCAGTACGTGCGACCCGAGCTGGTGGACGAGGGCGAACCCGAGGACACGGAGGAGGCGGTCGGCGAGAGCGTGCTGGACATCCTCGTCGACCGGATGGCAGGCCGGGGCGCGCCGGCACACCAGGTCTGGCTGCCACCGCTCAACGAATCCGCGCCGCTCGACGCCCTGCTGCCGCCCCTGGCCGCCGACCCAGAGCACGGCTTGACCGTCCCGCGCCAGTCCGGCCTGCGCGGCACGTTGCAGGCGGTCGTCGGGCTGCTCGACCGGCCCTACGAACAGCGCACCGACCCGTTGGTGCTCGACCTGTCCGGCGGCGGCGGGCACATCGCGGTGATCGGCGGACCGCGCAGCGGCAAGAGCAACCTGCTGCGCGTGCTGATCGCCAGCCTCGCACTCACCAACACCCCGACCCAGGCCCAGTTCTACTGCCTGGACTTCGGCGGCGGCACGCTCGGCATGCTGCGCGGCCTGCCGCACGTCGGCGGGGTGGCCGAACGACGCGATGCCAGCGCGGTCCGGCGCACCGTCGCCGAGGTCCGGCAGATGCTCGCCGAACGCGAGATCCGCTTCGCCGAACACGGCGTCGACAACATCGCCGCCTACCGCAAGGCCCGCGAGGAAGGCCGGTTCGCCGACGACCCGCACGGCGACGTGTTCCTGGTCGTGGACGGTTGGCTGACCCTGCGCAACGAGTTCGACGACCTGGAGGACGTGGTCACCGACCTGGCGACGCGCGGCCTGAACTACGGCGTGCACGTGGTGGCCACCTCGGCTCGCTGGTTCGACCTGCGGCAGACCATCCGCGACCAGTTCGGCACCCGGTTGGAACTGCGGCTCGGTGACACCGGCGACTCGTTCCTCAACCGCAAGGCGGCCAGCAACGTGCCGCCGAAATCACCCGGCCGGGGCATCAACGAGCAGGGGCTGCACCTGCTCGTCGCGCTGCCCAGGATCGACGGCAGCGCGGCCAACGACGACCTCGCCGACGCGGTCACCGCGCTCGTCGACCGGGTCGTGGCCGACTGGCCACACGCCCAGGTCGCGCCCCGCGTCCGGATGCTGCCGCAGCAGGTCGACTACGCGATCTTCCCACCCGGCAAGGCAGGTCACGCGTTCGCGTTCGGCATCGCCGAGAACGATCTGCAACCGGTCTACCTGTGGCCGGCCAGCGACCCGCACTTCCTGCTGTTCGGCGACACCGAGTCCGGCAAGACCAACTTCCTGCGAGTGATCGCGCAGCGCATCGTCGAGGCGTACCAACCGGACCAGGCGCGGATCCTGCTGGTCGACCACCGCCGCTCCATGCTCGACGCGGTCCCTGCCGAGAACCTGATCGGCTACGGCTCCAGTTTCGCCACCACCACCGCGATGATCACCGAGGTCGCCCAGTACATGGAGCAACGCCTGCCCGGACCGGAGGTGACCGCCGAGCAGTTGCGCGAGCGCAGCTGGTGGCAGGGCATGGATCTCTACGTGCTCGTCGACGACTACGACCTGGTCGCGGGCAGCACCGGAAACCCGCTGGCCCCGTTGATCGACTACCTGGCGCAGGCCAGGGACATCGGCCTGCACGTGATCCTGGCGCGACGCTCCGGTGGCGCGGGCCGGGCCATGTTCGACCCGGTGATCCAGCGACTCCGCGAGATCGGCACCCCCGGCCTCGTGCTCGCCGGCGACCGCGAGGAAGGCGCGCTGCTCGGGTCGGTCCGCCCCTCCGTGCAGCCGCCCGGTCGGGGTCACCTGGTCGGCAGGCGCGGCGACGCCCAACTCGTGCAGCTGGCGCTGTTGTCGCCTGACGGCCAGTCGCGGTGACGGGGGTGGCCGGTTGTTGCCGCGACCACGCGATCCGCACCCGGTCGGTTCTAGCCTCGACCGCATGCGCGCCAACCACGACGAGATTCGCACCATCGGCGAGGATCTGTTGAACCGCACGACCGCCGCGCAGCAGGACGCGCCGCTAGGCACGGCGCCGACACTCAGCGGTCCGCTCAGCCAGGGCCTGGCCAGTGCGCACAGTACGAAGGCAAGCGCGGCAACGGAATTCCTGGGCGCCGTGCAGCAGGGCATGACCCAGGCCGCGAACACGCTCGTCCAGGTCGCATCCGGCCTCGCGGGCATCGACGGGGCCGGGGCCGACGCGATCACCCAGGCACTGGAACAAGGGGACCGGGATGGCTGAGAGCATCGAGCCCGTCAACCTGTCCACGTTCTGGTCGATGTACAACGACATCGAGACCGAATACGCGCAGTTGCGGAACTACCAGCAGATGGGCCAGTTCTGGACCGCGTACCTGAACAATCTCAACGGCTCCGCGCAGCAGGTGCGCGTGACCACCGCCAACCTGGCCACGAGCTGGCCCGGTCCTTCCCAGGCGTCGCAGGCGTTCCAGGATTCGATGGCGCAGGGGCAGAGCTCGCTGGAGGCGCAGGCGCAGGCGGTCAGCGCTGTGCCGCAACAGTTGGAACAGGCCAGCGGCATGCTCGGTGCCAGTCACCAGGTGGCACAGACGCAGAAGAGTCAACTGCTGACGTTGAAGAAGAGCCAGGCGCCGTCCGCCGCGTTGCAGTCCGGTCCGAGCACGCCCACCGAAGGGGCGCCGATCCAGGCGACCGACACCGGCGAGGTGCTGGTCGACGAGACGACCGCGGGCAAGATCGCGTCGATCACCGCGGCGTTGCAGACCGCGCACGACCAGTTGGCGCAGAGCCTCGCCCAGGCCGCGAGCACGATGCAGGGCATCCCCGATCCACAATGGAAAGGCCCGGGCGCCGCAACAGGAGCCGCAGCAGGCCAGGGGAGCGGCGGCGCCAAACAGGCTTCGACCGGCGCTGGCGGCAGCGGTTCCGGTAGCACCGGGGATTCCGCTTCAGCGGGCGGGGATTCCAGCGCGGCCGGGGATTCGAGTACCGGCGACGGCACCGATTCGTCCACCGGGGACTCGTCCACCGCTCCTGGACTCGGCGACACCAGTTCGCTGCCTTCGTCGTCGCCGGATCCCGTTACCCCGCTGCCGGATCCGACACTGGCCGGTTCGGCGACCCCGACCCTGCCACCATCAACGACCCCCAACCTGACCTCCATCCCAACCCCAGCACCGATCACGACATCCTCGTCGTCGCACCCGCTGTCCTTCGCGCCATTGCCGTCGTTCTCGCCACCACCCAAGGTCGCGAGCGCGCCGATACCGGTCAGCGAGACAGGCGCGCCGATCGCGGACACCGCACCGGCCGTGGCGGCCGAGGAATCGATGGCGACCGGAGCCGCGACGACCAGCAGCACCGGCAGCGGGCTCTATCCACCGATGATGCCGCCGATGTCCCCGGGCGGAGCCGGATCCGGCGGCGTCCAGCCCGGTGAGGCGGATGGCGCCGGTGGGCCCGCGATCCGTTGGCAGGGAAGGGATTCCACTCGCGCGGGCCTCGTGCCCGAGTTGCAGGGGCGCGGTGGTACGGACGAGGAGTCGGGCGAGGAACCGCATTCACGCGGCGGCGACGTGCTGGACGAGGAACTGTGGCAGGTGTCCGCGTTCGCGTCACCGGTCACCCCGCCCGGTCTCGACCCGCGTCGTGGCCGCTCGCGCGGTTACTGAGTGGCCGAATCCGGACTGGCGCAGCGGTCTTCGTGGCCGGTTGGTGTCCCGCGGGTTCCCTGTGGACGGTGGCGTGGCTAGCGTCGAACGTAACGGCGGATGGCGAGGAATTGGAGAGTTCTCATGCCATACCAAGGAAGTGCGGCAAGCAGCGGCTCGGATTCCGGTGGCTCGGTCAGCACCGTTTCCATGCCGACCGAGGCCCCACCGGATCTGGGCACCGGCGCCGGTGGGCTGATGCAGATCGGGCAGACCCAGGTGGTCGGCCAGTCCGGCACGGCGGGGGCGACTCTGCCGGTGGACGCGCTGCACCAGGCCAGCAGCATGATCGTGCAGGGCAAGGCCGACCTCAACCAGACCGCGGGCGCCGAGCATCGCCTGGACGGGTTCGACGGCGTCGGCGGGGGTGGCGGTGGTGGCGGTGGTGGCGACACGACCGCGACGGCAGCCCCGACGGACCAGAACGTCGGCTCGGGTGGCCTTGGCGGCCAGCAGGCGGTCGGTGCCAGCGGGAGCAGCACCACTCCGAACGCGATGACGGCCAGCGACACCAGCGGCAGCAGCAGCGACACCAGCGGCAGCACCGGGACCGGCGCGACGTCGGCCAGCGACACCAGCATTCCCCAGTTCGACACCGGCTCGCCGGGCGTCCCGCAATCAGCGTAGGAGGTGAACCGTCATGCCGATGATGATCGAGTCCCAGTTCCTCTCCCTGACCAACCGCGCCGCCGTGACGTGGGTCAAGGAGTTCCAGCAGAACATCAACGACGCCATCGACAGTTTTCAGGCGCATCTCCGCTCCACCGCGAGCAATGCGCAGTCGGTCGACGCGAATAGTGCCACCAACCTCAACAAGGCGTCCGGCCCGATGGGCCCGTCCGCCGGAACGACGACCGGAGGCTGACCATGGCCGACCTCGTGAAACTCGACCCGAACTCGTCCCAGTCCACTTTGGGCGTCAACGTGGACGCCAAGCCCGCCGAGGTGATGAAGGCCAGCCAGGCGCCTGCCGGTGCCAGCGGTGCCAGCGGTTCCAGCGGTTCCTCGGTGCCGACGGTCGGCACCAACGAAGCGGACCAGTGGGCCACTTGGGACCCGAACCAGTGGTGGACGAACTGGAGCGTCCCGGCCAAGCCGCAACCCACCTGGGAGCTGTGGTTCGACTGGATCAACCAGCTCCAGTCGCTGGTGCCCGCCGTGCACCAGGCCGGTCAGGACTGGCAGACGCTGGCCAGCCAGTTCGACAACGCGTTGCAGACCGTGCGCACCATGCGCGGCGAGCTGACCAATTGGACCGGCCCGTCGGCGCAGACCATGTCGCAGTCCCTGGACCAGTTGGAGAGTTCGATCTCCACCAAGGCGGATTCGATCCGCGACAACCCGATGAAGCTGCAGGATCTCGCGCAGGCGATCACCGACGCGGTCGGCCCGATGCAGTCGTTGGACGCCCAGTACCAGCAGGTGCTCACCAACGACCAGGAATGCCGCCAGGTTGCGCTGCAGGGCCAGCCGATCATGATGAACCTGGCGCAGAAGCTGTTGCAGACCGGGACGGACATCGAGAACAGCGCGCAGTCCTCGAACCTGGCGCCGCAGCCGACCCCGCCGCAGCAGGCGGCGTCGACCAGTGGCGCGCAGGGGCCGCAGAACCAGCTCGCCCAGGTGGCCGGTTCGAACGGGCAGACCGATCCGGGCAACGTCAGCACCGGTTCGCAGATCGCGGTCGCTGTCGCGCCGTCGGTCGCGGGACCGTCCGGGCTCGCGGATCCGGGCACGGTGCAGACCGCGCAGCAGCAGGCCGTGGCACACGTGCCCGGTGTCGCCGTCGGCCAGGGACAGTCCACTGTGGCCGGTGGAATTCCCGCGCAGTCCACCGGGCACGTCGCGGCGACGCCGACCCTGGCCGGGGCGAGTGCTGGCACGGTCGCACCGAGCGTGACCCCGCTGGCCACCAACGCGCCCATGCCGAGCGCGCCTGCCATGCAACCCACCATGGGCACGCCGTTCATGGCAGCGCCGATGTCCGCCCCATCGAGTTCCGCGCCCAGGAACGACGAGCACACCGATGTCGCGATCCTGCCGTTCGCGGTGCCGATCGCGACCGGCGGTGCGGCCGAGGAAACCAGCGGCGCGGTGGCGGTGCCGATCGATCTGCTGGGTCGTCACCGCGGCGCGGGGTCGACGACCAACGCCACCGCGGGCGTGATCCGGCCCGACGCCGAGGACGACGAGGAAGCGCCGCTGGGCCTCGGCGTGCTGGCCACCCGACCACAACAGGCATGACCACCTCGGCGAACCTGGCCGGGCTCGGGTTGGCACCCAGGGCCGAGCAGCTGTACCGGTCGCTGCTGTCGCGGTCCTCGTGGCCGGTCGAGGGGCTGGCCGAGCGGACCGGCTTCGCCGATGCCGAGTTCGGCCAACTCCTGGCCCTGCTGCGGGATCTGCAACTGATCCGCGACAGCCGCAACGGCGAGGTTCGCGCCGTCGATCCGCAGATCGGCCTCGCCGCCCTGGTTTCCAGCCGCGAGTCCGAACTCGCCGACCAGCGCTGGGAACTGGAACAGAGCCGGTTGGCGGCGGCCGCTCTCGCGCTGGAGTACGACGTCCCGCGTGCCGGACCCTCGCGCGGCTCGCCGGACATCGTGCACGGCGAAGCCGCGGTGCGGGCCAAGGTCGCCGAGTTGCTGGGCGCGGCGCGCACCGAGGTGGTCGCGATGAGCCTGTCCTCGCAGGGTTATCTCGACCCGGTCGCGCTGTCGCCGTCGGCCTGCCGCGCGGTGTCGCAGCGCGGGATCACGGTGCGGTCGGTCTATTTCGACCGGGTGCGCTCCGATCAGCGCCTGACCGGCTATCTGCACGACCTGGTCGTGGCCGGTGGGTTCGTGCGCACCGCGCGCGCCCTGCCGACCTCGGCACTGGCCATCGACGACGAGGTCGTCGTGGTGCCGGTCGCGTTGTCGATGACCGGCCGCCGCCCCTCCGCCGTGCTGTTGCGGCTGCCCGGGGTGGTGACCGCGATCGTCGAACTGTTCGAACGGGTCTGGGCAGGCGCGTCGCCGGTCGGTCGCGAACTCGGCGACGACGTGCCGGACGGGCTCGGCGACCGGGAACACCGACTGCTCGGCCTGTTGCTGGCCGGGTGCACCGACGAGTCGGCGGCGGCACGGTTGGACGTGTCGATCCGCACGGTCGGTCGAATGGTGTCCACGCTGATGGAGGCGCTGGACGCGCACAGCCGCTTCGAAGCGGGCGCACGAGCCGTGCTCTACGGCTGGCCCGCACCCAAGTAGATCGGAGGAACAGACCATGACCAGCGGATTTCGAGTAGATACCGGTGCGGTCGCGCAGATCAGCCAGAAGGCGGCCGACTCCGCGTCCACCATCGTCAGCTGCTTCCAGAAGATGGACAGCGACACGCAGACCGTGCTGGGTGTCTGCCGGGGCACCATGTTCGGCGCGGTGACCGAGGCACTGACCGAGTTGCAGGCCCAGCGCAACAAGCTGATCCCGCAGCTGCAACAGCTTTCCGAGCAGTTGCGCAAGAGCGGCCAGGGCATGGACAGCCAGTCCGACACCGCCGCCAGCAACGTGCGCGGCGTCGCCCAGTCCACCCTCAGCGTTCCGATGAACCGATAAGGAGCTCCTGCCATGCCCGGTGGTGAACTGAACTACCCGCCCGAAGTTCCCGTGATGGTGTCCGACATGCAGAAGAAGGTCGCCGAAGCCAACGCGCAGATGCAGACGCTGGCGACCGCGGTGGCCAGCCTGAACGACCCGTCGCACAGCGCGGCCGTGGCCAGCTTCAACGACGTGCACCACCAGTGGAGCAAGTTGATGCAGGAGCACAACCAGGTGCTGAACGGGATCGCGGGCAAGACCCAGCAGGGCTACGACGACATGCTCGCCTACGACCGGCAGGCGGCCAGCCAGATCCAGAGCGTCTGACGCCGTGGCGCGGACGTTCGCGGGCACGGCCCTTGCCGGCGCGGTCGAGGTCGTGGTGGACGAGCGCGGTTCGGTGCTTTCGGTGCGGCTCAACGAGAAGATGGTCGGCCGGTTGTGGGCGGACCAGCTCGGCGACGCCGTCGTTGCCGCACATGCCGAAGCCCGAGTGGACGCGTCGAAGGGCGGGTGAGGGAGATCATGCGGTGGGACGCGGACGCGATGCGTCGCGAGATCGACGCGGCGGTGGACGGTTATGCCGCTGCGCTGGCCACCGAGCGCGTCACCGTCGAGACCGATCTGGTCACGGCGGTGGCGCGGCTCGACGGCGTGCTGGTGGACGTCGTGATCGACCCGCGCGCGCTGCGCAAGCTCGGCGCGGACGGTCTCGGCGAGCAGCTCACCGACGCGCTCCAGCAGGCCGAACGCGCCGCCGCGCAGCGCAGGGGCGAGCTCGCGGGACAGGTGAGCTTTCACGGGCTGCCGGTGTTCGAGCTGGTCGACGAGATGATCAACGATCCGGACGCGGCACTGCGCAGGCTGACCGGTCCGGGATTGGGGTGGTAGCCATGGGCGAAGTGCGGATGAGCCCGGATGAACTGGCGGCGGGCGCCACCGGATTCGCTGCTCACGCGGACACGTTGACCCAGCACGTCAGCACGATCAGCGGATTGGCGGGCGAACTGCCTGCCGCGTTCGCGGGGTTCGGCGGGGCGCTCGCGCCGATCGTGACCGGGTTGGGTCAGCTCGGCGACGGCGTCGGCCAGCTGACCCAGCGAGTGCAGGCGCTGGGCACGTCGCTGGGCGGCGTCGGCACGCAGTCGTCCGAACTCGACCAGCGCAGCGGCCAGGCGATCACCGGGGCGGGGCAGTCATGACCGGCAGCGTCCCCGGCATCGAGGTCATCCAGGCAGCGGCGGCGCGCGCCGGTATCGACATCAGCGACAGCATCGCCAAGGCACAGCAGATCATGGGCGCCGACCCGGCCTCGATCCGGGCGGGCAGCGCGAAACTGCGCAACACGGCGACCGGACTGGACTCCACCGGCCAGGACATGCAGCGCACCGGAACCCAACTGCTGTCCAACTGGAACGGTGCATCGGCGGACGCTTTCGCCGCGCAGCACGCCACCGTGGTCGGCCAGGCCGGCAGTCACCGCGACGCCGCCAACGGGCTCGCCGACCAGCTCGACGTGACGGCCAGCGGATTCGAGAACAGCCAGCGGGCCGTGCTGACCGCGACCGGCGTCGCCGCGACCGCGATCGGCGCCCAACAGGCCGCGAAGTGACCGCGCCGATCGCCGCCTGGAAACAGGCGGTGGACGCGGCCTGGCAGTCCCTCGCCACGTCGCGCTCTACACCGGCAAGAACGCGCAGGGCCAGGACATGATGGTCGAGGCCGAGGAATCCGGGACGACGGTGCACGAGGTGCCGGTGCGCGTCAACGGTGAGCTGATGAAGACCGTGACCCGGCCGATCAAGTGACCGGATCTTCGGTGTATCCGGACTGGATGGCCGACGGCGACGATCGGTGTGTGACCACGTTGGGGAACCAGTCTCGCTCACCGGTCCGGTTGGCAACGCCACCGGGACTCGCCGAGTACCTGGCCGCCGAGGACGCGCAACTCACCCAGCTCGGCGTCGCGCCCGCCGAGGAAGCCGCCTACCGGATCGCGCTGCAACGCTCCGCCTGGACCATCGCCGACTTCGCCACCCGGTTGGGCGTCCCCGCCGAACAGGCCGCCGAGATCGTGGACCGGCTCGTCGACCTCGACCTGATGCACACCAGCGCCGACCGCGCCCGGCTGCGTCCGGTGAACCCGCAGCTCGGCCTTACCGCGTTGATCGCGCGCCGTGAAGCCGAAATGGTCAGCTCCTGGCACGAACTGGAGCGCAGCCGGTTGTCCGCGGCGAACCTCGCGGCCGATTTCGACGCCACCCACCAGTCCCATATAGACAGTGCGCTCGATGCGGCGCACGGCCCCGAGGCGGTGCGCGCGCGAATCGCTGCCCTGGTGAGCCAGGCGACGACCGAGGTCGTGTCGATCATGCTCTCCGGTGCCGGTTACGTGGACCCGGTGTCCGTGCCGCGCCGCGCGGACCTGGCCAATCCGGCCTCCGGCGTGCGGTTCCGCACGGTCGCCGCCGATCGCGCGCGCCAGGATCCGTTGACCCTGCGGCATTTGCACGGCGCCGCCAGCGACGGCGTGCAGGTGCGCACGGCGGCCGAGGTGCCGATGTCGGCGCTGGTGGTCGACGCCAGCATCGCGGTGTTCCCGCTCGCCTCCTCCGCGACCCCGCACCGGCCGAGCGTCGTGGTGTTGCGCCTGCCCAGCGTCGTGGTCACCACGCTGGACCTTTTCGAACGGCTCTGGGCCGTGGCTACCCCGCTCGACCAGGCAACGGATGGCCGGGACGTGCTCACCGAACGGCAGCGGCAGATGCTCGCGCTGATGCTGGCGGGCGCCACCGACGAGGCAGCCGCGCGCCAGCTCGGCGTCGGCGTGCGCACCGTCCGCAGGACATCAGCCGACCTGCTCGAACGACTCGGCGCCAGGGGCCGGTTCCAGGCCGGGGCGCTGGCCGCCGAACGCGGTTGGGTCAACGCGCAGATGCTGCGTGAGGTCACCGCGCCGGATGTATCCACCATGGACACCGACCAGGCACCATCTCGTCATGGCATCCGGTGACTTCGACGACTTCCCGGAGGACGCCGACCGGGAGAGCCTTCAGGAGCTCGCCGACCGGTTCTTCGCAGGCGAACCCTCTGGCGAGGAACCGGCCCCGCCGGTCCGCAGACCGATCGCCCGGTTCGCGGGCGCGGCAACGGCATTGGCGTTGCTGGTCGCCGTGCCCGTCCTGCTGACCCAGCAGCCCGCAGTGTCCAGCCAGCCGGCGTCGACCCGCACCATCGAACTCGCCCTCGACCCACCGGTAGATCAGGGTCCTGCCGTCGAGCTGACCTGGCGCGGTCCGCCCGACCTCCAGTACGCCATCGTGGTCGCCGGACTCGCGCAGTCAGCCCAGGTGATCTTCGTCAGCCCGCACCGGACCGACCTGCTCGTCCCGCTCGACCCGGCCCGGCAGTACTGCTTCCAGCTCCAGGCCACCGACGGTGCCAACGTCTACCAGACCGCGCCACGCGGTATCCGCGGCGCAACCTGCCGCCAGTGAACCCCTGTCATCAAAACCTCATGTGCGCTGACCGACCATGGAGTCCAGGTACCGGACCGTGGGAGGGGCGTTGTCGTGATCGTGTGCGTTCTTGGTCCGCTCGAAGTCTTTTCGCCTGGCGGGGATCGGCTCGAACTGGGGGCGGCCAAACCGGCTGCGCTGCTGGTCGCGTTGCTCGCCGAGAACAACCAGTGGGTCAGCGCGCAGCGGCTCATCGACGCGATCTGGCCTGCCCAGGACGCGCCGCCCTCCGCCGACCGCAACCTCAAGACCTACGTGTGGCGGCTGCGCAAGATGCTCGCCGGACGCGTGCAGAGCAGGCCAGGCGCCTATCGCATCACCGTCGCCGGCGACGAGCTCGACGCCGACGTGTTCACCAGGCGGATCAGCGAAGCCGACCAGGAACTGGCACGCGGGGACAACGAACGCGCCGCGCGGACGTACGCGGACGCGCTGGCGATGTGGCGCGGCACGCCCTTCGAGGAAATCGGCACCGACCAGGCGATGGTCGCCGTCACCCGGTTGACCGAGTTGCGCGGGCACGCCCAGGAATCGCTGGCAGGCGCGCTGCTCGCCCTCGGTCGCCGCGCCGCCGCGATCACCCTGCTGCGCACGCTCACCGCAGAAGACCCGCTGCGCGAAAACACCTGGGCCGCGCTCGTCCTCGCCCTGCACGCCGACGGCCGCCGCGCCGAAGCCCTGGCCTGCTACCGGAAAGCCCGCGCGACCCTGATCGACGAACTCGGCGTCGAACCCGGCACCGAACTCGTGCGCGCCCAGTCGATCGCGCTCGGCAGCGGGTCGGCGGTCGACACTCTGCCCCGGGATCTGCCCGACTTCGCGGGCCGAACCGCCGAACTGACGCACGTGCTCGCCGCGGCGGGCCCAACGCCGGTCGTGCTGGTCGTCGGCGACGGGGGAGTGGGCAAGACCGCGCTGGCCGTGCACGCCGCACACCGCCTCGCGCCGCGCTACCCGGACGGCCGGCTCTTTCTGAACCTGCGCGAGGACGGGCGGGCGCTGCCCGTCGCGGAAGCGTTGCGCCGGTTGCTGGTCGCGGTCGGCAGCGCGGTCCCGGACAACCTGTCCGACCGAGTCTCCCGGTGGCGCGCCACGGTCGCCGATCGCCGCATCCTGCTGGTGCTCGACGACGCCGAGGACGCCACGACGGTGCTACCGCTGTTGCCGGGTGGCTCCGGCTGCTGCGTACTCGTGACCGCCCGAGTCGGCCTGCCCGGCCTGGACGGCGCGCGCATCGTCCCGCTCGACCTGCCAACGGACGCCGAAGCGGGTGCCCTGTTCCGCGCGATGGCAGGCGCGCGAGGCGCGGAAGACGGTGCGGTGCGCGAGGTGGTGCGCGCCTGCGGGAACCTGCCGCTCGCCATCCGGTTCGCGGCAACCCAACTCCAATATCGTCCACTCTGGACAGTTTCGGCGCTGGCCGCGCGATTGCGGGACCGCGGGTTGCGAAAGGCGTTCGGCACGGCATATGAGCGGTTGCCCCGCGCGCAACAACGACTGCTCGCCGAACCCGTGCTTACCGTGCTGCGCGGCGCATCGTGAACGCCGACGCGCAAGCCCGCCCGCCAGACCCAACGCCCTTCGCGCCCGCGCCACCGCTGCCGCCGGTTCGCACGGTCAGCGCGCCCCGGCTGAGCAACGTCGTGCAGGCGGCGGTTCTCCAGCAACCGGCGGCGGTACTGCCACCCCTGCCCCCACTCCCGCAACCGGCCGCGCCGCCCCCAGCACCGCATCCCGTCGCGCCGTCCCCGCAGTTCGCCACCCCGCCCCCGCCGCCGCAGTTCGCCGCGCCCCAGCCAGCGCCGCCACCGATGCAGCCCCAACAGCTGGTGCCGCCACCGATGCCGCCCCAACAGTTCGCGCCGCCGCTGATGGCACCTCCGCCGTGGGCCGCGCCTCAGGTGGCCTTGCCGATCACGCGGCCGCCAGCGGCGCCGCCGATCACCGAGCAATCCCACCGGATCAATTCGGGGCGGGCGGGGCCGCACCTGCGGCAATGGATCGTCGCGAATCTCCGGGTTGGCCAGGTCGCCTGCTGGCAACTCGCGTTCGCGCTGGTCGGCGTGGCGATCGCGCGGCCGATGCCGGTTGCGGGGATCGCGGCCATCGGCGCGGTCGCGCTGCTCGCGTTGACGGCGGTTCGGTTGCGGGAGCGCTGGCTCTACGAATGGGCGTTCCGCTGGGTGCGTTTCCGGCTCCGCGACCACGAGCGTTACCTGCCGCGCGAGGGCGGGTCCCGGGCACTGCTGCACCTGCTGGCGCCGGATGCCACCATCATCGCGGTCGAGGATCTCGCTGTCCTGTCCCGGCTTTCCGGCGCGACCGCGGTGCTCCGCCCGACCGGTGCCGATGTCTTCGCGCTGCCAAGGCCGGAATCGTTGCTGCCGACCAGCGATGACACGCTCGCGTTCGGGATTCAGGTGGTGTTCCATGGAGTTTCCGGTGGGCGGCAGACACCGTGGGCATGGCTGACCGTGCAGGCATTTCGCACGCCCGACCTTACCGAGGAAGAAGAACTCGCGCAGGCGCTGCACAACATCGCCCGACGCGTCCTGCGCCAGTTGAGCCGCAACGAAATCGGCGTGGTCGGCATCGACGAGGCGGCGATGCTGCACACGCTGGTCTCGTTGACGCACGTGAGCGATCGGCGCAGTGACGTGCGCGAGCAGTGGCGGTGCTGGTGCTGCGGTTCGATCGCGCAGGCCGGGTTCCGGCTCGCCGGTTGGTCCGACCAGGACGATGACGACGCGAAAGCGTTGCTGCGCAGGCTGCTCACCGCGAACACCGGCGCGGTGCTCACGATCGGGGTCGCGGCGAGTGTCAGCGACGGGGTTCCCGAGCCGGAGGTGGCGACGATGCGGGTTGCCGCGCCGAGCCAGGACGAGCTCGAACGGTCGGTCGGCCGATTGCGCGAACTCGCCGCCCGGCACGACATCCGACTGGACAGAATGGACGGTCAGCACGCCGAGGCGGTGGCCGCGTCGCTGCCGCTCGGCGCACGGCTATGAGTCGATGCGGTAGCCGACGCCGCGCACGGTGGAGATCATCGGCGGCGGGCCGAGTTTGCGGCGCAGCTGCGCGATCAGCACGTCCAGCACGTTGGACGCGGGGCTGGTCAGTTCGTCCCAGGCCCGCTCTGCCAGCACCGTCCGGGACAGCGCCTGACCTTGGCCGCGCATCAGTTCGGCCAGAACCAGGAATTCCTTGGCGGTCAACGTGAGCAGCACGCCGCCGCGCCGTGCCTCGTGCCGGGCGATGTCGAGCACCAGGTCGCCGCACCGCAGTTCCGGTACCTGCTCGGTGCCGGTGCGGCGGCACAGGCTGTGCACGCGCGCCACCAACTCGGCCATGGCGAACGGTTTGACCAGGTAGTCGTCGGCGTGTTCGAGACCGGCGATCCGTTCGTGCACGCTGTCCATCGCGGTCAGCAGCAGCACCGGCACGGTCACATGCGCGTTGCGCAGGTAGGCCAGTGAGTCGCCGGAGGGCAGCATCCGGTCCATGACCGCGCAGTCGTAGGCGTTCACGGCCAGCGCGGCATCGGCGGCAGGCAGGTCGCCGACCTCGTCGACGGCCAGACCGGCGCCGCGCAGCGCGAAGCCGATCGCGAACCGCAGATCCTCGTCGTCCTCCAGCAACAGCACCCGCACGAAATCCGACATTAGCTCGTCGCGGTCCGCACGTCCGCCAGGGACAGGCCGCGCAACTCGTCGACGTCCGGCCTGCGGGCCAGCGCGCGCAGCCGTTGGGCCTGGCCTTGACGTGCTCGTTCGAAGAGGCGGCGGGCGTCGCGGGCGTTGCCGAAACCGGGTTCGTCGCGGACCCGCGCGAAGTAGTCGCGCAGCAGCGGATCGGCGTCCGGCGCCAGCAGGTAGTCGTTGTCGGTGACCATCCGGCGCACGATGTGCACGAGTTCGACGGGCGTGTAGTCGTCGAACTCGATGGTCGTGGCGAACCGGGAGGCCAGACCGGGGTTGGCGGCGAGAAAATCCACCATTTCGGTGGTGTATCCGGCGACGATGACCACGACGTCCTCGCGATGGTCCTCCATCAGCTTCACCAGCGTGTCGATCGCCTCCTGGCCGAAGTCGACGCCGGATCCGGCCGCGCGGGAGAGTGCGTACGCCTCGTCGATGAACAGCACGCCGCCGGTGCTCTCCTCGAACACGACCGAGGTCTTCTCGGCGGTGTGTCCGACGTACTGGCCGACCAGGTCGCGGCGGGACACCTCGCGGAACTGCCCGGTGCGCAGCACGCCGAGCTCCTTGAGCAGCCGTCCGTAGGTGCGCGCGACGGTGGTCTTGCCGGTGCCGGGCGCGCCCGCGAACACCAGGTGGTGCCCGACCCCGCCGACCGACAGCCCCGCATGCGAACGCCACACGTTGACCTGGATCTCGTCCACCACCGCACGCACCTGTGCCTTGACGGCGGGCAGGCCGATCATGGCGTCCAACTCGGCGAGCAGGCCGTCCAGGGCGACGGTGCCCGCCGACTCGCTGATCGCGGGCGTCGCACCATCCGCCACCTCGACCGGCGTTTCGAGCGCGCAGTTCTCGACCAGGCCGGCACATCCGGCGCCGAATCCGATGCCGGGGCCGCGAGTGTCGCGGATCGACGTGCCGCGGATGGCCGGTCGCGCGGACTGGTAGGCGTAGATGCCGCGCTGGTCGCAGCCGGAGATGGTGCAGTCCACGATCTCCGGGTCGGCGCCGAGCCCGACCACGATGCCGTCCCCGGAAATGTCGCTGATCTCGGTGTTCTCGATCCGGCCCGACGAATACTCGACCACGATGCCCTGGCTGGAACCGGTGATGGTGGCCTGCGTGATGGTGAACGTGGGACAGCCGCGCACGCTCACCGCCGGTCCCGCGCTCGCGCTGATCACGCACTTCCGCACGGTCAGCTCGGCGTCGCGCACCTCGACGGCGGTCGCCCGCGAGCGCAGCTCGATGCCGTCCAGCACCAGCGAACCACCGCGCACCTCGAACACCGGCAGGTCGCCGCCGGACCCGTCCAGGCAAGGCACCGCGCCCTCGGCGGCGCGCAGGGTGAGCCGTCGGCCGGTCAGCTCGAACGTTTCCGGGTAGGTGCCCGCCGCGAGAGTGATCACCGCGCCGTCCGGGGCGGCGTGCACCGCCTCGCCGATGCTCGCGCACGCGCCGCGCACCTGCGGCGCGACCAGCAGGGTGCGCATTACTCGACCACGCCGGGGACCCCACCCGAGACGTTCGGGTAGACCGGGACGGCAGGCTGGGCGACCACCGCCCAATGGAACCAAGGTGAACATGAGGTTTCGATGACAGCGGTCCTGGTGGTCGAGGACGACGACGACCTGGCGACGGCCGTGGCAGGCGCGTTGCGCGCGCACGGCTTCCCGGTCGCGGTCGCGGGTTCGTTGCGCGCGGCCGAGTCCGCGCTGCGCGGTGCGGCGTTCGACTGCGTGGTGTTCGACCGGATGCTGCCCGACGGCGACGCCGCCGCGCAGGTGCACCGGTGGCGGCTGGCCGGGTGGGCGGTGCCGGTGTTGTTCCTGACCGCGCTGGACTCGGTCGAGGAGCGGATCACCGGCTTCGCCAGCGGCTGCGACGACTACCTGCCGAAACCGTTCGCGGTCGCCGAGCTCGTCGCCAGGGTCGGCGTGCTGCTGCGGCGCGCGGGCACTCCCCGGCCCGCCGTGCTGCGCTACGCCGACCTCGAACTGGACTGCGCGAGGCGGGAAAGCAGGCGCGGTGGCGTGCTGTTGACGTTGTCCGACAAGGAGTTCGCCATCCTGGAGTACCTGGCGATCCGGCCAGAACAGGCGGTCTCCCGCACCGACCTGATCGAGCACTGCTGGGACGAGGCGACCGACCCGATGTCGAACGTGGTCGACGTGGTGATCGGCAGGCTGCGCCGCAAACTCCGCGAACCCAACCTGATCCAGGCCGTGCGCGGGCGCGGCTACCGGTTGGCGGCGCCCGGATGAGGACCGGCGCCGATCGGCTGCGCAGGCTGCGGCTGCTGCTCACGCTGTTCCTCACCGCGGTCAACGCGGCCGGGCTGATGGTCTTCGCCATCCTCGCTGTCGCCGACGACGCCCGCCAGGTGCCCGTGCAGCTCGACGGCCAGCTGAGCCGGGTCACGTCCACCGTCGACCGGTTGTTGCAGTACGACCACACGTTGATCACCGCGTTCGTCAGCACCGACGAGATCAACCGGGAATGCCCGCAGTTCACCGTGCTCCCCGGCGGATCCGGCCATTTCCCGGGCTATGCCAGCGCGGAAACCTGCGTTCGCGTCGATCCCGCCGTACTCGGCGGCCTGGCAAATTCGGCTGCGCCGGTCGCCGGTTACATCAGCGGCACGGACGGGGAACTGTTGCGGGTCAACGCCGAACCGCTCTACGACGACCAGAAGCACCACATCGGCGCGATCGTCGCGGTCACCGACGCGGGTCCGAGCGAGGACGCGCACGAGAAGTTCGCCTGGCTGGTCGCGGGCGCGTACCTGGTCGTGGTCGGCGTGCTGGCGGTGTTGTGCCACCTGATCTCCGGACGCGTCATCCGGCCTGCCGCCGCCGCGCTGGAACAGCAGGAGGTGCTGATCGCCGAGATCGCGCACGACCTGCGCACCCCGGTCGCCGCGTTGCGCGCGCTGGCCGAAACCGCGCTCGCCCACCCCGATCAGCTCGACGACCTGCTGCCGCGCACGGTCCGGCTGTCCGTGCGGATGGGCACCATCATCGACGACCTGCTGGTCCGGGCCCGGCTCGCGGCGGGCGTCGCCCGGCTCAACCCGCAACTGGTGTGGCTGGACCAGCTGATCACCGGGCTGGTCGCGGACACCCCGGCGAACGGCGCCGAACTGACCGTGTCGACGCAGCCCAGCCTGGTGCGCGTCGATCCAGCGCTGGTGCAGCGCGCGGTCGGCAACCTGCTGGACAACGCGCTGCGCTACGGCCGCCAACCCGATCGGCCCGCGATCGTGCACGTCACCGTCGCCGGGGGCCGGATCCGCATCGCCGACCAGGGCCCCGGCATCGCCGAGGCGAAACACCTGCTCGACCGCTTCCATACCGGCCGGGGTTCGACCGGGCTCGGACTGTCGATCGTGCACTGGGTCGCGCAGGCGCACGGTGGCACGCTGAACGTGTACAACGCGCAGGTCGGCGGGGCCATCTTCGAGCTGGTCCTGCCGGTAGCCACTTGATTGGGGACGGGTCCCGAGACACGTTCCTACGCTGTGGCCGTGCACCCGCTACGAGGGCCAATGCGCAGGCGACTGCCGGCGATCTTCGGCGTGCTGCTCTGCGCGGCAACGGTGATCTCGCTGTTCACCGGCGCGGTCGACCCCGGTCCGGGAGTGGCCTTCGAGCTGCCAGGTCACTGGGTCTACGACGCGATCGCCAAGGCCGCCTTCCACATCGACGGCTCGACGGCCAACATCGACGCGCAGGCGCCGGTGTCCGCGGATCCGGGCAGCCAGGTCGTGCAGGGCGACACCAATGGTTACATCGTCGGCAGCTCGCGGATCACCCAGTTCGGCCAGTCCAGCCTGTCCGTCGAACAGACCAGCACCCCACCGAGCACGGAGATCCCGGTCGGCATCGAAGCGACCGGCGGCCCGTACCTGGTCTACCGGAACGCGGGCCAGGTGGTGCGGCTCGGCGACTCGGCCGTGGTGATCGGCGCGGGTGGCTCGGTCGGCGTGCCGGTGGTGACCTCCCAGGGCACGATGTGGCTCTACCGAGGCAAAGCCGGTCAGATCTGCGAACTGGCCAAGGACGCGACCGCCGTCGATCCGTGCCCCGGTTCGGTCCCGGCCGGTCACGCTGGCGCGCTCACCCTGGTCGAGGATCACCCCGAGTTCGTGGACGCCACCGCGAACACCATCCGCCCGGTCACGGATGCCGGGCTCGGCGACCCGGTTCCGCTTGGCGTCAGCCTGACCGCGAACGCGGTCCCCGCGCCCCAGGACGTGGCGGGCAAGGTCGCCATCCTGGACAAGACCAAGCACCAGATCTACCTGGTCGACCCGGCGAAGGCCACGGCGAAGCCGGTGACGATCGCGTTGCCGCCCGCCAAGGACTACGACGGCCCGGTGTCCAGCGGCTCGGCGGTCGCGGTCGTCGACAAGGCCGACAACACGCTGCTGACCTATGGCACCGACGGCAAACAGCTCGCGTCGGTGTCGATCCCGAGCCAGGGCGGACCGCCCCGGTTGAGCAGGGGCGAGGACGGCCGGGTCTACGTCGACGACTTCGAGGGCAACGACGTGCTCGTGGTCGACCAGGCAGGCAACGTGGTGAACGTGCCGGTCGGCCCGTCGAACAAGACCCCGAGCCCCAATCAGGCAACCACCCCACCGGCTCCGCCCGCGGTGTCCCCACCGCCGGCAGCGCCACCGGTCGCGAAACCGGGCCCACCACCCGAGATGCAACAAGGCGCCCCGCCCCACACCTCAGCGCCCCCAGCCAAAAAGGCTGCTCCGCCACCACCCACGGTCCCGGCGACCCCGCCCGGCGCGCCCACTTCCGTTTCGGCAACGGCAGGTGCGGGAGTCGCGACTGTCCACTGGGGAGCTGCGCAGGACAACCGGTCGGCCATCGCGCATTACCGGATCAGCTGGTCCGGCGGCTCGACCGAGGTGTCCGGCGGCGACCGGGAAGCGACCGTCTCCGGGCTCATCGACGGCACCCAGTACGTGCTGTCCGTCGCCGCGATCAACGCGGTCGGCACCGGCCCCGCCGTCGCCGCCAACCCGGTCACCCCGGTAGACGCGGCGGGCGCGCCAACCAACCTCAACCCGAGGCGCAGCGGCCAGAACGTCGTGCTCACCTGGTCCGCGCCGAACCTGCACGGCGGCACGTTGCAGCACTACGACGTGACCGCGACCGGCGAAAGCGCGCAGACCACCAGCGGCACCAGCGCGACCTTCGCGCTGCCCGCATCGCCACCGAGCACCATGACGTTCACCGTGCGCGCGATCACCAGCGGCGCAGACGGCCACCCGATGACCGGCGATTCCGCGAGCGCGTCGCTGACCATGCCGACACCGAAGATCACCATCAAGCGGGGCGCGGACTCCTCCAGCAGTGACTGCAAGAAACCCGACTGTGCCTGGGTCGACGTGACCATGACCGGCTTCGCCCCGAACACGCACTACTCGGTCGTCCCGCACGCGAGCGACGGGCACGTGTTCAGCGACCCGTGCGAGGCCACCACCGACGCCAACGGCGACGCCACCTGCAACGACATCCGCTACGACGTCGACGGCGAAACGATCTACGTCACCGTGCAGACCCCCGACGGAGAAGTCGAATCCAACCACTACCCCTGGACATGACCATGAATCCAGCGATATCCACCACCGTCTACGAGCGGCTGGCGGAGGGTGTGCAGAGTGTGCTGCGCGGCAAACCCGAACTGGTCCGGCTGGCCATCACCGCGCTGCTCGCCGAGGGGCACCTGCTCATCGAGGACCTGCCCGGACTGGGCAAAACCACGTTGGCGCGCTGCCTGGCCCGCTGCATCGGCGGCAGTTTCCACCGCATCCAGTTCACTCCCGATCTGCTGCCCGGCGACATCACCGGTGTGCAGATCTACCGCCAGCACAGCGAAACCTTCGAATTCCTGCCCGGCGGCATCTTCGCCAATGTGGTGCTCGCCGACGAAATCAACCGGGGCACCCCGAAAACGCAGTCCGCGTTGCTGGAAGTCATGAGCGAGCGGACGGTCACCGTGGACGCGATCCGGCACGAGGTGCCGCGCCCGTTCCTGGTGATCGCAACACAGAATCCGATCGAGATGGAGGGCACCTACCGGCTGCCCGAAGCCCAGCTCGACCGGTTCCTGATGCGCGTCTCGGTCGGCTACCCGAATCAGGTGTCCGAAGTTCAGGTCGTGTTGAGCGAACTGGCCATGGTCAACCCGGACGAACTGCTGCCCGTCGTCGACCTGCCAACGCTCGCCGCCGCCATCGCCGAGGTCCGCAAGTCCCATGTGGACCCCGCGGTCTGCGAGTACGCGGTGCGGCTGGCCGAAGCGACTCGCGAACACGTCGCGCTGCGCTACGGCGCCAGTCCACGCGGCAGCATCGCGCTGGTGCGCGCCGCGCAAGCGCTCGCGGCCACCTACGGCAGGCCGTTCGTCACCCCCGACGACATCAAGGAGGTGGCGCCCGCCGTGCTCGCCCATCGGCTGATCCTGCGCCCGGACGCCGAACTCAACCAGCGTCGCGCCGCCGACATCCTCGACGAGGTGCTCGCCGCGACCCCGGCGCCGAGGATGAACACCATGTCGAGGGTCTGATGATCAGGCTGACCCGACGCGGTGTCACCGTGCTCGTCGGCTCGATCGTGCTCGGCACGAGCGGCGCTCTGCTCGGCTACCCCGTGCTGGTCGTCGTCGCGGCAGCGGCCTTCGGCGCGGTGCTCGCCGCCGTGATCGTCGCGACCCGCCGACCGCATGTGCTGGTCGCCCGAGACGTGTACCCCGACCGCGTCCAGCGCGGTGAACGCGCCCTCGCCCGGCTGACGGTGCACAACACCGGCACGCGCTGGCAGAGCGGGTTCACCGCGCTGGACCGGGTCGGCCCCAGCTCCCGCACGATCACCGTGCGCGCCCTCGCGCCCGGCGCGGACGCCGTCCACCACTACGACCTTCCTACCGACGTGCGCGGCAAACACCAGGTCGGCCCGCTGGCCGTGCACCGCGCCGACCCGCTCGGCCTCGGGCGCAGCCGGTTGACCGAAGGAGAAACCGCGACGTTGTGGGTGCACCCGAAGGTCCACCCGATCCACGCCTTCACGGCAGGGCTACCGCGCCACCACCACGAAGGCCGGACCACCGACAAGTCGCTAGGCGGCTCACTCGACCTGCGCGAGGTGCGCGAATACGTGCCCGGCGACGAAATCCGGCTCCTGCACTGGAAAGCCACCGCGCGCACCGGCACCCTGATGGTCCGCGAATACGTCGACCCGAACCAGCCCAAGGTCACCGTCCTGCTCGACTCCCGCCCCGGCCCCGATTTCGAGGCAGCGATCGACCTGGCGGCCTCGCTCGCGGTGGCCGCGGCGGGCGCCGGTCACCGTTGCCGCCTGGTCACCACCTGCGGTGTCGACCTGCCCACCAACGGCACCCCCGGCGCGGTCCGCGAACTGCTCGACCTGCTCTGCCTCCTGCAACCCACCGAGGCAACCCGCCCGCTGGTCCCGGACGCGCTGCGCGAGGGTGCTGGCGGCAGCCTCGTCGCGGTCGTCACCCATATGTCCACATCGGACCAATGGGCGCTCGGCCTGATGAGGCAACGCTTTCCGGCCATGGTCGTGGTCGCCGTCGGCGCGGCAGGCCCCGTGCACGTCCCCGGCACGCGGGTCCTGGTCGCGCAGGACGCCGCCGACGCAGCGGCCCCCTGGAACGCGGTGATGGCCTGATGACGACCACCGCGCTCGCCGCCAGCACGCCCGCCCACCCCGCGCCCGCCCACCCCGCGCCCGCTGACCCCGCGTCCGCCCAACGTGCGGGAGCGCCCGCCAGCCTGATCCACGCCGCGCTCCTGTTCGCCGCCGCCATCCCCGGCCTGCTGTTCGCCCCGGTGTTCGGGATGACCGCGCTGCTGCTCCCGATCGCGGTCGTGATCGTGCTCTGCTTCGCGGTCACCGAACTGTGCCGCCGCGTGCTGC
>DASXOJ010000236.1:0-3456 GCA_036494465.1 Pseudonocardiaceae bacterium
CAGGGGCGGCAGGCGCGTTCGACGAGGTCCTGCCAGGCCTGACCGATCCGGGTGCCGCGTTCGTCGACGGAGTTGGTGAGCTCGTCGGAGGAGAGGTAGAGCAGGATCGGGCCGTCCAGCGCGGCGGCGAGTTGCAGGGAGAGCATGTCCAGGTCGACGCAGCTGGGCCGGAGCTGGGCGAGCAGCATCCGGATGTGGATCTGGGAGCTGGGCGCCCGGTGTCCGATCGGGACCGGTTTGCTGCCGTCGAGCGCCGCGCGGGCGATCTCCAGGTGCTCGACCAGGAACGTGGTGCGGGCGCGACCGTAGGCGATCAACCGCTCCAGCGGCGGGGCGCCCGGTCCCAGTGGTGGCGCTCCGGCGAGGACTTGTTGCTGGAAGTCGCGTTCGTCGTCGTCCAGCAGCGCCTCGAAGATGCCTGCCCTGGTGCGGAAGCGGCGGAACACGGTGCCCTTGCCGAGGCCGGCGCGTTCGGCGAGGCCGTCCATGGTCAGCCGGTCAGGACCTTGCTCGCGGATGATCTGGCGCGCCGTCGCCAGTAGGTGGAGCCGGTTGCGTGCGGCGTCGGCGCGCTCGGTTGGTGCCGAGTCGAACACGATGGGCCGGTCCACGGTCTCACCTTAACGGTTTCTTGCGTGCCGAAGAGGGGTATAGTCCGCTTACGGGGAAGCGGGGTAAAGTCCGGTTGCGGCTGTAGTCGGGCGGTGACAGGCTGCCGCAGCCGGGGTCGATGTGATGGATAGGACGGTGCAGAAATGCCTCTGACCGGGGAATACGAGCCGAGCACTTTTGATTTCAGCCGCGACCAGGTCGAGCTCATCGAGAGCTCCGGTGGCCGGGATGGCACGGACAACCAGGGCGCGCCGGTGATCGTGCTGACCTCGGTGGGCGCCAAGACCGGAAAGCTGCGCAAGTCCGCGCTGATGCGGGTCGAGCACGACGGCGAGTACGCGGTCGTCGCGTCGCTGGGTGGCGCGCCCAAGCATCCGGTCTGGTACTTCAACCTGACCGCCAACCCGCACGTGGAACTGCAGGACGGTCCGGACAAGAAGGACTACCTGGCGCGCGAGGTGCACGGCGAGGAGTACGAGACCTGGCTCAAGCGCGCGGTACAGGCGTGGCCGGACTACGCCGAATACCAGAAGAAGACCACCAGGATCATGCCGATCTTCGTGCTGACGCCCGCCTAGTTCTTACGGACTCGCGCAGCTCGCCGCCGGATGCAGGATGAGCAGCAGGTCGCCGTGTCCGGCTTGGTCTACGACGTCGAGACCGGGTTGGTCACGCCGTGAGCACGGCCAGGACCGAGTCGAACGGGGCGGGGCTGCGCAGCGCGCGAGCGGTGATCAGCGCGCCCTCGGTGCCGGCCAGTACCGCGTTGGCGAACTGACGGGCGGCGGCGGCTTCGAGGCCCAGCGCTTCGAAGCCGACGGCCAGCCGCCGCTGCGCGTGCCGGTGGGCGCACCCGCCGAACGCGCGCTCGCGGCGCGCAAGCAGGCACCGGAAGGTGAACCGTTCCTGCTGGCGAAGCTGGACTGGTAGTCAGCTGATCCGGTGCAGCCAGCCGAACGTGTCCGGCGCCCGGCCGAACTGGACGTCCACCAGGGCCTGCCGGATCCGCATGGTCAGCTCGGTGTTCGGCGGCGCAGGCAACTCGCCGTCCGCCCACTTCAGCGTGCCGACCGGGGTGATCACGGCGGCCGTGCCGCAAGCGAAGATCTCGGTGATCCGGCCGCTGGTGATGCCCTCGCGCCACTCGTCGATGGCGAATTTCCGCTCGATCACCCGGTGGCCCATCTTCTCGGCCAGTTCGATGACGCTGGCCCGGGTGATGCCCTCCAGGATGGTGCCGACCTCGGGCGTGACGATCGATCCGTCGTCGTACACGAAGTACAAGTTCATGCCGCCGAGTTCCTCGACGTATCGGCCTTCCTGGCCGTCGAGGAAGACCACCTGGCCGCAGCCGTGTGCCATCGCTTCCTGTTGCGCGACCAGTGAACTGGCGTAGTTGCCGCCGGTTTTCGCCGCGCCCATACCGCCCCGGCCTGCCCGGGTGTACTCCTCGGTCAGCCACAGCGCGACCGGCTTGATACCACTGCTGAAGTACGCGCCTGCCGGACCCGCGATCACCATGAACGTCACCCGGTCCGCGGGCTTCACGGCGAGGCCGGTCTCGGACGCGAACATGAACGGCCGGACGTAGAGGCTCTTCTCGCCGGATTCGCCGGGTTCGGGCACCCAGCGCTGGTCCAGTTCGACGAGTGTGTCGACGGCCTGGATGAAATCGTCGGCGTCGAGCGCGGGCAGCGCGAGCCGCTGGCAGGACCGGATCATCCGGTTCGCGTTCTCCTCCGGCCGGAACGACCAGATCGAGCCGTCCGGATGCCGGTAGGCCTTCATGCCCTCGAAGGTCTGCTGCGCGTAGTGCAGGATCGCCGCGGCCGGGTCGATGGCCAACGGGCCGTAGGGCGTGATCCGCGCGTCGTGCCAACCGTCGGCGGGAGTCCACTCGACGGTGCACATGTGGTCGGTGAAGTGCGCGCCGAAGCCGGGGTTGGCCAGGATCTCAGCCAACCGTGCGTCGTCCACGGGTTGCCGGTTGGGCGTGATGTCGATGTCCACCTGAGCGAGCCTCTCACAGCGCCCCGCGGTCCGACACGTTGTGTGCGCCATGTTGTGCGACCTGCGGCGATCGACCTCGCACAACCCGATCGCGATAGGTCTGGGCACCTGCTTCGAGGAAGGGGTGAGCCGAGATGAGTTGGTTGGCGCGGTCCCGGGTACCGGTGACGTTGTCCGTGCTGGCGGGTGCCCTGTTGGTCGCCTGCGGCCACCAGACCGGCGAGCCGCGCGCGTTGACCGCATCGGAATCGGCGTTGTTGACCGACGCCGAGCAGTCGCTGATCCGAGAGTGCATGCTCGGCCAGGGCTTCCAGCTCTGGGTCAGTCCCACCCCGCCGGAAGCGGCGGATCAGCTCTTTCCGTATGGCCTCGACGACGTGCGGTGGGCGCAGGCGCACGGCTACGGCACGGATGTGCGGCAGGACCGGGCGAGTGACCCGAATGTGCGGTACGTGCAGGGGTTGTCGGCCGATCGGCGCTCCGCTTACGGGCTCGCGCTCAACGGCGGCGGGCCGAGCGCGCCGGGCGTGACGGTGACCTTGCCGAACGGCCTGGTCATGGGTCGCGCCCAACGGCACCGTCGCCACCTTCTCGCGGACCGCGACCGGCGGGGTCGAACTGGTCGGTCAGGCTACGAAGGGCGGCGCCTACAGTTCGGCGACGAACCTGGGCGGCGCCGGGCTCGCGGGTGGCCCGTCCGCGGTGCTCGCGCCGAATGGCACGGTGGCGCTGTTCGCCACGCATGCCGACGGCGACCTGTGGCTGGACGACCAGACGGCAGCCGGTGGCTCGTTCGCGGGCTGGGCCAAGATCGCCGCCTCGGGCGACATGACC
>DASXOJ010000237.1:0-81631 GCA_036494465.1 Pseudonocardiaceae bacterium
CACGAAGCTCAGCGTGGACACCATCGCCGGCCAGGTCGGCTTTCGCAACGCCAGCACCCTGCGTGGTCTGGTCCGTCGCCGCCGTTCGGCCACGATCGCCGAACTCCGACGCTGACTCGATTCGGCGTTGGCATGCGTCAGTGGGGAATTCGTGCATCACCAGGCCGAGCGGACTGTCCGTGCTGATTGTGCTACCGGTCCACCTGCGACAGGAGGCCCGGCAGTCGGACGCCAATGTCAGCAATCAGGCGCAGCTCGCCCCTTCGCGTGTTCCTCGATCACGTAGACGACTTCGCCTGCGAGTGAAGTGGAGCGGGTGGCTGGATCGTGAGCTCTGGTCCTTCGACGAGGAGCGAAGAGTTCGGGTTGTGCCACGTTAGGCCCACCAAATAGGTCTCATTCAAACCACGGTCCGCGAAATGAGTCGTAGCGTCCCCCAGGGTCCACGTCCTCCGGACGGCCCTGCTCGACGCTCTGCGTCTTCGCCGGGTCGTCCGTTGTGTTTTCCTGGGGCGACCCCCAGGTCCGGGGCCCGGCTGCGTCCGGAGGATGCCCATCCGTTCACGCATGAACGCGGATGATCGTCTTTCCGTTGCGCTGCGTGGTCGGGTTGAAGACAGCGACGGCGTTGTCGAGGGTCGCGACGTTTCCGATGTTCGTCCGCACTCGTCCGTCCCGCACCCGCTGGGCGATCTCACTCAATTGGGCACGGTCGGACACGACGACGAAGTCGATCGCCAGTCCGTCCGCGGGTCGTGCCTCGGGTGGGCCGGTGATGGTTACCAGCGTTCCGCCTGCTCGAATCAGGGCCGCGGACCGCTTTTGGATGTCTCCGCCGATGACGTCGAACACGAGGTCGACTTCGCCGATGTCTTCCAGGGAGTCGTTCTGAAGGTCGACGAACTCGTGCGCGCCGAAGTCGAGCGCGGTCTGCCGACTGGCAGCGCGTCCGGTGCCGATGACGTGGGCGCCCGCCTCACGGGCGAGCTGGGTTGCCATGGATCCGACTACGCCGGCCGCGCCGTGCACGAGGACGCGCTGCCCCTGCTGAAGACGGCCGTGCTCGAACAGCCCCTGCCACGCGGTCAGGCCCGCCATCGTGGCGCCCGCACCCACCGTGAAGTCGATGTCGCCCGGCAGCGGTGCGAGGTTCCGTGCCTCGACGATCACGTACTCAGCGAGCGTGCCGTCGCGGGTCCAGTCCGTGAGGCCGAACACCCGCTGTCCCACCGACAGTCCCGTCGTGCCATAGCCGAGGGCGGTGACGACTCCGGCCAGTTCGTGTCCGGGGATGGACGGAGTCCGGTCCCGACCGAGTCGGTCTATCCAGGTCGAGGGCCACTCCAACTCGTCTTCGGTGAATCCTGACGCATGAACCTTGACGACGACATCGCCGTAGCTCGCGCCCGAGAGGCTGGCGAGCCTCGCCTCATCCGGATCGGGCCGCTCCACCAACGTCATTCCGGCCGTTCCGGCGGCCTGGCCCGTCACTACGATCGCCTTCAT
Organism: Pseudonocardiaceae bacterium; assembly: GCA_036494465.1. Classification (GTDB taxonomy): domain Bacteria; phylum Actinomycetota; class Actinomycetes; order Mycobacteriales; family Pseudonocardiaceae; genus CAJCJE01. The sequence goes on from DASXOJ010000237.1 coordinate 1,507, forward strand.
CCGGCATCTCCCTGCATCGTCATTCTGCGGCGCCCCTAGGCGACCGGCGCTTCCGTTCCCCAGCCACGCTGGAATCCGTCCGGTGTAAGCCGTTCACGTTCGCCGGGCGCGTGATAGATCGGTAGGTAGTACTCGGCGGAGAAGTCCCCGGCCTGCCTGAGCACGTTGGTCGCGGAGGAACTGAGCCAGGTCTCCAGGTCTGCCAGCGAATCCCAGTGTGTCAGCAACAGATAGCGGGCGGGCGCGACTTCAGGGAACTCTTCGAGTGGACCGACGAACTGGTATGGCTGGGTTTCGAACTCGCCGACCGCGGTCTCGAACGGCCGGGGGTGGTACGCGGGCAGTGATTCGTTCAACGACGACAGTAGTGCCGTGATTTCCACTTCGGACAGTGGCGTTTCCCGAGCGATGGCGATCTCCGAGAACACCCGGCCCTCGGCGGGTTCGCCGTCGGCGGGCAGCCGCCACTTGCGCAGGTAGACCGACTTGAACCACTTGTCGTGCGCCCGCTTCTGCACGCCGATGTGCGCGCGGCTGTGCTGCCAGTCGTCCATCTCCGCTGGAGTGGCCCACTTGCCGGAGAAGTACAGCCACGGCGAGTTGGCGATGGGGCCGCCGATCACGGCGAGGAAGCCTGACGCGGCGGCGGCGACGGGGCCGAACTTTTCCTGTGCTGGCCAGAACTCTTCGTCGACGCCGGGGTTGAGGGTGAAGCAGGCTTCCATCACCGTGAGGGTCTGAGGGATTTCCGTCGACACCGACATCGTCCGTCCTTCCGCCCGCTATTCGCTGATCACGTGTGTTCGATGAAACCTGAGTGTATGTACTTCTCGTGACGACCGTCAAGAGTTCGCTAGCCACAATCGACAACACAGCACTGTATGATGATCAGTGTGGTTGACGACAAGTCCAGTCGGACGTACCGGCTCGGCCGCCGGGTCGATGCCATGACCGAGACCCGGCAGCGGATCACCGAGGCGACCGTGCAGCTGCACGGGACTGTCGGACCGGCGCGAACCACGATCTCCTCGATCGCGGAGTTGGCCGGCGTCCAACGCCAGACGGTGTACCGGCACTTCCCTGCCGAGGAGGAGTTGTTCGCGGCGTGTTCCGCGCACTACTGGGAACGGCATCCGTGGCCCGACCCCGCGTCGTGGCGCTCGGGTGACTCCGTCCGCGCGCGGATAACCGAAGCGCTCGCCCGGTTCTATGCGTTCTATGCCGATGTCGAGCCCATGCTGACCAACGTGCTCAGGGATGCGCCGGTTGTTCCTTACATCGAGAAGGTCGGCCTGGCGAGCTACGCCGAGTTCCTCGACGGCATAGCACGAGATCTCGTCGCCACCTGCGCGCCGCCGAGGGACAACCGCAAGGCGGTCGCGGCCGCCGTTCGCCATGCGCTGGCGTTCTCCACCTGGCAGTCGCTGGTGCGAGAGAACCGGTTGTCGCGGAGAGCGGCGGTGGAGCTGATGTCAGCGATGATCGAGGCTGCGCGCGTCCGTTGAGCCTGGTGTCATCGGGTCCGCAGGCCGTCGAGGATGAGTGCGACGACTGCCGCGGCGTCCGCTTCGGTTTCGGGGGAGTGCCATTCCGCCGCGTGTGTCGGATCGTGGAAGCGGCTTGTCGCGTTCAGCACGGCTCGTGCGAGCACCTCTGGTTCGCGTGCCGCGAAGTCGCCGCTGGCGACACCGTCGCTGACGATGTCCCTGACCTGGGCGATCAGGAAGCCGACGTGGCCTGAGGACACGGTGCTGTGCTCGGCCGCAAGTACCCGGAAGGTGGCGAACAGTTCCGGGTCTTCCCTGGCCTTCGCCCATTTGGTGGCGAACATGGTCGTGAGCAGCGTGCGCAACCGCTCGGCTGGGGGGAGTTCGGAGTTGTGGGCCGCGGCGGCGAGTTCGTCTCGCGCCTGGTCTAGCCAGCGCCGGATCACGGCTTCGCGGAGCGCGGCCTTGGACGCGAAGTGCCGGTAGACGCTGCCGTGGCTCACGCCCAACTGCCGTGCGACGTCGAGGACCGTCGTCTTTTCTGGACCGTGCCTGCGCAGCATTTCCTCGGTGGCCGACACGATCGTCTCCGCGTCGAGCGGCTCCCCGCGCATCGGGCCTCCTTGTCGGCTGGTCACACCTTCGGCCTCGCGAAAGTATCAGGTCGGCCGTCAAACACCGACTGACAGATATTGAAATCTGTCAGTCGGATTTTGTAGAGTAGCGCTATCGCCCGACCACCGACCGAGGAGATCGTCATCAACGCCGCCACCGCGTCCTTCGCTGGCCGCTCCGTGTCCCGGATCGGCTACGGCACGGCCCAGCTGCCCCGGCTGCACGACCGCCGCGACGAGGCCGTCGCCCTGCTCCGGCGCGCCGTCGAGCTGGGTGTGAACCACGTCGACACCGCCGAGTTCTACGGTTTCGGCTTCGCCAACGCCGTGATCCGCGCGGCCTTGCGCCCCGAGGACGACGTCCTGGTCGTCACCAAGGTCGGCGCCGACCCCAACCCCGGCAGGCCCATCCCGCTGCGGATCGCGCAGCGGCCCGAGCAACTGCGGGCCAGCGTCGAGGACAATCTGCGCAGCCTCGGCGTCGACCAACTCTCGGTGGTCAACCTGCGGCGCCTGGACACCGGTCCCGGACTGCGTCCCGAGGGCGACCAGGTGGTCGCCCTCGACGACCAGCTTGCGGCGATGACTTCCCTGCGTGAGGAGGGCAAGATCGGCGCGATCGGCCTGAGCAGCGTCACCGTCGACGGCCTGCGCCGCGCCCTGCCCGCAGGCATCGCGTGCGTGCAGAACGCCTACAGCCTCGTCTCCCGTGACGACGAGGACATGCTGCGGCTGTGTGTTGCCGAGGACATCGCGTGGGTGCCGTTCTTTCCGCTTGGCGGCGCGTTTCCTGGCCTGCCCAAAGTCACCGAGGAGGTGGCCGTGCACGCCGTGGCCGAATCCCTCGGCGTGACGACCTCGCAGATCGGCCTCGCCTGGCTGCTGCACCATGCGCCGAACGTGCTGCTCATCCCCGGCACTGCCGACCGGGCTCACCTGGCGGCCAACATGGCGGTCGGCGAGATCACCTTCGGCGCGGACACGCTGGCGACGCTCGACGCCGTCCGGTCCCGCGCCAGCAACGTCCCGATCGGCGAGGCGCCGTCACGGCTGGACGGTTGAGGTGATCGCCTGAGTGACTGCCGTGATCGGTGGCGTGGCGGTGCCGGGGAGCCGGGCCACGAAAACCCGGCGGATCTCGGGTGGCGCGCCCTGGACCCGCAGGACGATCACGCCGGGCGGGACAACCGGGAACATGCGCTCCGGGATCGTGGTGACGCCGAAACCACCGGCGACCAACTGCAGTTTCGTCAGCCAGTCGCGTGCACTGTGGACGATGCGCGCCCGCCCCGGCAGGCCCGGCCAGACACCGAGCAGTGGTTCCGCGCTCGATGCGGGGGTGGCGATCCAGGGCGCGTCGACCAGTTCGTCGATGTGCACGGACGTGCGGCCCGCGAACGTGCCGGTGGCGGGCGCCGCCACCAGAAGCTCGGTGTCCGCGACGGTCGTGACGTGCAGGCGTGGTGCTTGGTCGTCTGGTGGCCGGTGCGGTGGCCGGGAGGTGAGCACGGCGACGTCGATCGAACCGGTGCGCAACGCCCGAGCCAGGCTGGGCGTCGTGCCTTCGCGAGTGGTGACCCGGACCTGTGGCGCCGTCCTGGCGAGTCGGGCGAGCGCGGCGGGCAGGATCACCGGTCCGGCGCTGAGGACCAACCCGAGCCGTACCAACTCGGTACGGGGAGCCGCACCGGTCAGGTCGCGTTCGGCCGCGTCGACGGACGCCAGAATCGTTCGGGCGTGGCGCAGCAGCGTCAGTCCGGACTGGGTGAGCCGTACCCCGTCGGTCCGCCGCTCGAACAGGGTGGCGCCGACGCCGCGTTCGAGGGCGACCGCCTGGCGCGAGACCGCTGACTGCGTGTAGCCCAGCGCGGCGGCGGCCGCGGTGAAGCTGCCCGACTCGGCGATCTGACACAGCACCCGAAGGCTCGCGCTCGACACGTCCATGCTGACTACGCATACCAGAGATGCCAGATCATCGCTTCCCGCATGCCCTTGTGCTGCCTAACGTGGCGGAGGACGAGACAAGAAGGGCTTTCCCATGCGTGCAGCGATATTGACCGCGTTCGGCTCCCCGCTCGTGGTGCACGACGTACCCGACCCGGAAGCCGACGGCGGTGAGGTTCTGGTCGAGGTGCTGGCAACCTGTGTGCCGCCGTACGCGGCCGAGGTGTTCAGCGGTGAACGGCGCTATCCGCTGGAACCACCGGTCGTGCCGGGCGTCGGCGGCATCGGGCGGGTGGCACACGTGGGACCGGACGCGACCAGGTTGCGGGTGGGCGATCTGGTGTGGTGTGACTCGACGGTCCGCGCCCGCGACGATGCCCTGACGCCGGACATCACGCTCCAGGGCTGGAGTTCCCGGGGCGAGGGTGGCGCACGACTGGCCCGATACCTGCATGACGGGCCGTTCGCCGAACTCATGCGAGTTCCCACCGAGAACGTCTACCGGTTGCCCGCCGGGGCGGCGGCCGATCCCGCTCGCTGGTCCGCGCTGGGTGTGCACACCATTCCCTACGGTGGGCTGCTGGCAGGCCAACTCGCGGCCGGAGAGACGGTGCTGATCAGCGGGGCGACCGGCAACCTGGGCAGCAGCGCGGTGGCCGTCGCGCTCGCCATGGGTGCCGGGCACGTGGTGGCACCGGGGCGCAACCGGGTTGTCCTCGACCTGCTCGCCGACCGGTTCGGCGCACGGGTGAGCCCGGTCGAACTCAGCGGAGACGAAGACACCGACCGCGCGACGATGGCCGCGGCCACCAACGGCCCGATCGACATGGTGCTCGACCTCCTACCGCCTCAGGCGCCCAGTTCGGCGGCACGGGCGGCAGCCATGACCGTGCGCGAGTACGGGCGGGTCGTGCTGATGGGCGGCGTGGGCATGCTCGGCGGCGCGGATTTCGCCTTGCCCTATCCCTGGATCATGCGCAATTCGGTGACCGTACGCGGCCAGTGGATGTATCCACGCGCGGCGAACGTCGGCATGGTCCGACTCGTCGCGACGGGTGCGCTGGACCTCGCCCCCGAGCACGTCACCCGATTCGATCTTGATCGGGTCAATGACGCGGTCACCTACGCCGCTGCCCACGGCGGGCCGTTCGACCGCACCGTCCTCACCCCGAGGGATCGGTGAACGGCTGGCGGGAGACTGGCCGAGTACCACCGACTGAACGCCTTCGATCTGCGCGGGCCCTGCGCCGCGCACGCGGTGCCCATCCGCGAACCTGCCCGGTTCGCCCAGGTCCGCGGAACTCCGGTAGCACAATCCGGTGACTCTGCCTCATCGAATGACGGGCCGTGGTTTGAATCGTCGTCGTTGCGCTAGCATATGCCCGTGACACGCAGCACCCACAATGGTGTGGACGCATTTCATCGCGATGATCCCGAAGTTCGGATCAGGCCGGTGAAAGTAGAGGATCTGGCCGAACTGATTTCCGTCGACCAAGAGGCGTTTGGCTCCTTGGCTTATCCGACCTTTGTCCTCAGCCAGTTCCTCGACGTGCATCGAGATTGTTTGCTGGTAGCCGAACAGGGCGAGGGCCTGATCGGCTATTCGCTGGCCACGCCGACGCTGGATCGGTCCGAGAGCTGGTTGCTCGCTCTGGGCGTGCGCAAGGCTTCCCAAGGTCAGGGGCATGGTCGGCGGCTGCTGGTCGCGTCGTTGGCTACGTTGCGCAAGGAAGGCATCAGCACCTTCCGCCTCACGGTTGATCCGGACAATGCGCACGCCATCAGGCTCTACAAGTCGGAGGGCTTCGTCGTCCAGAAAATGGTGCTCAACCGTCTTGGCCCGGGTGAAGATCGACTGGATATGACGATGTCGGATCAGAGCTGATCTTTACGGTACTGGAACCGCGGAGTTCCATAGCGCGCCGAATCTCGTTTTACGATCTTGGACCGATCTTTTGTCCAGTATCAGCCGGGTGTTGAGGATGAGCGGGTTTTCCTCGTCGACTGGCGCCGCGGTCGCTACCTCGTAGGTCAGTGCGTCGTCGAACACGATGAAGTCGTAGAGGTGCCTGCGCATGGTGCTCGGCACCGACGACGAGTAGAGCAGGCGGACTTCGATGCCCAGGTCGAGCTGGGTGTGGCACAGGCGCAGCAGGTCGTGGTCGGCTTCGGCGCCGTCGATGGCGAACACCCTGCGCACCCGGACGTTCCGTTGGGCGGCTTGCTGTTGCAGGTAGAGGTAACGCAGTCCGAGGTCGGACGTCCAGAATCCGTCGCGGCGACCGGTACCGCCCGCATCGACGACGGGCAGGCTGAGCGCGTCGATGCTGGCCGTGACGCTGTGGGTCAGCGCGAGCAGCCAGTCCCGGTCCTCGCCGCTGTAGGTGGCCTCGTGCTCGGCGAGTTCGCGGAACAGTTGGGTGACTCGGTCGATTTCCACCTGCATGAACGCGGCCACCAGCGGCGACGTGTTCGGGCCGACGGCGCCGGCTCGTTGCACGAGTTCGGTGATCGCGTCGGTTTTCAGCCCGACCGATTCGACGCGGGCGAACAGTTGGGTGGCGTCGTTGACCTTCTGGAAGCCGTCGGCGACCACTTCCTTTACTGCCTCGGCATGTTCGGCCTGCTTGGCCTCGACGGAGGCGAGCCGTTGTTCCATCTCGATGAGCAGTTGGACGGCCAGCACGACGGCGCCGACCGCGGCGGTCATCGCCAGCTGTTCGGCTTGCGACTGGAACAGCAGGTTGGTCAGCGGAAACGCGACCGCGCCGACGAGCGCGGTGATGGCGATCTTTCGCAGGATCGATCTCGTGCCGCTGCCGTCGCCCTGGTGTAGCACCGTTTTCACCTCCGGTCAGCGCTTGTCAGCGCGGCTATCGTGCTCAACGTGAGCTGATCACGAATGCGCGCCACGGTGGCCTCCCATTGCCGGGTGAAACCGGGCTTTCGTTCGAGGCTGTGCCACAACGGCAGGAATGCCTCGTCGACGTGCGCGCCGGGCATCCACAGGTGCAGGAGGTTACCGACGACGGGTCGCAGTCTGGTCTCGGCGACGACGTCCGAGGTCCAGTCGATCTCGGCCCGTTCGACGATGTTCAGCAACGTCGTCAGGATCCAGTCGTGCAGCGCGAGGTTTTCGCAGAAGGCGACAACCTTGTCGAGATCGCCTGCGCACGCGGTGAGCTTGAAGGTGCGGACGATGTCGTCGACGATGACGAGTTCGCCGCCAGCACGGTCGGCGTCCGACTCGACGACCACGGCCGCCCAGCGCATCCGGGTGCGCCGGGAACGCAGTGCGGTGACGTGATCGAGTTGCGGCGCCCGTTGCACGGTGCCGACGATGCGGTCGCTGACCGCGCCGAGGTCGAGGGTGTCGCCCGGTTCGTGTCCGGTCAGAAAACCGTCGGCGAGGTCGGGCACGTTGAACTTCCCGATCGTCTGAACGACGCCGAGCATCGCCAGGTAGTGCGACCACGCCAGCCGGTGATCCGCGACGCCCGGCATCAGGCGCACGTATGCCGAGCCTTGCAGGACCCGGCCGCCGGTGACGACCGCCCGCGCGGCAACCGTGCCGACGCCCCGGCACCGCGAACGGGAGGCGGTCCGCAACTGGCAGTCCACCCCGGTGGTGATGGTCGGTGACACCGCGTGCGCGACGGGGCGGTCGGAGAGCCGGACCCGCTCGCCGGGCATCAGCTTGAGCAGTTCGGCCACGACGAGTCGGCCGAGCGGCGTGGAGTTCTGCAGCATGCAGGTGCGAATCTCCCCGAGGACGAGCAAGACACACCTCCCGGATCGCGGCGTGGTCACCGGCCGTTGAAGAAGACGTAGTCGACCCTTTCGGTGACATCGCGCGAGACCGCCATGCCGTCACGCGCGCCGCGTTCGGTGATCTGGTCGAGGATCTCGGGCTGCGGCACGACCTGGCTGAGGATGACTCGAACCGCGTGTTCCACCTGGAGGAATCGTGAGGGCAGCACGGAGAACGTCCGATATCCGCAGAACGGTGGCGCGTTGTCCCGCAACTGCAGAATGGGCGGCAGGTCGTCCCAGTTCTCGGTCGGCTCGTGCTCGCTGACCGGCACCGGGCGGACCACGCTCGCGCCGTCGCTGCGCAGGACACCGAGCCGGAGCAACTGCCAGATCGCGGCCAGGAACGCACAGGAGTAGAGCCGGTTTCTGCCCCGGTCGTGCCACAGTTCCACATCGACGAACACGGAGTGGTTGCGCGCGCCGATCTCGCTGGGCGGCAACCAGTCCTTGCCGCGCATCGCTTCCCGGTCGTGGTTGCCCGGTGATCGCGATCCGTTGGGCAGCCAGCCGGTTTCCTGCACCGGCGGCCGTGAACCGTTGGTTTCCTCTGGTGGCAGCGGTGTCAGCCGACCGGCCACGAGTTCGGCCAACGGCACCCCGTTCGCGCTCGCGCACGCCGACTCGCGGGCCAGGTAGTCGATCTCCAGGCCCGCGTCCTGGGCGGCGGCGCGCAGCACCGGCACGACCTGCGCCGGGGAGGAGAACCGGGTGAAGTAGTCGTCGATCAGGAAACAGGTGCTGACCCTGGCCTTGCGCCGCTGCTCCGGCTTCGCACCTGCCAGGATCGTTTCCTTCGCGGTTCTCGCCCAGGGCGCGACGTGGGTGAACTGCGATCGCAGGCGGTCCGGTCCGGCGGCGAAGTCCTCCATGTAGAGGTGGCCGAGTTCGATGGACAGGTGCGACAACGGCACCGCCTCGATGCGTGATTCGGCGGCCAGCTCGCGAAACGTGGTGTCCACGGCGAACTACAGTCCTTCCCACACCGAGTCGTCGGTCAGTCGTCGCGCCAGTTCCTCGAACGCGGCGACCGTGTCGGAGTTGGCGATCGCCTTGGTGGTGTCCTGGTTGGAGATGAGTTGCTCCTGCCATTGCAGGACGTGGTCCATGGGGGTCTGGCCGAGTACGACGCTGCGGCCGAGCCCGTATCGGGTGGCGAGTTCCTTGAGGCTCTGGTTGGTGTCGACGAGCCAGGCCGCCTGCGCGGCCCGCAGCTGCGAGAGTTCCGGTGAACCGGGATCGTGCACCGCGGTCCGCACGAACCTGATGGAATCCCGCAGCTTGCCTGCGTCGTGGCCGTAGCCGATGCCGGTTTTCACCAGTCCGCGCTCGCCGAACACCAGGTCGGCCGCGGCCATGATGTGCTGCCTGGTCCAGCGGTGGAACACCATCCACCTGGTCACGATCTGGCTCAGCTCGGCCCGGCCGGTGACCTCCAGCACCGCTTCGATCGCATGCGAACGTCCTGCGGACAGGTCGATGAAACTGATCTCGAACTCCTCCTCGAGCTTGAGCAACAGGTCCAGGCAGCGACCCACCACCTCCTGGTTCATCGGGAATTCGCCGCCGCCGCTGTCGCCGGGAAACAGCACGAGCTGACCCGCGTTGACCGGCCGGGGTTTCAGGTCGTCCCGGTCCGACTCGGCCCACACGTTGAGCCGGACGGGCTCGGCGATCCGGCCTTGCAGAAAGGAATGCACGCCGCCGCGCAGGGTTCCGGTCGACGCGCTCTTGACCTCGAAGATGGCACCGGCGGTGGGCGAACCGAAGTCGAAGTCGACGTAGCAGACGTCGCTGCCGGTCAACGCCCGCCGGTAGGCGAGGTTGCAACCGGTCACCGATCGTCCCGTTCCGCCCTTGTCCGACATCGCGAAGACCAGCATCGCCTCACACACTCCTCGCCACGTCTTCGCGCGCCACTGCCAGTTCGTCGAGCTCGCGCAGGGCGTCCATCAGCAGCGCGTTCGCGGTGCCGGGTTTGTCGTAGAGGAGCTGCCGGGCACGTTGCAGTTTGCTGTCGATCCGCAGCATCGTGGCGTCCAGTGCCGAGCCCCCGACGAACGAGACGCCCATCTGGTACTGGCTGAACAGGTGGTCGGCCTCGCTGAGCAGGTCGGTGGTCAGCTCGATGAGCTGGGTACTGCGCACCGGCGGCCTTTCGATCGTGTTCACCGCGGTGACCAGGCATTCGATCATGCGTTCCGTGGCGTACCAGGACGGGCGTAGCTCGCCGGACGGAGTGCCGTGCGTCAGTGAACTCGGGTCGTCCCACAGACCCGCCGCCGCTCCGGTGGTCAGCCGTCGATCCCACATGTGGTCCAGCGCCTCGTCCGCGACGGTGAGCAGCCGATCCCGGGCCACGATGCTGCGCGCGAGCCCCGCGGCGCGCAGGGATCTCTTGAGCAGCAACGGGGTGTAGTCGGAAACCACCCAGCACGCCGGCGGGCCGTACACCTCGGGACCGCTCAGGTCGAGGCGCACACCCGGCATGTGCAGGCCGATGGCCGGATCGTCGCGGGTGAACCGCCGGTTGACGCGGCCGCGATTGGCGAGTTCCGCCAGCACGTCGACCGTTCTGGCGAGGTCGTTGTCGGTGCCGCCGTGGGTCAGCAGTTCCTGGAGCACGAAGCCCGTGACGACGAGACTGAAGTATTCGCTCTCCTCATCGTCGATGGCGCGCCAGGGAATGTCCTCGACCGGCCACCGGCCACTGCCGAACGTGGCCAGGTTGAACCAGTAGCTCAAGGTCAGGTCCCAGCGCAGCTGGAGAGCCTGGGCGAGGCGCTGCTGCTCCGGGTTGAGCAGACCGAGCACGCGGGAACGTTCGGAGAAGAGGTTGGCGATCGCGTCGAGCGCCACCTCGGTGAAGTACAGATAGGGCGCGCCGAGCGCGACTCCGGTCAGCTGTTTGCCGATCGGCTCGTCGGTTTCGACCAACGGCGCCTCTCGCACGACACCCCACGACCAGCCGCATTCGAACAACATGTTCTCGTTGTCCAGCGCGGCCACGATGTCCTGGCTGAGCCCCAGCGTCGCGTCCCGGATGCTCGCGCGCACCGGCTGGAGCCGTTGGCGCAGGTTCTCCAGCACCACGCGGTCGGGGAGGTGGCTCTGGTTGAGGGTGCGGACCAGCGAGCGGCCTTCCGGCGCGCTCGCCTCGAACACGTTGACCGAGAAACTGCGCAGCAGGCCGACCATGGCCGCGGTCAGCCGGGTACTGGTCGCCGCCTCGAGGCGGACGATCTTCCCCTTCATTTCCTGGCGTCGCACCGATCTGTTGAAGATCTTAAGAAAGCCGAGGGTGGACAGCGCCAGCGAGATGGAGGTCGCGAACGAGTCGACCACGTCCAGCCTGCGCTGTTCGTCGGTCAGCTTGTCGTCGGAGTCGATGGGCGCGAAATAGCTCTCGCCACTGAAGATCGGGGTGCCCTCGTCGTCGGTGTAGCTCGCCATGTAGTCGCTGATGACATCGATGATCAGCGCGGGGATCTGGATGCTGTCGCCCATCGGCGTGAGCGCGGCCAGCACGTCATCGGAGGTGTCGTCCGGCGAGTCGAGCCGGATGTAGGTCACTTCCGCTGCCGGGTAGAGCAGGCAGAGCAACTGCTCGGCGTCACTGATCGAATTCCGGCCGTCGCGGCCGTCCCACACCCACCCGTCGGGGCAGCGGGAATACTTCGCCACCGCGCGTAGTACATCCAGGATTTGTTGTCGTGGCTGGATCCGCACAGTGACCTCCGATTCAGGAACCGGCGCGACGCGGGGTCCGGCCGCACGCGACGATCATGCCGCTGTATCCGGATCGGAGTGGGTTCTCACCGGTACCAACGCGTTCGATGTGCACGTCGCAGGTCCGCGTCTTGAGGTAGTCGTTGACGTCGTCGACACTGATGTTGGTCGCCGGAAAGAACGTTTCCCCGACATCATATCCCGCTGAGTGCTCCATGAACGCGACTGCGAAGGGTGCGTTCGGGGTCAGTGCGTCGAGCAGATGATCCAATGCGGCGCTGAACTCTGACCTGCGCGGACTCAGCGATTCGGGACCGAAGAACATCGTGCCGATGTCGTATTGTTCGTCCGGCGAACAGATCAGGTCGAAGACACTGCCGTGCACGACCCGGGTGCTCCGGGACAACACGGCGTTCATATGGGGGCGGTCGAACCGCGCATAGGTCGGATCTTCGCGCAGCACCGCCCAGAACTGCTGCCACATGCCTACCCAGGTCGGCCAGCCCGCGGCGTGCTGCTGTTCCAGCCAGTCCACATTGGACTTCGAAAACTCGTACAATGTGATGTCCGCGCAGAACGGCAACATTGCCAAGGCCGGGTAGAGATTAGGACCCGTTCCTATATCGATTCCGCGCATCTGGGACCGGTCGGCCAAGGAGGTCGACGCACTGGCCAAAAAGTCACGAACAAAGGTGAGAATCTGCCGGTCGTCCTCCCGCAGCTCACTGTAGTTGTGGGCAAGATAGCTGACTGGATCGAATTCATCCCAGGGGTAGTCAGCATTAGCAGGCGTTTCCCCCGGCACCATCAAGAAACCTCGCACACTATTGGGGAGGTGGTTGTCGGACTGTTCCGGCCGTTCCGGTGTCGCGCAGCGAACGACCGTCTTCCAGCTTGACAGGAGGATTGGTGCCGGGCAAGCCCATTTCCTTGGCAAGGGCCCGCAAACCGGGCATCGGACCCTCGCCGGTGGCGGGCAGAACCTGGATGGCGACGTGGTCCGCGCCCGCCGCGAGGTGCGCGCCCAGACCGGCGGCGACCGTTTCGGGACTGCCGTGCGGAACCAGGTCGTCGATCAGCCGGTCGCTCCCGCCGTCCGCGACGTCTGCCTCGCCGTAGCCATGGCGCAACAGGTTGTTGACGTAGTTCGACCGGCCCAGATACGGATCGCGGACGAACGCGCGGCCGCGCGCGCGTGCCTGCACTGGGTCTGGTTCGACCACGACCGTCTGCTCGGGGGCGAGCAACGGGCCCGACCCGAGCAGGCGCCGGGCTTCGCGGGTGTGCGCGGGCACGGTCAGATAGGGGTGGCAGCCCGCGGCGCGGTTCGCCGCTAGGCGCAGCGCTCGCGGACCGAGCGCGGCCAGGACGCGCCGGTCGTCCGGGACGCCGCCCGCGTCGAGCGCATCCAGGAACGTTGCCATCCGCTCGTACGGCGAACGGAATCCGGCGATCGACTCCGGATGGCCGACGCCGACACCGAGCAGGAACCGGCCGGGGTGGCGATCCCGCACCCGGCAGAAGGACGCGGCGAGCGCGGTCGGGTCGTTGGTCCACATGTTGACGATCGCGGTCGCCACGACGACCTCGCGCGTCGCATCGAGTACCCGTTCGACCAGGTGCAGCTCGCTCTCGTCACGTTGACCGAGACCCAGCCACACCGTGCCGTAACCAAGGGCTTCCGCTTCGATCGCGTACTCGATCCTGGTCGCGTCGTCGTCCACCGGATTGAGCCAGGCGCCGTACCTACCAAGTTTCATGGCTCGATCACCAGCTCGGCGATGAGACCGTCCCGCAGCGTGAACTGGAAGCGCAGATCGACAATGCCACCCGGGAAGTTGCCTTCCAGGTGATGGGTCGCGACATAGTGCTGGTCGTCGACGCGCTCGGCCGCGACCAGTTCGATGGTGTAGGTGTATTCGCTCGCGCTGTGGGCCAGCCAGGCGCGGATCTCCTGCTTGCCCCGGAAGGTTTTGCCCTCGTCGACGACGATGGCGTCCTCGGCGTAGCCGGCCAGCGCCGGGTCCAGATCGCGGGCCTGGTGGGCGGTCAGGTAACTGGTGATCATTGCGGGCAGGTCCCGGGTGTCGATCGATTCGGTCATGTCAGCCACCGTGCGGCCTCTCTCGGGGAGAGGGTCAAGCGCGCCGCGCCGGCCGGGTGCAGAGTAGGAGCATGTTCCGCGGATTGACGATCGGCGAGTTCGCGCAGTTGACGCACCTGAGCGTGCGGACCCTGCGCCGCTACCACGAGTCCGGACTGCTGGAGCCCGCCTCGGTCGACCCCGCCAGCGGTTATCGCTACTACGCGAGCGACCAGATCCCGACCGCGCAGGTCATCCACCGGCTGCGCGAGCTGGACGTGCCGCTGGCCGACGTCGCCAAGATCCTCGCCACCGCCGACACCGACGAGCGCGCCGACCTGGTCGGCGAGCACCTGCGGCGGCTGGAGGAGGAACTGGACCGCACCCGGGCCGCGGTCACGTCGCTGCGGCACCTGTTGCGTCCCGGCGATTCCCCGCTACCTGTCGAGCTGCGCTCGGTGGAGGCCAGGACCGTCGCCGGGATCGAGGGCGTCGTCGACCACGAGGACGTACTGACCTGGTACGACGCCGCGTCGGCCGAGTTGGACGCCGCGATCGCCGGGTTGCCGCCGCTCGGACCGCCGGGTGGGCGGTATGCCAACGAGTTGTTCACCGGCGGACGGGGCGCGGTGCTGGTCTACCGGACCGTCGCCGACCCGCCGGCCCGAGGCCGGGTGCGACCCGTCGACCTCCCCGCCGCCGAACTCGCGATCGTCGTCCATTCGGGATCGCACGACGACATCGACGTCACCTACGGCAGGCTCGGCGCGTGGGTGGTCGAGCACGCGTTGACGGTGGACGGACCGGTCCACGAGACATATCTCGCCGGCCCGCGCGACGATCCGGATCCGGCGGCGTGGCGTACCGAGATCGGTTGGCCGGTTTTCCGGCTCGGGTAGCATCGCCTGCGATGATCACGACGCGGATCGACGAGGTCGGCTGGAAAGTCCGGTTGCGCGAGATCAGCCCCGCGGACCACCGCACCCTGGTCGGATTCGACCGGGATCCGGTCCAGGTCGGCGGATACCGGCACTGGGCGACGCACCGCCTGCGCACCTCTGACGACTTCCACCTGGCGATCGAGACGCTGCACAACCGGACCCTGGTCGGGTCGATCTGGATCCGCACCGACGCTGCCACCGGACAGTTCAGCTACGGCATCGGAATCGGCGCCCAGCACCGTCGCTGCGGATACGCCGCCGACGCCGTCACCGTCCTGCTCGCGTACATGTTCGAGCGGTGCGGCTATCGCCGGTGCGAAGTCAGCGTCAACGGCAGCAACCTCGCTTCCCTGGTGCTGCACGGCGAACTCGGCTTCCGCGAGCAAGGCCGGCCGCGCGACACCGAGTTGCTGCGCGGCGAGATCAGATATCCGGTGCTGATGGGCATCACCGTGGCGCAGTTCGTGGCACACCGCCCGGCCCTCGCCGCCGCGCGTGGCCCCGTCCGTCCTGAGCGCGGACGGCATTGGCGAGTCCGGCGACGCGGACGGCACTGGCGGTTGCCGTTCTCCGAGGGAAACTGAGGCACCTGCCAACGCGGGTATGCTCTGCTCCACTTGGGGTAGCAGGGGGAGTTGTGGACACGACATCCGAACCGGGATTCGCCGGGCCGGAAATCCCTGGGTACCGGCTGCTCGGCTCGATGTCCCGGACGCCGATGAGCGAGGTCTACCGGGCGCAGGAGCTCGCCTGGCCGGGCCGGGTCGTCGCGTTGAAGGTGTTGCCGACGTTCGGCGCCCGGCCCGCGTCGGCCGACCGGTTCCGGCGAGAGATCCGGATCGCCAAGGAGCTCAACCACCCGAACATCGTCGAAACCTACGACTCGGGCGAGACCGCGGATCACCACTACTTCGCGATGCGTTTCGTCGAAGGTCGTGACCTGGGGAAACTGCTGATCGAGGACGGTCCGCTGCCGGTCGACCGGGCCATCGACGTCGGCTACCAGGTCGCGGGCGCGCTGGACGTCGCGCACGCGCGCAGGTTGGTGCACCGCGACGTCAAACCGGGCAACATCCTCATCGACGACGCTTCCGGCCAGGTGTTTCTCTGCGACTTCGGCATCGCCAAGGACCTGCTCGCGCCCGCGATCACCCGCGACTCGCCGCCCTTCACCCCGCTCTACGCGGCACCAGAGCAGCAGACCGGGCAGGTCGTCGACCACCGCGCGGACGTGTACGCCCTGGCCGGTGTCCTCTACGCCGGCCTGACCGGACGCGCGCCGTTCGAGGACCGCGCGGAGACCAGGGAGGTGCTCGCCGCCCAGCGCAGGGCCGCGCCGCCCCGGGTCACCGCGCAGCGGCCCGACCTGCCCGCGGGAGTCGACGACGTGCTGGCGATCGGCCTGGCCAAGCGGCCCGCCGATCGCTACGACAACTGCACCGACCTGGTCGACGATCTGGTCGCGGTCGTGCACGGCGGCCAACGGGTACGGCGGCGCAGGCCGATCAGGCCGTTGGCGCGCGGGCGGGTCGCGATTCTCGGCGCGGTGGTCGTGGTCGCGGCGGGGGTGCTGGCGATCGTGCAGCCGTGGCAGAGTTCGGCCGCCGTCGATCTCGGGTGGGTCCCTGCCGCGTTGCGCCCGTCGTGTGCGGTGGGCGGTTCGGTGCCGAACGCGGCGGCGACGGCCACCTGCCAGGTAGGGGCCACGAGTGTCGTGTTGGGACAGTTCAGCGCGGAGAACGCGTTGACTGCTGCCTATGGGCGAGCCGTTTCCGATTCGGGAGTCGCGCGGGACACCGGGGACTGCACGGCCGGCAGCAGATCGGAGAGCCGCTATCCGGGGACTGGCACGGAAGTGGGGCGGGTGGTGTGCTCGATCTCCAACGGCGCCACCAGTTCCGTGGTGTGGACCGACACCGCCAGCCGTGTGCTGGGCCGGGCTTCGGCTCCGGTGAACGACGACGCGACGGTGCGGGGGGAGTGGGCGCAGTGGGTTGGTATCGCTGCGTTTCCGACCGCCGCCGAGCGCGATCTGGTGAACCTGGCGGGGGAGCAGGGGTGCAAGCGGACGGCGGCCAGCACGCTCGACGGTTATGTCGGGGTGCTCGCGGCACTGGACTGCACGCCCAACGGATCCGGGGCGAGCGCGGAGACCTACGTGCGGTTCGGCGCGATCGGCAATCTGCGCGCCGCCTTCGACGGGGACGCCGGCAAGGCGAAGGAACCGTCCGGAGTGGACTGTTCGCAGGGGAAGGCGCCGGGGTTCCTGGGGAACCAGCGGTTCGATCTGCGCAGCGTCTTCATCGGCGGGTTGCAGTGCCATCCCGGCCTGAACAGCAGTCTCGACCTGGAGTGGAGCGTGGAACCGCTGCTGGTGCTTGGCAAGGCGACCGGGCCCGACCCGGTCGGGCTGGCGAACTGGTGGCAGTCCAACTACGGCCCGCCGACCGGCGCGATCGTCGCTGCCCTCAACAAACAGGACAGCCCGCCGTTCCCGACCGCGCGGGAAAGTGCGCTGCTCGCGCACATCCCGGCGATCAGCCGCAACAACTGCATCCGGCCATCGGCCGACCAGGCCCGGACCAACGTCGGCAACTACCAGGTCGTCGGCGTGGTCTGCGGGCCGACCAGTGGGGCGCCGATCATCTTCTACTACCAGTTCGCCGACGACACCGCGATGAACGCCTCCTACGGAGTGCCGCAGGAGAACGCCTACGACTGCACGACCTTGCCGAGCGCGTTCGACGGCGAGCACGCGTACAACCGGGGCGGGCAGACCGGCCGGTTGCAGTGCGGCAGCGACGACAACAGCCCGAACAAGGATCTGGTGTGGACCGACGACCAGTTGGCCATCGAGGCGTTCGCGTTCCAGGGGCACGATCCGACCGCGATGATCGACTGGTGGCGCGACGACGCAGGCCCGGTCTGAGCCCCAGCAGTAAGCGCGCGGCCGCGCGCGATCGGGCCGCGCGGTTGGTTGGGGCCACGGCCGGATCAGCCTGGGAAGTCGCCGTCGAGTTGTGCTGTTCCGCTGCCGCCGGAGGTCGAACCGTTGCTGCTGCCCACCGTCTGACCGTCCAGGTCGGCGTCGATCACCACGCTGCCGTCGCGGTAGTCGAGGTCGACCTCGTAGTTGTGGTGCGCGCCGTCGGCGGGGATGGTCAGGCTCTGGTGCCAGGGCAGCGGGGTCGCGGCCAGGGTCGTGTTCTGGCCGTCGATCGTGTAGCGGATCGCGGTGATCTTGGCGTTGCCGGTCGCACTGAACTGCATGATGTGCGGCTGCCGGGTCTGCGGCGCGGACAACGTGCTCGGCGCGGTCGTTGTCGTCGTCGTGGCCTTGGTTGGCGGGGGAGACGACGGGTTCGCGCTGCCGCAACCGGCGAGCGACGCGATTCCGAACGCGCCTGCGGCCAGCACGATTCCGGCGCGGTGAAGTTCACGGTGCGGCATGTCCGAACTGTATCGATTGGCACCGGGGACCACTCCCCGTTCGGTCAGGTCACAATCATCATCGAACCCGAGGAGGCGATCGTGACCGTCACTACGTTGCGCAGGCCCAGCAGCGGCACCCTGTCCGTGCAGGCGGTCAGCGGTGGCGTCATCGCGGAACCCGAGGAGGGCGCGAGCGTCAAGTTCGGGCGGCACCAGGAGGCCGTGGACGTCGGGGTCGGCATGGACGACGACCAGGTCAGCAGGCAGCACGGCCTGATCGTGCTGCGCAGGGGCACCTGGTGGCTGAGCAACACCGGCCGGGGACCGATCGAGCTGCCGCAGTCGCGGTGGCTGCGGCCGAGCGAGGAGCCGATCCCGTTGGCCGGTGGCTACACCACATTGCACGTGCTCGGTTCGCGCGAGCGGGATCACCTGGTCGAGCTGTACGTGGCCGGTGTGGACGGGCTGGCGCCGTTGATCCGGCACAGCAGCGTGACTCGGCCGACCAGGGCGTGGGACCTGAACCCGGACGAGCGGCTGGCGCTGGTCGCGCTCGGCCAGCGTTACCTGCTCAACGATCCGGGGCCGCAGCCGTTGACCCACCAGCAGGTCACCGATGTGCTGGTGGAACTGCGGCCGGACGCGAAATGGACCAAGAAGAAGGTCGAGCAGATCGTCGACAAGGTGCGCAAACGTTTGTCAGCGCGCGGGGTGGAAGGTCTGCTGCGCGAGGAGGTCGGTGAGCCGGTCGGCAACACGCTCGGCGACAACCTGATCAAGGAACTGCTGCGCTCGATGACGCTCACCCCGAACGATCTGGAACTCGTCGATTTGTAGTCGTCGAGCAGCGCTGGTCAGACCGGACCGGTGCGGCCGGGCGCCATGCTGTCGGCGAGGTAGCCGGTCAGGTCGGCCTCGTCCGGGACGAGCATGTGCCGCACCCAGGCGTCGCGTTCGTGGCCGAGCGGCGGAAGTTCCCACACACAGCCGATCCAGCGCTGCTTCAGCTCGACGAAGTGCGCCGGATCCGTGTCCGGGCAGCCAAGGAACTCGATGCCCGCCGCCGCGCTCGCGCAGTGCAGCACGTTGTCCCACGCCCAGTTGTAGGCGTTGAGGTAGGTCGCGCTCTGGCCCCGGTGCAGGACGATGAACGTGGCGGGCGGCGTGTCGTCCGGTTCGGGGAACAGGCGCGGCAGGAACTGCTCGGCCGCTGCCTGGATCTCCGGCTCGATCGGCGCGTCGACCGCGTTGACGTGGTATTTCTTGACCTGGCGACCGGCGATCGTGCTGACCGGGTGGACGGACAGGTATCTCTCCTCGAACGGCATGCGCGCACGGTAAGGCGCGGTAGCTGACATCCTCTGTCAGGTACGTCAGCATTGCCGGGTGCAACTCGATCTCAACCTGCTCATCGCGCTGGACGCGTTGCTGGACGAGCGCAGCCTCGGCGCGGCGGCGGATCGGCTGCACTTCTCGCAGACCGCGATGAGCCGGACGCTGGGCCGGATCCGGCGCGCGACCGGGGACGAGATCCTGGTCCGGTCGGGCCGGTCGATGCTGCCGACGCCGTATGCCGAGCCACCATCGCCGAGACGCTGACGGCGATCAGTCGTTGAGCAGTTCGGCGATCAGGGGAGTGAGCTGGGCGGTTTCCAGCAGGAAGGCGTCATGGCCGTAGGGAGAGTCGATGACCTTGGCCGGAGCGGCGGTGGGGATGGCGTCGGCCAGCTGGATCTGTTGGGCGAGCGGGTAGAGGCGGTCGCTGTTGACGCCCGCGACGAGGGTTTTCGCGCTGATGCGGCGTAGCGCTTCCGTTGTGCCACCACGGTTTCTGCCGATGTCGTGGCTGTCCATGGCGCGGACCAGGGTCACGTAGCTGGCCGCGTCGAAGCGACGCACCAGCTTCTCCGCGTGATGGTCCAAATAGGACTCTACGGTGTATCTGCCGTCGCGTAACGGATCTTCGCCGGTTTGCGGGTCGCGACCGAACCGGGTCACCAGTTCGGTTTCGCTGCGATAGGTGATGTGCGCGATGCGCCGCGCGATACCGAGCCCGACGTGCGGACCGGCCCCGTCCGGGAGGTCGTGGTAGCCGCCGCCGTGCCAGCCCGGATCGTCCAGAATCACCCGGATCTGCGGCCAGCTCCAGGCGATCTGCTCGGCGGAGGACTGCGCGGGCGCGGCGATCACGCCCAGCGCCGCCACCCGGTCCGGATGGGTGACCGCCCATTCCAGCGCGCGCATGCCGCCCATGGAACCGCCGAGCACACCGGCCCAGGTCCGGATGCCGAGCGCGTCGGCCAGCGCCGCCTCGGCGGCCACCTGGTCGCGGATGGTCAACGCGGGGAACCTGCTGCCCCAGGGCCTGCCGTCCTCGGCACGCGATGCCGGGCCGGTGCTGCCCTGGCAACCGCCGAGCACGTTCGCGGCGACGATGAAGTGGCGCGCGGGATCCAGGGCGCGACCGGGGCCGATCAGCGCGTCCCACCAGCCAGCCAGCGGATGACCGGGACCGGCGGGGCCTGCCACATGCGAATCGGCGGTGAGCGCGTGTTCGATCAGCACCGCGTTGCCGCCGTCCGGCGCGAGGGTGCCCCAGGTTTCGTAGGCAAGGCGGTAGCCGGGTAGCCGCTCGCCTGATTCGAGGGTGAGCCCGTTGTCCGCGACGAACCAGAGACGGTTGCCGACGGGATCGCCCTCCCGCCACGCACCGGTGGCGGGAGGGCGGTTGATCGTCTGGGTCACCCTGCTGCTTTGGCCGCGCGGAAACCGGCCTCCAGGTCGGCCTTGAGGTCCTCGATCCCCTCGATGCCGACGGACAGCCGCACCAGGCCGGGTGTGACGCCGGTGACGAGCTGTTCCTGTTCGGACAGTTGGCTGTGCGTGGTGCTGGCCGGGTGCACGATCAGGCTGCGCACGTCGCCGATGTTGACCAGCAGGCTGAACAGTTCGGTGCCGTCCACGAACGCCCGGCCCGCGTCCACGCCGCCGTGCAGGTCGAACGAGACGACCGCGCCGGCACCCTTCGGCAGGTACTTCTGCGCCGCCGTGTACCAGGGACTGGAGGGCAGGCCCGCGTAGTAGACGTTCTCGACCTCGTCGCGCTGTTCCAGCCATTCGGCCAGTGCCTGCGCGTTGGCGACGTGCCGCTCGATGCGCAGCGACAACGTCTCCAACCCTTGCAGGATCAGGAAGCTGTTCAACGGGGCGATCGCACCGCCGGTGTCGCGCAGTCCCTGCACGCGCAGCTTGGCAGCGAACGCGCCGGGGCCGAGCGCTTCCCAGTACTTCAGGCCGTGGTAGCTCGGGTCGGGCTCGCTGAAGTCCGGGAACCTCTCGGCGTGCGCCCCGAAGTCGAAGGTGCCGCCGTCGACGACCACGCCCGCGATCGCGTTGCCGTGCCCGCCGAGGTACTTGGTCGCCGAGTGCACGACGATGTCCGCGCCGTAGTCGATCGGCCGCACCAGATACGGGGTCGGCACCGTGTTGTCGACGACCAGCGGCACGCCGACCTCGTGCGCGAGGTCCGCGACCGCGCGGATGTCGAGCACGTTCGCCCTCGGGTTGCCCAGGCTTTCCGCGAAGAACAGCTTGGTGTTCGGGCGAACCGCTGCGCGCCACTCGTCCAGGTTGTCCGGGTCGTCGACGAAGCTGACCTCGATGCCCAGCTTCGGCAGCGTGTAGTGGAACAGGTTGTACGTGCCGCCGTAGAGGGACGCGCTGGACACGAAGTGGTCGCCGCTGCGCACCAGGTTCAGGATGGCCGCGGTCTCGGCCGCCTGGCCGGACGCGAATGCCACTGCCGCGACGCCGTTTTCCAGTGCCGCGACGCGGGCTTCCAGGACGTCCTGGGTCGGGTTGTTGATGCGGGTGTAGATCGCGCCGGGTTCGGCGAGGCTGAACAGGTTCGCCGCGTGCTGGGTGTCGCGGAAGACGAAGGAGGTCGTCTGGTAGATCGGCGTTACCCGGGCACCGGTCGCCGGGTCGGGACTGGCGCCGGCGTGCACCTGCTTGGTCTCGAACGACCAGGCGGACGTGTCCGGCGATTCGGTGGTCATGAGTCCTCCGCGGGCGGGAAAATGGCGGAATTCGGTGAGCTACGGAATTAGGAGAACTCCGCGCTCATGCCGCCAAGCTAGCCGTTCGATCGGCGCAGCGGTAAGGAGTCCGCTTGGTGGGACGATCGCCGACCGATCGGGTGAACTTGGATCTTCCGCCATTCCCCGTGCTCCGTGAATTAATCGGTGACCGAGTTTTCATCAATGTTCAGAACAGTCGCGGAACGTCGCTTTCCAGATCCAGCAGGGTGCGCTTGGCGGTCAACCCGCCCGCGTACCCGGTGAGCGCGCCGTCCGCCGCGACCACGCGGTGGCACGGCACGATGATCCACACCGGGTTGCGGCCGAGCGCGGCGCCGACGCCGCGCACGGCCTCGGCGGGCAACCCGAGCGCGGCGCCGAGCCTGCCGTAACTGGTGGTGCTGCCGTAGCCGACCTCGGCGAGGCCACCGAGCACCTGCCGGTCGAATTCGGACGCGAGCCGCAGGTCGACCGGAACGGTGAACTCGCGCAGTTCGCCCGCGAAGTACGCATCGAGTTCGCGGGCGGCCTGCGCGCGCCATTCGGCGGCCTCCGCACCGGAGAGGCCGACCTCCCCGGTGGGCGCGGTGAACGAGCAGCTGACGATGCCTGCGTCGGTGGCGGCGACGGTCAGCGTGCCGATCGGGGTGGTCACGGTGGTCACGGTGGTCAGGTCGGTCATCGTCATGGTCATACCAGGAGAACACCGGGCGCCGGTGATCGGTTGCGGTCAGCGGGTGGGCGAGCGGCCCGCGCAGGTGCGGCCGACGTCGCGCAACCGGTCGTCGCCGGCCAGCAACGCGCGCAGGATCGCCGGCAACGCCCGCCACAGCTCAGAACGCATCGCGTGCGTCGCTGCGCGGATCGGTCACCCGATACGCCTCGTAGAGCCCACCGCGCGCGGTGCGGCGCCACGGTCGCGCCGTGAACACCGCGATCTCCGCGCTCGACTCGTCGAGTTCGGCGACGGCCAGACCGGATTCGGCGCGGGCCAGCCAGTCGCCCTCCGGCGAGACGATGCCGGCAGCCTCGGGCATGGCGACGCTGACCCAGTAGTTGTTGACCGACGCGTGCGCCCGTGCCTCGGTGGCGAACGCCTCGTTGCCGGTCGGCGCGCCGGTCGAGGCGAACAGCACTCCGTCGACGCCGAGCTTCTCGTATTCGTCGAACAGTTCCGGGAAGTGCACCTCCATGCCGAGCAGGCAGCCGAACCGCACGCCGTCCACCTCGAAGGTGACCGGTGCTTTGCCTGGCGTGTATAGGTAGGAGAGCTTGGTGTTCGACAGCATGCGTTCGTCATAGCGGTTGACGAGTTTTCCGGTGTCGGAAATGACGTAGAGGCTGTTGTGCGGGCGGTGCGGCGCGCTGAGCGAGTGCACCGAACCGAGCACGGTCCAGATGCCGAGTTCGCCCGCGAGTGCCGCGATGGCGCGGAGTTCCTGGCGCAGCGCGGTCCAGTCGAGCCGGGTCCAGTCGGCCGGGCCGAGTTCGTCGGGGCCGGTGCTGGACATGGCTCGCTTGTGCGGAATTCCGGTCGCGCACTCCATGAAGTGCACGATCCGCGCGCCGGACGCGCGAGCTTCGCCCATCAGGTCGCGGATGTTCGCACCAGCGGCACGCAGGGCGGGCGCGGTGAGGTCGTGAGTGGGGTTGGTGGCGGCGACGGCGAGTCGCAGGTGTTTGGTGTGTGGCACGGCTGCTCCCGGCTCGGTAAGGCGGAAGTGCCGGAGGGCAGTGGTGTAGGACTCGCCGGTTTTGGCCGCGCGGGCGCGCACTCGGCGTTTGATGTTCCGGTTCGCTGTCATCTGGCCTTCCGCGTCCCGGACGTACATCCCCCAGCGACCTCGTACGGGACGGTCGGACCATGATGACGGCCGAGAGCGGAAGTCCCTTTGCCTCCACGAGCTGATCGGCCGTGCTGGGGACGGCCATCGGAGGTTGGGCGTTGGCCACGCCGAACGCCATGATGCGGCACTGCCGCATCCGCGTCAACTCCGTGCGGCGGCGGTCGAAACGCCGTCGCGGGTCAGTCGAGGTTCCAGCCCGCCTCGGCGGCATGGGCGTGAAATGCCTGCCAGGCCTGCCAGACTCGGGTAGCGCCAAATTGAGCGTTGAAGCGCAATACGTCTCGTACGTCGTTCACGGTCGCGCCGCCGCCGAAGGCTCGTTGAACGTGGATGCGGAAGGTATCGCCCAGGGTTTGGTAGTGGATATCGATACTCATCGTGGCGAAGGCCCTTTCGCGGATGCTGAGGGTGTCCGGACCGGCTGGGGTGCGCATCCGCGACTGGAGATCGAAGTAGTCCAGGAAGTGCGGGTCCAACTGGATCAGGGTGGCGCGCACGGGGTCCGGCAGCGGCGAGGGCGGCGCGTCCGGTCCGCTGGTCAGAAGTTCTCCCGGTAGTTCCGCGAGATCCGGCCGCGCAAGGCCCAGAGCGGTTTCCAGCTCGACGAGGCGATCGAATGCGGCCAGCGCCGTGTGATAGCCGCTGTCGTAGGAGATCAGGCGCAGCAACGCACGCACGTCCTCGGTGGTCACGCCGAGCGGGAGTCCGGCCCGGAGGTGGAGTTCGAAGGGAAGTCCGAGGGCCTGGGCACAGACGTCGGCAGTCAGGCGCAGGAGCACCTTCTCCCGGTCGGTCAGGCCGGATATCGAATCGGCGTGCCGGGCGGTAGCCGCGTCCATCTGCGCGAACATCGCATCCAGTGCTGCTACGTCGGTGTCGGCAGGAGGGGTGATTGCGGTCATGACGACCACTCCTAACTCTATGAACCCATGTTGCGCTACAGCTGTAGCGCTATGAACGTAGCGCAATGCTTGTCCAGTTACAATGCCGGTTATGGACGAGACCTCGGCCCCGCGTCGCCGCCCAAACGCCCGGGGACGCGGCGAGATGCTCCGCGAGGAGATCGTCGAGACCGCGATGAGGATGCTCGACGAACTCGCCGACGATGAGGCGCTGTCGCTGCGCGCGGTGGCCCGCACGATCGGGATCGCCGCAACCTCGGTGTATCTGCACTTCCCCGACCGGGATTCACTGGTGCTCGCCGTGGCCCAGCGCTGCCATGAGGAACTGGTGGGCGTCGGCGACGCGGCCGATGCCAAGGAGCAGGATCCCGGCCGCGGCCTGCGCGCGCGCATGCTGGCCCAGGTGTCCTGGGCGCAGGAGCATCCCGGCCTCTACAAGGTTCTGCACGAGAGTTCGGTGCACCGCAGGCTCGGCATGCCGTTCAAGGAGGTGATGGTCCAGCGGACCGTCGACGCCGTGCGACGTTGTATGGCCGCGAACCTCGCCCCTGCCGACGACGCGACCACGGTCGCCATCGACCTGCGCACCGCAGTGAACGGCATGCTGTCCCAGCGCATCAACGAACCCGATATGCCCTGGCCACCTGCCATCGAACAACTCGACCGATTCCTGACCAAACTCGTCGGTATCGAGCATCCGGGAGCACCGGGACAACCGGCGTCCCTCCGGTAAAAAAGTCCGATGTGGACGGTGGTCAGGCGGTCGCGGTGGCCCACGCGCGGGCGGGCTGGCCGGGCAGCTTCGGGTCGGCCAGGGCGAGCAGGCTCTTGATCACGGTCGACGGGCACCCGGTGACCCGCCAGAGCACCGTGCGCGGGAAGACGATGTCCGGTTCGCTGCGCGGTACGCGCACCGCGTCCGCGTCCTGCTCGCCGAACAGCTGCACGACGTCCTTCACGTTGTGGTGCACGCGGATGCCGGTGATCACAACCACGTTGCCGCGCGCGTCGCGGGTGTCGGAGAACTCGAAACCGCGCGCGGTCAGGTCGGCGAGTTGGTCGGCCATCTCGTTGATGACCCGGTTGATCATCCTGGGCTGGCGGGGAATGGCGATGCGGGCGCGCGGCGGGGCGAAGCCGCCCGCGCGGACTTCCGCGACGAACCGGCGCATGGTCGCGCCCGGAAAGCGCAGGAACGGGCCGGCCGGGTGGCGGGAATTCCGAACACCGGTCGTCCGGGAATCTAAGCGCGCGATTTCCACGCAGTTTCCGGTCGCTCCGCTGTGACTGCTCTTTCGCCAGTCGGCGGCTGTGCCATCATCGAAGGTGTACATACCGGCGCCCCCTCCCCAGAGCGGCCCGAGAGCAGGTCAGCGCGCTCTCGGTAGCACGTGATACGACGATAGCACGCTCGAATGCACGTGCAGATGCACGTGCATTCGATTGCACAACTAAGGTGGCAACCTGAAAAGAACGATTTTCCATTAATTCAACGTGCGTTGTTCTACAGGCATTTGAGCTGGTTGGCGAGGAATTTCCGGGTGTCCTCCGGACTCCGCGCGTCCACGGCGAGGCGGTTGGCTACTTTGGTGTAAAGCTCAACTTCGTCTGCTTTGTCCAAGTACATCGCGCCGCAAAGATGCTCCAGGTAGACGATGTCCGGTAGGTCCGACTCGGCGAATCGCAGGATCGTGAAGGCCCCCTCCGCCGCCGATCCACCTAGTGCGAAAGGCACTAGCTGCAACGAAATATTGGGCAGCGTTGTCATCTCCAGCAGGTGTTCCACCTGCTCGCGCAACACCGCCCTGCCGCCGATCGGCCGGAGCAGGACGCCCTCGTCGATCACCGCCCACAACCGTGTCGTGCCGCGCTGGGTGAACATCTGCTGCCTGCGCAGCCGCAACGACGTGCGGCGATCGATCTCCTCCTCGTCGGATTCCGGCCTGCCCTGGCGGAACACCGCGCGCGCGTACTGCGCGGTCTGCAGCAGACCGGGGACGAAGTAGATCTCGTAGGTCTGCAACCGGGCCGCGGACTCCTCAAGGCCGACGTAGTCGGAGAACCAGGCAGGCATCACGTCGCCGAACCGGTGCCACCAGCCGGGCTGGTTCGACTCGCCTGCCATGATCAGGAACGCGTTGCGTTCGGCCTGGTCACTGACGCCGTAAAGGCTGAGCAGGTCGGTGACGTCGCGCCGCTTGAAACCGACCCGGCCCAACTCCAGCCTGCTGATCTTGGACGCCGAGGCGCGGATCGAATAACCGGCGTCCTCACGGGAAATACCGGCGGCTTCGCGCAGCCTGCGCAGCTGTCCGCCGAGCACCATGCGCCGGGCGGTGGGGCCGCCGATCGGTTCGGTGACGGCCTCGTCCGTCGTCATCGCCCCCGACCTTCCTCGGATCCGCCGTGCCGCCTGCTTGCGGGAGCGTCGCTGGTCGTCGCCCGTTTTGTCCGCCGGGCAGTGTAGCCGACGAGATCATCGACTGGTCAATGTGTCGCTTTTCAAGCCTGCTCGAATCATCACGGGTGAATCGGTTCAAGGCGGCGGCTCTCCTAGACTTGCCAGGTCCGGCAGGGTGGTGTGAGCGGACGAAGGGTGGATCGGATCGAGATGTCGGCCGTCGATGAGATCCCGCGAGTTTTCCTCGACACGACCAGACCGAATCTGGCGCGTTGCTACGACTTCTTGCTTGGTGGCAAGGACAACTACGAAGTCGACCGGAAGTTCTGCGACCAACTGCTCGCGATCGCCCCCGGTGTGCGGACCCTGGTGCGGGACAACCGCGCTTTCCTGATCAGGGCAACGCGATTCCTCGCCGGTGAGGCAGGCGTCGACCAGTTCCTCGATCTCGGTTCCGGCCTGCCCACCGCGGAGAACACGCACCAGACCGCGCAGTGGATCAACCCCGACGCGCGGGTCGTCTACGTGGACAACGACCCGGTCGTGGTCGCGCACGGTCGCGCGCTGCTGGCCGACGACGACCGAACCCGCTTCGTGGCAGCGGACTTCACGCAGCCCGACGCGTTGCTGGCCAACAAAACTCTGCGCCGCAGCCTCGATTTCGACCGGCCGCTCGCGCTCTACCACGTCGGCACGCTGCAACGGCTGGACGACCACGACCGGCCCGCCGAGCTGATGGCGGCCTACCTGGACATCCTGCCGCGCGGGTCCTTTGTGGTGCTGAGCCACTTCTTCAACCCCGGCAAGGAAAATCCCGAACTGGCTGAAGCCGCGCTCGCGCTGGAACGGCTGTTCCTAGGCGGTCCGATGCGCAGCGGCGGACGATTCCGCGACCGGGCGCAGATCGCCGAGTTCTTCCCCGGCATGGAGTTGATCGTGCCCGGTCTGGTCGTGGTCGGCGACTGGTGGCCGGAAGGGCCCCGGTTGACGCCCGCCGAACCCGCGCAGTCGCTGATGCTCGGCGCGGTGGCGATCAAGCCGTAGGCGTTGCCGCGAACGGGAAGCGGCCGAGGCTGCGCCATTCGTCGTTGTCGTTGCCGGCCAGCCAGAGGTGGTCGAGCGTCGCTGTTCTTGGCAGTGCGGTCGCGGCGATCTCGGCGATGGCCTGGGTTTCGGCGACTCCGATCGCCAGCGACAGGTGCGCCACCGGGTCCGCGCCGAACCGGCCGAGGTATGGAATCAGCTGTGGCCAGTGCGCGCGGATCTCGTCGGTCAGCGGCTTGAGCAACGGCGAATCCAGGTAGACGAAACCGGGTTCCACGCGCACCTGCGCGAATTCCAGGGTCAGCGGGGCCTGGCGGGCGGCGAGCGCGGTGAGCCAGCCGGTGACCCCGCTGTCCAGTTCGGCCAACGGCAGGAACGGATACAGGAACGTGACGTGCGCGGGAATGCCGGCCCGGGTGGCGCCGGGATGGGCGGCTTCGATCGCGGCGAGCAGCGGATCGAGCGCGGGTACCGGTGCGACGAGCGCGGTCCAGCCCGACTGCGGCATCCCTGCGCTCCGTCCCGGTCTGGACAAGTAACAGGACCCCCGCGCTCGACCGCCGTCTGGGAAGAGGCAGGAGCGCGGGGGCCTGGGCCTGCCGCTGGGGGTTCGACAGGCGCTATTGAGGTTACTCGGTGGTACCCGCGCTGTCACTGATCGACTGCGAACGATCGCAACTTTCGATCAACAGTTAATGATCTGGATCACCGAATTTTTGTACATATCACCCGTTAAGTTCTTTTCAGTGAGGATAGGTGTTTTCTACCTAGAGTCCATCATTGCAGGTGGGAAGGGCCCTTGCACACACCCTGTGGGGGTGGTTGTGAAGATGGACACAATATCTAGGATCCCGGTAGATGTGTGCTCAACCTTTACCGAACAGGGGGGATCGGTAGCGGAGAGTTCCGGCACTGAGGACGAGGTCCATTGACTGGATAGTCGACCGGACTACGTGCGTTCGGCCGCTCGGTCTTTGGTATACGCACAGTCACCCCGGTACGCCGGACCGGGCCGCGTCCGATCGGGTGATCCGGGCCCACTAGGGTGCTTCGGCATGAGTGCCGACGAAACCAGTTTCGTGCAGTGGCGGGAACGGGCGAAGGACGAGCGCAAGACCAGCGGCAACAAGATCACGCTGATCATCGCGATCGCGGCGGTCGTCGTTGTCGCGGTCGTTGTCGCGATCATTCTGTTGTAGTCGCGCAGACCTGCTTATGGGAGGGCACAGTTAGCAGGGCCAACGCGGCGGGTCGAGCGCCGTGTTCTTGCGCATGGCCGAAATACCCATCGCGTTGGCCTTGGTGCAGAACTGATCGTTGCTCAGCTGGTACTCCGCCTCGAAGACCGCCTTGCCTGCCCTGATGAACGGCAGCAGCTGATCGCACTCGGAGTACTGGAAACACTGCTCGTCGATCGAGAAGTCGAACACGCCGACGAGCTGTGGCACCTGGCCGAGATCGTTCTTCAGGCCGATGGACAGGCCCAGGTTGTGCGCGAGCCTGGCCAGCATCTCGTTGTAGCGCAACTGGTCGGCCGCGGTGATCGGGAATCCGGTCTGGTCGGTGTAGGAATCCACCAGGTCGGCCTCGACCCCGTCGAAACCTTTCGCCCGGCACGCGGCGAAGCGCGCCGCCATGATCGGCTGCAACACGCTGATCTGCCGGATGTCCAGCCACTGTTCGCCCGCCCAGCCGTCCTGCCCACCCAGGATGGTGCTGGGAAACGCATTCTTGTCCGGTCGGAAATTCTCCCACGCGCCCGTATTCATGTAGCAGATCACCTTGCGCCCCTTGGCATGCAGCGCCGCCACGGTCGCCGCGTCGGTGTAGGTGCTGTCCACGTCGTATACGGGCGCGTCGACGCTGGTGTCCACCGGGTTGGTCAGCTGCCACTGCCACGGCGTGCCCGGTTTGGGGATCCAGCGGGCTTGTTGCGCCTGGACGGTCGGCTTCGGCGTGGTGGTCGTGGTGCTGGGTGGCGCGGTGGTGGTTGCCGGCGGGGGAGTAGTGGCCGGCGGGACCGCGCTGGTCGTGGGGCGTGGCAGCGCGATGTCTCGGGCGGTGGCCTGACTGGCGCAGCCCGCGACGACGAGCACCAGCGCGAATCCGAGCAGGAGCCGACGGCTCATCCGAGCCGGCCCGCGGTGCTCGGCGTGTGCGGGAAGTCGGCGGGCAGGCCGCCCCACGGGTTGGGCGGCGTGCGTTCGGTGCGGTAGAGCGAACCCACGTTGCGCTCGGCGGCCAGCGCCTCGACCGGTCCGGCGACCTCCGGCGGGCAGCTGTAGAGCAGGTGGAAGAAGCAGTCGGCCGGGTGGTCGTGCACCCAGCGCGGCACGTCCAGATCGAGGAACGCGGGCAGCTGGCCCTCGAACGTGCCGAGCAGGTCGGCATGTTCGGCGTACTCGGGCGCGGGATGCGTGCCGTGGTTGAACGCGACGACCTCGGCGCCGAACGCGCGGCACTGCGCGGCGAGCATGCCGTACTGGCGCACGTGTTCGATACCGCTGGCGGCGCGGTCCAGGAAGACGTTGCGCACCCCGTACCACTCCCAGTAGCGGTGCAACTCGGCCAGGATCTCCTGACCCGGCCTGCGGCCGTAGTCGCTGTCCAGGTACCCGGCGACGGCCGCGCCGCCCGCCTGCACCTCCCGGACCACGTCGACGAAGGTGTGGTCCGGCTGCTCCCCGGTGCCGTTGGCCACGTTGAGCACGACCAGCCGCAGCTCGCCCGCCATCGCGGCCAACGTCGCCCAGTCCGTCGCGGCGAGCGCGGGGTGGAAGTAAGCGGGCACCACCGGGTTGAGATTCATGTTGCGGACCGCCAGAGGTCGACGAGCGAGTCGAGGAGTTCGACCCGCGGTTTCCAGCCCAGCGACGTGCTGATCGCCGTGATGTCGGCTTGTTGCCACGCCACCGCCGAGGACCGGCTGGACCCGGCGGCGGATTCGAACACCGTACCGCCGAATCCCGCGATGTCCACCAGTTCGTCCACAATGGACCTTATGCGGGTGCCGGTACCGCTGGCCAGATTGAGGATCGCGCGATCAAGGATCGTTGCGTTGACCGAGGCCAGCACGGCTTCGGCGATGTCTCGGACGTCGACGAAGTCCCGCACCGAACCCAACGGCCCCAACCGGATGTCGTCGTCTGCCGCGATCGCCCTGCGCAGTTCGGCGACCACCCGGCCGGGAAAACTGCCGGTCGGCGCGTGCGGCCCGATCGGGTTGAACACGCGCAGTACCACGGTGTCCAGCCCGGCCTGCCTGCCCAGCACGACCAGTTGCGTACCGGCGAGTTTGCTGTGCCCGTACGGGCCGACCGGTTCACCGCCCATGTTCTCGGTGACCGGCACGCCGATCTCGGTGATGCCGTACTCGGCGGCCGAACCGAGATGGATCAGCCGCGCGTTCGGGCGCAGCCGAGCCAGCGCGGACACCAGGTTCGCAGGCCCGGTCACGTTGGCCGAGGTAAGTTCGGCGTCGCTGCCGCCGACCGCGCCCGCGCAGTTCACCACCACATCAGGCTGTTCCGCCACCAACACCGATTCGACCGCTGCCTCGTCGGCGAGATTCAACCGGATGTCCAGGCCGCCCGCCGGCGCGGACCGGGAAGCGGTCCGCACCAACAGGTCTGGCTGGTTGCGCAGCAGGTCGAGCACGTTCCGGCCGAGAAAACCGCCGGCCCCGATCACCAATACCCGACGCATCGCGGCGCTACGCCCCTTTCAGCAGGTGCCCGCGAATGCCGTCGAACTCGGCGTTCGCCTTGTCGTAGTCGTCCGGGCGGCCGATGTCCAGCCAGTAGCCGCTGAAGTCGTACTCCTGCGGCGAACTGTCCTGGGCGAGCAGGTCGAGCACGAGCTCGTCGAAACCGAGCGGGATGCCGACCGGGTACTCGGACAGCGTCGCCTTGCTCATCCCGTACACGCCCATGCTGACCCGGTAGTCCAGGGTCGGCTTCTCGGTGAACTCGATGATCTTGCCCTGGTACGTGTTCAGCACCCCGAAATCGATCTTGACGTGCCGCTTGTAGGTGGCCACCGTCAACGGCGCGCCGCTGGTCACGTGATTGGTGAGCAGCTCGGCGTAGTCGAGGTCGGTGAGCACATCGCCGTTCATCACCACGAAGTAGTCCGGCAGCTTGTCGAGGATCTGCAACACCGGGCCGATCGTGCCGAGCGGCTCGTTCTCGGTGGTGTACTCGATCGTCATGCCCCACCGGCTGCCGTCCCCGACATAGGAGCGGATCAGGTCGCCGAGGTAGCCGATGGCGAGCGTGACGCTGTCGAACCCGTGCTGCGAGAGCTGGCGCAGCACGATGTCGAGGATGGAGAACTCGTCCCCGATCGGCACGAGCGGCTTGGGCAGTCTGGTGGTGTACGGGCGAAGGCGAACGCCTTTGCCGCCGGCCAGGATGACCGCGTGCATGGCTTCTCCTTACTGGTTGTAGATACCGGGCTTGTATCTGGCGAGGTTGGCCGGCTCGCGGAACCATTCGATGGTTCGTTCGAGTCCGGCGTCCCTGGTGTGCTGCGGCTGCCATCCGGTGCGTTCGCGGAGCTTGCCCGCGTCCGCGATCAACCGCTGCACTTCCGAGTTCTTGGGTCGGATGCGTTGCGCGTCTTCGGTGATGTCGACGTCGCGGCCCATCAGCCGGGAGATGTCAGAAGCAACCTGGCCGACGGACACCTCCTCGCCGGTGCCTGCGTTGAACAGTTCGCCGACAACCGAGGAGGCCGGTGCGGTGCCCACCGTCACGAATGCCGCCGCGGTGTCCTTGACGTAGAGGAAATCGCGGGTGGGGTCGAGGGCGCCGAGCTTGATCTCGCTCGCCCCCGCGGCGATCTGGCTGATCACGGTGGGGATGACCGCGCGCGCGGACTGGCGCGGTCCGAAGGTGTTGAACGGACGGAGTGTCACCGCGGGCACTCCGAAGCTGAGGTGGTAGCTCTCCACCAGCTTGTCCCCGCCCAGTTTCGACGCCGCGTAGGGCGACTGGGCCTGGAGCGGGTGGGTCTCGGCGATCGGCACGGTGCGGGCGGTGCCGTAGGTCTCCGAGGTGGAGGTGTGGATCAGGCGCGGGGTTTCGCTGGCGCGTACCGCGTCCAGGATGTTCATCGTGCCGATCACGTTCGTGTCCACATAGGAACGCGGCGCGCGGTACGAGTAGGGGATGGCGATCAGCGCCGCGAGGTGGTAGACGGCCTCGGCGTCGCCGACGAGTTCGGCCGCCGAGTGCTGGTCGCGCACGTCGCCGAGCACGACGTCGACCGACGCCATGACCTCGGCGGGCAGCGTGTCCAGCCACCCCCACGAGCCGAACGAGTTGTACAGCACCATCGCCCTGACCCGGTGTCCGCGCTCGACGAGCGCCTCCACCAGGTGGGAGCCGATGAATCCCTCGGCTCCCGTCACCGCGACTACCCCGGCCATTTCGCGTTCCTCTCGTTGAACTCTGTTGCTCATTGACTGTGTTTGCTTGCCTTGCCGAGGACGAAGCCGCTGTGCGCGAGCAGCGCGGCGAGCAGACCGAGCGCGGCCAGCAACTGGATGCGCATCGCGATCGCCTGTGGATCGGCCAGCGCCAACAGGAATTCCGCGCCGAGCGCGGTCGCGCACCAGATCAGCACCCCGGTCGTGCCGGAGCAGGTCTGGGTGAGCAGGGCCAGGAACAGCGCGCCGCCGAGCACGACATAGCCAGCGAAGTCCAACAGGTCACTCCACTGTGGACCAGACCCGATCAGGGCCGCGACACCGATGACCGCTGCCATCAGTACGGTCGCCATGGCCAGGTATTCGCCGAGCGCCCTGGCCAGCACCAGCCGCGATCCGCCGCTGAACGCCTCAAGCCTGCGGGTGCGTTGCAGCAGCGTGAAGATCCGCCCCCGGTACCGGTAGAGCTGGAGTTCGGCCGCGCCCATCGACAGCGACAGCGGCAGCGTGCCGACCAGCGTGGTCGCGTCCGCGCCCCGGATGCCCGGGAACAGTCGCGGCGCGATCAGCGGAAACACCAACAGCCCGATGACCAGCAGACCGAACAGCGAGTAGGGCGCCGCCGCCGTCAACTCGCCGGCGCGCACCAGCTTGCGGTGCGGTTTCGGCCGAGGCCAGCTCGTCTTCCAGACCGAGAACCCGATGGCCAGCAACAGGGTCGCGCCGAGCGCGAGCCACGCTGCCAGGTGCAGGTATTCCGGTCGGCCGAGTAACAGGTACGCGCCGGAGACCAGCACACCCGGCGCCAGCGCCACGCACAGCCACCGCTCCGCGCCCGCCACCAGCAACACCGTCGCGGCCAGCAGGTACGCGCCCTGCCCCACCGCGAACCACTGCACCGGCGTCGACTCGCCGGACAGCGTCGCGGTCAGCAGCACCACCGCGACCAGCACCAACCCGAACACGCCGAGCCCGGCGCGCAGCAGCCACCGCGAACCGTCGTCGTCGCGCCTGCTGCGCCGGGAATGCCCGAGGTAGGACAGGCCCTGGCTGGCAGGCCAGGACACCAGCATCGAGGTGACCAGCAACAACAACGCGCCCCGGTCCACCATCAGCGCGGATGCCACCGGATAGCACAGCGCGGGCAACGCGAACAGCGCGCCGTGCAGCACGTGTTTGCCGATCGTGGTGTGCCACGGGTTCGGCGCTGGCGCTGGTTCGGCAGGCTGCCGTTTCGTCTGTCGGAACAGCTCCTCAGCCAGCGCGAACACGTCCGGGAAGCCATATTTGACGCGGGTCGACTGGTCGGAGAGACCGTCCATCTCCAGGCCCGCGGCGACCTCCAGCGGGTCGACCGCGTTGGCGCACAGCGGTTCGAACCGTTCCATCAGTTCGGTCAGTGGTTCGGCCAGGGTGAGCGCGCCCGACCACTGAGGGTTCGTGTAGGCGGTCGGCCCTTCCCCGGCCCTGCGTCTTCCTGGCTCGCTCAACTCGCCGGAGACCCGTTCGATCTCCGGCACGCTCCCCGCACTCATGCGATCTTCGCCCCCGCACGTACTTTCTTGTCCCCAGCCGACATCGGTCGTGCACCGAGACCCCGGTACAGCTCGTCGAACGTGCCGACGGCACGGTCGACGGTGAAGTACTCCAACACTCTCGCGCGCGCGGCCGCCCCCAGCCGTGCCCGCAAGACATCGTCGCCGAGGAGTTTCAGGCATGCCTTGGCCATCGCGGCCGGGTCCCGTGGCGGCACCACGATCCCGGTTTCGGCCACTGCCTCCGACACCCCGCCGACGTCGGTGGCGACACATGGGCGCCCGACCGTCATCGCCTCGATGACGGTGTACGGGAACCCCTCGGAAATGCTGGACAACACCACGACGTGACCTGCCACGTAGGCGTCGCGGATCTCCTCGACCCGGCCCTCGAACGCGCACACGTCGCTGATGCCGAGTTCGGCGGCGAGCTTCTCGCACGCTTCCAGATACGGTTTGCCCCCGGCGGGCGTGCCGCCGAACATGCGCAGCCGCGCGTCGGGCATTTCCTTGTGCACGATGGCGAACGCGCGCAGCAGCGTCTCGATGTCCTTGATCGGGTCGATCCGGCCGGCCCAACTCACGGTCGGAATCGCCGGCTCCGCTTCGACCTGCGGAAAGTCGTTCGGCTCCACTCCGTTGTAGACGGTGCGGATGATCTCGTGACGGGCGCCGAGACGTTCCTCCCAGCGCGCGTTGTACATGTTCCCCGGTGCGATCATGCCGGACTCGGTGTAACCCAGCACACAAACCCGGCGGAAAAATGCAAGTTGCAAAGCCTTCACCGACCAGCGATAGGGATTTCCT
This sequence comes from Pseudonocardiaceae bacterium, assembly GCA_036494465.1. GTDB lineage: Bacteria > Actinomycetota > Actinomycetes > Mycobacteriales > Pseudonocardiaceae > CAJCJE01. The sequence goes on from DASXOJ010000237.1 coordinate 37,593, forward strand.
CGATATCCCAGATATCTTTCCCGGAGGTAGACCCCGTGCTCGGTGAGCAGGATCGGGCTGCCGTACACCCATTTCGCGGTCAGCGCGGGTAAGACCGCGAGACCGTTCGCCACACAGTGCGACGCGCTGACCTCCACCGGCGGCGTGGCCAGCGGGCGTAACGCGTGCTCAAGCAGTTGTAAACCGAGCATGGCGTCGTGCACCGATGGCGCAGACAACTCGTCGGAGGAGTCGGCGACCTGGTGGTGCCACGCCTCGGTCAACGCGCGCAACGCGTCCTCGCCGCGCATGGCCGCGGTCAGGTCTTCCTCCAGCGCGAATTCGAACACCCGCTGCAACACCGGGGGAAACCGGGTCTGGCCGAGCGGAGAGCTGTCCAGCAGCACATCAAGGAACTCGGTGATCAGCGGTGCGAACCGCCGGGCCGCGGTGCGACCGAACCGGGGACCGCCGCGCGGCTGGCCCCACAACGGAATCATGGTCACCGAGCTGACGTTGCCCGGCAACGGCCAGGCAAGCTTCTCGTCACCCGTGCCCACCAGGGCGACCAGCTGAAACGAGTAGTCCGACATACCTCGGACCAATTGATCGCACCACACACTCACCCCACCGTGACTGTGCGGATAGGTGCCTTCGGTCATCAACGCGACGTCCATGATCATGCGCCCCGTACTGGTTCAACAATGACGGCACGCGGCAATCGCGTGGGCATTGTTACCCCGGCGGTCCAAGGCGAGCGCGCTTGGCCGTCCAATTCCACCCTTAACTCCGTTCACCGAAGCTCTTACCACATGGACATTTTTGATGAGTGGACCAGCGAGCGCTGAAGGCCACTTGAAGAAAGCAGGGATGTGTGCCGGTTGCCGGATGTCTTGGCCCCTTGGCTATCGCCGGGCGGGCTGATGTGTTACAGGGCGGTGAAACGGGCTATATCGACACGATTTAGTCAAATTGGTGCGCCATTTCAACCACCCTATTTGGCCTAGTGGGACGCAACACGGTGTTACCGGTTGTGCGAACGCCTACTCAGAGTTGGCTCTAGATTCCAGAGACTATCGGTCATATCGCCCGATCTCCTGGCTAAAGTCGGCGCCGACGTGATGGTTCGTTGGCCGAACCGATACTGAGAGTAGAGATCTTGAACATCCGACTAGCCGTAACGCTCGGATAACGGTTGGCTGGGCAGATGGTGGGAGCGCAAGTCGATCAGCGTTTTTAGTCATGAATTCCGACAATGACTGTCGCGAACAGAAGTTGAACAACGCTTCGTGATCGAGTAAATGGCCTGATCACAACGCATTTCGGTCCACTGAACGGACCAACGAGCCAATCCCGGGTTTGGGTGCCGGTTAACGGTGCGTAGGAATACCCGGTAATTTTTGGTCCGACCGCAAGTCGGACAGAGCCGTTCGAGTGGTTTTCCCGTTCGATACTTCGACTTTTGTCGTATCTCGGCCGATCGGTGAAACACCCGCGCCCGTTCGGACGATGTGCACGGCGTATGTCGCCCGGCGGTGCGAACTGACCGCCTCGATCCCTCGTTCTCTCCCTGACTCCCCCATTCTTGCGGGAAGTCGTTGCCTGGAAAGGGTTCCCGGTGAAGAAGTTCGCTGGTTGGTTGAAATATGGTGGATTAGCCACCGCGGCGACGGTGGCCCTGATGTCGGTCATCACCGTCAATGCCTCGGCGGCAACCCCACAGACGCTGAACCTCAAGGTGCTGTTGATCGGCGGTGAGGCGGGCGACCCGACGACGGCGGCGTGGCAGTCCGCGCTCACCAGCCAGGGCGTGCCGTTCACCTCGGTCACCGCGTCCGGAAGCTACGGCAGTGAAACCGTCGCCCTGCCCACGTTGAGCAGTGGCAGTACCGGCGACTACAACGGCGTGATCTTCGCCGACTCGCCCGCGGCCTTCTCAGCGTCCGCGCTCACCGCGCTGAACTCCTACGAGAGCACCTTCCACGTCCGCCAGCTGGACGGTTACAGCTACCCGTTCCTCGGCGAGACCGACGCGACCGCCGGTGCCCTCGACGGCACCACCGGCACGCTCACCGCGACCGCGCTCGCGCAGCTGCCCGAGTTGAAGGGCCCGATCCCGTTCGACACCGGCACCTACGGTTACCCGGCGACCACCAATTCGGGCGCGCCACTCACCCCCTGGCTGACCGACTCGGCGGGGCACGTGCTCGCGGGCGTCTACCAGCACCCCGGGTCCGACGCCCAGTCCGGCGTGTCGGAGTTGCAGCTCAACTTCGACTACAACAGCGCCAGCCTCCAGTTCCTGCTGCTCGCGCCAGGGCTGATCAACTGGGTCACCCAGAGCACGCACCTGGGCCTGTACCGCAACTACTTCGGTGAGGACGTCGACGACGTCATGATCGCCGACAACGAGTGGAGCTCGCAGTACCAGTGCACGCCAGCGGCGACCGACCCGGTCGACATCGGCTGCCCCGAACAGGCTCAGGGCAACCCCGCCTTCGGCCCGCCCGATCAGCAGATGACCGCGGCCGACGTGGCCTATGTCGCCAACTGGGAAGCGCAGACCGGCATCAAGCTGGAGTTCGCGTTCAACGCGGCGGGTGCCTGCTCCGCGCCGTCGACGACCACCGAATCGCACGCCAACTGCACCGGTAGCACCGTCGACAACGGCACCACCTACACCGACCCGGGTGTCGACGTCGACCCGAGCAACCCCAACGACGCCGACTACGTCAACGCGCTGATCGCCAACCAGGCCGACTTCAACTGGATCACGCACACCTGGTCGCACCTCTACCTCGGCTGCAACGTCTGGCAGCCGCTGGCCACCAACACGCCGAGCGCGGCAGGCGGCGGTTCGATGGCGGCGGGCACCTACACCTACGAGGTCACCGCGACGACGGCCTACGGCGAGTCCGAACCGTCAAACCCGCAGAACGTGACCGTCGGCGCCAACGGTGAAGCGGTGCTGAGCTGGCCGGACGCCACCAACGGTGGCGGACCCGGATTGTCCACTTTGGAGTCCGAGTTCTCCGGTGGCACCGGATTCTGGGGCTACAGCATCTACCGCGAGAACCCGGGCTCGTCCACCTTCGGCCTGGTCGGCCAGATCCCCGAGGACGCGACCGGCGCGCTGCCGACGTACTACTTCGTCGACAACGGCAGCACCGCACCTGGCGCCGGACCGGAGACCACCGACTCGTACCCGACCGCGACCAACCCCGGCGTCGAGTGCGCAGGCGCAGGCGGCAACGACTGGACCCCGGCCACCGCGACCGACCCGACCACCAGCATCGAGGGCCAGATCGGCCTCGACGTGGCGTTCGCCAAGAACAACGGCCTGACCAACTTCAACAGCAACGCGGCCGTCACCGGTGAGCACTCCGGTCTGGAGAGCCCGAACATGCCCGCCGCCATGGCAGGCACCGGCATCCAGGTCTTCGGCTCGGACGGCTCGCGTCAGGCCGACACCTACACCATCTCCTCCGGCAGCAACGTCGCGCACGCCGCGCCGCGCTACCCGAGCAACATCTACTACAACGCGGCCAACTGGCCCGACGAGCTCAACGAGTACAACACCCTTTACGTGGCACCGAACGTGGCCATGGGCGACCCGCAGTACCCGAGCGAGACCGGACGCTGCGCGGCAAGCTCCGTCACCACCTGCCTGACCGCGCCGGCCACCCAGTCCTCGTTGCTCGCCTCCGAGTCGCACATCATGTTGAGCCACGTGCTGGCCAACAACCCGCGCGTGGGCTACGCGCACCAGTCCGACTTGATCGGGCCCGCCACACAGACAGTCAACGGCGTTACCGGTCAATATGGATACACGTTGATCGCATTGATCAACAGTATGCTCAGTCAATACAACAGCTGGTACACCGCGCCGTTGCAGCAGGTCACCGACGCGAGCGAGTCGCAGGCGCTGGCCGAGCAGTCGGCCTGGGCGGCGACGGAGTCCGCCGGCACCGTGACGGCGACCGAGCAGAACGGCAACGTCACCATCACCAGCAGCGGATCGGCGAACATCCCGGTGACCGTGCCGTCCGGCAGCGCCGTCAACGGCGCGGCCTTCGGCCAGTCCTACGGCGGCACGCTGTCGCAGTGGCTCCCGCTGAACAACGGTTCGACGACCATCACCGAGAGCGTCGCGCCGAGCATCGTCAGCGGCGCGTCCGCCAACTCGATCGTCGGCGCACCGCTCAACTTCACGGTGTCCACCACCGGCGAGCCGACCCCGGCCCTGACCGAGACCGGCGCGCTGCCCGGCGGCATCGCCTTCACCGACAACGGTGACGGCACCGCGAAGATCGCGGGCACCGCAACGATCGGGACCGGTGGCAGCTACCCGATCACCATCAAGGCCACCTCCAGCGCGGGCAGCAGCACGCAGAGCTTCACGCTGACCAACGCGGAGGCGCCCAGCATCACCAGCCCGAACACGGCGACCTTCGTGGTCGGCAGCGCGGGCAGCTACGCGGTCACCACCACCGGCTATCCGGCCGCGACCGTGACCGAAACCGGCGCCCTGCCCAGCGGATTGAGCTTCACCGCCAAGCCTGACGGCACCGCCACCATCGCAGGCACTCCGGCAAGCGGCACGAACGGCACCTATCCGGTGGTGGTCAAGGCGACCAACGCATCGGGCAGCACCGCGACGCTCAACCTGTCCATCACGGTGCAGGCGGCATCGGGCCCGACGATCACCAGTGGCGCGGCCGCGTACTTCACGGTCGGCCAGGCAGGCGCGTTCGCGGTCACCGCGACCGGCGCACCCGCCCCGGCGATCACCGAAACCGGCGCGCTGCCAGCCGGACTCACCCTCACCGACGAGGGCAACGGCACCGCGCTGTTGCAGGGCACGCCGACCGGAACCGGCGGCACGACCAACCTCACCATGGCCGCGACGAACACGTCGGGCACCACCACCCAGCAGTTCTCGCTGATCGTGGACGCGGCACCGGCCTTCACCAACGCGGCCACGTCCACCTTCGCCACCGGCAGCGCGGGCAGCTTCGCGGTCACGACGACGGGCTACCCGACGTCCACGATCACCGAGTCCGGCGCACTGCCCTCGGGCCTCACCTTCACCAACAAGGGTGACGGCACCGGCACCATCGCGGGGACGCCGGCTGCGTCCACCGGTGGCGCGTACAGCGTGACGCTGACCGCGGCGAACGGGATCAGCACGGCGAGCAAGCCACTGGCCATCACGGTGAACCAGGCACCCGCCATCACCAGCAAGTCCTCGGTCAACGGCTCGACGTTCCACTCGCTCAACTTCCCGATCACCGCGACCGGCTACCCGAAGCCGACCATCACCGAGTCGGGTGGCCTCCCGTTGGGCGTGCGGTTCAGCGGTGGTGCCAACGGCTCGGCGACGATCAGCGGCACGCCGATCCTGCCCGGCACGTACAAGGTGACCATCACCGCGAAGAGCGCGGCGGGCACGGTGACCCAGGGGCTGACGATCAGCATCGCGTTCGCCCTCAACAGCAGCACCCCGGCAGGCGGCGCGGGCCAGCCCAAGGCGGGCTCCACCTCGACCGGCAAGACCGGCAGCACGCCGACCGGTTCGACCGGCAAGACCGGCAGCACCTCAACCGGCTCGGCCAAGGGCGGTTCGACCGGTGGCAAGCCCAGCGGGAAGCCCACCAGCCACCCGTTCGGGCCGCCGACCCCGATGCCGCCGAGCCACTACGTCTGGCGGTACCTGGAGTTCATTTTCTGATCGGCTGATCGACAACTGAACACAGTCACAACCGAGCACCACCACCCGAGGTTTCACCGTTGGCCTTCAGCGAGACTGCGATCGCTGGCAGACTGACCGCGTGTACGACTTCGACGTGGTGGTGCTCGGTTCCGGTCCGGGCGGGCAGAAGGCCGCGATCGCCACGGCCAAGCTCGGTAAGCGGGCGGCTGTGGTGGAGCGGCGGGACATGGTCGGCGGGGTGTGCATCAACACCGGCACCATCCCGTCCAAGACGTTGCGGGAGGCGGTGCTCTACCTGACCGGCCTCAACCAGCGCGAAATGTACGGACAGAGCTATCGGGTCAAAGAGGACATCACCGTCGCGGACCTGTTGTCCCGCACCCACCACGTGGTCGGGCGCGAGATCGAGGTGATTCGCAGCCAACTCGCCCGCAACCACGTGTCGCTGCTGCCCGGCCTCGGCCACTTCGCCGACGAGCACACCATCGAGGTGACCGATGGAACCGGACGCGAGCAGACGGTCACCGCCGACAAGATCGTCATCGCCACCGGCACACTGCCCGCTCGTCCGTCCACTGTGGAATTCGATGACAAGACCATCATCGACTCCGACGGCATCCTGCACCTGGAACAGGTGCCCTCCTCGATGATCGTGGTCGGCGCCGGCGTCATCGGCATCGAATACGCCTCCATGTTCGCCGCGCTCGGCACCAAGGTCACGGTCGTCGAATCGCGCGAACGCATGCTCGACTTCTGCGACGGCGAGGTCGTCGAGGCGCTCAAGTACCACCTGCGGGACCTCTCGGTCACCTTCCGCTTCCACGAAACCGTTGCCTCCGTGCAGAAGCACGAGCGCGGCGCTATCGCGGTACTGGAGAGCGGCAAGAAGATCCCGGCCGAGGTCGTGATGTACTCCGCGGGCAGGCAGGGCATGACCGAACCGCTCAGCCTCGCATCGGCCGGGCTCGCAGCCGACAAGCGCGGCAGGCTCAAGGTCGACGAGTACTTCCGCACCGAGGTGCCCAACATCTACGCGGTCGGCGACGTCATCGGTTTCCCTGCGCTCGCCGCGACCTCGATGGAACAGGGCAGGCTCGCCGCGCACCACGCCTGCGGTGAACCAGTGCACGCCATGTCCACGTTGCAGCCGATCGGGATCTACACCATCCCGGAGATCAGCTTCATCGGCAAGACCGAGGACGAGCTGACCGCGGAGCGCATCCCGTTCGAGGTCGGCGTGTCCCGCTACCGTGAACTTGCCCGTGGCCAGATCATCGGCGACTCCTACGGCGTGCTCAAACTGCTGGTCTCGCCCGATGACCGGTCCCTGCTCGGCGTGCACGTCTTCGGCACCGGGGCGACCGAGCTCGTGCACATCGGCCAGGCCGTGATGGGCTGCGGCGGCACCGTCGACTACCTCGTCGACGCCGTCTTCAACTACCCGACGCTGGCCGAGTCGTACAAGGTCGCCGCGCTCGACGCGATGAACAAGATCCGCCAGATCGAACGACTCACCGAATAGGACTGTCTACTTCGGATTGTTCAGGCCGTCGAAGACGATGTCGACCAGCCGGCGGAAATCCGCCTCCGGTGGCGGCGCATCGTCTTCGGCGGCCCATCGGTACACGATGCCGAGATAGCCGTCCATCAGCAGTCTGCCGATCGAGGCCGCATCGACATCGGCCCGGATCTCGCCGCGCTCCTGCCCGGCAGGGATCGCCGCGCCGAACAGGTCGCTGGTCGCGTAGGAGGTCGGGTGCAGCAGCACGCCGGACTGGAGCGTCGCCCGGGTGCGCATCCTGGTCAACCGAGGGGCGTCAGCGAACCAGGTGGTCAGGCGAGCGCGGCGACCAGTAGGGCGAAGGCGGCGATGAGGTCGGCGACGCGGACGTAGTGGAAGCGGTCCCAGCGGTTCATCTGTTCCTTCCAGTCGGCGGGCCGGTTTTCTGGGGTCCACGTCTTGCCCCGGTTGTTGATCGGGACGAGCAGCAGGATCGACATGAGCACGCTCACGATCAGCAGTGCGGCGGCGATGATGACGAGGCCGGTGCCGGGGCGGTGCCATGCGGCGATGGCCCAGACCGCGCTCAGGACGAGCGAGCCGATGTACCAGAACGGCATGAGGGCGCCGAGCATCCGGCCTCCGTGGGCGCGACCGAGTTGGCCGCTGTCGTCGGGGAGTCCGTCGAGGATCCGGTTGAAGACGAAGGCGACGGAGAATTCCACCCCCACCATCACGCCGACGACCACGACGGTGAGGACCTCAAGTGCGCTGAGCATGGCGACCTTCCCAAAATCTAGTGTTGCTAGCTGGTGAAGCAACGCTAGTACTACTGACGCTCGCTTGTCTAGCGATGCTAGGATCACCTCATGTCGGTACAGGAACGCAAGGAGCGCGAACGAGCGGACCGCGAACGCCTCATCGTGGCGACGGCCCGCGAACTCGCCGAGCAGCAGGGCTGGGACGCGGTCACCACCCGCAGGCTCGCCGAGTGCATCGAATACAGCCAACCCGTCCTCTACAGCCACTTCCACGGCAAACGCGAGATCATCGGGGCCGTCGCCCTCGATGGCGCCACCGAGATGGCCGCGGCACTGCGGGCCGCGGCCTCCGCCGCGAACGGTCCGCGTGCCCGGGTCACCGCCCTCGCCCGCGCCTACCTCGACTTCGCTGCCCGCAACCCGGCGGTCTACGACGCCATGTTCCAACTCGACGGCGGCCTGGCGTTCGCCAAGGCGGACACCCCGGAACCGCTGAAGGACGCCTTCGCGGCCCTGCTGGAAACCCTCGGCGAGGTCGCGGGCGACGGCGTCCACCCTGGACTGTTCACCGAGTTGTTCTGGGCGGCCCTGCACGGACTGGCGACCCTGACCCGGGCCGGACGGCTGCCACCGGAGGACACCGAGCGGAGGACGGAGCTGCTGGTGGACCGGCTCGCCGTGGTCTGACGCACCGTCCCGGCGGACACGCAGCCAGGGCCCTCGGGTCTCGCGCTCGATCACCGGCCGTTCACCCGGTGCGACAGTGGCAGAGTCCGTGCTGGTCAGCGCACTGTGGTGAGGCGGAGGCGGGGTGCGAATCGGGCGGTCGGGTAGAATTTTTTCATGGCGAATCTCCGGTCGCGCATCCTCGCATGGGTGGGGCGCAAGTATTTGGCTCGGACCCAGAAAAAGGGTTTCAACCTTGCCAAGATGTCGTTCCTGCCGGATGCCGCGCTCATGCCTTTGCGGCGCGAGGGCCTTGATCCGGTGGCGGAACTCGGTCAGAAACGCGCAACCGAACCGATCTCCAAAATTTCCCTGTCGTTCGGATTCAATGCGTGGCTGGTGACCGGTTACGAAGAGAACAAAAAGGTTCTCGCCAACACCGCGGGCTTCAGCAACGACTTCACCAACCTGATCGGCGCGGCCGGGGTGACCGAGGACCAGAACCCGGGCGGGCTGGGTTTCTCGGATCCGCCGGTGCACACTCGACTGCGCAAGGTGCTCACGCCGGAGTTCACCATGCGCAGGCTTTCCCGGCTCACGCCGCGCATTCACGCCATTGTGGAGGATCAGCTCGACCAGATGGCGAAGGCGGACAAGCCGGTCGACCTCGCGCAGTTCTTCGCGTTCCCGATTCCGTCGCTGGTCATCTGCGAACTGCTCGGCGTGCCCTATGAGGACCGGGAGGACTTCCAGCGGCTGTCCACCGCGCGGTTCGACCTGTTCGGTGGCGCGAGTTCTTCGCTCGGCGCGATTTCCGAATCGTTGACCTACCTGCTCGACGTGGTCAAGAAGCAGCGGGAGAACCCGGGCGACGGGCTGCTCGGTCAGTTGATCAAGGAGCACGGCGACGAGATCGACGACATGGAGCTGGCCGGGCTCGCGGACGGGTTGCTCACCGGTGGACTTGAGACCACCGCGAGCATGCTGACGCTGGGCGCGCTGGTGTTGCTGCGCGACCGCGAATGTTTCACCCGGATTCGTGACGACGATGACGCGATCGACGATTTCGTCGAGGAATTGCTGCGTTATCTGACCGTCGTCCAGGTCGCATTTCCGCGCTTCGCTCGCGAGGATATCGAAATCGCGGGTGTGACGATCACCAAGGGCGATATCGTGGTGTGTTCACTGGTCGGTGGAAATCGCGATTCCGTGCTCGGTGACGACATGGAGAAATTCGACTTCAGCCGCCCGGCGACGTCGCATCTCGCCTTCGGTTATGGCGCGCACCGGTGTATCGGCGCGGAGCTCGCCCGGATGGAACTGCGCGCCGCCTATCCCGCGCTGGTCCGGCGGTTCCCCGAGCTGCGGCTCGCGGTGGAGCCGGCGGAGCTGGCCTTCCGCAAGCTGTCCATCGTGTACGGCGTCGAGGAACTGCCGGTCCTGCTCAGCTGAGGGCTCAGTGGCCGCGGATGCGCTGTAGCCACGCTTGCGACTGCGGCGACGGGCCGTCGAGCTGGTCGATGTACTCGGCCAGGAACTGCTGGTGGCCGTGCCGGTGGAAGGCGCGGCGCACCGCGTCCTGGTCGCCGGTCTCGATGACCTCCATCAGTACCCGGTGCCGCTCGGCGTTGCCTGCCAGCGACTCGACGTCCTTGGTGGCGCCCCGGTTCATCGCCATGCACAGCTGCATCTGCAGCGCGAGCGAGCGGTAGGTCTCGGTGAGCCTGCGGTTGCCTGCCAGGCCGATGACGGCGAGGTGGAACGCGAACGCGTGCCCGGTCACCGCCGCCTCGTCGCCCGCTTCGGCGGCGGCCGTCAGGTATTCGAGGGCGCGACGGCAGGGGCGGAGCAGTTCGTCGCTGTTGACCGGAATGCCCAGCGTGATCGCCAGCTCTTCCAGCTCTTCGCGCATCGTCACGATCTCGTAGACGTCGTGCTGGGTGAGCGGGGTGACCACCGCGCCGCGCCGGGGGTGCTGCACGACCAGGCCCTCGTGCACGAGCATGATCAGCGCCTCGCGCAGCGGCGGGCGGGACACGCCGAGCTGCTCGGTCAGCTGGTTCTCGATGATCCGCTCACCGGGACGCATGTCGCCGGAGAGGATCATCGCCCGAAGTGCGTCCGCGGCGAGCGTGGCCATACTGGGTGGCGGTACGACCTTGGACATCGTGCCCGCGGCGATCGGGTTGTGCGGCGCTACCGAGGACTCGGTGGACATCGAGGACATGGGGGACTCCGTGTTCATCGTTATCACCAGCTCCTAGCCCGCTACTGTATACAGTAGGTTACTCGTCCACCGCAGACCACACTGACGATACGGATGGTGAGTCGATGGACGGTGGCAAACCCCCGTTGAACGGTGGTGTGAATATCAACCCCTCGGACACCGACGAATTGCTCATCGAGGCCGCCGACGGCGTGCTGACCGTGCTGTTCAACCGCCCCAAGCAGCGCAACGCGATGACCTGGGCGATGTACGAGGGCCTGGTCAGGGCCTGCGAACGCGCCGATGCCGACCCTGACATCCTGGCCCTGGTGCTGCGCGGCGCGGGCGGTGCCGCGTTCGTCGCCGGGACCGACATCGCGCAGTTCGCGGACTTCCTGGACGGCGCGGACGGGGTCGAGTACGAGCGCAAGACGACCGCGATCCTGACCCGGCTCGCCGAGGTCACGGTGCCCACCATCGCCGCCATCGACGGGTTCTGCGTCGGCGCGGGCCTGGCCATCGCATCCGCCTGCGACCTGCGGATCAGCGGTCCGGACGCCCGGTTCGGGGTGCCGATCGCGCGGACCGTCGGCAACTGCCTCTCCGCCGCGACGCTCGCGCTGGTCAGCGGACATCTCGGCACCGCGCGCACCACCGACCTGCTGCTGACCGCGCGGTTGGCGAGTGCCGATGAGCTCGCGCCGACCGGCTTCCTGGCAGAGGTCACCGAGGACGTGGACGGGGCGTTGGCGCGGCTGCTCGCGCGGTTGGCCGGGCATGCGCCGCTGACGATGTGGGCGACCAAGACCGCGCTGCGCCGGTTGCGCGATGCGGTCTCGGTCGAGGATGACGACGTGGTGGCGCGGGTGTACGGGTCGCGGGACTTCCGGGCGGGGGTTGCCGCCTTCGGCGAGAAGCGCGCGCCGGAGTGGACCGGGGAATAGGTCGAACGGGCTCAGGCGGGTTGCGCCGCGGTGCCGGTTTTGGCGCCGCCTGCCGCCAGGAACTGTTCGACCGGCAGGGCGGCGGCACCGAGAGCGACCGCGTCCTGGCCGAGTTTGGCCAGTTCGATGGTGGTCTGCGCGAACGGGCGGTGCAGCGCGTGCTCGGCGGCGGCCGCGCGGATCTCGGGGAGTTTGCGTTCGCCGATCAGCAGACCGGCCCACCCGCCGACGATGATCAGCTCCGGGTTGAACAGGTTCACCAGGTTGGCCAGACCCGCGCCGAGGTAGCTGACCACCTCGTCGATCACCCTGGTCGAGGTGGCGGTGCCCGCATCGAGCAGTTCCGCCATCGCCGCTTCCTCGTCCTCGGGCGCGGCGGGCTTGGCCCGGCGCAGGCTCTGGTACCGGTCGAGGATCGCGCCAGCGCCGATGTACGCCTCCAGGCAGCCGTTGGCTCCGCAGCGGCACCGCCTGCCGCCGACCTCGATCTTGGTGTGACCCCATTCGCCCGCGCTGCCGGTCGCGCCCTGGTACGTGGCACCGCCCGCGATCACGCTGGCGCCGACGCCGGAACCGAGCAGCGCGACCACCGCGTCCTTGGTGCCCTTGCCGGTGCCGAACCACATCTCCGCGAGGCCGAGGGTTTTGGCGCCGTTGTCCACGTGCAGTGGCAGCGGGATCTCGGCCTGCACCAGCTCGACCAGCGGCACCGCGCCCCAGCCCGCTGCCTGGGAGTTCACGAACAGCCTCGGCCCGCGCTCGACGATGCCGGGCACGCCGATGCCGACGCCGAGCACGTCGATCTCCTGGTCGATGCCGGGATCGGTCAGCACGGATCTGATGCCCGCGACGACGTGGCTGACCACCTCGTCGACGTCGCGACCGCCGGAGTGCAGCACGAGCTCGGCCGTGGCGCGCACATGCATGCCGAGGTCGAACCGCTCGACCCTGACCTTGGTCTCACCGATGTCCACGCCGACGACGTGACCGAAGTCGGGATCGATGCGCAGCAGGGTTCGGGGGCGGCCACCGTCCGAGTCGACCAGGCCCGCTTCGGCGACGACGCCGTCCGCGATGAGCTCGCCGATCACGTTGCTGACCGTGGCCTGGCTCAGGCCCGTGGAGCGGCTCAGCTCCTGCCTGCTGCACGAGCCTTCGGTGAACAGCTTGGTCAGCAGCACCGACCGGTTGCCGCGACGCAGGTCGCGTACCGTGCTCAGCTTCGCCATCGAGCCCTCTTCTCCTCAGTCCAGCCTGCATATTTTATGGCTTGACCTAAGCCTCGATCACAAGTCGGCCACCTGATCGCCGCACTCTTGACTCGTCCGAGACAATCAGATTCAATCACGCCTTGAATAAAGCCGTGCAGCAATGGTCCGCGCTGTTCGGTTTCGGCATCGAAGGGGCATCCTGGTGCGTCCAGACTGCCCCGACTGCCGCCGGTCGACGAGCCCGGATATCAGCTCAACGAGGAGCCGCACAGTGCGTCTAGGAAGATTCGCCTCGGTCGTAGCGCTCGCCGCGCTGACCGCCGCGTCCATCACCGCTTGTGGCGGTGGGAGTTCGGCAAACAACAGTTCACCGACCACATTGACCTATTGGGCAAGTGACCAGGGCACCAGCATCGCGAACGACCAGCAGGTGCTTGCCCCGGCACTGGCCGCGTTCCAGAAGCAGACCGGGATCAAGGTCAACATGGAAGTCATTCCATGGTCCGACCTGCTCAACCGCATCCTGGCCGCGGCAACTTCGGGCCAGGGCCCCGATGTGCTCAACATCGGCAACACCTGGTCCGCCTCGTTGCAGGCAACCGGCGCGTTCCTGCCGTTCGACTCGGCCACCATGAGCCAGATCGGCGACAAGAGCCAGTTCCTGTCCCTCTCGGCCACTGGCGCCGCTGGCCAGGACCCCGTTGGCCTGCCGATCTACGCCAACGCCTACGGCCTGTACTACAACAAGAAGATGTTCGCTGCGGCCGGCATCGCCAACCCGCCGACCACCTGGGACGAGATGATCGCCGACGGTCAGAAGCTGACCACCGGCGGCCACTACGGTCTCTCGGTCGAGGGCGGTAGCGACTCGGAGAACGCCCACTTCGCGTTCATCTTCGGTCAGCAGCACGGCGCGTCGCTGTTCTCCAAGGACGGCAACACCCCGCAGTTCGACTCGCCGCAGGAAGTCGCGGGCGTCGAGCAGTACATCAACCTGATGGCGCAGAACAAGATCGTCAACACCTCCGACGCCGAGTACTCCAACGGCACCGAGGCGTTGCAGGACTTCGCGTCCGGCAAGACCGCGATGGTGATGTGGCAGGGTGCGGACGGTTCGCTGAAGACCGACGGGATGAGCCCGGACGACTTCGGCATCGCGCCCATCCCGCTGCCTGCCGCAGGCCAGGGCAACCAGGTCAACAGCATGGTCGCCGGGATCAACATCTCCATCTTCAAGAACACCAAGAACAAGGATGGTGCGGTCAAGTTCGTCAAGTTCATGACCTCCACGCCGATCCAGCAGCAGCTCAACGCGGCCTACGGCTCGTTGCCGACGGTCAAGGCCGCCTACTCCGACCCGGCCTTCCAGACGCCGACCGACAAGGTGCTGGAGCAGGTCCTGGGCAGCACCTCGGCCCCGTTGCCGCAGGTGGCCAAGGAAAGCCAGTTCGAAACCGCAGTCGGTGAGCAGATGAAGGCGTTGTTCGCGGATGCCGCGAGTGGTAAGGCGATCAACGACGCCACCGTGAAGGCCGCGCTCACCACCGCCAACCAGCAGATGGCCGCCGGTGGCTGATCAAGCTGCGACGACTGATCTGGCTGCATTGCTGAAGGGAACCGTTGGCTGATGGCGCTCGCGACCCCCAGCACGCCCCGCCGTACCGAGCTCCGGCCCGGTACGGCGGGCGCGCCCGCCCTTGCCAAGGGACCGAAGACGCCGAGGTTCCGCAAGCTGCGCAAGCTCGGCCTGCCCTACCTGTTCCTGTTCCCGGCCGTCGTGCTTGAGCTGCTCATCCACCTCATCCCGATGGTGTGGGGTGTGTACATGAGCTTCCTCAAGCTCACCCAGTTCTACATCGCGAACTGGACCGAGGCGCCCACGGCCGGATTCGCCAACTACAAGGTCTCGCTCGACTTCGGCGGACCCATCGGCTCCGCGCTGCTGCACTCGTTGTGGATCACCGTCGAGTACACCGTGCTCTCGGTCGGCCTGTCCTGGTTCATCGGCACCGCTGCCAGCATCCTGATGCAGCGCAGCTTCTGGGGCCGCAACCTGATCCGCACGCTGTTCCTGATCCCCTACGCGCTGCCGGTCTACGCCGCCGTGATCATCTGGAGCTTCATGCTCCAGCGCGACACCGGCCTGGTCAACCACGTCATCGTCGACCAGCTGCACCTCACGTCGACGAGGCCGTTCTGGCTGATCGGCAGCAACAGCTTCTGGTCCATGCTGATCGTCTCGGTGTGGCGCAACTGGCCGTTCGTGTTCCTGTGCGTCACCGCCGGTCTGCAGTCGATCTCGCTGGAGATGTACGAAGCGGCCACTTTGGACGGTGCGTCCATCGGGCAGCAGATCCGCAAGGTCACCATGCCCTTGCTGCGCCCGGTCAACCAGGTGCTCGTGCTGGTGCTGACCCTGTGGACGTTCAACGACTTCAACACGCCCTACGTGCTGTTCGGCCAGTCACCACCGCAACAGGCCGACGTGATCGCCATCCACATCTACCAGAACTCGTTCGTGACCTGGAACTTCGGCATCGGCTCCGCGATGTCCGTGATGCTGCTGCTGTTCCTGCTGGTGATCACCGGCGTGTACCTGCTGATCACGAACAGGAGGCGGCAAGTTGCGTGAGCCACGGTGGTTCAAGGTGACCCGGTGGATCGGGCTGACCCTGCTGTTGCTGTTCACCCTGATCCCGGTCTACGTGATGCTGACCTCGGCGCTCAAGCCGCTCAGCGACGTGCAGGCGGCGTTCCACTGGATCCCGTCGCACCTGACCATCCAGCCGTTCATCGACATGTGGTCGACGATCCCGCTGGCCACGTACTTCATGAACAGCACGATCGTCGCGGTCAGCGCAACCGTGTTCTCGGTGATCGTGGCGCTGTTCGCGTCGTACGCGTTGAGCCGCTACGACTTCCCCGGCAAGGGGATCTTCAAGATCACCGTGCTGTCCACGCAGATGTTCCCCGGCATCCTGTTCCTGCTGCCGTTGTTCCTGATCTTCGTCAACCTCGGCAACGACCTCGGGATCCAGCTGTTCGGCAGCAGGCTCGCGCTGATCATCACCTACCTCACGTTCACGCTGCCGTTCTCCATCTGGATGCTGGTCGGCTACCTCGACTCGATCCCGCGCGACCTGGACGAGGCCGCGAAGGTGGACGGCAACGGCGCGATCGGCGCGCTGCTGCGGGTGGTCGTGCCCGCCGCCATGCCGGGCATCATCGCGGTCGCGGTCTACTCGTTCATGACCGCGTGGGGCGAGGTGCTGTTCGCGTCGGTGATGACCAACGCACAGACCAAGACGCTCGCCGTTGGCCTGCAAGGGTATTCCACGCTCAACCAGGTCTACTGGAACCAGGTGATGGCCGCTTCGCTCGTGGTGAGCATCCCGGTCGTCGTCGGATTCCTGTTGCTCCGCCGCTATCTCGTCGCCGGTCTGACCGCCGGTGCCGTGAAGTAACAACGTTTGGTGTCGTACCGGCCCCGACCGGGGCCGGTGGCCGCGCTCACTCTCCAGAACCCAAGGAGTCCGCACAGATGACCGACTTCCCCGCCCTCGCCCCGGATTTCACCTGGGGGGTGGCCACTTCCGCCTATCAGATCGAAGGGGCGGTTGCCGAGGACGGCCGATCACCCTCCATCTGGGACACCTACTCGCACACACCGGGCCGGATCGACGGCAACGACACCGGTGACGTCGCTTGCGACCACTACCACCGGTGGCGCGAGGACATCGGGCTGATGCGCGAACTGGGCGTGGACGCCTACCGGTTCTCCATCGCCTGGCCGCGAATCCTGCCCGCGGGCGGCGGCGCGGTGAACAAGGCGGGCATCGACTTCTACGACCGGCTGGTCGACGGGCTGCTGGAGGCCGGGATCCGGCCCTTCGCCACGCTCTACCACTGGGACCTGCCGCAGGTGTTGCAGGATCAGGGCGGCTGGCCCGAGCGGGCCACGGCGGAGCGGCTCGCCGAGTACTCGGGCGTGGTCGCGAAGGCGCTCGGCGACCGGGTCAGCGACTGGATCACCATCAACGAGCCGTTGTGCTCGGCGTGGATCGGCTACCTGGAAGATCGGATGGCGCCCGGCCACTCGGACATCACCGAGGCGGTGCGCGCCTCCTACCACCTGCTGCTCGGCCACGGCCTGTCCGCCGCCGCGATCCGCGCCGAGGCGAAGCTGCCCGCGCAGGTTGGCATAGTAATAAATCCGAGCCCGTGCGAACCCGCGACCAACTCGCCAGAGGACATCGCAGCGGCCGAGCGCGCCGACGGGCACACCAACCGCTGGTGGCTGGACCCGGTGTTCGGCCGTGGCTTCCCCGCCGACATGCGCGAGCTCTACGGCGTCGAGCTGCCCGAACAGCCCGGTGACAACGACATCATCGCCACGCCGCTGGACTTCCTCGGGGTGAACTACTACTTCCGGATGATCGCCGCGAACGACCCGCAGGGCCCGATCCCCTACGCGAAGCAGGTCCGGCTGCCGGACGTGCCGCGCACGTACATGGACTGGGAGGTCAACCCGGACGGCCTGGAGAAGCTGCTGGTCCGGATCGCCAAGGAGTACCAGCCCGCCAAGATCTACATCACCGAGAACGGCTCGGCCTACGAGGACAAGCCCGCCGCCGACGGTTCCTTCGACGACACCGACCGGGCCGCCTACCTCCAGTCGCACCTGGCCGCCGTCGACAGGGCGGCCGGCCATGGCGTGCCGATGGCAGGCTACTTCGCATGGTCCTTTTTGGACAACTTCGAGTGGGCGTACGGCTACGACAAGCGCTTCGGCCTGATCCACGTCGACTACGAGACCCAGGTCCGCACCATCAAGACCAGCGGTCGCCGCTACCAGGGTCTGATCAAGTCGCACCGAGGCGAATGAGCTAGGCGTGCCCGCCCTCGTCCAGGGGGTGAGGGCGGGTGCGTCGCCTCAACCTGGTTCGCCCTGACCCCGGCGACGCTCGGCATATTGTCGGTCAGGCCGGACGGGGTGGGCCTTGACAGCGGAACCGGATCAGCGACCCCTCTTTGATCTTGCGGCGACTGGAGTCGTTTACGCGGATCTCCGGTGCATGTCATCTTGGCTGGACACGTTGTGATTCTGAACCGCGTCGACGCCTGCCGCACGCCTGACCGGCGCCCGCCCTCGTCCAAGGGGGTGAGGGCGGGCGCGTTTCCCCAGCGGCAGACCGGTGGGCCGGTTGTGGTCAGGTCCAGAGGTAGGTGACGGTGACGTAGCCGTTGTCGTTGAGGCCGACGTCGTAGAAGGTGCCGTCCGCCAGATCGATTCCGGCTGGGTTGGACGGTGTCCCGCCCATGTCGTCGACGCCGCCGTTGTAACCGTCGTCGTAGGCGGCCTGAGCTTCCGGCGTGCCCTGGTCGAGGTCGGTGAATTCGGCGCGGTTCGCGTCCCAGTAGTCGTCGTAGATGTTCCACGGCCCGATGTCCCACACCGGCGCCGTTTCACATGCAGAAGGCCCGCAGACCTGTACGGAGTAGTCGTCGCTGCCCTCGCCGGAGAGCGCCGAGCCGGAGGGGAGTGCGACGAAGTGGTCGTTGTCGACGATGACGTGCCCGTTGGCGGTCGTCCCGCCGACCAGCCCTTCGCGGGTGGCATAGACCTGGTGGCTCTCCTGCGCCGGTGCGTATGGACCGGCCACAGTGGACGACTTGTGGTCTGAAGCGGACACGTGGATGGCGCGGACCTCCGGGCTCTGGCCGGAAGTGTTGTCCCACATGGTCAGCCGGAGTTGGAGCACTGACGTGGATTCGCGTAAGGGCTCGGTGCTCGGTGTCCACTCGGTCCAGCTCCCGTCTGCCCGCTGACCGCGTACGTCGACGCTGACCCGGGCGCCGCGTGGCAGCGTGTCGGTGACCGTCGCCCGGATCTGGTTGACCGGTGTGGACAGCGGGTGCGGTGCGAGCAGCGCCATGCCGTAGCCGGTGGCGCCTGCTTGCGCTGCCGGGTGCAGCAGGCGCTCGCCGACGCGCGTGGCTCCTGCCGAGTGCTCGATGTTGGTCGAGGACGCCGGCTGGGCGAGATTTTCCTGCCACGTCAACGGAGTGCGCGTGCTCGCTGGTGCCGCCGGTGCCGCGGTCGCGAAACCGGCCATGGTGGCAAGTGCCAGCAGAGCCACGGTGCTGATGCGAAAAACGGACGCTCTTGGTGATCGGCCGCGCTGATCCATGGTGTCTCCCCAGTCGACTCGATGGATGTGCTCGATCAGCGTGGCCCGAGGTAGAAAAAAGAACAAGCAACGAAGAACTATCGCATTTCGTTAACTATTGACGAGTGCTGGACCGGCTAGCGTGCTGACCATGTCGCTGACGGAACGGGTTGCCGGGTCGGTCGCCGATCCCGCGACCGACGACGCGTTCGACCCGCACGCGGAACTCGCCGATCTGCTCGCCGGTGCCGGTCTGAGCCCGGCCGACGCGGGCGGCACCATCGCCTTCGCTGGCGCCGACCCTGTCGTGCCGAGCACGTTGCGGCTCGGTGGCGCGGCCGGGATCGCGCTGGTCGCCAAGTCGGTGGCGATGGCGAAGCTGTGGCGGTTGCGCGGTGGCGACGGCCAGGACATCGGTGTGGACCTGCGGGTCACGCCGCACCGGCTGTGCCCGTTCTACGACCGCAGGTGGGAGCTGATCAACGGCTTCCCGACCATGTCGACCTCGATCCCGAACCCCTCGTTCGGGTTCGGCTTCTACCGCACCGCGGACGACCGCTGGGTGATGCCGCTCAACCCGTATCCGAAGATCAAGACCGCCGCGCAGATTCTGCTCGACGTGCCGGATGACCAGCAGCGCGTCGCGGCCGCGATCAGCAAGTGGTCAGGGCGGGATCTGGAGGCGGCTGCCGCCGAAGCGGGCGTGGTCATGCCGATGTTGCGCTCGACCGGGGAACTGCTCGCCGAGCCGCACTACCGCGATGTGCTGGCCGACCTGCCGTTGATCGAGATCACCAAGATCGGCGACAGCGAGCCGATTCCGTTGTCTGCCGGGGTTTCCGATCCGTTGACCGGGGTGCGCGCGCTGGGCATGGGGCACGTGATCGCGGGTGCAGGCACCGGGCGGGCGCTCGCGTTGCACGGCGCGGACGTGCTGAACCTGTGGCGCCCGAACGAGTTCGAGTCGGAGTTGACCTACCTGACCGCGAACGTGGGCGTCCGCTCCGCGATGGTCGATCCGTATTCGGCCGATGGCAGGGCGCGGATCGCGTCGCTGCTCGCGGACGCGGATGTGTTCTACGCCAACCGGCGCCCGGGCTATCTGGGCAAGATCGGGTTGTCCGCTGAGCAGGCCGCCGCGCTGCGACCGGGCATCGTGCACGCGAGCATTTCCCTGAACGGGCCGTCGGGTCCGTGGTCGGACCGGGTCGGGTTCGACCAGTCGGCGGGGAGTCTGGTCGGCATGATGACCATGGAGGGCGACGGGGAGACGCCGTCGTTGTCGCCGATCGTGGTGGTCAACGACTACATCGTGTCCTGGCTGGTGGCCACCGGCATCGCCGAGGCGCTGGCGCGGCGGGCGAGCGAGGGCGGCAGCTACCGGGTGCACGTGTCGCTGACCCGCGCGGCGCTGTGGATCCTGAGCATGGGCGTGTTCGACCGCGACTACGCGATCGAAACGGCCGGCAGCAGCGAAGCGCACCGCTATCTGGACCCGGAAACGTTCAGCGCGGACACGCCGCTGGGCCGCTACCAGGGCATCACGGAGCAGGTGCTGATGTCCGCGACGCCGGGCAGCTACCGGTTCCCGCTGCTGCCGCGCGGGGCCGCCGAACCCGCCTGGTTTAAGTGATTTGGGTCACATTCAGCAACATTTGACAATGGGGGACCACAAGCCGGATGTGACGGTGTCGCGGCAGATGGCGCAGGGGGAGCGGTGGCGACCGGAGGATGCCCGGTCGGACGCCGAGCTCTGGCAATTGATCACGCTCGACGACCACGGGGCGTTCACCGAGCTGTTCGAGCGGCATGCCAGGGCGATCTGGAACTACGCCTACCGGCTCACCGCGTCCTGGGCGGCAGCGGACGACCTGCTCGCCGAGGCGTTCCTGGTCGCGTGGCGGCGCAGGGGCGACGTGCGGCTGGTCCGGGAGAGCGCGCTGCCCTGGCTGTACACGGTGACCAACAACCTTCGCCGGGACGAGGGCAGGCGTAAACGCCGGTTCCTGCGCCTCGCCCCGCGCCTGATCGGTGCGGACGTCGAACCCGATCCGGCCGAGGCGATCGCGGAGGACAGCGCGACCCGGCAGCGGCTCGCGATCGTGGTCGCGGGCATCAGCCGGCTGCCCAAGAGCGAACGGGAAGCCGTGCGGGTCTGTGTGCTCGGCGGTGTGTCCACATCGGATGCCGCGGCGCTGTTCGGCATTTCCGAGGTGAGCGTGCGAGCCCGGGTCTCCAGGGCGCGCGCCCACCTGCACAAGATCCTGGAGGAGCAACTCGATGATTGAGCACATCGAACTGCCGCCCGAGCGCGAACTGCCCGAACAGGTGAAGGCGGCGGCCAGGAATCGCCTGGTGACCGGGATGCTGGACAATCCAGGACGGGCCAACCGCGCCATGATTCCGCTGGCCATCGCCGCCGCCGTCGTGGTGCTGGCCGGGTTCGCGGTGGGCGCGGCCGTACTCGGCGGGACGGGCGGGCACACGTCGGCATCGGGATCGCAGACGTTGGACACCGATCCGTACCGCCAGCTCCCGCCCGAGGACGCCTACGCCGCCTACAACACCATGATGGGCGCGCCAACGCCCGACATGGGCAACCGCTGCATCGCGCAGGCGCACCGCGAACCGGCGGGCAGGCCGGCGCCCGAACAGTGGCAGCCGCTGTTGAGCGCGATGGCCCACGGGGAGGTGGTCATCGTCTACCGGACATCGGCAGGTCCAGTTTTCTGCCAGGTCACGCCGACCACGGTCGCGTTGTCCCAGCCGGGAGGGCCTGCCACGGCGACCGCGCGGCCCACGTTCATCACCGCATCGGGCACGGTCGCGGGCACCATCGACCCGAAGTTCCAGGCCGCGTGGGTCAGGCAGCCCTTCACCGGAGAGCAGCTGACGGTCTCGACGCCCGCGCTGGTGCGCGACGGGATCTTCCTGGTGCCCGATGCCATCCAGGTGCCGACCGATGGCCTGCACCTGGGCGTCGCGCCGACGCAGAGCGCCGCCGACATGCGCTCGTTCACCGTGCCGCAGTCTGAGTTGCCGTCGGTGGTGCAGCCGACCACCGACGCGCCGGACAACCTGCCGGTCGTCGATCAGAGCGGGCCCGCCGGGCAGCGGATGACCGCGTGCTTCCACGGGCCCAACTCGATTCCGGTGATCTCGCCGAAGTCCTGGATGCCCGGGGCGTACCAGCGGCTCGACGGGGCGGACAGCGTGCAGGTGGCGAGCATCGGGGACATCATCGCGATCTGCACCCAGCGCGGGTCGGCGCCGATCGACCTCGAACTCGTCGACCTGAACGGGTACTTCGACACCAGCACGATCGAGTCCAACGCGCTGATCACCGCGAACTCGGTGTTCTACGACTTCCAGCCCGACCAGGGCGGGTCGAGCCACCAGGTGAGCATTGTCGGTCTGCTGCTCTCGACGCAGGCGGCGTCGGTGCGGCTGACCTGGCCGGGCGGGCCCAACCTGGTCGCGACCGTGGCCAACGGCAGCTACGCCCTGCCCGGCTACGACCTCAACGACCCGAGCCTGCACGGTGCGCAGCCGAGGATCTCGGTCTACGACGCACACGGCGCGCTGCTCGGGTCCTACGAGGTCAAGCAGTAATTCAGGCTGCCCAGGTCTCGATGGCCCGGTCGGTCACCGTGGCCGGCGCGGTGCGGCGCTGGCTGCGGTTGGTCCAGGTCATCAGCGGACCGGTGGCGCAGGTGGTCACCAGGGCCATCACCAGGCAGACCAGGAAGGCCGACGCGGTCAGGATGCCCGCGTGGAAACCGGCCTGCAGGGCGACGATTTCGGTGAGGCCGCGCGTGTTGAGCAGGGCGCCGACCCGGACCGAGGTGATCT
This sequence comes from Pseudonocardiaceae bacterium, assembly GCA_036494465.1. Taxonomy (GTDB): domain Bacteria; phylum Actinomycetota; class Actinomycetes; order Mycobacteriales; family Pseudonocardiaceae; genus CAJCJE01. The sequence continues at coordinate 60,596 of DASXOJ010000237.1, forward strand.
TGGAGTAGCCGCCGAGCCGGGCGCCCGCGTAACCGCCGCCGAGCTTGCCCAGCATGCCCAGCGCGGTCACCACGATCATCGCCAGCCAGGGGATGCCGGGGAACGGCTTGGCGAAGACCTCCAGGCCGGTTTCGACGAAGAACACCGGCACGAACACCAGCCCGAGCCTGGTCACCCAGCGCACGGACAGCGCCCACCCGGTCGGACGTTCGTCGCTGGGCAGATCGTCGGCCTTGGTGGGCGGTTTGTTGCCGGGCACCGCGAGACCGACCAGGAACGCGCCGAACACGGAGGACAGGCCGAGCACGGACACCAGGTTCGCCGACGCGATCGCCGCGATGCCGATCAGCACCGCGACCACGACCGGGTAGCGCTCCGCGAATCGTCCGGCGACCTCGGTACGCAGCACTGTGCGGACGCCGACGCTCACCACGACGCCGGCCAGCAGTGTCAGGATGGCGACGCCCGCGTTGCTGAGCTTGCCGCTGGCCAGGCCGATCGCGACCGCGAGCAGCGGCCACGCGACCGCGTCGACCATGGCCGCCGCGCTCAGTGAGAGCCTGCCGGGCAGCGAGGTGGTCAGCTTGCGGTCGGCCAGGATCCTGGCCAGCACCGGAACCGCGGTGATCGCGAGCGAGACCGCGAACACCAGGATGAACGCGGCCACCGGCGCGGTACCGCGCAGCGCGGGATTGTGCTCGACGAGCAACCAGCCGCCCACCACGACACCGGTGGCCAGCGGCGGGACCAGCGCGCCGACGGTCACCCAGCCGAGCGAGCCGAACCGGGTGCCGATCAGCGAACCGCGCAGCTCGTGCGCGACGCCGACCAGGAACAGGGCGAGGCCCGCGTTGCCGAGAATGCCGAGGTTGGCCACGACTTTGGTGGGCAGCAGCGCGTTGACCACGTTGTGGTTGGTCGCGGCGAGCAGGACCGGCACCGCGAGCAGCCCGATGGCGAGCTCACCCATCACGGTCGGCTGGCGCAGCAGCCGGGCGAGCATCCGCCCGAGCCACCCGATGACCAGCACGGCCGCGACGATGATCGTGGTCGCCCCGATGATCCCGGCACTCATTCGATCCGACCCCCAGATCTGAGTCCGGCCAGCACGGTCCGCATGCGTGGCAGGCTATGGACCACCGCTTAAAAAGCGGTCAAGAACCGCTCGAAGCCAGTGTCTGCCGGTGCCGACCCCGGCTGGCGGGAGTGTGACGCGGCCAGGAAGACTCCGTCAGATGCAGGAGGCGGAACTGTCGGCGCGGCAGCCGAACGAAGTCGACATCTATACGGACGGTGCGTGCAGCGGCAATCCCGGACCGGGCGGCTGGGGCGCGCTGCTGCGCTACGGCCAGCACGCCCGCGAGCTGCATGGCGGAGAGGGGCCGACCACAACGAACAACCGGATGGAAGTGATGGCCGCGATCCAGGCGCTGGAAGCGCTGACCCGGCCGGCCAAGGTCCGGCTGTTCACCGACAGCAGCTACCTGCGCAACGGCATCACCAGCTGGCTCGCTGGCTGGCAGCGCAACGGCTGGCTGACCAAGGACCGTAAACCTGTGAAAAACTCGGACCTTTGGCAGCGTTTGGCCTTGGCGGTGCAGCGGCACGACGTGGAATGGCTGTGGGTCAAGGGACATGCGGGCAACCCTGGCAACGAACGGGCGGACGCGCTGGCCAACCTCGGCATGGACGAAGTCCGGAAGAACTCCGTTCGTCGGTGACGGGTAATACTTTCGTCGCAAGGCCGGATGCTTTGTGCGGATGTGTGCGTCACATGGCGGTGTGAACATTCTCTTATGACCGAAAGTGACACCCTGATCGCCAGTGGCACCTACGTCGGCGCGACCGCAGCCGAACTGACCGGCGATACCGGCGCCGATCGGGCCGCGGCGGTGGTGAGCCAGAAGGCACTTTTCCTGCACAGGGGTGGAATCCAGCTCCTGCGGGACCGCCTCGTACTCGGCTCCTGGCACGGCGATGCCGACCTTGTGTTGACCCAGCAGGACATCTCTGACGTCGAGGTGAAGTTCACCGACCTCTATGGACGGTTCATCGGCGGATTGTTGAACGCGGGCAAGCCGTTGATCGTGACGGTGCTCACGGTCGGCGAGCTCTACCTGCTGATCGATCGCAAGGAGTTCATGGAGACCACCGACGATCGTCGGTGGGCCAAGTTGCTCGGCGAGTGGCTGACCGCGCGATGATTTGGTAACCGTCAACAATTTAACGTGAGTTAACCACCCTCGTCCCGGAATAACCGCTACCGTATCCTTAGGAATTGGTTAATCGATACGGACCAGAGGGGCTGGTGGCATTGTCCGCGCGGAAACCGAAGACCCTGCTCTACGTCGGCTGGACCGGCCAGCGCAATCTGGGTGACGACGCCATCGCGGACGCGCTGATCCCCAGACTCGGCACAGTCGAGCAGGCGCACGCCCCGTATCAATTGGCCGACCTGGCCAAACGCGTCGTCGGTGGGGGACTTGCCAGCAGTTCGCGACGGGCGCTGCTGCTCGGCGGCGGCACCGCGATCGGCAGGCGCAACTGGCGCATGGTGCTCGCCGCCAACGGGGCGCTGCTGGCCAGGGCGAAACCGTGGTTCATGATCGGTGCGGGGGTCGAGGATCCCGCGTTCCAGGGCCAGAATTCCTTCTCCGACAAGGGAGAACTGGCGCGCTGGCGCGGTATCTGCCGCAACTTCGACGCGGTCACCGTGCGCGGGCCGCGTTCGGTCGAGCTGCTGACAGCCGTGGGCATTCCGACCAGGATGGTCGGCGACCCGGCACTGCTGCACGAACCCGAGCGGATTCCCGACCCCGACGAGAAGCTGCTGGGCATCAACCTCGGCTTCGGCGACGACCTCTGGGGTCATGACCACGACCGGGTCGTCGATGCCCTTGCCGGGCTGGTAAAGGCGCTGTCCGGTGAGGGCTGGCGGGTGCGCGCGATCGTGGTGAACCCGAAGGATGAGCCCGCGCTGCGCAGCTGTCTGAGCCGCTCCGGTATCGGCGCCGACCGCGCCGAGGTGGTGACCGCCGACACCGTCGAGCGATTCTTTGCCGCCGTCGCACCATGCACGCTGCTTGTTGCAGAACGATTGCATGCGCTGGTGCTGGCCGCAGCCGCCGCCGTACCCGTGGTCGGGCTCGAATATCAACCGAAATGCGCGGATTTTCTGGCTTCGGTGGGAGCAATCGATCGCGCGGTACGCACCGACCGAGTGACGTCGGACGTACTTCACGAACACGTCGCGGATCTGGTGGAAAACAGACCGACGGAATCCGTGCGCCTGCTCGGCGAGGTGACCAAGCTGCGTGGCCTGCTGAGGAATGAATTGGCTCGGATCAGAGCCCAGGTCGGCTAGGTGGCGCCTGGGCCGCCCCGGGTGAGGGCGGCGACGCCGAACAGGCCGCGCCTGCGCAGCTGGGCCAGCGGTGCCGCTGCCGCGCCGATCATCCGATCCAGTTCCCGTACCTGGTAAATCGGATTGGCCACCACCTCGGCGTTGCAGACGTACTGCTGGGCTTGGCCTGCGCGGTGGGTGCGCGAGGACAGCGAAGTGCCGCTGACCCGGAAGGCGGCGAGGCTGTCCCCGGTGCCGAACATGGGGCCGTGTGCGAGCAGGCGCAGCCACAGGTGGATGTCCAGTACCAAATTCATGTGCTCGGCGAAGCCGCCCGTGGCGGTGAAAGCGTCGCGCCGGAACAGCACCGAGCCAGGTTCGCCGAGCGGATTTCCGCCGTGCCGGATCACTCGGCGCGCCACGCTGACCAGGTCCTGTTCGCCGAGCAGTCCCGACAGGCCCCGGCCGGTGGCCAGCCGTCGACCGGCGGAATCCAGAAAGTCCCTGCGGCACACGGTCATGGCCAGGCGTGGCTCGGCGGCCATGACCTGGTGCTGAATCCGCAGGCAGTCAGGTCTGAGTACGTCGTCGGCGCAGAGCAGCTTCACCAGTGGCGCACGGCACAGTTCGACGGCCCGATTCCAGTTCGACGTCATGGGGAGGGTGTTTTCGTTGCGTACCAACCGAATTCGTGGATCAACGAAGGAACGTACGATGTCCGACGTCCCGTCGGTGGACGCGTTGTCCAGCACGACCAACTCGAAATCGGCGAAGTTCTGGTCCAGCACGCTACCAATGGCGGTAGCGAGATGAGCGGCTGCCTGATAGGCGGGCACGCAGACCGACACCGCTGGTCTCGCGTGCGACATCGACACCTTCTTCCGCTGGGCTCGGCAGGCTATTCCAGCATATTCACAGAATTCTCGCCAAGCCCCTGCTTTGGCGGATTGACAACCCCTTCACTACCGACCATCGAAGGAAGAATGGCGTGCCAGTTTCCGGAACACTACGTGTACGTGTCCAGTCAACGAAAAAAGCTACTTTAGGTAGAACTGTTGTGAACAGGGTCACACTCTATGGTGTGACGTTCGGGCTAACCAATACGGTCATTGCGTCGCACGCGGTCGCGTTGCCCGATGGGGGGCCGGACCTATTTCCAGCTCGGTGGCATCCAGCGAACCCAGCTCATAGTGAGGCACTCAAATATCATGGCGCGTAACGCAAGCCCGACCCTGAGTATCGTTGTTCCGGCTCGCAATGAAGCGCGCAACCTCGAAGTCGTTCTGCCGCAGTTACCGGCCGAGCACGAAATCATCCTGGTCGACGGTTCGTCCGTGGATGACACGATCGCGACGACGCAACGGCTGCGTCCGGACGCGCGCATCGTGCAGCAGACCCGCAAGGGCAAGGGCAATGCCTTGGCCTGCGGTTTCCTTGCCGCGACGCAGGACATCGTGGTGATGTTCGACGCCGACGGCTCGGCCGATCCCGCGGAGATCCCGGCCTTCGTGGATGCGCTGGTCAATGGTGCCGACTTCGCCAAGGGCACCCGGTTCCACCGGGAGTTGAAAGAACTCTCCGGCAGTGAGGACATCACCCCGCTGCGCACCGCGGGCAATTCCGTCCTCAATGGACTCAGCAATGTGCTGTTCAGGACTTCCTTCACCGACCTGTGCTACGGCTACAACGCCTTCTGGCGGGACGTGGTACCCGTGCTCGACCTGCCATCGCCCGAGCTGCGCAGCGCCGACGGCGAGATGATCTGGTGCGATGGTTTCGAGATCGAGACCGTGATCAGCTGCCGGGTGGTCGCGGCCGGTCTGAAGATCGCCGAGGTGCCGAGCATGGAGCGCTCGCGCATCCACGGCCAGACCAACCTGCGCACGTTCGTCGACGGCTACCGCGTGCTGCGTACGATCATGGCCGAGCGCGGGCGCGCACTGGGCCTGCGCAAGGATCAGCAGGCCCACCTCGGGACGCGGCGGGGCAACGAGGGGCAGCGCGGAGCCATGCTGCCGGAGAAGAGCCTGTGAACATCGCGGTATCGGTCGTCATCTGCGCTTATACCGAACGTCGCTGGGCCGAGCTGTTGCGCGCGATCGACTCGGTCCTGGCGCAGGAGCCGCAGCCTGCGGAGATCCTGGTTGTGATCGATCACAACCAGGATCTCGCCGCGCGGCTGCGCTCCCATGTGGACAGTGCGATCACGGTGACGGAGAACACCAGGCAACGTGGTCTGTCCGGTGCGCGGAACACGGTGTTGGCGCAGGTCAAGGGTGAGGTAGTCGCTTTCCTGGATGACGATGCCCATGCCGGGCCTGGTTGGCTGGCCGCGTTGACCGCGCCGTTCACCGATCCCGAGGTGTTCGCGGTCGGCGGTGCGGCGACTCCGGTCTGGCCGAATGTGCGTCCGGTCACGCTCCCGGCAAAACGCGGTGGTCAGCGCCCGATCCGAGGGGAATTGGATTGGGTGGTCGGCTGCACGTATCAGGGGCAACCTCGAACACTTGCGCAGGTGCGCAATGTAATGGGTTGTAATATGGCATTTCGTGCATCTGTCTTTTCGCAAGTCGGTGGATTTGCCGAAGGCATCGGCCGGGTCGGCACGCTCCCGCTGGGCTGCGAGGAAACCGAGCTGTGCATTCGGCTGCGGCAGGCCAACCGAAATGCGCGCGTCCTGTTCGAACCGTCCGCGCTGGTGCACCACCAGGTCAGCCCCGACCGGTTGACCTGGTCCTACCTGCGCAGGCGCAGTTATGCCGAGGGCGTTTCCAAGGCCGCGATCGCCAAGCTGGTCGGCGCCGACGACGCACTGTCCACCGAACGCGCCTACACCAGCAGGATCATCCCGCTGGCGCTGCTGCGCGAGCTCGCGTCGGGCGGGGTGCGGGGCGCGTTCGCGCTGGTCTTCTCGGTGCTGAGTGCGGCTTTCGGTTACCTGCGTGGAAATCGGGCCGAGATCGCGGCATCGGCAACCGGATCCAACTCGATCGAGATCGGGGAATCCGTAACAGGACCCACCCCGATCGCGATGGGTGAGTTCGATCTCGCCGACCCGGATGCCATTGTGCGGCTTCGACCGGTCGACGCGCCGGTCGCGGCGGAGCGCGCGCGGGTGCTCGTGCGGCGCGGGGCAGCCGTGCTGGGCGAGGTCGATCTCGCCTTGCGAGAGGGATCCTTGTCACGTAACGAACTCAGAGCCGCGATCGATGGTCTGCCGGTCGTCGACCCGGCACTGTCCACCATCAACACGCCGACGGTGAGCGTGGTGGTTCCGATCGCGGGCCGCGCCGACACCGCGATTCGCTGCGCGCGCTCCATCCTCGGCACGGACTACCCGAGCCTGGAGATCCTGCTCGTCGACAACCGGCCGGGCACCGCGAACTCGTTGCCGCTCAAGGAATTCGCGGAATCCGACCAGAGACTGCGTTACGTCGAGGAACCGGTGGCCGGCGCGAGCAACGCGCGCAACCGGGGCGCGGCCGAGGCGAGCGGCGAGATCATCGCGTTCACCGACGACGACGCCGTTGTCGACGCGCACTGGCTGACCGCGTTCGTCGCCGAATTCGCCGACGCCGATGTGGACTGCGTCACCGGCCTCGTGCTGCCGCTCGCGCTGGACACACCCGCGCAGCGGTATTTCGAGAACTGGGGGGGCTTCGGCAAGGGCTTCGCACGGCGGCGGCTCACCCGCACGGGCGTCGAGGGGCCGATCCGGCCGGGCGAGTCCGGGCGGATCGCGCTCTACCCGTTCGCGGCGGGACTGTTCGGGTCGGGCAACAGCATGGCGTGGCGGGCCACCGCCTATCGTGCGCTGGGCGGGTGTGATCCACTGCTCGGGCCGGGCACGCCGACCGGGTCCGGGGAGGATCTGGAACTGTTCATCCGGCTGATCCGCGGCGGCGGGACGATCGTCTACACCCCGCACGCCCTGGTACACCACGAGCACCGACGGGAGGTCGCGGCCTTGGCCAAGCAGATGTACAGCTACGGCACCGGACTGTTCCCGATGTTCGCGGTGTACGTCGGTCGCAGGCCGGTCGAGGCGATCGCGGTACTGCGCAGACTCCCGGCAGGACTGCGGCACACTGTCGCCGACGACTCCGAGCGCAACGCGGGCCGGGGTGAGGGTTTCCCGCCCGAGGTGGCCAAGGCCGAACGGCGCGGCATGCTCGCCGGACCCGCCCGGCTCGTGCTCACCGTGCTGACCGCACCACGCCGTGCACTGCGCCTGCCCGAACCGCAGCGCACCGTGGCCCAACGCAGGAACGAACCTGCCATCCGGATGGCGAGATGACGACCCCTTCTGTTGACCAACCGATCAGCCCGGTCCAGCAGCGCCGCATCACCGCGGCGCTGCTGATCGCGCTGACGCTCGCCACGATCGTCGCCGAACTCGTCGGCGTCGGCGGCAACTGGCGGCTGATCCTCACCACCGCGTTCGTGCTGCTCGCGCCCGGCTGGGCGATCACCGCCTATCTGCGCTCGGCGCCGCTGTCCTTCCGCTGGGGCGTCGGCATCGCGCTGGGCATCGGGATCGGCATGATCGCCGGTCAGGGCATGATCGTGCTGCACGCCTGGCACCCGGCGACCGCGGTGTTCGTGATCGGTCTGCTCACGCTCGCCGGTCTCGTGCACCATCTGATGCGCGCGCCCAGCGCGGTGGAGCTGTCATGACCGTCAAGGACGGGCGGATGGTCCGGGACGGCATCTGGCTGTCGCTGGGCGCCGCGTTCACCTCGGTCGCCGGTCTGATCGGCTGGATGGTCTCCGCGCACCTGGCCAGTCGCCAGGTCGTCGGCACCACCACCGCGTTCACCTCGGGCTTCCTGCTGGTCGCGAGCATGAGTCAGTTGTCGCTCGGACCCGCGGTGCTGCGCTGGATTCCGCGTGCCGGTGGCCGTACCGCCGCGCTGCTCTCCCGGACCTACCTGGTGATCATCGGCGGCGCGCTGGTCGGCGTCGGCGTGTTCGTCGCGTTGCCCGCCGGTCGCTCCGCGCTGGCGCAGCTGCCGGGGTGGGCGTGGCCGCTGTTCACGGTGACCACGCTGGTCTGGGCGGTCATGCAGTTCCAGGACCCGGTACTGACCAGCGTCGGCAAGGCGGGCGTCGTGCTGGTGAAGAACCTCGGGTTCGGCATCGGCCGGGTCGGCATCCTGCTCGTCGCGGGTTCCGCGGCTGGTGCGCTGGGCATCGTGTTGTCCTGGGCGGTCCCGGCGGGCATCGCGGCCATCGTGGTCAGCGTGATCGTGTCGCGGTCGGCGGCGGAGCGGCGCAGGACGTTGCCTGCCGGACTGCTGCCGGACCGCGACGAGCTCACCCACCTGCTCGGGCCGACCTACCTCGCCACCATCGGCCAGTCACTGCTCTACTACCTGATGCCGCTGATCGTCACCGGCCGGGTCGGCGCCGCCGACGGCGCGGTGTTCTTCGTGGTGTGGACCGCGGTCACCGCGTTCGACGTGGCCGGTACCGCGTTCGTCAACTCGCTCGTGGTGCGCGTCGCGGCCAGCCCGAACCAGGTCGGCGAACTCGCCAAGACCGCGGGCACCCGGCTGGCCATCCTGTTCGGGCCACTGATGATCATCGGTATCGTGATCGCGCACCCGCTGCTCGGCCTGTTCGGCACCGAATACGCGGCGCTCGGCGCGAACGCCCTGCAACTGGTGCTGATCGGCTGCCTGCCCAGGCTGCTTGTGCTGCTCACCATCGGCGTTTCCCAGGCCCAGGGCAAGGGCTGGTTCGTCGCCGCGCTGCAACTGTCCAGCGCGGCCACCATGATCCCGGTCGCGTTGTTCGCGCCCGCCGGTCTGACCTACATCGGCCTCGGCTTCGCCGTGGTGCAGGTGCTTGTCGCGACCGTAGCGGGCTTCGTGCTGCGTGGCCGAGTCCGGAACAAGGAGATCGAGAAGATCGTGCCCGTCGCCACCACTGGACTGGCCGCATGACCGCGGTGATCAATCCGCCCCCGCCGCAACCCGCGCACCGTGGTGGTTCAACGGACACGTTGCGCGTACTGGTCAGCAGGAACGCGGGGCCGCTGATCGCGGTCGTCGCGGCGATCTGCTGGCTGGCCGGCTTCCGCTCGATCGACCCGACCACGCTGGGCAGTTTCGGCATCCTGCCCGCGCTCTCACCGGTGCTGCTGATCGCGTACCCGTTGCTGGTCGTCGCGTTCGTCATCGAGCTGACCGGCAGGCAGCGCGGCTGGGCGCTCACCATGATCACGATCATGGCCGTGCTCGCCGTCTACGCGCTGCAACCGGCCGCCGAACCGGTCGGCCGGTTGCCGGTCGCCTGGCTGCACGTCGGTTTCTCCGACTACATCGCCGCGCACGGCGAGGTGCTGCACAACTTCGACGCGCGGTTCAGCTGGCCCGGGTTCTTCTCGTTCCTGGCCCTGCTTACCGGGGCGAGCGGGGTCAAGGACTCGTCGGTGCTGATCTCGTTCGCACCGGTCGTGCTCACCGGCACCGCGACCATCCTGGTGCGCGCGATCGCGTTGTCGGTGTTCGGCAAGGGCCGGATCGCCTGGCTGGCACCGTGGATCTTCCTGATCGGCAACTGGACCGAGCAGGACTACCTCTCTCCGCAGGGCTCGACCTACCTGCTGCTGCTCGCCGGTATCGCCGTCACCTTCCGCTACCTGACCCGGCCGGGCCTGCTGGAACCTGTCCAGAAAGGACAGTTCCGGCGACCGCCGGTGCCAGCGAACACGCCGATGGAACGGTTGTTCGCGCAGGTCCTGGTGCTCGTGCTCGCCTTCGCGCTCGCGCCGTCACACCAGCTCTCGCCGTACATGCTCGCCGGACTGCTGTTCATCCTGTTGCTGTGCGGGCGGTTGTGGTCGCGCTGGCTGCCGTTCCTGATTCTGCTGACCGCGGTCGTCTGGTTCGTGCTGGGCGCGCGCGACTTCTGGATCGGCCAGTTGCACGAGATCACCGGCTCGATCGGCAACCTCGGCTCGTCGGTCAACCAGGGCTTCGACCAGCGACTGTCCACAAACGCCGGTCGCACCGCCATGCTGGACGTGCGCATCGGTATCACTCTCATCGTCGGCCTGATCGCCGCGCTCGGCGCGTTCCTGTTGCGCCGCAAGGGCAAGCGCTCGCTGACGCTGGTGTTGATGGCGATCACGGCGTTCGGTATGGCGGTCGCGCAGCCCTATGGCGGCGAGATCCTGATCCGCTGCTACCTGTTCGCGCTGCCGCTGTTCGCGTTGCTCGGCGCGGTCCTGCTTGACGACCTGCTGACGGCGAAGTTCGGGAAGGTCTGGCTGCGACGGGTTTCGATCACGGTCGGCACGCTGGTCCTCGCCGGGCTGATGTTCGGCGACGTGGCCGCGCGCGGCGGCAACGACGCCTACGTCGCCTTCACTCGCGCCGACATCGACGCGGTGCAGAAGGCGTACGACATCGCCAAGGACGGCCAGACCCTGGACACCGTCGCCGCGTACGCGCCGGTGTCGGAATGGCAGCGGCTCGGCGCGGTCGACCAGGCGTCGATCGAGGCGCACTGCGAACCGTTCCCCAACCCGGATCCGTGCGTGCGCAAGGTGCACCCGGACTTCCTGGTGCTCAACGCCGCGCAGGACGCGTACGGCCAGATCTACTACGGCATGAAACCCGGCTGGATGGCCGGACTCGGCGACCGGCTGGTCGATTCCGGTCTGTACCAACGGATTTTCGTGCAGGACCAGAGTCAGCTGCTGGAACTCAGTTCGGACGTGCGGAAATGAGCCTCAAGCAACGGGTCCTCCGGGAAGCGCGCATCGACCTCTGGGCGATGACGATCGGCGTGTTCGTCAACGGCCTGCTCGGACTGGACGCCGTGCCGCGCGTGCTGCGCTGGTTCGGTTACCGGCTCGCGGGCGCGCGGATCGAGACGCCGAACATCTTCGGTTCCGCGCAACTGCACGGGCCGATGCGCAACATCCGGATCGGCGCGGGCACGTTCGTCAACCGCGAGGTCTACCTTGAGGCGGTCGCGCCGATCAGCATCGGTCGCGACTGTCAGCTCGGCCCGCAGGTCATGGTCGTCACCTCGCACCACGAATCCCTGCCGGACGGCGGAATTTCCAAGGTGCCGGAGGGCCGTGCGGTGCGTATCGGCGACCGGGCCTGGCTGGGTGCGCGGGTGCTCGTGCTGCCCGGCGTGACCATCGGCGACGACGTGGTGATCGGCGCGGGCAGCGTGGTCACCAAGGACTGCCTCAAACCCGGCACCTATGTCGGCTCGCCTGCCAAGGAGCTGATCCGATGAGCCAGTCGACGCTTCAGTTGGTGGGCGGTGGCCTGTTCGCGGTGGTGCTGCTGATCGCGGCAGCGCGCACCGTGCTGGTCGAGTTCCGGGCCGGTCGCGGTGACGGGGCAGCGCGCGGCGTGCGCAGAACCGTTCCGGTGCTGGTGCTGGACATCAGCGGGATCGTGCTCGCCGTCGGGCTCGTGGTGTTCCTGATGATTCCGTTGGCCGCCGCACTGGGTAACTGACGTCCGTGCGCCTACGCTTGTTGCTGGTCGTCGCCCTGCTTCTCTGGCTCCCGACCCCGCCCGCGTCCGCCGCCGCGCAGCAGTGGCAACTGGTCGCTGCCGACGATTTCAGCGGCTCGCTCGCGCCGCACTGGTCCGCCTACCAGGGCGGCCCGCCGTGTTGCAAAGCCACAGCCTGGAAGACGTCCGAGGTCGCGGTGAAGAACGGCAGGCTGGTCATCACCGCGCAGCGCGACCGACAGGGGCAGTGGATTACCGGCGGAGTCAGTGCCGCGGGTTGGCCGGAAGCCGTACGCACGTACGGCAAATACGTGGCCAGGATCCGGGTGGACAAGGGGCAGGGGATCAGCGCGGTCGCGCTGCTCTGGCCCAAGTCGAACAAGTGGCCGCCGGAGATCGACTACTACGAACTGTCCGGCGCGGACGGCAATCGCGGCCAGGAAACCGCGACCACCCACCGCGCGCCGGACGACGCCAAGATGCGGAGCGTCTACCAGGGCGATCTGACCCAGTGGCACACCGTCTCGGTGGAATGGCTGCCGAAGTCGATCACCTACTTCGTCGACAACAAGGTGCTCGGCCGGGTCACCGATCCGTCCTACATTCCGCACGAACCCATGTGGCCCGCGTTCCAGATGCAGATCCAGCAGGACGACACCGGCCACGCAATGGCAACCGCGACCGGCCAAGTCCACATGTACGTGGACGCGTTCGACATTTACGCGCCGGTAACCCCATCCCCACCAGGCACGCCGAGCACACCGTCGAATTCTGGCAATTCCCTGTGGATCGCGGTCGTGCTGATCGTGATTGTGCTGCTCGCCGGGTTGCTGGTCATCATCCGGTCACGACGACGATTCCGTTAACCCATTCGATGCGGGCTCTTGCACCGGCACTGCTATCTTCGTCATCGCCCGTATACGGAGCGCAGTTCTTCGGGTCGATCGGAGTAACCGGTGCAACCAGGTCAGTTGATCGATAACCGTTACCGCCTGGAACGGGAGATCGGCGTCGGCGGAATGGGCTCCGTGTGGCTGGCCACCGACCTCAGGCTCGACCGGCAGGTCGCGATGAAACGCGCGCACGCGACGAACACCGCCGACGGTGACACCACGGAACTCCAGGTCGAGGCCGAACTCGCCACCAAGGTCCGGCACCCCAACATCGTCGAGGTGTACGAGGTCGTCGGCGGACCCGACGACCAGTGGCTGGTGATGGAATACGTGCCCTCGCGCAGCCTCGCCGAGATCATCGCGGAGCACGGCAAGCTGACCACCCCGCGCGCCATCCACTATGTGCGGCAGATCGCCGACGCGCTCGACGCCGTGCACCGCGCCGAGGTGGTGCACGGCGACATCAAGCCAGCCAACATCCTGATCCCGGACAACGGCATCGCGAAACTGTCCGACTTCGGCGTGTCCCGCCAGGTGTGGAACGCGGAAACCCTGCACACCACCGGTCCGGTGCTGGGTACGCCCGCGTACATGGCGCCGGAACTGTTGGACGGCAAGCGGCCATCGCCCGCGTCGGACCTGTTCGCGCTGGGCGCCACGCTGTTCACCGCGGTCGAGGGTGAGCCACCGTACGGCTCGGACGGTGCGCCGCTGTCCACCATGAAACGCGTCATCCACAACGACATGGTGCCCATGCGCAACGCCGGTCCGCTGGCGCCGTTGCTGGCCAGCATGCTCGCCGCCGAACCGGCGGAACGCCCGACGGCGGCAGGCGCGAGCAGGCTGTTGCGCGAACTCGGCGGCACCATCGACCCGGCCACGGTGCCCGGCAGCGCCGGTTCGATCCGCCGCAGGAAGTGGCTGATGCCGACGTCGGTGGGTGCGGTGGTGCTGGTGCTGCTGCTGGTCGCCGCGTTCGTGTGGCCCAAGTTCGGCGGCAACGCCGCCACCACGAGCACCACTCCGCCCCCGTCGGCGACCAAGACCAGCGGCGCCGCGCCGAATCACGCACTCGTGGTCGCCAACCAGACCCTGGTGGACCCGTGCGGCCTGATGAACGCGGACGTGCTCGCGAAGTTCGGTAGCAACGTCGGGCTCGACCCGCACTTCGGCAACTTCGACCGGTGCGACGTGCTGTTCGAAACCAACAACACCACCATCGACGTGCAGGTCGACCTCGACGACCCGGACGGCCCGCCGACCGGCAAGTCCACCGTCGTGGTGCAGGCCCCGCAAATCGCACCGAACGACTGCGAACGCACCGTGCTGCTCCCGGACGGCACCCAGATCGCGGTGGACGCCGCGGTCCAGAACGGCGACGATCCCCCGACCGGCACCGTCGACTTCTGCGGCATCGACGAGGTCGCCACCCAGTACGCGCTGGGTGTGCTCGGCACATCCGGCGTGCCGCAACGTGCGCCGGGCGCGTTGACCGGATCGCTGGCCAACTACAACGCGTGCACGCTGCTCACCCCGGCCCAGCTCTCGGTCGTCGCGGGCATCGCGAGCGGCAGCCCGCAGCCCCGCTTCGGTGACTGGGTGTGTGAATGGGACGGCCCCGACAGTCTGAAAGTCACTGTCACCTTCGACCAGAGCGAGCCGCTCGACTCGTCGGACGGCCAGCAGGTCGCCGTCGGTAGCCGAGCCGCGTACGTCTCGCTCGACACCGGCGGCTGCGAGGCCGACCTGGTCTACCGGACGATCAACGTCAGCGGCGGCAACCAGATCTCCGAGCTGGTCAACATCGAGGTGGACGGCAACCAGCCGCAGAGCCAGCAGTGCGGCCTCGCGCAGGTGCTCGCCCAGGATGTGAACACTAAACTGCACTGATGGGGAAGGGTCCCCGGCTTCGCGTGCTTTCCTGTGCCGACTCGACGAGAAGGAGGCGCACATGACATCGGCGACGCCAGAACGGGTGGCGGAGGGACTGCGCCCGATCCAGCCCCGGCGCTCCCTGGCCACCGGCATCCCGGCATCCGCGCCCGGCACGCTCTACGCGTTGACCGTGGTCGGCGGCATCTCGATGTCCGCGCGCGAGGGCCGAACCATCCTGTTCGGACGGAACAAGCCGGATGTGCACGTCTGCGTCGGCGCGGACGACCAGCGGGTCAGCCGCCAGCACGGCGCGTTGACCTGGCTCGGCGCGCAGTGGTGGGTGAGCAACACCGGCCAGCTGCCGATCCGGCTGCCCGGTTCGCGCCTGCTGTTCCGCGACGAGGAACCGCTGCCGCTGGTCACCGGCTACACGCCGATGTTCATCAGGGGCGCGCGCGGCCGCGAACACCTGATGGAGCTCTACGTCGCGGGCGAGGACGGCTGGCGCCCGACGCCCCGGCCGGACGACCTCACCGCGGCGCCCAAGACGTGGCGGTTGACCGAGGACGAGATGCTCGTGCTGGTCGCGCTGAGCCAGCGCTACCTGCTGCACGACCTGCACCCGCAGCCGTTGACCTGGCGCGAGGTCGGCAACCTGCTCCAGGACGCCCGCCCGGACGGGAACTGGGGCGCGCGGCGCGCCGAGCACCTGGTCTCGGACTTGCGGACCCGGCTGTCCAAGGAAGGCGTCGCGGGCCTGACCCGCGAGGAGGTCGGCGAGCCGATCGGCAACAAGCTCAACGAGAACCTGATCACCGAGCTGATGTTGAGCACCACGCTGGTGCCCCCGCACCTCGCCCTGCTCGACCGCTAGCCGACGGCGGTATACAGCGAGCCCTGCTCGTCGTGCGTGTGCGCGTGCGGGTCGTCGAACCACAGCCCGTCGGTGCCCAGATAGCGGAACCGCAGCGTGGTGCCCGCCGCCACCTCGACCGAGGTCGAGCGCGTTCCGTTGGTGCGTTTGCGGAGTTCGTGCTGGCCGGGTTGCCAGCCGTTGAAGTCTCCGACCACGCTGACCCGGCCGTTCGGTTCGTCGACGGGGAGTACGAAGGTCACCTTCACGGCCTCGTTCTTCCCTTGACTGGTGCGAATCATTTCCAGCGCGCTCCCGTTCCGGTGGCTTGGACGCGCGCCATCATGCCACAGCGCGTGATCAATCGCTCGCTGTGTGTCAGTCGATGAGTGCCTGGTAGACGAACTGGCGCAGTTCGCTGGTGAGCCGGGTAGTCGACTGCGACTGGGTCAGGAACTGCACGGTCAGGTCCGCGACCGGGTCGACGAAGAACACCGTGTTCGACGCGCCCGCCCAGCCGAACTCGCCCACGCTGCCCGCGAGCTTGCGCCGCACCGGGTCGAGGGTGACCTGCACGCCGAAGCCGAACCCGATCCCGGTGAACTCCTCCGGCTGCCAACTGGTGAACGCCGCCAGGTCCGCGCCGCCGGGCAGGTGGTTCGCGGCCAGCAGGTCCACCGTGCGCGGCGCGAGCAACCGCACGCCGTCGTGTTCACCCCGCTGGCGCAGCAACTCCAGGAACCGGTGAAAGTCGGCGGCGCTGCTCAGCAGCCCACCGCTGCCGGAGCGCACCGGTGGGCGTTCCGCCATGGACCGGCCCGGGACCGGCTCGCCGTCCGCGCTGTACAGCACGGCGGCGCGGTGCAGTTGGTCCTCGGGAATGGTGAAACCGGTGTCGTGCATGCCGAGCGGGCCGAGGATCCGCTCACGCAGGAACACGTCGAGGTCCACACCGCTCACCACCTCGATCAACCGGCCAAGGACCAGGTGCGCGACCGAGTAGTACCAGCTGGTGCCCGGATCGAACAGCAGCGGCATGCTGCCGTACAGGTCGACGACCTCGGCCAGGCTGCTGCCCTCGCTGGTCGAACCCAGCCCGGCCGCCCGGTACCGCGCGTCGACCGGGTTCGCGTCGAACACCGGATAGCCAAGGCCCGCGGTGTGCGAGAGCAGGTGCCAGACCCGGATCGGTCCGGTCGCCGGTCGGTCGTCATCGTGGATGCGTGGCTGCGCGAACGCGGGCAGGAACCGCTCGATCGGGTCGGTGAGCGCGAGGTCGCCCTGCTCGTAGAGGATCAGCGCGGCCACCGAGGTGATCACCTTGGTCATCGAGTGCAACCGGAACACGGTGTGCGCGTCCACCGGACGGCCCGCTTCCCGGTCCGCGAGACCGTACGCACGCAGGTGCGCGACCTCGCCGTGCCGCGCGATCGACAGGAAGTACCCGGCCAGCCTGCCATCGTCGACGTAGCCGTCGAAATGGCGATCCAGCCGGTCCAGCCGCTCAGGAGCGAAGCCGATCTCGATCGGATCGGCGGCTCGTTCCAGCCCCACACGCCTCCCCTTTTGGTCACACCGGAGGGACGAAGCCCTCCAGCCAACCCGAATCGTCGGTGTCGCCACAGGTCGGGCAGGGCGCGCTGACCATCACCCCGGGCGCGATCTCGCGCATCACCGAGCCGTCGCCGGGCAGCAGCACCGGTCGATACCGTTGCTCGTCCTCGTCGCCGACCAGTTCGTGGGACTGCGCGCGGCAGCCGTGGCACACGGTGCGTCCCGGTGATACCGCCCTCTCCATGCGACTCACCCTACAGTCGGTGCGGTGAGCACAGATTCCGATTCCAGCTACCAGGCGATCCAGAACCTGATCGTCCGCTACGCCCTGCTGGTCGACACCGGAGACTTCGCGGGCGTCGGCGAACTGCTCGCGGACGCGACCTTCGTCGGTAGCGGCGCGCCCGCCGTCGGCGGCGCCGCCATCGCCGCGATGCTGGCCGGCACGGTGATCCGCTACGACGACGGCACGCCGCGCACCCAGCACGTCACCACCAACATCGCGATCGACCTCGACGGCGACGCCGCGACCGCGTCCTCCTACGTGACCGTCTTCCAGTCGCTACCGGATTTTCCTTTGGCCCCCATCGCGTCCGGCCGCTATCGCGACACCTTCACTCGCCACAATGGACAGTGGAGGTTCGCTGAGCGTCGCGTCACCATGCCGCTGCTCGGTGACGTCAGCCGTCATTTGTATGTGAGCTGACAGCGTCAGTAGCTCAACGTTTCGTTGTGGGAAATCGTCATGTCGGCGGTGCCGTTGGTGAAGGTCATCGTCGCGACGGTGTAGTAGGTGCCGCCGTCGGCCACGCTCGAGTTGGCGGTGTCCAACGCCCACGGGCCGTGGATGCCGAGCGTGCAGCCACCGTTCACCCGGTCGTCCTGCCAGGCGATCGCGCCGTTGCCGGCGTTGAGGACCTCGACGCTCACGTACGAGCAACCGCTGTTGTGCAGAACGTAGATGTTCGGTTCGAGATGGGAGCCGCTGGCGCTGATGCATGACTCGATGTGGGCGCCCGTGGCGCAGCCGCCGCCGGAGGAGGCACTGGCGGTCGCCGTGCCAACCGCGCTGGCGGCTGCGACCGCCAAGAGGACGGCGGACAGGCGCGAGACGAATGTCGTTGTGCGAGAACCGAGAAGTCGCATACCCGAACAGTACGTGCGGCCATCGAGACTGCGCCAACCTTTGCGCCACAGCGCAAAGGCGCTGGTGGCGTGAGTCCGCCTCACCACGGTCCGGCAGGCGTTCGCCGAATCCGGCAGGCGCCGACCTGCTGCGGTCGCTGACCGCCTCACCCGGTCAGATCGGCGCGCGCAGGCTGCTCACCCCGCGGCTGATCGTTCGCGAAACCACCTGAGCACCTGGTCCACGATCGCGCTCGGGCTCGGCTGGGTGGCCATCTCCGCGCTCACCTGTCGCGCCGCAGTGCCGAACGCGTCCTCGGTGAGCAGTCGTCCCACCATCTCCCGCACCGTTTCGACGTCCACAGTGGACGGATCGTGGGACAGTCCGACACCCCGGTCGACGACCCGCTGCGCGGAGAGCGGATTGTCCGCGAACGAGGGCAACACCAGGTGCGGGATGCCGTAGTGCAGCGCCGCCGCCGTGGTGCCCGAACCGCCGTGGTGCACCAGCACCGCGCAACTCGCCAGGAACGCGGACAGCGGCAGGAAACCGACCGAGCGCACGTTCGCAGGCAGTTCGCCGAGCTCGGTCAGGTCGGCGGTGCCCGCCGCGAGCACGACATCGACATCCAGGCCGCCCAGCGCGTCGACCACGATCTTCAGGCTGCTGACCCCGGCCACCGCGGGCACCACCGTGCCCAGCGTGACCGCGACCCGGGGGCGTTCCGGCGTCGTCAGCGCCCATTCCGGCACGACGGTGCCACCGTTGAACGGCACGAACCGCATCGGCCACCACGGCGCGCCGTCCTGCCCGTCGCGATCCCGCACGCCGTCGGCCATGCCGCCCATGCTCGGCGCGCGTGGATCGATCCTGGCGATCACCTCGGGCCGCGCGTCCGCGTCGATGCCGAGCTTGGTCCGCATCAACGCGCTCACCTCGTCCTCGCCGAACACGTGGTGGTCGGTCTGCCACGCGGTGTCCCGCGTCGACCACGACACCCGGTTGCCCACCTCCAGCGCGGGCACGCCGAGCGCGGTGGCGGCCAACATGCCCGTGCCGTGATCGGAGGGGTAAACCACCACGTCGGCGCCGAACTCGCGCCCCGCGCGGATGGTGCCCTCGGTCATGGTCACCGTGAACAGGCCGAACGGGTTGCCCATGCCCATCGCCACCCGGTACTCCTGCGGCAGATCGGCCGGTGGATTCCGGGTGCTGACCGTGGTCATCAGGTCCTGCCACGCGTCGCGCTCCGGAAACACGTCATAGACCGGCAACCCGGCCCGCGCGCTGACCTCGGTCATCTCCGAGGTGGTCGCCAGCAGCACCTCGTGCCCGGCGGCCCGAGCGGCCCAGATCAGTGGGATCAACGGCAGCGTCAGCCCGTACCCGGGCGCGGCAGCGAAGAGCATCTTCACCAGGCCGAGACTACCGCCGAAAAATTCTTCGCGAGGTGTGTCGATTCCGGTCGACCAGGTTCGACGTGTTGGTGTCAGCGACCTCGAACCGAACGGAAGGCACCAGCCATGACCGCCCTGCAGCTCACCCGCCCCGCCGCCACTGCCAGCACCACCACCGCTGCCAAGACCCGCTCGCTGAAGAACATCGCGACCACCCCGGTCGTCCTGTCCGTCGTCCGCATCGTGGTCTCGTTCCTGTGGATCTGCCACGGTTTGCAGGGCCTGGTCGGCTACTTCGGCGGCATCGACGGCCACGGCATGGCCGTGCCGCCCGGCATGGTCGAGGGCTACAGCGCCAGCCTGATCGAAACCGTCGTCGGCGCGCTCGTGCTGCTCGGCATCGGCACCCGGATCTGCGCGCTGCTCTGCTCCGGCGTGATGGCCTTCGCCTACTTCACCGTGCACGCGCCGACCGGCCTGTTCCCGATCGTCAACGGCGGCGAGGAAGCCGTGCTCTACTGCTTCGCCTTCCTGCTGATCGCCGTCGCGGGCCCCGGAAAGCTCGCCGTCGACACCCTGATCCGCCGCCGCAAGTGACCCGGTGGTCAGACGGTGCGGGACCGCCGCGAGGAGATCACGCCGGTGTTGAAACCGGCGAGGTGCAGCCCACCAGCGAAACGGGCGTGCTCGATCTTCACGCAGCGGTCCATCACCACGTTCAGGCCCTGCTCGGCAGTGTGTTGTGCGGCGGCTTCGTTGCGGATGCCCAACTGCATCCACAGCGTGCGCGCGCCCGCCGCGAGCACGTCCTCGGCAACGGCAGGGATATCGCTTGCCTTGCGGAACACCGAAACCAGATCAGGCTTCTCGGGCAGATCAGCGAGTGCGGGATACACCGGATGACCGAGCAACGTGCTCAGACGCGGATTCACGAAGTACACGGTGTAGTTCGTCGAGGACAGCAGATACGTTGCCACGAAATAGCTCGGCCGCGCCGGATTGTCCGACGCGCCGAGGATCGCCACCGACGTGGTGCCGCGCAGGATCCGTTGCCGTTCCCGCGCACTCGGGTTCGTCCAGGTCATGCGTCCTTCACCGCCTCGGCCAGCGCCTGGTCCAGATCCCACAGGATGTCCTCGACGTCTTCGAGGCCGATGGAGAGCCGGATCAGGTCGGGCGTGACGCCCGCTCCGGCCAGTTGCTCGTCGGAGAGTTGCTGGTGCGTGGTGGAAGCGGGATGGACGACCAGGCTGCGCGCGTCGCCGATGTTGGCCAGGTGGCTCAACAGTTCCACGGATTCCACGAACCGCTGCCCGGCCGCGCGGCCACCGTTGACGCCGAAGGAGAACACCGCGCCCGGCCCCTCCGGCAGGTACTTCGCGGCGCGCGCGTGGTGCGGATGATCGGGCAGGCCCGCGTAGTTCACCCAGGAGACGCGCGGATCATCGGCCAGCCACCGCGCGACCGTGTGCGAGTTGCGGACGTGTTCGCTCATCCGCTGCGGCA
>DASXOJ010000238.1:0-22480 GCA_036494465.1 Pseudonocardiaceae bacterium
CGCTCGCCCGGCTCGCCGTGGCCGAACAGGCGCTCGGCAACGCGCTCTACGAACTCGACCTGCGCCGGGGCAGCCACGCGCTGACCAGGGAACAGATTTCCGCGTTGCGCGTGACCGCCCTCGACGCGAGCGCGTGGCTACGCACCAACGCCGACTACGCCACGGTCCTGCCGTTCGGCAAGCGACCCTCGGCGAGGCGGATCCAGAACGGCGTGCGCCGCTACACCGACCTGGCCAGGCAGGCCCAGGATTTCCTCGCAGGCAGGGCAGGCGTCGCCCAGCTCGACAGCGCCCGCGAGTCGCTGGCCCGGTGCAGCGGATGACCGGCCGGCGACCCAGCTCGGGCGGCGTGCCCGTCCCGCCGACCGGCAAGGCAGGCCGGCCGGGGTATGGCCGCGCATGACGCTGCCCTGATCGACCCGGGCACCTGGGCACCGGCCCTGGCGCATCGGCGACCCGGCAGGCTAAGATCAACTCCATTGATCCGGGCGAGACTCTCTCGACATCAGGTCGAGACATTCGCTGGCACTGTGTTGACTCTTAGTTCACTCTCAGTCCGCAGATTATGGCCGATGATCCGGATGGTCTGAAATGACTACTGCATTCGAGTGATTATCGAACTGTGATCCGGGCCTTTCGGCTACCTCACGTGGCACTATCTGAGGCCAACGAGCTGAGCGCGCGACCGGTAACCGCAGAAGCGCCCTGTATCCACCGGTAGCACCTGATTGTGGCCGGGAGGATTCTGCGTGTCGCTGTGGACCGTGCACGGCGACGGGCGCAGCCTTGCCGATGGCGAGGTGGTGCGCTCGGACGAACGGCTGAGCTGGCCGATGACCATCGGCCTCGGCGGCCAGCACCTACTCGCCATGTTCGGCGCCACCGTGCTCGTGCCCGCGGTCACCGGCTTCCCGGTCAGCGCGACACTGCTGTTCTCCGGCATCGGCACCGCGCTGTTCATCGCGATCACCCGCAACCGGGTGCCCGCCTACCTCGGCTCCTCCTTCGCCTTCGTCGCCCCGCTGGTCGCCGCGAAATCCCAGGGCGTGCCCGCCGCGCTCGGCGGTGTGCTCATGGCGGGTGTGCTGGTGTTCGTGGTCGGCATCGCGGTCAAGGCCCTCGGCATCCGCCTCGTCGACTCGGTCATGCCACCGGTCGTCACCGGCGCGGTCATCCTGCTGATCACCCTCAACCAGGTCCCCGCCGTCGCGGCCGCGGCCAACCGCCAGGTGCTGTTCGCCGCGCTCACCGTCGCGGTCGCCGCCCTCTGCGCGATCCTGTCCAAGGGCTTGCTCGCCCGGTTGGCCGTGCTCATCGGGATCGTCGTCGGCTGGGTGGTGGCAGCGGCGGCGGGCCGTCTCGACCCTGGCGCGCTGACCGGCCTCGCCAACGCCTCCTGGTTCAGCCTGCCCACCCTGCAACAGCCCGAACTGCGCACGTCGACCGTGGTGCTGATGCTGCCTGCCGTGTTCGTGCTGGTCGCGCAGAACGTCGCGCACCTGAAAGCGATCGGCGCGGTCACCGGGCGCGACCTCGGCGGCCACACCGGCGACGTGCTGATCGCCACCGGCCTGGCCACGGCCCTGGCCGGCGCGGGCGGCGGCTCCGCCACCTCGACCTACGCCGAGAACATCGGCGTGATGGCCGCGACCAGGGTCTACTCCACCGCCGCCTACCTGGTCGCCGCGGGTTGCGCGGTCGCGCTGTCGCTGTGCCCGAAGGTCAGCGCGCTGGTCGCGACCATCCCGCCCGGCGTCATCGGCGGGGCGACCCTGATGCTCTACGGCCTCGTCGCGATGGTCGGCATCCGGATCTGGCTGGACAACAAGGTCGACCTCACCGACCCGCTCAACCTGCTGCTGGCCGGTGCCGCGGTCGCGGCAGGCATCGGCA
Source organism: Pseudonocardiaceae bacterium (assembly GCA_036494465.1). GTDB lineage: Bacteria > Actinomycetota > Actinomycetes > Mycobacteriales > Pseudonocardiaceae > CAJCJE01. The sequence goes on from DASXOJ010000238.1 coordinate 1,894, forward strand.
ACGTCACCCTGGACATCGGCCCCATGCAGGTCGGCGGCATCGTCTGGGGGTCGGTCGTGATGGTCATCGGCTACCCGGTGCTGCGCCGGTTGCGGCGGCTGCGCGGCTGATCCCGCGCACCAGCTCCGGTCCGCCGTAGATGAACCCGGTGTAGACCTGCACCAGGCTCGCGCCCGCGTCCAGCATGCGCACCGCGTCCTCGGGAGTGCCGATCCCGCCCACTCCGATGACCGGCAGCGCTCCCGCGCTCTCCCGGTGCACGAACGACACCACGTCCAGCGCCCGCGCCGCCAGCGGCCGCCCCGACAATCCGCCCGCCTGCGCGCCGGTCACCACGTCGGCCGGGTCCAGCCCGTCCCGGGACAGGGTGGTGTTGGTGGCGATGATCCCGGCCACCGACCGCGCCGCGCACACCTCGATGACCTCGCCGATCGCGGCGTGGTCCAGGTCCGGCGCAATCTTGACCAGCACCGGCTTGGGCACGCCGCCACAGGCCAGCCGCGCCGCCTCGGCGGTCAACTCGGCCAGTAGCTCGTCCAGCAACCCCCGATCCTGCAACCCGCGCAGGCCGGGCGTGTTCGGCGAGCTCACGTTCACCGCGAAGTAGTCGCCATACGGGTAGAGCTCGGCGAGCGACGCCCGATAGTCCTCGACGGCGTCCGCGACCGGCGTGATCTTGGACTTGCCGATGCTGATCCCCACCGGCATCGGCAGCTCCGGCGCCGTGCACAGCCGTGCGGCGAGCGCGCGCGCCCCGTCGTTGTTGAAGCCCATCCGGTTGATCAGCGCCTGGCTGGCCGGGAGCCGGTAGAGCCGCGGTTTCGGGTTGCCCGGCTGCGCGTGCCAGGTGACCGTGCCCACCTCGACATGCCCGAAGCCCAGCGCGGCCCACCCGGCCAGCGCCACCCCGTTCTTGTCCATGCCTGCGGCCAGGCCGACCGGGTTCGGAAACCGCAGCCCGAAGACGGTGCGCGGCGCATCGACCTCGAACACCCGCCGCAACGCGACTGCCCCCGGTGCCGCGCCGACCAGGCGCAACGCGGCGATGGTGCGATGGTGCGCGACCTCGGGGTCTCCGGAACCGAGCCGGAACAGCACCGGGCGGAGAAGACGGTTGTACAGCTGCACGGCCGCCATGGTGCCCGGACCCTCGGTGTGGCGCGCGTCGCGCCCCCATTTCGCGCGCTGTGCGACCGCACGTGGCGGCTACCTGGGCTGGCAGGTCGGGCACCACCAGGCCACCCTCGGTGGAACGTCTTTGCCCTGCTCGGCCGATCGCACCGGTGTCCTACACCGGAAGCACGGCCGCCCGGCCCGCCCGTAAACCCACAGTTGCCGGCCAGGCGACCGATCCCCGGTGGTGTTGCGCACCGGCGCGGTCGCGTTGCGCAGCAGCAGTTCGCGCGCCAGCCGAACCGTCCGCTCCGCGTCCACGCCCTCGACCGGCGCCCACGGCGAAACGCCCAGCAGAAAACACAGTTCGGACCGGTACACGTTGCCGATCCCGGCCATGATCGCCTGGTCGAGCAGCGCCAACCCGATCTCGCACCCCGGCTCGACCGCCAACCGGCGCGCCGCATCGGCGACCGACTCCTCGTCCCAGTCCGGGGCAAGCAGATCGGGTCCCAGGTGCCCGACCAACTGGCCCTCGCGCTCGGTGCGCACCAGCGCCAGATCGTGCACGCGCACGCCGATCGCGACCCGCTGCGCCGTGCCCAGCACCACCCGCACCTGGTGCCCGGGCGCCCGCCAGCGTTCGCCGGGAGCGGAAATCCGCCAGCTGCCGTCCATCCGCAGGTGGTTGTGCAGGCTCAGGCCGTTGTCGAACCGCACGAACAGATGCTTGCCGACCGAGCCGACCCCCAGCACCGTCCGTCCGACCAGGTCGACCGTGGCATAGCGTGGATGCCGGATCTCCGCGCTGACAAGCGCAGATCCGGCAAGCGCCGCGGCCAGTTGGTGCGCGGTGCGGAAAACCGTGTCGCCCTCGGGCATCTCAGCCCGCCTCCACCGCGACGGTCACCGCGATGCCGATCAGGATCGTCGCCCTGATCCGGTCCAGCCGGCGCCGTACCCGCACCGGGGCCGGCAGCGTGCCCGCCTTGGCCGCGAAGATCACCACCGGCGTGCACGCGGACAGCGCGGCGGCGGTCATCAGTTCGATTCTTCGCCTGCGGGCTCGTAGTCCTCCTCGACCGGTTCCTCCCTGGTCGGGGTGACCCGGCCCCGGCTGGCCCGCATGATCCTGGCCAGCAGCAGGTTGAACGCCAGCGACACCTCGCGCGCGCCCGGCGTGTTCCACTGGTGGATCGGCAGGCACGCGCCCTGCGCCTGTTGCACGGCGAGCCGGTCCGGCAGCGCCACCGGCATGACCAGCGGCCCGAACAGTTCGCGCAGTTCCTCGACCCGGAACTGGTGTTCGTGTGAACGCGGGCGCACCCGGTTGACCACCACGCCCAGCGGCTGCAGGCGCGGGTTGTGCTCGCTGCGCTCGTTCTGCACGGCCTCGAACGCGCGCTGCACACCGGACACCGCGAACATCGTCGGCTCGGTCACCAGCAGCGCCCGGTCCGCGGCGACCAGCGCCGAGCGGGTCAGCTGGCCCAGCGACGGCGGGCAGTCCAGCAGGACGAGCTGATAGGGCGTCTCGTCCTCGTCGAGCAGTTTGTCGATCTGTTCGAGCCCCTTGCCCAGCTTCATCAGCTTGCGGGCGCCCGGCTCGGGATGGTTGAGCGCCTCGACATCCTCGGAGCCGACCAGCACGTCCAGCCCCTCGCCCCACGGACTCGGCGTGATCGCCTTGCGCAGGTTGGTCAGGGTCGGCTCGTTCAGGACGTCGACCAGCGTCCCCTCGGTCTCGGCCGGATCGAGAGTGGCGGTGGCGTTGCACTGCGGATCGAGATCGACCACCAGCGTGCGGACTCCCCGGCGCAGGGCCGCCGAAGCGAGGCCGAGCACCACTGTCGTCTTACCCACGCCGCCCTTGAGGCTCAGCACCGCGACCGTATGCACGTCCGGAAGCCTAGCCACGTCTGTGTTGATCGCCGATAGGCCAGGGTGGTCCAATGCGGATCAATTTGCCTCGGCACCCGAATCAGCAGGCCGGGCGCTGGGCGGGCGGGCAACGGACCCGGGGCCACACACCCCTGCTGGCCTGGCCATAGACTCCGGCCATGCGACCGGACGCGGTGCACCGTGTGTTGGAAACCGAGGTGGCTGCCGCACGGGCCCGCCGGGGCGGAGCAGCCCCCCGGGTGCTGGACGTCGGCGGCGGCAGCGGCGGCTGGGCCGTGCCGCTGGCCGCGCTCGGCTGTGACCTCACCGTGATCGACTCCAGCCCGAACGCCCTCGCCACCCTGCACCGCCGCGCCGCCGACGCGGGCGTGTCCGGCCAGATCACGGCGATCCAGGGCGATGTCGACGGGCTGGACAGACTCGTCCCCGACGCGGCGGCCGATCTCGTGCTCTGCCATGGCCTGCTGGAGATCGTCGACGATGTGGACGCGGCCGTCGCCGCGCTGACGAAGGCGGCGGCGCCCGGCGGAGCGTTGTCGATCGTGGTCGCCAACCGCTATGCGGCCGTGCTGCGCCGCGCGTTGGCCGGTCGCCCTGCGGAGGCGCTGCGCCTGCTCCAGGACCCGGCCGGTCGGCTGGAGGGTTCCGACGAGTCCATCCAGCGCAGGTTCGATCTCGACGGCCTGTCCGAGCTGCTCTCGCACGCGGGTCTGGCGGTCGAGGTGCTGCACGGTCACGGCCTGGTGTCGGACGTGCTACCCGGCTCGGTGATCGAAGCCAACCCGGGCACCGCAGACGCCCTCGCCGAACTCGAACTGGCTGCGTGTGACCGTTCGCCGCTGCGCGACGTTGCCGCGCGCATCCACGCCCTGGCCCGTCGCCCAGCCTGAGGAAATCGCTATGTCGTACATCGTGGATTTCGGCACCGTGTCGACCGTCGGCCTGGAGTCGTCGCCGGTCGCGGACGCGCTCGCCGGTCTGCGGGCGAACGAGGCCCGGTACTTCAAGAACAAGTACGACCACGTCTTCGCGGTCGAGCCGGCGGCCGACGCCGAGTCGACCATCGGCTGGGTGCACCGGATCCTCGACGACGAACGCGGCATCGTCATATCCGCGCGCCCGCTCGAAGCGACCGAGTTCCAGGTCGAGAACATCCGGATCGCCTATGTCTTCTACGAGGACGGTCTGTCCATCAACGTGATGTACACCCTCGGCGACGCCGGGAAACGAGCGGTCGGGTTCAAGCTGTCCGATGGAATGGAAATCCCAGAAGAACTCGGCGCGTTCAAATTCGCTCGGCAGAAATCGAAGCTGGCCGGAACCATTCGCGGCTCCTACTTCGTCATCAAGAACGAGTACTGATCGCGTCGTTCGCGATCAGGCTGCGCGCGCAGTCGAGCACGGTTTCGGCGGCGGGGCGCGGTTGCCAGTCGAGGATGCGCTTGGCTTTCTCGGTGGTGTGCCGACTGCGCCTGCCGAGCGAGGGCGTTATTTCGCGCAGTGACTTGTCCGCGAAACGAGCGGCAAGACGGACCGCGAAATTCGGGAGTTGACGAGTGGCGATTTTCGCGCCGTCGGCGCCGAGTCCGTTGTGCAGCGTTTCGGCGATCTCGCGCATCCAGGTGAATTCGCCGGTCGCGAGGAATCGCTGGCCTACCGCGTCGGGCGTGGCCATCGCGCGGACGTGGATGTCGGCGAGGTCGCGCACATCGACGATTTCCAGGCCGATGCGCGGCACGCCGGGCATGGCGCCGCTGACCATCCGGCCGATGATGCCGACCGAGCCGATGTTGTCCTTGGTAAGGATCGGGCCGAACACCGCGCCGGGCAGTACCGTCACGAATTCGGTGGCGCCGCCGTGTTCGGCCATGCTGTGTTCGGCCATGCTGTGTTCGACCATGCTGTGTTCGACCATGAAGGCCCAGGCGGCGCGTTCGGCCACGGTCTTGGAGCGGCGGTAGGGGATCAGCGTGGGGTCGTCCGCGTCTGTCCACAGTGTCTCGTCGGTCACGCCTTCCGTCGCATAGGACGACGGGCTGGCCGCGTTGGCGGCTGAGGTCATGACGACGCGTTTGACGCCTGCTTCGGTGGCGGCCTTGAGCACGTTCAACGCGCCGTCGCGGGCGGTGGCGACGAGCGCGTCGGGGTCGTTGCTGAGCAGGCCGAGCGGGGACGCGACATGCAGCACGTAGTCGACGTCGCGCATGGCCCCGGCCCAGCCGTCCGGTTTGGTGAGGTCGGCGACGGCGAAGCTCAGCCGTCCAGCCGGGTCGACGACGGTGGCGACCGCGTCGGTGACCAGCGCTTCCTTGCCCTTGGTGCGGATGGTCGCGCGCACGTCGTAGCCGCGTTGCAGCAGTTCGACGATGCACCAGCCGACGATGTAGCCGCTGCCGCCGGTGACGAGTACCAGGTCGCCCATGCGTTCCTCCGGGTTGGAGCCGAGCTGTCCCAGAATGAAACGGAGGGGCCTCCGCAATGTCTCCGACGGTATCGGAGGGGCCTCCCCTTTTCAAGTTGGACGCTGTGCAAGTCGGCGGGATGGGAGCGATATGACATCGGCGAAGTCGACCAGGTCCGACGCGGTCAGCAACCGCGAGCGGATCCTGGCCGTCGCCAGGGAGGCGCTGCGCGTGTCGGCGGGTGCCTCGCTGACCGCGATCGCCAAACAGGCCGGGGTCGGCATCGGCACGCTCTACCGGCACTTCCCGAACCGCGAGGCGCTGATCGTCGCGCTCTACCGGCACCACATCCAGGAGGTCATCGACCTGGCGCCCCGGCTCGTCGCGACCAGGCCGCCGCTGACCGCGCTGCGCGAGTGGCTCGCCGAGGTCGCCCGCTACGGGCAACTCAAGTACGGCGCGGCCGAGGTGATCCACGCCGCGACCAACGACGCCGAGTACTACCAGCCGTTCGTGGACGCGATCCGGCAACTGCTGGACGCGGGCGCCGCCGACGGGTCGCTCAAGTCCGGGGTCGATCCCGAGGACGTGTTGCTGCTGCTGGGCGTGTTGTGGCGGATCGACCCGTCCGCGCAGGGCGTTGGTCAGCGGGTCGAGCGAATTCAGCAGCTCATCGTGGACGGACTACGCGAACCTGTCGGTGGGCGCGGTTAGACTCGCGCAGGTCGAACCTGTGTTCGAGAGCTGATTCGAGACCTGAGGGGTGGTCGATGGGGCGCAGCGGTGAGTTGCCGCGCGGGCTGGTCGACCGCTACCTCGCCAAGGACGGCGCCTGGCCGGACGACACCGGTTGTTCGATCCTGCACGTGGACATGGACGCGTTCTACGCGTCGGTCGAGATCCGGGATCGGCCCGAGTTGGTGAACCGGCCGGTCGTCGTCGGCGGGATCGGCACCCGGGGCGTGGTGTCCTCGGCGAACTATCTGGCGCGGAAATACGGCGTCCGGTCGGCCATGCCGACGGCGCGGGCGCGCCGGTTGTGCCCGCAGGCCGTCTACCTGCCGCCGAACTTCACCGCCTACCACGAGGTTTCCACCGGCGTGCTGGGCATCTTCCGGGAGATCTCCCCGCTGGTCGAACCGCTGAGCCTGGACGAGGCATTCGTCGACGTCTCTGGTGCCCTGCGCCGGTTGCGGGTCACGCCCGCCGAGATCGGTCAACAGATCCGGGCGCGGGTGCTCGCCGAACACCGGATCATCTGCTCGGTCGGGGTGGCGTCCACGAAGTTCATCGCGAAACTCGCCTCGGGCATGGCGAAACCGGACGGCATGCTGGTGGTGCCCGCCGACGAGCTGCTGGCTTTCCTGCACCCGTTGCCGGTCTCCGCGCTCTGGGGAGTCGGGCAGCGCACCGCGGAAGCGCTGGAGCGGGTCGGCCTGCGCCGGGTGGCGGACATCGCCGAGTTGCCGCTGGCCCGGCTGCGCCGGGTGGTCGGCAATGCCGCTGCCGAACATCTGCACGCGCTTGCGCGCGGGCACGATCAGCGCGCGGTGGTGCCGGATTCGGTGGACAAGTCGATCGGCGCCGAGCAGACGTTCGAGGTCGACCACCACGATCGCGACCTACTGAAACGCGAACTGCTCCGGCTCGCCGAACGAACCGGGGCGTCGCTGCGCGCCAAGGGAATCCGCGCCAGAACGGTCTCGATCAAGGTGCGGTTCGACGATTTCTCCACCATCACCCGGTCCAGGACCATCCCGGTGGCCACCGACGTGACCAGGGAGATCTACCAGATCGCCGCCCAGTTGCTGGACGAGCAGGTGCCGCCCGGCGCGGTGCGGCTGATCGGGGTGCGCACCGAGGGACTGGTGCGCGCGGCGGACACCGGTGAGCAACTGACCCTGGACGCACCCGACCGTGGCTGGCGCGACGCGGACCAGGCGGCCGACGCGGCCCGGTCCAGGTTCGGCCGGGCCGCGATCGGGCCTGCGAGTCTGCTGCGCGCCAAACCGCGCTCGGCAGACCCGCAATGAACCCGCTTTCTGGCTGCTATCTCGGATTCATTTCAGTTGGCCATTGTTGATCTGTTGCGGCTCAACCGAGCAGCGCGAACGCCTGTGCCGGCCTGCCTGCCGAGGCGACCTCGACAGACAGGATCGCGCCGGACGTTTCCGGCGGATTGTTCAGGCCGACCGCCGCGGTCGTCACGAACAGCCTGCCGCCGCCCGGCACCAGACATACCGAGGTCGGCTGCTCGGCGGGGACCGGAATGTGCGCGGCCACCGTGCCATTCGGCGCGTATTTGCGAATAGCGTTACCGCCCCACAACGCCACCCACAGGAATCCTTCTTCGTCGACCGCCATTCCGTCCGGCGAGCCCTCGTCGCCCGGAATTCGCACGAAGATTTCCGGTTCGCCGAGCTCGCCGGTGACCGGATCCACCGACGCGCGGAATATCTTGCCGGTCGGCGTATCCGCGAAATAAATGTTTGTACCGTCCAAGTCAAAAGTGGGGCCGTTGACGATCGTGAGACCGTCGAGCACCTTTCGCACCGTCCCGTCCTGGTCGGTCCGGTACAGCGAGCCCGCGCCTTCGGTCTCGTCGTAGGCCATGCTGCCCGCCCAGAACCGGCCGGCCGGATCGCAGACCGCGTCATTCATCCGGGTTTCCGTCGGGCCGCCGTCTTCCGGCCGGTCCAGCCATTCCAGTGCGCCACCCGCGCGCAGGAACGCGATACCGGTGCCCGCCGCCACGATCCAGTCGCCAGGAGCATCGCGTAGTGGTGCAACTGCCCCAAGCGGTACCGGCAAATCGGCGAGCAATCGCGGAGCATCCGGTTCCGTTCCGGCGATCTCGAACAGGCGACCGCTGAGGATGTCCACGTAAACGAGTCGATCAGCTACCCAGCGGGCGCCTTCGGCGAGGTCGTATCCGCCTGCTGTCCATAGCGAGACCGGGCCTGTTGGTTGGCTCATGGGTGGGTTCCTTCCGAATCCGTTGCCGCCCTGCGATCCTCCCCGGGACCAGCGCCGACCCGCCCCGCAAAGGCTGTTCGGCAAATCTAGCCGGATCGGCAAACGGCGCGCACGGCGCCGCCGAACTCAGTCGTACCGGCCAAACCCAACCGGCCGGGCAAATCCCGATGGTGGATATGTGGCGCCCGGATTTCCGTCTCGATCATGGTTGTGACCGGTACCAGTGCGGTTACCGGAACCGTCGATCAACCGCACTTCTTGTTGATGTGCAAGAAAGTGCGTGCTTCGCTGGGCTGGTCGGAGCGGGTCCTGCCACCGGACTCGGTGGGTTTATCCGACCGGCGGAAGTTATCGTGCTATCGCCGCGAGGATGCTTCGGCTTTACCGCCGTCCGGCGGAGTGAGCGTCCACCCTGGACTGATCGGTTTGCCGCGGACGCCATGCCCGAGGTTGTGCGAATGCCAGGGTTTGCATAATGGCACGCTATCGTTGAGAATATTGCAAAGATTGGGCAGGCCGAGCTGGTTCGCCTTATTACGTGTCACGCGGGTGGCACTCCCTGCGAGGAAGAGAGAAACCATGGCACGCAAGGTGCTCGTTCGACTTGTCGATGACCTGGACGGCTCACCGAGCGCCGATGTGGCACCTGTCACGTTCGCGCTCGACGGGGTTACCTACCAGATCGATCTGAACCAGCGCAACGCAGGCCGGTTGCGTGAGAGCCTCTCCGCTTTCGTTGCCAGCGCCCGTAGGACTAGTGGCCGGGCCAAGCGCGGTACCGCGATCCGCGCCGGCAGTGGGGCCGTGACGGGCGATGTTTCGGCAATTCGGGAATGGGCAAAGGAGCAGGGACTGCCGGTTTCCGCGCGCGGCCGGATTCCCGCGAACATCCTCGACGCCTACAACTCCGCCGGCGGCGGCACGCCGGTCGAGTCCGCGCCGCGCGCGTCGCGTACGAAGACCGCTGCCGCGGCCAAGTCCGCGCCGACCGCGACGGCCCCGGCCAAACGTGGTCGTCCGGCAACTAAGCCCGCTGCGGCCAAGTCCGCGCCGAGGGCCGGAAGGACGACTGCCACGAAGTCCGCCGCCGCCACGAAGTCCGCCGCCGCCGCGAAGTCCGCCGCTGGCAAGGCGACCGGCCGGACCACCCGCACCGCGGCGGCCAAGCCGACCGCCGCCAAGACCGCTGCTACCAAGACCGCTGCTACCAAGACCACTGCGGCGAAGACCACCGCGAAGGCCGCGCCCAAGACGACGGCGAAGGCAGCCGCCGCGAAGACGACGACCCGGTCGACGCGGAGCGCGGCGAGCAAGCCCGCTGCCAAGACCGCGGCGAGGAGCGCCAAGGCGTCGAGCACGCCCGCGCCGAGGCGTGCGGTGGCGCGCAAGACCAGGGGCTGAGCGGGCCGAAGCGGAAAGTGGTCGAGCCCGCTGAGACACTGAGCGGGCTCGGGGAGTTGGGCAAGTCGAGAGGGCTGCGCGGCACGCGGAGGCTGGGCAGCCGTGGGGGTTGGTGCGCTCGGCGGATACCGCCGAGCGGTCGGGAAGTTGGGCGAGCCAGGTCGTGAAGCTCAAGCTTGATCTCCACGATATCTACAACGCCAAGGGTGAGATCGATCGCGCGCTGCGGGCGGTGATCGACGAGGCCATCGCCAAGAAGGCGACTGTGGTCGAAATCATTCCTGGCAAGGGCTCGGGCCAGCTGAAGAAGCATGTGCTGCGGTTTCTCGACCGGCCGGAGATCAAACAGCTCTATCACCGGGTCGAGAAGGACTCGAAGAACTTCGGGCGGCTGTTCGTTCATTTTCGCTGGAAGTGAACATGGGTGGAGCCGCTGGAAGTGAACGTCGGCAGGGTCACTGGAGTGAACGTGGGCCGGTTGGGGTAGTGGGTGCCGACCTGCGTCGTAGCGGGCCCGGCGAGGCACTACTTTTGGTTACATTTTGGTCACGCTATGGTACGTGGATCGGTCAACCGGGCCGTCGGAGCGTGGGTGGAATAGCCCGAGTGAATGATCGTCGTCCCAATCGGTGTCCAGGATCGGGCATCGGCTAGTCGAGCGGCCATCCGGATCGTATCCTTGAGGTGACGACCCCAGGGCGGGGCGCCCGCCGGTAGCGCGGCCACCGTGAGCACCGGCGCCCACGTAGCTGTGCCGGAGGAGGAGCCATGCCACTCTCCGAGCACGAGCAAAACCTGCTCGATCAGATCGAGCGCGCGCTCTACGCCGAGGACCCGAAGTTCGCCTCCACCGTCAGGGGTGCACGCCTGCGCCCGTCTCGGCGTCGGCGGATCCAGGGCATCTCCCTGTTCGTACTGGGTGTCGCGTTGCTCGTGTGCGGGATGCTCGTGCCACTCAAGGTGTTCGACATCCCTGTGGTGAGCGTTGTCGGATTCCTGATGATGTTCTTTGGTGCGGTGCTGACCCTGGCCGCTATGCGGCAGGGGAACGCGGCGCAGGAAAAAGGCACTGACGAGCGTGGCGGCGGTGCCACGCAGAACCGCAGCGGCTTTACCCAACGCATGGAGGAGCGCTTCCGTAAGCGCTTCGAAAGCGAATAGCGCAGTACTCAAGCGCTGCCGACTCAGGCAGCGCTGCCCCCCGAGAGAGAAACACACACTCCGAGCCCCGCCTCCAGTAGGCGGGGCCGTGTGCGGTCTATGGGGGCCTTTCTACTGCTTGCGTGGTTTGAGGACCGAGCGCGGCAGCAGTCGCGCGGTGAACGCGAGCGGGGAGTTGCGGCGCATGCTGCGCCGGACCCCGTCGAACGCGGTGGCGATGGCCGGATCGCCCGAATTCGCCGGGTTCGACCCGTACCAGTCGCGTTCCACCACACCGACCAGGGCGTGCAGGCTCTCGGCGCCTTCCTGGTCCAGGTCGTGCGCCTTGACCAGCCGGGTCGCGGCCAGCCGGACGGTGTCGCTGCCGGGCACTGCGGTGCCCCGGTCCCAGGATTCGGCGAGCAACTCCGACCAGGCGGCGCCTGCCGCGTTCGAGCCGAGCCTGGCGATGGTGTGCAGGCGGCTGCGACGGCGCAGCTCGCGGATCGCGGCCGGTGCGGCGGCGATGCCGAGCACCACCAGCAGAGCGACCAGCCACCAGGACAGGAACGCAGCAGCGACCAGCGCCGCCAGCGACCAGGCGCCGATCGCGACGCCGACCAGCAGCCGGTGCCTGACCGGTGGGCCGGTGCCGCGGATGCGCCTGGCCAGCACGGCGGCGATGGCGCCGAGCAGCAGCAGCGCGGCGAGCAGCGTCAGTTGCCAGATCGGGAAGTTGCTCCCGGCCGGAGTGGCATCCGGGGCGCCGACCTGCACGGTGGGCTGGCTGGCCTTCGACTGGTTCGGCTTGGTCGGGCTCTGCTGGCCCTGGTGCGCGGGCTTGTCGTTGCCGGGATTGGTGTCGTTGCCGCTGCTGTTGTTGCCCAGGTACGCCGGGACCTGGGCCCGGCCGTCGCTCAACGGCGTCGGGTCGAACGTGATCCAGCCGTAGTCCGGGAAGAACACCTCGTCCCAGGCGTGCGCGTCCTGCGCGGTGATCACCCGGTGATCGCCGGAGACGTAGCCGTCGGTGAAGCCGATCTCGACCCGGGTCGGGATGCCGATCGAGCGCAGCATCACGCCCATCGCCGACGCGTACTGCTCGCAGTAGCCGGTCTTGCCGTTGAACAGGAAATCGACCAGGGCATCGGAGGTGGTCGCCTGCGCGGTCGAGGTGCTGTAGGTGAAGCCGTTGGCCGGGTCGTGGAAGTAGCTGTAGAGCGCCTGGGCCTTGTCGAACTCGTCGTCGTAGCCGCCGGTCAGCTGCTCGGCCAGCGCGCTGACCCGCGTGCTCACCCCGTTGATCTTGAGATACTTGGCGTCGATCTCGCTGTAGTCGGTGCCCGCGCCACGCAACTGGTCGGCGCTGGGCTGCTCCAGCATCGCCGACTCGGTGTAGCTGGCCGGGTGCTGCGCCTTCTGGCTGTAGATCACGCCCGACTCGGCGTCGTAGTGATAGTTGTCCGCGACGTTCTGCAACCGGGCGGGCACGCCGAAGGTCGGCAGCCAGAAGTCCTCCCAGTTGACCGGGTCGACCCGGATGTTCGTGGTGGGATTGTCGGCGGCTTCGCCGGGCGCCATCGGCAACCGGGCCTGGTTGGCGCCGACGCCCGCGGGCATCGGCGACTCGGGCTGCCAGCCGACGTTGGGCACGAAGTCGCTCAGCGTCACCGTGTCCAGGTAGGGCGGATTGCCGGGCAGGCCATAGACGTCGAACAGTTCGGTGGTGCCCTTTTCGTTGAGCAGGCCGCGCAACGTGGTGAACGGCTTGATGCCCAGATAACCGGTGCCGCCGGTGCCGCTGTCCGCGCCGGGCAGCCTGCCGACCGTGCCGATGACGGTGAACGTCGAGCCGACCACCAACGCGAGCACGGCGGCGACCGCGGTGACGCCGATCGCGGCGGGAGCGATGCCGGTGGACGCGGCGGCGGGCAGGCCGAGTTTGCCGCGCCAGGCCTGGTGGCGTGCGACACCGTCGACGGCGAGCAGCAGGGTGAAACCGGCCGCGCCGAGCACGAAGCTGTACCAGGGCAGCAGGTCGTCGTCGAGCGAGGCAGGCACCGCGTACACGCAGAGCAGCACCAGACCGGCCGCCGCTGGCACGCTCGCCGTGGTGACCAGGCCGTCGACCACCAGGGCGACCAGGCCCATGGACAGCACGACCAGGCACAGGATCGGCGCGTCGGCCTGGACGGGCGGCACGCCGGTCTGCACCTCGGAGATGGACTGGCTCAGCACGCCGCCCAGATCGCGCAGGGCGGACGGACCGGGCAGCACGCCGAGAAACGCGCTCTGGGTGAACAAGGTGACGCCAAGGCAGGTCAGCACGAACGCCTGACCGATGGGGATCAGCGTGATCGGGGTGCGCAGCGCCCGCAGGCCGATGCCGGTGGCGATCATGACCAGCACCGTGACCAGGACGTAGGCGAACCAGGACGCGCCGCCGATCACGCCGGACAGCGCGGTCGACGCGCACACGACCGAGACCGCGCCGGCCACGGACAGGGTGAGGACGGGGGACCTGCCGGTACTCGCTGGGGAGGTCGTCGCGGCGGCGGTCACTGGAAGCCGCCGGCCATGGTGCGGCCTCGGACCGAGCCGATGCGGCACAGGTCGGTCCAGGTGTTGTTCATGGAGATGTCCGGGCGGGCGACGACGACGCCCCAACCGGCGTCGCGGAGCAGGCTCGCCGCCTCGGCCGGGTCGTACGGCTTGTCTTCGCTGGACCAGCGGTTCACGTCGAGCAGGACGGCGAGGCTGCGCGGGCGGCGGATGCGGGTCCTGGCGAGTTCGGCGGCGCCGGTGGAGTCGAGGGCGCCGAAGATCGCGATGAGTTCGTAGCCGTCGCCGGGGTCGCCGCCCGCGGTGAAGTCGCGCCGCTGGCTGACCTGCAACGCGGCCAGACCGTCCAGCACGACGTCGTCGCTGTGGCCGGTGTCGCTGTGCGCGCCCGCGATGGTGACCGCGTCCTCGGTGACCAGGCGGACCTGGTGGCCGACGTGGTGCAGGTGCAGGCACATGCTGGCGCAGAACGAGATCCCCCACTCCAGGCTGCTGGTCGGGCCGGAACCACGATGCGCGGGCGCGCGCCGGTCCAGCAGCACGGTGATGCCACCGCGCCAGGGCCGTTCCTCCACCCGCACCATCAACTCGTCGCGGCGGGCGGTGGAACGCCAGTGCACCCGGCGCAGGTCGTCGCCCTGCCGGTACTGGCGCACGACCGCGTCGTCCTCGCCCTGGCCGGAGCGCAACCGGATCGAGCCGTCGTCGCCGGCGCCCTGGCCGGACCCGCCGGGCAGGCCGGTCAGCCGCATGATCCTCGGGATCACCACGACCCTGCTGTGCGCGGCGAGTTCACGTTCGAACTCGGCCAGGCCGAACGGGTCGGTGATGCGACCGCGCAGCGGGCCGACGTTGTGGATTCCGCGCATGGTCGGGCGCAGTTGATAGCCCAAACGCACGGTGTTGCGGCGGCGCAGCCGCTCCACGACGAACCGGGGACGCCCACCCAGCATGTACGGGACGCCATCCTCCAGCAGCAGGCCGCCGGAGGGGATCCGGCCGGTGGCGTTGATCTCCAGCACCACATCGGTCGCTTCACCGGCCTGGACGCGCGCCGTGACGATGGTGCGCTTCGCGGAGAGGCCCACCCGTGACGTTGCGGCCAGTGCCGCGCCGAGCAGGGGTAACGCGACCACGAACATGGCGACGCGCAGCAGGTCGCGCTCGTTGAGCACGGCAGAGCACAGCGCGGCGGCGATGCCCGCGGCGAGCAGGCACCGCCCGCGAGTGGTCAGGCCGGACAGGGCTCCGCGCATGACGACCTTCCCTCAGAGCTCCCAAAACAATAACTGCTCGGCTGGCGGCGCCCAGGCACGCGATCTGGGGCGTTGTCGTCGGTCAACATGACTCCGTCATGCCTCCCTCCTCGCGTCACGCCCCCTCCACGACATCTCACGCACCTGGCCGCCGCTCCCTGATCGAGCGCCATTGTGTTGAGAGCTCTATGTTCACGCTCAGCACCGGCCCGCGTCGTTTGTTCACGCTCAGCGCTGGCCCGCGTTGTTCGAGTGCGGCACCGGGACCGGGACGCGTTGCAGCAGGTTCCGGACCAGGTCGGTCGGGGAGCGGCGGGCGGCCTGCGCCTCGGAGGAGAGCACCAGCCGGTGCGCGAGGACCGGGATGGCGACCGCGTGCACGTCGTCCGGGACCACGAAGTCGCGACCGCTCAGGGCCGCCTGCGCGCGGGCCGCGCGGACCAGGTGCAGGGTGGACCGGGGGGACGCGCCGAGGCGCAGTTCGGGCAGGCGGCGGGTGGACGAGACCAGTTCGACCGCGTAGCGGCGGATCTCCGGGGCGAGGTGCACCCTGCGCACCGCGGCGACCAGTCCACGCACCTGGGCGGCGTTGGACACCGGTTGCAACTGGGCGAGCGGGTCGGCGCCCGCGTGCTCGTCGACCATCGCCAGCTCGGCCGCCGGGTCGGGGTAGCCAATGGAAACCCGGGCGGTGAACCGGTCGCGCTGCGCCTCGGGCAGCGGATAGGTGCCTTCCATCTCGATCGGGTTCTGGGTGGCGATCACCATGAACGGCGCGTCCATCTGGTACTCGGCGCCGTCGACCGTGACGTGCCGTTCCTCCATACATTCCAGCAGCGCGGACTGGGTCTTCGGGGACGCGCGGTTGATCTCGTCGCCGACCACGATGTTCGCGAACACCGGACCGGGGCGGAACTCGAAGTCCATGGTCTGGCGGTTGTAGATGGACACGCCGGTGATGTCGCTGGGCAGCAGGTCCGGGGTGAACTGGATGCGGCTGCCGGTGCAGTCGATGGAGCGAGCGAGCGCCTTGGCCAGCGACGTCTTGCCGACGCCGGGCACGTCCTCGACCAGCAGGTGCCCCTCGGCGAGCATGGTGACCAGCGCGATGCGCACCACTTCGGGCTTGCCGACCAGCACCTTCTCGATGTTGGCGCTGATCCGCTGGGCGGTGGAGTGCAGTTCGGCCAGCGCGACGTCGAGCCGGGGCTGCTGCTCGGTCTGCTGCTGGGCCGCGTCGCCGTGGTCGGACGTCGGCCAGTTCGAGGCAGCGTCTTTCGCCGGCTCACCCGAGCCCTGGTCCCAGCGGGCTGCGGGTTGGCTAGTCGACGTCAATCGACCCTCCTGTGGTGCGCTGGTCATTGAGACAAAGCCTGAAACAAGACTGCCATGAAGCGCGACCGAGATGGGCTGGCCGTAGTACCCCACTTTGCACCACCGCTCACCTCGCGCGCCGCCGACCGGTCGAAATCTGGCTCGTCGAACTCTTCGTGCCGCCCCTGCGCGCTGACTCACGAGGGGTAACGCGGCCGGGTGACGCTTGCGGCCCCACCACGTCCCCCACCGGCCCCCACCGCTGCTACCTGCGTAAACGTCACTCGGTCGACGGAAAATCGGCCCATTGTGCCGTTGACTGTGGTGAAAAGTGGGGTACTGTGGCCGCAAGTGGGGCGGACGGGAGCCCTATGGCCGGTCGAACGACCGGCGGGGAGGTGAGAGCCGATGTTCCTCGGCACGCACACCCCCAAACTCGACGACAAAGGGCGGCTCACGCTGCCGGCGAAGTTCCGGGACGCGCTTGCGGGCGGTCTGATGGTCACCAAGGGCCAGGACCACTGTCTGTATGTGTTTCCCAGGGCGGAGTTCGAGCAGATGGCCCGCAAGGTCGCGGAGGCGCCGTTCACGAACGAAGCCGTCCGTGCCTACCAGCGTTACCTGTTCGCCGGGACAGACGAACAGCGGCCAGACAGCCAGGGACGGATCTCCGTCGTACCGGAGTTGCGTCGCTACGCGGGACTGGCCAAGGACTGCGTGGTGATCGGCGCGATCACGAGGCTCGAAATCTGGGATTCCGAGTCGTGGCAGCGCTACCTCGACGAACACGAGGACAGCTACGCGCAGGCACAGGAGGAGGTACTACCCGGCGTCTTCTGACGATCGGCTTCACCGGATGCCGTCAGGCCTCGGTCCGCTCGGCTATCGGCCCTGGCACACCTTCCCCGGTGCCAGGTTCGACGGGCGGGCGGGGACCTGACGGCATCCGATGTCGAGTCAGGACATGATCGGGGGTGGCACGGCATGATCGACGCACCGGATTCGCATGGTTCGGCGGAACCCGGCGATCGGCATGTGCCCGTGCTGCTCGACCGGGTACTCGCCCTGTTGGCGCCCGCCCTCGCGGCGGAGGACGCCGTACTGGTGGATTGCACGCTCGGCCTCGGCGGCCACGCCGACGCCCTGCTCTCCGCCCATCCCCATCTCACTCTGGTCGGTCTGGACCGGGACACCCGGGCACTCGCCCTGGCCGGTGCCCGCCTCGCCCGGCACGGCGACCGGGTGCACCTCGTGCACGCCGTCTACGACGAGTTGCCCGCCGCGATCGCGGAGCTCGGTTTCGGCTCGGTCCAGGGCGTGCTGTTCGACCTCGGGGTGTCCTCGATGCAGCTGGACGAGGCGGACCGCGGCTTCGCCTACGCCTGGGACGCGCCGCTGGACATGCGGATGGACCAGCAGACCGGACCGACCGCCGCCGACGTACTCAACACTTACCCGGCCGCCGAGCTGACCAGGATCCTGCGCGACTACGGCGAGGAGCGCTTCGCCGCCAAGATCGCGTCCTCGATCGTGCGGGAACGCGCCAAGGCGCCGTTCGACACCACAGCGCGATTGGTCGAACTGCTCTACGCGGCCATACCGGCCGCGACCCGGCGCACCGGTGGGCATCCGGCGAAGCGGACCTTCCAGGCGTTGCGGATCGAGGTCAACGCCGAGCTCGACGTGCTGCGCGCGGCGATCCCGGCCGCGTTGACCTCGCTCGCGGTGGGTGGTCGGATCGTGGTCGAGTCCTACCAGTCGCTTGAGGACCGGATCGTCAAGCGCGAGTTCGCCGACTGGGCGGCCTCGCGCACCCCACCCGGCCTGCCGGTGGAGCTGCCGGGGCACGGTCCTCGGCTGCGGCTGTTGACCAGGGGCGCCGAGCAGGCGGACGAGACCCAGATCGAGGACAACCCGAGAGCGGCATCGGTGCGGTTGCGTGCCGGGCAGCGGCTCGACGAGGGGATGAGCACAACCGGGGAGGTGCGGCCATGACGGCGCCGGCACGATCGGGCGGCAGGGCCGCGCGCGCCAAGACGCACACGAAGTCGACCCAGGCCAAGGCAAACCAGGCGAAGAGTGCCGAGCAGGCCGATCGGGCGGTGGTCACGCACAACCGGTCGGCCGCCGCCGAGCGCGCCTACGCGCGGCGCGCCGGACGGGCACCAGGCAACCGGCCCAAGGACGCGCGGGACAGGACGGAGCGCAAGAGCGGGTCGGCCTCGCGAGTCAGCTTCGTGGTGCTGGTGATGGGCCTGCTGGTGGTGGGCGTGGTGGCCACGTTGTGGCTGTCCACCCAGTCCACAGCGGACTCGGTCCAACTGGCCCAGGTCAACAAGAACACCCAGATCCTGGCTGCCAAGGTGCAGCAGTTGCAGCAGTTGATCGCGCAGGGCGAGTCGCCGGACCAGATCGCCGCGGCCGCGCAGCGGCTGGGCATGGTGCCCGCGGGCAACCTGGCGCACATCGTGGTGGGGCCGAACGGGCAGATCACCGTGGTGGGCACGCCGAGCGCGGCGACCGCGCCACCGCCACCACCACCCCCGCCCGACACCAGCACGAACGATCCGAGCACGACGATCGCGAACCCCCCGGACGGTTCGACCCAGACAACGGCAGGTGGCTGATATCGGATGGTGCGTCAGGGGCCTGCGCCGCGACCGGTGCGCGGTGGAGCACCGAAGCGGAGCGGTCAACCGACCAGGCCGCCCGCGCGGCGCCCGCGCAAGATCCTCGGCGGCAACGCCAAGCCCAGGATCATGGTGGGCAGGCTGTTGCTGGTGTTCGTGCTGACCGTCGCCGGGCTGCGACTGGTCTACATCCAGGGCATCCAGGCGCCGACGCTGTCCGCGCAGGCCGAGCAGCAGCGCACCGCGACTATCCACACGCTCGCGCAGCGCGGCACCATCACCGACCGCAACGGCACCAAGCTGGCGTTCAGCGTCGGCTCGGACGCGCTCTACTTTCAGCCGAAGGCGACCCGCAAGAAGTGGAACCCCAAGATCGACGGGGGCACCTACGACCAGTTCGTGCAGGCCGCCAGCACGTACCTGACGCAGGTGCTGGGTAGCGCGGTCGACAAGCAGACGCTGGTGAACCAGCTCTCCGGCACCGCGACCTTCGTCTACCTGGACCAGAAGGTGCCACCGGAGATCGCCGACGCGGTCCACAAGCAGTTCCCGGACATCGGCGAGGAGCAGCGCGCGCTGCGCGTCTATCCGAACTCGACGGTCGCGTCGAACTCGATCGGCCTGGCCACCTGGCAGTCCAGCAAGAGCCCGGACGGCGCCATCACCAGCGGCACCAAGGGCGTGTTCGGGCTCGAATACTCGCTGAACGGCCTGCTGGCCGGTACGCCGGGCTCGATGATCGCGGACACCGAGGAAGGCAACCCCTCGGTCATCCTGCCGGGCACCCAGCGGGACGTGCAGGTGCCGGTCAACGGCGACAACGTGCAGCTGACCATCGACACCGACCTGCAGTACCAGGTGCAGCAGCTGGTCTCCCAGTACGTCCAGTCCAAAGGGGCGCGGAACGGCAGCGCGGTGGTGCTGGACGTCAAGACCGGCCAGGTGCTGGCGCTGGCCGACGACCAGAGCTTCGACCCGAACAACACCAAGACGATCACCAACACCAATGTCGGCAACGAGGCGGTGACCACGCCGTTCGAGCCCGGTTCGGTGAACAAGATCGTCACCATGGCCGCTGCCCTGAACGCGGGCCTGGTCACCCCGAGCACGCCGGTCAACGTGCCCTCGATACTGAACTACCCGTACGGCGTGACCATCCACGACGACTGGAGCCACCCCGACTACAACCTCAGCGTCACCGGCATCTTCGCCAAATCCTCCAACATCGGCACCGACGAGCTCGCCGAGCGGGTCGGTCAGCAGGCGTTCTACAACATGCTGCAGAAGATGGGCGTCGGCCAGAAGACCAACGTCGGCCTGCCCGGCGAGAGCTCCGGTTCGCTGCTGCCGATCAGCAAGTGGAACGCCGCGACCTTCCACAACCTCCCGTTCGGCCAGGGCCTGACCGTGACCGTGCTGCAGATGGCCGACGAGTACCAGGCCATCGCCAACGGCGGCCTGCGGATTCCGCCGAGGATCATCCAGTCGATCACCAAGCCGGATGGGACCGTGCAGGCCACGCCGCAACCGGCGGGCGTGCGGGTGGTCACGCCGCAGACGGCGAGCACGCTGCTGGGCATGATGCGCTACGTCACCCAGGACGCCCCGTCGCCCAACTCGGGCACCGGCGTGTCGGCGGCGCTGCCCGGCTACCAGATCTCGGGCAAGACTGGCACGGCGCAGCAGGTGATCAACGGCCGGTACAGCTCCACCGAGACCACCACGACCTTCGTCGGCATCCTCTCGGCGAACGACCCGAGGTACGTCGTCGCGGTGATGCTGGACCGGCCCGCCCAGGGCGGCGAGAGCGCGCAGACCGCCGCGCCGCTGTTCCACGACATCGCCTCCTACATCGTGTCCCGGTACAACCTGCCGGTGAACAACACGCCGC
>DASXOJ010000239.1:0-30771 GCA_036494465.1 Pseudonocardiaceae bacterium
CGGCAACTCGGATTTTCCGCTGCCGAGTTCGCCCACGATCATGACCCGGCGGGGGCCTGGTTCGTCGCTTCCGGGTTGCAGCTCGCCGACCATCTCCGCCAGCTGTGCCTGGAAGTTCTGGTAGTGCTCGACCGGCGGATCAATCTCCCTGGCGATCGTCTCTGGAATCGTCGGCTGGATGACGTTCATCGTGTAATTGCCCTGCACGTTCGCGATCTGCACTGCGTTGCGCACATATGCCTGCGCGTCGATCGACATGTGCAAGTCCCGCTGGCCACCTGCCACCGAAAACTCCCCCGTTCCACAGCACTGCTCGCCGCGACCCTACCGGCGGGGGTGACTGACGGACACCGTTCGACTACCCCTTTCGCCCTGGTTGGCCGCCTGTTCGGAGCATTGGTACCTTTTCGCCACTGTTGTTCCGTTGGGGAGGTCCTGGTGGTGAATGTCCGGCGTTGGTCCGCGCTTGGCGCTGGTATGTGTGCCGCGCTGGTGCTGGTGAGCGGCTGCAAGAGCGACGGCGGCGGTATCGGCGGTATCGGTGGGGGCGCGCCCGCGAACACGGCGGCCGGTGGGGCGAGTCAGGGCGGCGGGGGCGCGGGTGGCAGTGCTGGCGGGACCGCTTCCGGTGGTTTCACCTGCCAGGTCGCCACGGTGTCGACCTGCCTGATGCCCAAGCCGGACAACGCGACCAGCCCGTCGGGCAAGTGGGCGACGGACGGGGCGATGAGCAAGGCGGACTACGTCAACTGGTTCACCGACGCAGGCGACGAGCGGACTCGGGAGAACGACACGCTCGCCCAGGCCAGCTTCGTGTCGGCGGGGTACGAGCACTGGCAGAACACGCACGGTACGCAGGCCGAGATCGCGTTGACGAGTTTCGGTTCGGCGGCGGGCGCGACGCAGTGGATCGACTACGACAACAACTTCTTCGGCGACAACCAGGACTACCAGAAGCAGACGTCCTCGGTGCCCGGCACCTACGTCTTCCAGGCGACCACCGCGGCCGACGACGGCACGTACACGACGATCGCGATCGGCCGGTTCGGCAAGGTGGTGATGGAGTTCTTCTCCTACGCCAAGAGCAAGAACGACGCGGTGGCGCAGAACAACCTGTCGTCGTGGGCGGCGGTCCAGGCCGGCATTCTCAAGCGCGCCGCGTCCTCGTCCTGACGCGTCACTTGCTGGTGAAGGTGACCTGCTCGTCGACCAGCATGCTGCGCGCGATCAGCTGGTGCCTGCCGGGTTTGAGGTGCAGGGCTGCCGGGTTGAGCGGGTAGCCGATGTTGCCGGTGTCGTCGGCGGTGACCGTGGCGACCTGCTGACCGTCGACCGTCAGGTGCACCGGGTGGCCGGGCAGGAAGCCGGTCGCGGTGAGCTGGGTGCTGGTGAGGTGGGCGGCGCCGCGCAGTGTGGCGAGCGCGGTGGCCGCCTGTTGGCTGGGGATGTTCGGGGCACGTTGCGCGCGCACGGCGGTGACCAGGGCTGGCACGAAGGTGGCCGCGTTGATGGTGCCCCAGCCGGTGGCCGGGTCGTAGCCGGGCGCGGCGGCGAGGCCGGGTGCACCGGGGACGGTGTTGCTGCCGGTGACGATGTCGGTGATGCCCTGCTGCGCGCCCTTCGGGCCGAGCACCTGGTAGAGCACGTTGTTGATGGGGCCGATGGGCGCGTGGTTGAGCTGGGTGGCGAGGGCGAGCACACCCGCGAACAGCGGGGTGGATTCGGAGGTGCCGTCGAGCGCGTCCATGGTGATGTCGGGGACCGCGCGCATCGGGCCGGTGACCACGCCGCGCTGGTAGTCGGGCCGCGGGTAGACGGTCGACGTGCCTGCGCCTTCGGCCGAGTGGCCCTGCGCCCAGACGTGGTCGGGGCCGAGGCTGGCGCCGCTGGTGCGGTCCAGGTTGGGCACGCTGCCGCCGACGGCGGTCACCCAGGGCGAGTCGTCCCAGGCGGCGGTGTCCGGTGTTTTCGTGGTGTTGCCGCACTGGCTGCTCGCGGTCGCCAGATTCTGCACGACGCCGCAGTCGCCGGTGCCGACCAGGACTGGCACGTTGCTGGCGGCGGCGGTCAGTTCGGCGGGGTCCTGCGCGGTGATCTGGGGGCGGCCGTGGCTGAAGGTGGCTTCGCCGGTGTCGTCGCTGATCGAGATCACGTCGGCGAGGTGGTGGGTGGCCACGTACTCGACGCCCGCCATCATTTCCGGTGGCGCGACCTGGCTGGCCGCGTCGTCCGCGACCTCGGTGTCCGGCGGGGTGACGACGAGCAGGATCTTGGCGTAGGGCGCCATCAGGTGCACGGACGCGACGTCGAGTTCGAGTTCGCCTGCCCAGCCGTCGCACGAGCCGTACGAGCCGAGCGCCACCATGCCCGCCGGGCACTGGGCGGGTAGCGGGCCTGCCGGGTAGATGGTCTGGATGTCCGGCGCAGGCAGGTTGAGCCGCTGGTCGAAGCCTGCGATGTCGGCGTCGAGCTTGGGCGCGTTCCAGCCTTCGACCAGGGCGACGGTGGTGCCCGCGCCGTCGATGCCCTGCCGCCAGAGATCACCGATGCCGTAGTCGAGCACGTCTTCGGAACCGGGGACCAGGCTCATGGCGGAGAAGTGCTGGGTCATCTGCTGGGCGAGCGCGGTGAGCGTGGACACCTGCGCCGGATCGGGCACGACCGTGGCCGGGGGCAGTGGCGGCGTCGCCGACGTGGTCGGTTTCGGCGTCGACGGTGGCGGCGTTGCCTTGGGTTGGGTGGCGGTGCAGGCGGCAAGCAGGGCGATCACCGCGACCAACAGCGCAACGCGCCGAACCAAGATGGGCTCCCCTCGCTACGGACAAGTTCGTTATGGAATACCAGTTCTGTCCGGGAAAGGTTGCACCGGCTCACGGAAAAGCCGCCCAGCACACAGTGCCGGACGGCTTTCCGCCAAACGAGTTGATCAGTTTTCGCCGCGTATCTTCGCGAGGGTGATGACCTCGTCGGCGCGGCCCCAGCCGCCGTCGACGACCTCGTCGACGAGCACCATGGTGTGCTGGCGGGCGCCGTCGCCGAAGTAGCCCGCGAACAGGTCGGTGACCTTGTGCACCAGTTCTTCCTTCTGTTCGGCGGTGAGGGTGCCCTGCGGGACCTTGAGGTTGGCGAATGGCATCGGTGGTGCTCCTTTTCCGGTTCTGTGTCTACTGTGGATGATCAGGCGAGCGCGCCGTTGGCCTTGATGTTCTGGCCGTTGATCCAGTGGCCTGCCGGGCTGGCCAGGAAAGCCACTGTTTCGGCGATGTCCTCGGGCTCGCCGAGGCGCTCCAGCGGGACGGCCTTCCGCGAACCCTCGATCTGCTCGGGGGTCTTGCCGTTGACGAACAGGTCCGTGTTGGTCGGGCCGGGGCCGACCGAGTTCACGGTGATGTCGCGGCCGCGCAGTTCGCGGGCCAGGATCAGCGTGATGCCCTCGACCGCGGACTTGCTGGCGACGTAGGCCGAGTAGTTCGGGAACGAGGTGCGGGTGACCGAGGTGGAGAAGTTGATGATCGCGCCGCCCGCGCGGATCCGGCGCGCGGCCTGCTGGTCGACGATGAAGGTGCCGCGGACGTTGGTGCGGTAGGTGGCGTCGAGTTCGTCGAGGTCGAAGTCGACGAGCGGGCCGAGGATCATCCGGCCTGCCACGTTGACCACCACGTCGATCCCGCCGAAGGCGGCCTCGGCCGCTTCGAACATGGCCACCACGTCGGTTTCGTCGGCGACGTCCGCGCGCACGGCGATGGCCTGGCCGCCCTTGTCGGCGATGGATTTCACGACCTCGTCGGCGCGATCGGCGTTCCCGACGTAGTTGACCACGACGGCGAATCCGTCGGCGGCCAGGCGCAGGGCGGTCGCCCGGCCGATGCCTCGCGAGGAGCCGGTGACGATGGCGACGCGCTGGGTGCTGCTCATGATGATCCCTGCTTTCTGGGGTTACGGGTTCAGGCTGCGGTGAGCCGGCCGAGCCATTCGTGCAGCAGGCCGGTTTCTTGATCGGTGAGCTCGGCGGGCGGTCGCGCGGCGAGCCGGGCCTGGAAGGTGATGGCCGCGCCGGACAGCGAAACGGAGTCAGGCGCGGCGGGCGCCGGGTCGGCGACGACCGAGGCGAAGACGGCGTCGCGGACGCGGTCAGCGAAGGCCGGTTCGGGGTAGAGCTCGGGGCGGCAGATCAGCGCCAGGGCCGCGCCGGTGTTGCTGGCCATGATCATCGAGGCGGCCAGTTCGGGCGCGATCCTCAACCGGCCTGCCTCGGCGCACCTGCGCAGCACGGCGAGCAGCAGTTCGTGCGCTTCGGCCGCCGCCGCGGGCCGGGTGACCAGGCCGGGGCCGTGCATCAGCCGGTAGTGGTTGGGGTTGGCCAGCGCGAAGGCCATGTGGTTGTCCCAGCCCGCGTAGAGGTCGTGCACCGGATCGTCGGTCTCGGCCAGGGCTCGCTTGCCCGCCAGGTAGGACTCGAAGGCGTGGTCGACGACGGCGGCGAGCAGCCTTTCCTTGTCACCGAACTGGCGGTAGAGGGCCGGTGCGCCGACGCCCGCCGCTTCGCACACGGCACGGGTGGAGACGTCGCCGTCCACCGAGGTCGACAGCAGGCAGGCCGCTGCTTCGAGTATCCGTGCTTTCGTGTTCATGTAAGCAACGATAACACAGATTTGAATCATCGCTAACACTCTAGTGGTGACACCGATAACACCCTCTGGAGGCCGCATCGACCTCCTGGACCGGGCGAGTAGCCTGTTGCCCTTGGTCGGGGCGGGGGGCATCTGCGGGGACGTTTTCCTGCCCGGACGGCGGCGATCCGGAGTGTGCTCGTGGCGGGGAAGCAACGGACTGGTGCCGATGGCACGGTTCGGTTCACGGTGTTGGGTCCGGTGCGGGCCTGGCGGGACGGCGCCGAGGTCGAACTCGGCTCACCGACCCGGCGCGCGCTGCTGGCGATACTGCTGGTCAATGCCGGTCAGCCGGTAGTGATCAGCGAGTTGGTCGGCGCGCTGTGGGGGCAGGACCCGCCGGATGGCGCGGTCAACATCATCCAGCGGCACGTCGGCCTGCTGCGCAGGCTGATCGACCCGAGCCTGTCCACCAGAACCGCAGGCGACCTGCTGGTGCGCGGTTCCGGTGGGTACCGGCTCGTGGTCGACGAGACCATGCTGGACCTGCTGGAGTTCCGGGAACTGGTGGGGCGCGCCGAAGCCACGAACGCCCCGGTCGAGGCGACCGAGTTGTACGTGCGTGCGCTGGCGTTGCGGCAGGGGCCGGTCGCGGCGGGCATCGCCGGGGTGACCAGGGCACATCCGCTGTTCGGCTCGGTGGAGCGCGAGTACACGCTGGCCGCGCAGGCGGCGGCCGAGACCGCGTTGCGGGCGGGGGTACCGGAGCGGATCGCGTCGGTGCTGGCCGACGTCGCCCAGCACGCGCCCTACGACGAGGCGTTGCAGGCACGGCTGATCCAGGTGCTGGCGGCGAGCGGGCGGCAGGCCAACGCGATCGAGGTCTACCGGTCGGTGCGCGACCGGCTGGCTGACGACCTTGGCATCGATCCGGGGCCAGAACTACGCGCGGCCTATGACAACGTCACCACGGCCCCTCCCCCGGCACCGAGGCGGCGCGGGCCCGCGCAGTTGCCAGCCGACCTGCCGATCTTCACCGGGCGCGACAGCGAACTGGTTCGGTTGCGCGCGCTGGTCGAAGCGCCTGCCGGCGCGGAACTGCCGGACACGGTGATCACGGTGGTGTCCGGCATGGCGGGCGTCGGCAAGAGCACGCTGGCGGTGCGGCTGGCGCACGATGTCGCGCCGCGCTTCCCCGACGGCCAGCTCTATCTCAACCTGCGCGGGTTCGACCAGGCCAGGGCGGAGATCGAGGCGCCGGACGCGATCCGGCAACTGCTGGAGACGCAGGGCATCGCGCCGGACAAGATCCCGGCCAGCCCGATCGCCCAGGCCGACCTCTATCGCGGCATGCTGCACGGCAAGCGGATGTTGATCCTGCTGGACAACGCGCGGGACGCCGAGCAGGTACGACCGTTGCTGCCCAACGGTCCGGGCAGCATGGTCATCGTGACCAGCCGCAACCGGCTGTTCGGCCTGGTCACGTCGGCGGGCGCGCACTTCCTGCCGTTGGACGTGCTCAGCCCGGCCGAATCGCGCGGCTTCCTCGCCGCGCGGTTGGGCGCGGACCGGCTGGCCAAGGAGCCGATCGCGGTCGACGAGTTGATCGCGCGCAGCGGCGGGTTGCCGCTGGCGCTGGCGATCGTGGCGGCGCGCGCGGCGGTCCGGCCGGGGTTCCCACTGGCCGCGATCGCGGAGGAGTTGCGCGCGGACGGTGGGCTGGACGCGTTCGCGGACGTGGATCCGGCGACCGACACGCGTTCGGTGTTCTCCTGGTCGTTGCGCGCGGTCACGCCCGCCGCCGGTCAGCTGTTCCTGTTGCTGGGTCTGCATCCTGGCCCGGATTTCGCGCCGCCGGTCGCGGCGGCCCTGACCGGGATGCCGGTGCGCAACGCGCGGATGGTGCTCAACGAGCTGAGCTACGCGCATCTGGTCGCCGAGTACGTGCCCGGCCGCTTCACCCAGCACGACCTGTTGCGCGCCTACGCCGCCGAACTGGCCGCCGACGAGAACGCGGAGCTGGTGCGCGCGGCCACGGTGCGGATGCTCGACCACTACCTGCATTCCGCGAACGAGGCCATCCGGACGATGTCGCCGCACCGCCCGCGACCGACGCTGCCGCCGCCGCACGAGGGCGCGAACGTGCCGGAGTTCGCGGACGGGCAGGCGGCCGACGCGTGGCTGAGCGCGGAGCGGTCGGTGCTGATCGCGTTGATCGAGGTCGCGGCGCAGCGCGGCTTCGACACCCAGGCGTGGCAGCTGGCCGATGTGCTGGATCGCCTGCTGGACCGGCAGGGCCGCTGGCAGGACCAGCTGGTGATCCAGCACATCGCGTTGAAGGCGGCGCAACGGTCCGGCGAGCGGCAGGGGGTGGCGTCGGCGTTGCGCGCGATCGGGTTCACCAACGGCAGGCTGGGCGACTACCGGCAGAGCCGGGAGAACCTGGAGCAGGCGCTGGCGTTGTTCACCGAGCTCGACGACGCGCACGGTGTGGCGGAATCGCATCGGCTGCTGGCGTTCCAGGCGAACGCGAACGGCGAGCACGACACCGCGCTGGCGCACTACGAGTCCGCAATGGACATTTATCGGCTGGCCGAGGACGAGTCGTTCCAGGCCGCGGTCGGCAACGAGGTCGGCTGGACGCACATCCTGCGCGGCGACTACCAGTTGGCGCTGACGCGCTGCCAGGATGCGCTGATCCTGCACACCAAGCTGGGCGACGATTCCGGCGCGGCGGCGGACTGGGACAGTCTCGGCTACGCCCACCACCACCTCGGCCAGTACCACGAGGCGATCGCCTGTTTCGACACGGCGGTGCGGCTCTACCAGCACACCGGCGACCGCGCACTGGAGGCGGACACACTGCTGCACCTCGGCGATGCCGAGCTCGCGCTGGGCAGGCGGGCGGCGGCCCGGGAGACGGTGGCGCGGGCGGTGGCGATCTTGGAGGACCTCGGTCACCCGGACGCGGCCAAGATCCGGGCCCGCTGCGCGGACGCCGACGCCCCGCTCTGACCTGGGGTCATCCTCGCGATGTAGTCGAGGGGTGTACGGGTTTGGTCATCGTGACGGATCCGTCGCGAGCATCGGAGTTGAGACACTGGCAGGGTGACCGCTGTGTTGTCCTTCCGGCCGATCGCCGCGCTGATCCGGCGATCCGGACCGCTGCCCGCGCCGACCCGGAGGATGTTCGTCGTCGACGTGGTGCTCGCGGTGGCGATCACCGCGTACGGGCTGGTGTACACGATCGGCGCCCGCACCCTCTCGGCTCCCGAGGACTTCGGGCGGAACATGGCGCTGACCGTGCTGGCGTGCGCGCCACTGGCGCTGCGGCGCCGGTTTCCGTTGGGCTGCTTCGTGGTCGTGTCGGCCGCGACGGTGCTGACGCACAGTATGGCGACCCCGAGGCTCGCCCTGCTGACCACGTTGATCGCCGCGTACAGCGCGGCCATGTACAGCCCGTACCGGACGCCCGCGAAGGTGGCGCTGCTGGCGGTCGCCGCGCTCATCTCGACCTACTTCCGCGCGGCGCTGCCGGACATCCCGAGCGTGTTCACGTCCTTCGCGGTGATCGTGCCGCTGATCCTGGCGACCGAGACGATCCGCACCGCGCGGGCGCGGGTGCTGACCCTGGCGGCGCAGCAGGATGAGCAGACCCAGCACGCCATCGAGCAGGAGCGGGCGCGGATCGCGCGCGAACTGCACGACGTGGTGACGCACAATGTCAGCGTGATGGTGGTCCAGGCCGGGGCGGCCCGCAAGATCATGGCGACCGCGCCGGACACGGCCGCGACCGCGCTGCTGGCGGTGGAGGCGAGCGGCCGGACCGCCATGGCCGAACTCCGCCAGGTGATGGAACTGCTCGCGCCGGGCGACGAGGAACGGGAGCTCGCGCCACAGCCCGGACTCGATCAGCTGCCCGCGTTGATCGATCGGGTGCGGGCCACCGG
The DNA here is from genome assembly GCA_036494465.1 of Pseudonocardiaceae bacterium. Lineage (GTDB taxonomy): Bacteria > Actinomycetota > Actinomycetes > Mycobacteriales > Pseudonocardiaceae > CAJCJE01. The sequence goes on from DASXOJ010000239.1 coordinate 8,561, forward strand.
GATGCGGGTCGAGTACGCGGTGAGCGGCGCGCCCCGGCCGTTGGCGCAGGGCGTCGACCTGGCCGGGTACCGGGTGGTGCAGGAGGCGTTGACGAACACGGTGAAGCACGCGGAGGGCGCGTCCGCGCGAGTGCAGGTCGAATTCGGCGAGGCGGAACTGCGGATCACGGTGACCGACGCGGGCGGGGCGCCGGGTCCGAGCGCGGCCACCGGCAACGGGCGCGGTCTGCTCGGGTTGCGCGAACGGCTGGCCGTCTACGACGGCAGCCTGGACACGGGTCCGCTGGACGGCGGTTTCCGGTTGATGGCAAGGATTCCGGTGTGAGCGCGTTGACGGTGGTGGTCGCCGACGACCAGACGCTGGTCCGCACCGGGTTCGCCATGATCCTCACCGCGGACGGCATGGAGGTCGTCGCCCAGGCGTCGAACGGGATCGAGGCGGTCGAGGCAGTGCGCAGCACCGAACCGGACGTCGTGCTGATGGACATCCGCATGCCGGAGCTGGACGGGTTGGCTGCCCTGCGCCAGATCGTGGCAGAGCGGCCGAACCCGCCCAGAGTGATCATGCTGACCACGTTCGACCTGGACCAGTACGTGTACTCGGCGCTGTCGGCGGGCGCGAGCGGGTTCCTGCTCAAGGACGTCACCCCGGAGCAACTGGTCGCGGCGGTGCGGTTGGTGCGGGCCGGGGACGCGCTGCTCGCGCCGACGATCACCCGCAGGCTGGTGGAGCGCTTCGCCAACCCGGAATCGGGTGCGATCGTGCCACCGGGTGACCTGGCCGCGTTGACCCCACGCGAACTGGAAGTGTTGCGCGAGTTGGCGACCGGGCGCAGCAACGCCGAACTGGCCGCGTTGTTCCAGTTGAGCGAGGCGACGGTGAAGACGCACGTCGCGCGGATCATGGCCAAGCTGCACCTGCGCGATCGGGCCCAGGCGGTGGTGCTCGCCTACGAGACCGGTCTGGTGCGACCGCGCGAACGCTGACTCACGCGCGCTGGGCCGACCGTGCGGCCACACCGGCTTTGACCGACTCGTTCAGTTCCGCCACCGTGAAGCCGAGGTTGCGCAGGATCTGCGCGGCCGCGCACTCCTCGGCGCGGAGCAGGCCCAGCAGCAGGTGTTCCGTGCCGACCCAGGGGTGGCCGAGATCGGCCGCGGCCAGGGGTGCCTGTTCGATGGCCGTTTTGCCCGCCGGCCGGAATGCGATGTGACCACGGGGCGCCTTCTTCCCGGCGGGCGGCAGCACTGCCTCGATCGCGTCGCGGACGGTCTGCTCCGACCCGGCCTTCGCCGCCAGCAGCTCGTGGGCCAGGCCCCTCGGTTCGCCGAGCAGGCCGAGCAGGAGGTGTTCGGTGCCGATGAAGTCGTGCTTGTGCTCCCGCGCGGCTTCCTGCGCCAGCACGATGCTGTGCCTGCTCAGGTCGGTGAACCGCTCGAACGCGATGGGCGCGTGGCGTTGCTGGGCTGCCTGTTTGGACACCCCGATGGCGTCGCCGATCTCGCTCCACGACGCGCCTGCCTGCTTGGCCTTGCCCACGTAGTGGCCGACGAGCTGGTCGGCGAGGTCGGAGAGGGTCTGGGCGCGCAGTTGCGCTTCGCTGATCCGGGCCAGGTTGTTGGCGTCGGGGAGTTCGTCGTCGAGACGGGCGATCAGGTCGGCGAGGCTGATGTTCAGTGGACTCATGCGTCAATCGTAGGTTGACGATCGCCAAATCGTCAACCTGAAGTTGATGCACCTAGTCGACGGCCAGGGGCAGATCGAGCGCGAGGAAGTGTTCGTCGCCGATGAACGAGATGATGTCGGCGATGCGCCCGTCACGCAGGGTCAGCACGTTGATCGCCCACGCGGTGTGCGGACCGGTCTCGTCGAAGGGCCGCAGGTAGGAGCCGATGGCCGGTTGCCCGTTCGCGGTGGTCGACCGCATCCGCCAGGTGCCGCAACTGGTCAGCGGGACCTGGATCGCGAAGTCCATCGCCGCCTCGATACCCGCGTACCAGTACGGCATCGGCGGCATGGACCAGGTGACATCCTCGGTGAGCAGCGCGACCAGGGCGTCCGCGTCGCCGCGCTCCAGCGCTGCCGAGTAGCCGAGCACGATGTCGCGGACCTTGGCGTCGTCCAGCTCGCGCAGCGTCTGCTGCTGGCTGCGCGGCGGAACCTTCTCCGCGATGATGCGCCGGGCGCGCTGCAGCGCGCTGTTCACCGACGCGGTCGACGTGTCCATGATCTCGGCGATCTCGGCGGCGGCGAACCCGAGCACCTCGAACAGCACCAGCGCGGCGCGCTGGTTGCCGGGCAGGTGTTGCAGCGCGGCGATGAACGCGAGTTCGACGGCTTCGCGCTGCTCGTAACGGGTTTCCGGGGTGGCGCGGCCGGTCAGCCCGGTCTCCGGGTACGGGCCGAGCCACGAGATCTCGGTGTCGGGGGCGTTGTCCAGCCGCGCGTGCTCGCTGGCCGGACCGAGGTCCATCGGCAGCGCGCGCTTGCCGCGCCCGTCCATCAGGTCAAGGCAGGTGCGGGTGGCCACGGTGTAGAGCCAGGACCGCAGCGAACTGCGGCCCGCGAACCCGGACAGGCCGCGCCACGCGCGCAGCAGCGCGTCCTGCAACGCGTCGTCGGCATCGTGGGACGAGCCGAGCATGCGGTAGCAGTGCGCGTGCAGTTCCCTGCGCAGCGGCGCAACCAGCCGGGTGAAGGCGGCATCGTCCCCGTCCCGCGCCAGGTCGATATCAACGCTGGTCGTCACGGGGACGATTGTGCCCCAACGGTCTGTCAGTACTGGACGATGATCTTGGTGAAATCGTAGGGATTCTGGCTGATGTTGCTGCACGTGCCGGGCGCCCACGGTTCGACGACCCCACTCGGGCAGGGGAAATCACGATTTTCCGCCCAGAACGAGAACCAGGCGGGCTGGTTCGACTTGGCGAAGGCCAGCAGCGAGTTGAACGTGTCCTGGGTGAACAGTTCGCTCGGCTGGTCGGTGTGGCCGTTCATGATCTGCAGACCGAGGTGCTGCCAGGCGGTGGCCGCGCTCCAGCCGTAGATCGAGGACAGTTGACCGACCGCGTCGTTCGCGATCGCCTCGGTCTGGCTCAGCTCGGTTCCGCTGGTCAGGCCGGTGTCGAAGTCCATGATGTTGATGATGTCCAGCCGTGCGCCCGCCGCCACCGCCTGCTTGATCTCGTCGGTCCCACTGCCCGGGAAGCCGACCGTGGTCATCGGGATGGTCAGCGACACGGTCAGGTTCGGGTTGTTCTTCTCCAGGGTCGCGATCGCGCCGAACCGGACCGCGGTGTTCGCGTCGAGCGCGCCGTTCTCGTAGTCGAAGTCGACCCGCTTGAGGTTGTACTTGGTGATCACCTGCTGGTAGGCGCTGGCCAGCGCGCTCGCGCTGCCACAGGTACTGCCGAGTTCGGTGCCGTTGTAGCCGCCGAAGGACACCGCGACGTCCCCGCCCGCCGCGCGGATCGCGCTGATGTCGGCCGCGACCGCGGTGTCGTTGGAGACCAGTTCGCTGCTGCTGCCGTCCCAGGCCGGGGTGCAGCCGCCCGAGTCGAGCACGAACGCCAGGTTGAACTCGTGCTCGCCGGACTGCGCCATGATCGTCGAGATCGCGGGCGGATTGTTGTCCAGCGGCATCAGGTAGACCGGGTGGGTGAAGCCGCCCGCCGACGGTGGCGGCGGCGGGGTGGTCGTGCCGCCACCGCCCCCACCTCCACCGCCGCCGCTGCCTGCTGGGCCGGTGAGGTTGAAGTCGTCGGCGTGGTAGGCGCTCTGGCCGTACCAGCCGTGCACGAACACGGTGACGCTGGTGGTGCTCGCACCGGTGGTGAACGTGGTGGACAGCTGGGTGTAGCCGGGCGCGGCCTGGGTCCAGGTGCTCGCGTTCACGCCGCTGCCGGTGGCGCCGAGGTAGACGTAGCTGCCCTGGACGTAGCCGGAGAGCGCGTAGGCGCTGTTCGGCGCGACGCTGACGGTTTGCGTGCACTGCGCGGTGTCGCTCGCGGTCGGCGAGCCCGCGAGCGCGGCCGAGCCGGAGTGCACGGGGCTGGCGACGGTCGCGGCGTCGTCGCAGCTCCAACCGGTGATGCCGGATTCGAAGCCGGCGTTGGTCAGCAGGTTGCCGTCGGCGGCGCCTGCCGTGTTGGCGCTCGCGCCGAGTATCGCGACGAGCCCGGCGGCCAGCAGCCCTGCTCCAGCCGCGGCGACTAATCGTTGGTGCAACGGTAGGAACGGCATGGTTCCTCCAAGCTGTCGAAAAATGGACTAGACCAAAACTGGACTAGACCACTCGTGTGAGTCAAGACACAGTCAACGGTGAACGAGTCCGGCCGGCATGCTCGCCAGCCCAGGCCCGAGCCTGGCAAACTCAGCGCTGCCGATCCGTTACCTGAGGTGCTCGTTGTGCTCGAAGAAAGGTGCCGTTGATGGCCAGGAGTCGTATTGGTCTGGCTCTCGGGGCCGCCGCGCTCGGCGTCGCCCTGCTCGCGACCGCATGCGGCGGGAGCAGCGCTGGCGACACACCACAGCAGGGCGGGGTTGCGACCTGGGCGGAAGGCCCGACCGCGTCGCCGAACTGGATCTTTCCCTTCATCGATCCTTCACACAACGAGGTCAACAACACCTACCAGTTCGAGTATCTGATGTACCGGCCGCTGTACTGGAACGGCGTCGGTGACCAGCCCTCGAAGCTCGACACCAACGCCAGCCTCGCGCAGGCGCCGGTGTACAGCGGGAACAAGGTCGTGATCAACCTCAAGAACTACTCGTGGTCGAACGGGGAGAAGCTCACCCCGACCAACGTCGAGTTCTTCCTGAACATGCTGATCGCGGACAAGAACAAGTTCGCCTGGTACGTGCCGAGCGAGTTCCCGGACAACGTGAAGTCCGTGCAGACCACCGGACCGTCGCAGGTGACGCTGACCCTGGACGGCACCTACAACCCGGACTGGTTCACCGGCAACCAGCTCTTCGAGATCACCCCGTTCCCCGAGGCGTGGGACAAGACCTCTGACTCGGCGGCGGCGGGCAGCGGCGGGTGCGCCAGCGACCAGTCGAAGTGCGGTGCGGTCTACAACTACCTGCTCAACAAGAACAAGGACGTCAGCGGGTACGCGACCGATCCACTCTGGTCCGTTGTGGACGGTCCGTGGAAGTTGAAGTCCTACACCTCCGACGGTGCCGCCGACTTCGTGCCGAACCCGAAGTACTCCGGGCCGGACAAGCCCAAGCTGGACGGCTTCAACGAGATCCCGTTCACCACGCCGCAGGCCGAGTACAACGCGGAGCTGGCGGGCAACCAGATCAACGTGGGCCAGGTGCCCGCCAACAACCTGCCCAAGCGCGATCCGAAATCCGCCAGCCTGGTGCCCGCGACCAACCCGCTCGGCAAGAACTACGCGTTGACCCCGATGTACGTGTGGGGCTGGGCGTACGCGCCAATCAACTACGCCAACCCGACCCTGGGTCCGGCGCTGCGGCAGCAGTACGTGCGCGAGGCGTTGCAGGAGACCGTCGACCAGGTGACCGACGCTGCGGTGGCCTGGCGCGGATACGCGGTGCCGATGACCGGCCCGGTGCCGACCGCGCCGTCGACCCCGTACGTGTCGCCGAACCAGAACGCGAACAACGGCCTCGGCCCCTATCCGTTCAACATCGGCAACGCCAAGAAGCTGCTGACCAGCCACGGCTGGACGCCGCAGAACGGCGTGATGACCTGCACGAGCGCGGGGACCGGGAACAACCAGTGCGGGGACGGCGTCGCGGCGGGGACGAAGCTGAGCCTGACGCTGAGCTTCAACAGCTCCAACACCTCGCTGTCCGAGCAGTCGCAGCAGTGGAAGTCCGACGCCAGCCAGGCCGGTATCCAGCTCACCATCGAGGGTCAGCCGTTCAACTCGCTGATCACGAACATCTCGACCTGCCCGACGAACCCGTCGACGTGCGACTGGCAGATCACCGACTGGGGCTACTACACCTACGGCGCGGTGCCCACCGGCAACATCTTCTTCCTGCCCGATTCGGCCGCCAACTACAGCAGCTACCACGACGACGCGATGACGCAGAAGGTGAACGCGACGCTGCACGACGCGTCGCAGAGCACGTTCGCCGCCTACGAGACCTACGCGGCGCAGCAGTTGCCCGGTGCGATCAACGTGCCCGACCCGTACAAGGTCTACGCGGTGTCGAGCAACCTGCACGGCGTCGCGCCGATGAACCCGTCCGCGCGGATCACTCCGGAGACCTGGTACTTCACGAAGTAGCGCGGTATTCGCCGAGCCGGGCGTGGGTTTCGCGCAGGCCGGCGTAGGACGCGCGGTACGCCTCGTAGAGCGGGCGCAACCCCTCGGCGTCGGGCGCGGGCGTGAACACGCGCTCGGTCGCGACCGCGTGGGCGGCGGCGGTGTCGATGTCCGGGCGGATACCGGCACCGACCGCACCGAGCAGGGCGGCGGCCAGTACCGCGCTGTCCACGACGCGCAGCCGCTCGATCGGCCGGTTCAGCACGTCCGCGTGCAGTTGCGCCCACAGGTCGCTGCGCGCGCCACCGCCGACGAACGCGATCGGGTCGAGCGGGGCGCCGCACGCGGTCTCGACGACCTCCAGCACGTGCCGGGCGGACATGGCGACGCCGGTGAGCACGGCGCGCGCCAGGTCGGCCTGGGTGGTGGCGGCGGACAGGCCGAGGAAACTGCCGCGCACCGCCGGGTCCCACAACGGCGCGCGTTCGCCGGCGAGGTAGGGCGTGAACACCACGCCGGGTGCGCCGGTCGCGGCGGACGCGAACACCTCGTCGAGGGTGCGGCCACCGGCGTGCGCCCACCAGCGCACCGCGTCGCCCGCTGCCTGCGTCGGGCCCGCGTGCACGAAGACGCCGTGCCGAGGCGGGAAGGTGACGATGCCCGGGGTCGGCACCGATTCGGTGGACGCACCGGCCACGACCAGGGACGTTCCGCAGGAGATCAGGCCGCGACCGGCCTCGGTGGTGCGCGAGCCGAACACGTCGCCGTAGGCGTCCATGGTGCCGACCACGACAACGGCGCCGTCGAGCTCGGGCACGGCGCACGGGCCGAGCACGGCCTCGGCGGGCAGGATCTCCGGCAGTTTCGCGGCGAGGCCCTCGACCAGCGCGGTCGCCTCGGGCAGGTAGCCGTTGGCGCCCGCGACGCGCACCCCGGAGAGCAGGTCGGTGGCGACCCTGCCGGTGAGTTTGGCGCCGATGAAGTCCTTCGGGCTCAACAACCAGCGCGCCTCCGCCCACTTCGCCGGATCGGTACGCGCGAAATACGCGGCGCGAGCGCCGGCGAACGAGGCGTCCAGGGTGATCGGCGCGCCCCAGATGCGGATCTTGGCCTCGGTGTCGAACCGCGCGTCCAGGGCCTGCGCGTCCTCGGCGCAGCGGGTGTCCTGCCAGATGATCGCCGGGCTCAACGGGCGCAGGTCCGCGCCGGCCAGCAGGTGCGTGTTGACCTGGCTGACCAGCCCGACCGCGCGAATCCGGCGACCGCGCAGCTCGGCGAGCACGGCGCGGATGCCGCGCAGGCAGCCCCGCCACCAGTCCAGCGGATCCTGTTCGGCCCAGCCCGGGTGGGGACGGCGCACCGGGTAGCCGACGGTGTGCGCGGCGACCCGCACCCCGTACTCGGTGAACGCGGCGACCTTCACGGCGGTGGTGCCGACATCGATGCCGAGCAGCAGTCCGGGATCTGTCACGATCACGCAGTCTGGCAGAGGTGAGGTGCTTCACCCCCGCATCGACGCCGTCGGACGGTTGGGCGAGGATCACCGGATGGAGCGTGGCGTGGACACTCGCGCTGTCCTCGACCGACCTGGAGGATTCCGGACATGCGCCGTGCACTGATGACTCTGGCCCCGCTGCTGGTTGCGGCCACACTGGTCGCCTGCGGCACCGGCGCGCCGACCAGTGCCGGAACCGGCGCGACCAGCCTGCCCGCGACGCCGCCGGACGCGCAGCTCAACCTCGGCGCCACCGTCAACGTGCGACTGACGCTGGAACCGACCAGCCTGAACCCGTTCTCCACCGCGGGCGCCGCGCTCGACCAGCTGCTGCTGACCAACGTCTACCAGAACCTGCTCACGGTGGATGTGCACAAGCAGGACGCGATCGTGCCGCAGTTGGCCACCGGCTACGACGAGTCGCCGGACGGGCTGACCTACACCTTCCATCTGGTGCCGAACGCGCACTTCCATGACGGCACGCCGCTGACCTCGGCGGACGTGAAATGGTCGCTGGATCAGCAGACCGCGCCGGGTTCGCTGGGCATCTACGCGGCGAACTTCGCCTCGATCAACTCGGTCGCCGCGCCGGACCCGCGCACCGTGGTGATCACCCTCAAGCACCGGGACACCTGGCTGCTGTGGAACCTGACCCAGCGCGAGGGCATCGTCTACCAGCAGGGGACGAACTTCGCTTCGCTGGACGCGAAGGACAACGGCAGCGGCCCGTTCACCATCGGCGCCTGGAACCGCGGTTCGACCATCACCATCAACCGGTACAACGCTTACTGGGGCGCGAAGCCGAAGGTCGCCACCGTGATCTTCCACTACATCCCCGATGCGAACACCGCGAACAACGCCGAGCAGACCGGCGAGACCGACATCGAGGCGACCGCCGATCCGACGCTGCTGCAACCCTTCGGCAACTCCAGTTCCTTCACCGTGCTCAACGGGTCCACAACGGACAAGTTCACGCTGGCGTTCAACGACGCGGTCGCGCCGTTCACCAATCCGGCGGTGCGGCACGCGATCCGGCAGGGGATCAACAACGCGGACGTGATCAAGGCGTACGGCGGCGGCATCGCGATCGGCAGCGACGTGCCGCCCCAGGATCCCTGGTACCAGGACCTGACCTCGATCGACAGATACGATCCGACGAACGCCAGGAAACTCCTTGCCGGCGCCGGTTTCCCGAACGGTCTCTCGCTCACGTTGACCGTGCCGAACATCTACCAGACCGCCATCACCGATGTGCTCACCTCGGAGCTGAAGCAGGTCGGCATCGCGCTCACGGTCAAGCGGGTGGAGTTCCAGACCTGGTTGAGCCAGGTGTTCACCAACCACCAGTTCCAGCTCAGCCTGGTCGACCACGCGGAAGCGCGGGACATCGGCAACTACGCGAACGCCAAGTACTACTTCGGTTACGACAACGCGCAGGTGCGGAACTGGTTCGCGCAGGCGGGCACCGCGTCGAGCGACGCGGACCGGGACGCCCTGCTCAAGCAGGTCGGCAAGCAGATCTCGACGGACGCGGCATCGGACTGGCTGTTCCTGGCCAAAACGTTCACCGTGGCCCGGCAGGGCGTGTACGGGGTGCCGTCGATCGAAACGACGGAGCGGTTCGACGCCTCCGGGCTCGCCGTGGCCACATGATCAGATACCTGCTGCGCAGGACGCTGCTGCTGGTGGTCTCGTTGTTCGTGGCCAGCGTGCTGATCTTCCTGCTGCTGCGGCTGTTGCCAGGCGACGTGGCCACCACCATCGGCGGCCTGCGCGCCACGCCGGCGCAACTGGCGCAGATCCGCGCCAACCTCGGCCTGGACCGGCCGCTGACCGCGCAGTACGGGTCGTGGCTGGGTGGCGTGCTGCGCGGTGACTTCGGCCGCTCCCAGCTGACCGGGGTGTCGGTCAGCGCGGAACTGGCCACCAAACTCCAGGTGACCGCGCCGCTGGTGGGCGGCGGAATCGTGGTGGCGCTGCTGCTCGCTGTGCCGTTCGGCATCCTGGCCGCGTTGCGGCACCGGTCCAGCGTCGGCGGCGGGATCAGCGCGGTCGCCCAGTTGGGCATCGCGGTGCCGACGTTCTGGCTCGGTCTGGTCCTGGTGCTGTTGTTCGCGGTCGAACTGCGGGTGCTGCCCGCCCAGGGTTTTCCGATCGGCGGGTGGCAGACGCCCGGTGCCGCGCTGCGCGCGTTGGTCCTGCCCTGGTTGGCGTTGGGCCTGTCCGAAGGCGCGGTGCTGTTGCGGTTCGTCCGGTCCGCCGTGCTCGACGTGCTCTCCGCCGACTACCTGCGCACCGCGCGCGCCAAGGGCCGCACCAGGGTCGGGGCGCTGCTCACGCACGGGCTGCGCAACGCGGCGCTGCCGGTGACCTCGATGCTCGGTTTGCAGATCGCCGGGCTGATCGTGGGCGCGGTCGTGGTCGAGCAGGTGTTCGCGCTGCCCGGCGTGGGCACCATGCTGCTGGCCGACGTCGGCAACCGCGACCTGGTGAAGGTGCAGGGCGAGGTGCTGGTGATCAGCGCGTCCGTGCTGGTGATCAGCTTCGCCATCGACATCGTGCACCGCGCCATCGACCCGCGACTGCGGGAGGTCGGATGACCGCGCTGAAAGCGTTGCTGCGGCGGCCGACCGGGGTGTTCGGCGTGGCCGTGGTCGTCGGGCTCGTGGTCTTCAGCCTGGTCTCACTGGTGTGGACGCCGTTCGACCCGACCGCGACCAATCCCGATCAGGGCTGGCTACTGCCCTTCTCCGGCGGGCACCTGCTCGGCACCGACCGGCTCGGGCACGACCAGTTCAGCCAGTTGCTGGCGGGCGCGCGGGAAGCGCTGTTGACGGCGGTGCTCGCGATGGTGATCGCGGCGGTGGTCGGCATCGCGCTCGCGTTGGCGGCCACGGTGACCCCGCGCTGGATCGGCGCCACCGTGGTGCAGCTGATCGACATCCTGATCGCGTTCCCGGTGTTGCTGCTGGCGATGATCCTGGCCGCCGTCTACGGCGGGTCGACCACGACGGCGGTGGTCGCGATCGGCATCGGGTTCGGGGTGAACGTGGCGCGGGTGGCGCGCGGCGAGATCAACGCGGTGCGCGGCACCGACTACGTGCTCGCGGCGCAGGCGTGCGGGGCGAACACCGGGCGGATCATCCGCAAACACCTGCTGCCCAACATCGCGCCGACGCTGATCGTGCAGCTCTCGCTGACCATGGCGCTGGCGGTGCTCGCCGAGGCCGCGCTCACCTACCTCGGCTACGGCACGAACCCGAACACACCGTCCTGGGGCGGCATGCTCGCCGAGCAACAGGCATACCTTTCTGCCCGCCCGTTGCTGGTGATCTGGCCCGGTCTCGCCGTCGTGCTCACCGTGCTCGGGTTGAACCTGCTCGGCGACGCGCTGCGGGTCGCCACCGACCCCCGGTTGCGTGATGCCCGATGAGCCTGCTGGAGATCACCGACCTCACCGTCCTATTCGGACAGAAGTTGGTCGTCGATGGCGTCAGTTTCGCGCTGGGGCAAGGCGAACGGTTGGGCATGATCGGCGAGTCGGGGTCGGGCAAGTCGCTGACCGCGCTGGCCGCGATCGGCCTGCTGCCCGAAGAGGCGAGCGTGACCGGCAGCGTCAAGCTGGATGGGCACGAGCTGCTCGGCGAGTCCGATCGGGCGCTGGCGAAGATTCGCGGCGAGCGGATCGCGATGGTGTTCCAGGAGCCGTTGACCGCGTTGAACCCGTTGATGCGCATAGGAAAGCAGCTCGCCGAACCGCTGCGCCTGCATCGCGGCCTGTCCTCGAAAGCAGCGCGGGCGATGGCGATCGAACTCGCGAACCGCGTCGGTCTGCCGGATCCGGATCGGATCGTGCGCGCGTACCCGCACCAGCTCTCCGGTGGGCAGCGGCAGCGGGTCGGCATCGCGATCGCGCTGGCCTGCGAGCCTCTCGTGCTGATCGCCGACGAACCGACCACCGCGCTGGACGTGACCGTGCAGGCGGAGATCCTCGCGCTGCTCCGCGACCTCGTCGACCAGCAGGGCGCGAGCCTGTTGTTCATCACGCACGACCTCGCGGTGCTGGCCAGCGTGGTCAGCAGGCTGGTGGTGCTGGCGGAGGGAAAGCTGGTCGAGGAGACCGACATCGCCGCGCTCGGCCACGGCGAACACGATCCGCACACCTCGGCGCTGGTACGTGCCGCGCGCGCCGCCGCCTTCCCCGAGCTGGGCGGTACCGATGCCTGATCTGCTGGTCGCGGACAACCTGAACCGCTCGTTCCCGCTCCCCCGGCGCACGCTGTTCGGCGGCGCCGCGCGCCGGCACGCGGTGCGGGACGCGAGTTTTGTGCTGCCGGAGGGCGGTCGGCTGGGCATCGTCGGCGAGTCGGGGTCGGGCAAGTCGACCCTGCTGCGGTTGCTGCTCGCGTTGGACCGGCCCGATTCGGGCACGGTGCGCTTCCGCGATCGCGAGGTGCGCGCCGGGAAGGCGCATGCGCTGCACTGGTTGCGGCGCGAGGTACAGGTGGTGTTCCAGGATCCGCGCGGTTCGCTCGACCCACGGATGACCGTGCGGGAGATCATCGCCGAACCGCTGGAATGCCTTGCCATCAAAGAGAACCACCGTGCGCGCATCGCGGAGGTGCTGGCCGGGGTCGGCCTGGAACCGGACGCGGCAACGCGCTATCCGCACCAGTTCTCCGGTGGCCAGCGGCAGCGGATCGCCATCGCCCGCGCGCTCGCGCCCCGGCCGTCCGTGCTGGTCGGCGACGAACCGTTCTCCGCGCTGGACGCGTCGGTCCGCGAGCGGATCATCGAACTGGTCGCGGACCTGGCCAGCAGGCTGAACCTGTCACTGATCCTGGTATCCCACGACATCGGGGTCGTGCACCGGCTCTGCGACCAACTGCTGGTGTTGCGAGACGGGGAAATCGTCGAGCAGGGCCGGAGCGCTACGGTGCTGCGCGCTCCGACCCACCCCTACACCCGCGAACTGCTCGCCGCGGTGCCAAGGCTGCCCGACGACATCGTGTGACGCGTCAGCTGTGCTTGACGGTCAACGCGTAGAACTGGACCTTCGCGCCGACCGACGAGCTGCTGCCGCTGCTCTGGTCATAGTCGCCCGCCTTGAAGTACTGCTTGTAGCCGTTCCACGAGGACGGGATCGCGAAGGAGTGCTTGGTGCCGTTGATGGTCACGCTGATCGTGTTGCCGCCGGTGATCTGGATGACGTAGCTCCACTGCGTCCCGAGCGCGACCGTGGTCAGGTTGTGCGCGGTCTGACCGCCCGTCGGCCCGTTCTCGATGCCGACGGCGATCTGACCGTTGCTGTGGTAGTACAGCTCGACCAGTGGCTTGGTCGTGCGGGGGTCGGTGGCGTGGACCTGGCCGACGCAGACGTGGTCGGGGACCTGGGTGACCTTGAGGGTCGCGCTGAGCGTGTGCGTGCCGGGCAGCGACCAGGCCGCGGCCGAGCCGCTGGAGTTCATCTCGCGCAGTTCGGACCGCGAGTAGCTGGAATTCGGCGTGGTCACGCCGTTTTCCGGGTCCCAGAACTCCATCGAGCCATCGGATTTGTTGGTGTAGAAGTAGCTGTCCTGGTAGCCGCTGGAACCTTCCAGCTTGGACGGGGTGATCGTGGTCGGCGAACCGGCTGAGCCGGTCGGCTCCTGGAGCTCCCAGACGGAAAGGTTGAAGTTCCCGCCGGGTGCCACGCCGGGGTTGAGGGCCGGTGCGGCATTCGCGGTCCCAGCCAGCAGCGCGAGGCCGAGAGCGCCGAAGCCGATGCCCAACGCCCGGCTCCGGATCTGTCGATGGTGCGCCATTGCACATCTCCTTTGCTGTCAACGGTCATGCGGCATTCGCGTGACGGGTTTCCGGGTCGACAGCCGACCAGGACACGCGAAAACCGTTCTGCCGTTCATGTATGTGAATGGGGTCACATACCCGGCACTTGCCGAAAATTACTTGCGCGCCGGGGCCCACGTCAACGGCAGGAGACCGGAAGATGTCGAACGACTTATTAAGTATTAACAAAAGGCGAACTCGGTGACCGCTCCGTCGCTGGTCAGGGCGCTCAGGTCGCCCGATCGGCGGCAATTGTCGGCGGCCCGCCGTAGGGTGCTCGACATGGCAGCACCGATCATCCTGGTACCTGGCTTCTGGCTCGGCGCGTGGGCGTGGGACGACGTCGCCGGCCTCCTGCGCGCGCAGGGGCACGACGTCACCGCGTTGACCCTGCCCGGCCTCGCCTCGGTCGACATCGACCGCACGCCCATCACCCTGTTCGAACACGTGGACGCGATCTGCACCGCGTTGAGCGCGGCACCCGAACGCGCGGTACTCGCCGTGCACAGCGGCGCGAGCGTGCCCGGTTACGGCGCCAGCGACCGACTGCCCGAGCGGATCGCGGCCATGGTCTATGTGGACACCGCGCCCGGTTCCGGTGCCATCCGGCCGGACTTCAAGGACACCGAATGGCCGCTCCCGGAGTGGGACGAGCTCAACGAGAACCTGGAGGGCATCAGCCAGGAACAGCTCGACGAGTTCCGTGCCCGCGCCGTGCCCCAGCCCGCCGCTGCCCTGCGCGAGGCACCGAGCCTGGCCAACCCGGCCCGCCTGGACATCCCGAGCACGGTCATCTGCACCGCGTTCCCCTCCAGCGAGTTCCAGGCGGCGGCCAAGCAGGGCGCGCCGTGGATGGACGAACTCATCGCGTTGCACGACGTCCGCTACGTCGACCTGCCCACCAGCCACTGGCCCATGTGGTCCAAGCCCGCCGAACTCGCCGCGCTGCTCGGCGACATCGCTACCGCGGCCAGTTAGTCCACATCAGACGTCCATGGTCTGCGCCGCCTGCAACGCCTGCGACGGCGCGGCCGTGGCGATCAGGTGAGCGACCTGCGGATCGGCCGGTTTGCGTCCGGCCGCGACGCTCGCGGTCTGCCGCAGCAGGGTCTTGTCGACCTGCCCGGAGATCCACTTGGAACCGCCCACGCCGACCAGTACCGCTCCGCCGATCGCGGCCAGGGTCAGGTTGGCGGCACCCGCCGCTTGCGCATCGGGCGAGGTGCTGGCCAGCACCAGATCGGCGGCCGGACCGTAGAGGGCCCACGAGACCGTGGCCGCGATCGCGCCGATCAGGATCAGCCCGACGAAACCCGGCCGGATCACGTTGGTCTTGCTGCCGTCCTCGGCATTGGTCATCCGGGTCGGCAGCACGAATCCCTTGTCCTCGGACAGCAACGCGGCGACGACGCCACCGATCCCGCCCGCTGCGGCGATGTAGCCGCCGATCTCCCATAACGAAGACACGCGCGGCAGCGTAGTCCTCGCGCTCACTAGCATGAACCGGTGACCGTCATTCCCGAAAGCCATGCAGATTTGCTGGACCGCCCGTTGATCGCGCATCTCGGCACGACCCGCCCGGACCACACGCCGCAGGTCAACCCGATGTGGTTCGGCTGGGACGGTGAGCTGATCCGGTTCACCAACACCACGACGCGGCAGAAGTTCCGCAACGTGGAGACCAACCCGCACGTGTCGATCTCCATCGTCGACCCGGACCAGCCCTACCGGTACCTGGAAGTGCGCGGCAAGGTGGTCCGGATCGAGCCGGACCCGGAAGGCAAGTTCTTCCTCGAACTCGCCGCCCGCTACAACCTGGGTGTGACCGAGCCACCCAAGGACGCGCCGAACCGGGTCATCCTGGTCATCGAGCCGACCGGCGCCAGCAAGCAGTAACCGCCGCTCAGCCCGCCGTGTAGGCGTAGGGCAGCGCGGCGATCGACTCCACCGTGCTCGGGTCGCTCCGGCCGGGCGGCAGCTCGCTCGCCGCGCTGGTCACGCAGGACACCGCCAGCGTGCCGCTGACCACGGTGCCCGCGCTCGCCGTCGGCACCAGGTTCGCGGTCAGCAGCCCGGACACGCCCGGCGCCAGGTAGACGCCGGTCGCGACCGCGCCACCGGTGATGTCCTTGCCGCTCGGCACCAGCGTGAACGTGCGGCCGACCGTGGTCGTGTTGGTCACCCGCACGTCGATCGGCGTGCTCTTGCCGATCTTCGTAGTGCTCGACGTGGGCAGCGTGCCGTAGTCGGCGACCTGCGCCTGGTTGAACGCGAGCGTGCCGGAGACGGTCTGGCTGAATTCCTTGCCGCTGACCGTCAGATCCAGTTGCACGTCCACCTCCCAGCGCCCGTCGACCGGGTTCGCCACGCTCAGGTAGGCGTCACCCGCCTCGTTCTTCGCGCCGATGCCCTGCGCGGTCGTGTTCGGCGTGGTGTCCTGCACGACCACGTTCCCGTTCGGGTCGACCAGGTAGTAGGTGTAGGTGTTGTCCGCGCTGGCGTCCGCGGTGTGGAACGCGACGTCCAGGTCCTTCTCGCCGGGCGGCACGTCCACGTCGTAGGTGCTCAACTGGCCGATGTCGCGGCCGACCGTGCTGGTGATGGCCGTGGTGAACGCACCCCCGGTCGACGCGATCAGCGTGCGCCGCGAGACCGGCAGGGACGTGTGCGCGCCGGTGCTGCCGGTGAACTGCACGGACTCCGGGTGGTCACCGGGCGCGGCCGGGAAGGCGACGTGCAGCGGCACGGTCGCGCTGCCGTGCGCCGGGATGGTGACCGGCGCGGTACTCGGCCCGAACACGTCGTGCTGGCCGGTGGCGTGGAAGGACATGTTGCCCCGGTAGCTGCCCGGTGCCGAAGGCGGCGCCTGCAACGGGACGTCGTTGGCGTTCCAGAAGAACTTCGCGGTCCAGGTGCCCGCCATCGGCGACTGGATCTCGGTGTGCTGGTCGTTCGGCGACGGCCCGGCGCCCGCGAAGTCCGCGTTGTAGGAGTAGGAGACCTGCGCGAGGCGGCCCTTCGGGTCGAACAGGGTCACGCCGACATCGGTGTTGTTCTTCGGGTCCGGGATGATCAGGTCCGCGTTGAACTGCGCGAGCCCGCCCGGCACGGTGAAGGTGATCGGCGCGGCGGCGGGATTGCCCTGCAACGGGATCGGCGTGCCGGGGGCGGGCGCGGTGATCTTCTCGGTCACCGTCGGCCCGAACTGGGCCGGCTGGCTCAGCTCGCGGAACCGGCCGGTCACCGTGGTCGGCCTGTTGCCGGTGTTGTAGAGGGCGACGTCCGTCGTGGAGCTGGTGCCACCGTGGCCTGTGATGTCCACTTGCGACGGTGAAGAGACCAGGCTGGCGGCGTTCGCGGCAGGCACCGACGAACCCGGTTCCTGTTGCGCGGCGTGCACGGCAGCGTCGGTGTTCAGCAGACCGGCGCCCTGCTGGTCGGCGGGTGCGCCGAGGTCGGTCGCGGTGCCGGTGAGGATCTGCTTGACCAGCGCGGGCGTCGGCGTGGTGCCCTCGTGCGACTGCGCGTACGCCTGGATCACGTCGGCCGCCGCACCCGCCACGATCGGCGCGGACATGCTGGTGCCTCGGAACGTTTCGGTGAGCGTGTTGGTCGGGCAGCCGCTGTCCTTGGCGGCCGGGTTGCAGGCGACCGCGCTGGAGTCACCGGGCGCGACCAGGTCGACCACCTTGTCGTTGGCGGCCGGACCGCCCGAGGACAACGCGGCCATGTTGCTGCTGGCCCAGTCGGCGTAACCGTCGGCCTGCGCGCGCAGGCGCAACGTGTCGGTCGCGCCGACCGCGATCACGTTCGGGTCGGCGGCGGGCAGGATCATCGTGCCGGACGAACCGCTGTCACCGGAGGACGCGGCCACGGTCACGCCGGCGGCGACCGCGGCGTCGTCCGCTTGGTAGAGCAGGTTCACGCCGCCCGGCTCGCTGAAGCCGAAGGACTGCGAGAGCACGTTGGCATGCAGGTTCACCACCGCGTTGTCGATACCGGCGATCACCTGCGATTCCAGCGCACTCCCCTGGTCCGGGCTCTGCTCATTGAAGAAGTCCTGTCCGTCGGCATCGACGAGCGAGGCATCGGGCGCGAGGCCCTTGACCTGGAAGGTGCACCCGGCGGGCAGGCCCGAGAAGGGCAGTTCCTTCGAGTAGTCGTAGGTGACCGTGCCCTGGGCCGCAACGACGGAGGCGTCACCGAAGCTCTCGTCGTTGCCGTTGTCCGCGTCGGGCGTCGGCGAACCGACGACGACGTGCGAACCGTCCGCACGGATCAGGTTCGGGTTGCCCGCCAGATCGTTCATCCCGTCGATCGCGACGGTCACGCCTTTTCCGGTGGCGACCTGCCACGCCTGGTCGGTGTGCGTGACGGTCAGCGCTTCCGGTTCGAGCATCGGCTTTGCCGGGTCGGCCGGGCAGATCATCGGGCTGACCGGAGCAGCGCCCGCCGCTGCCTGCGGTGTACCGAGGAAGGCGACGCGCGCGTCCGGTTGGATCGAGGCGACAGCGGGGTTCGCGCGCAGCGCCGCGATCGCGGCAGGAGACAGGTTCGCGGCGATCGCGTTGACGCTGATCAGTTGGCGCACGTTCGTGCCGCCCTGCGCCCGCACCGCGTCGAGCACCGCGGACTGGTCGGCGTGCACCGCACCTTCCCGGCTCGCGTTCAACGCGGCGAACTGCCCGGTGTGGTCCTGGTTCTTCAACACCACGATCATGGCGCTGTTCGGCGGCGCCGCGGTCGCCGGACTGGACAATCCCAGCACCGCGAGCAAAGCTGCGGTCCCCATCGAAACGACCATGCCCGCACCAGCGCGAATACCCACCACACAACCCGCTTTCGTCACAGCGCTCCACCCGCGAATCACCGTGAGGGTACCCGGATCTCCGATTCTTGCGATAATACTAAAGGCGCAACTTTCGGACCTTTTCAGTAATTCTTCATTCTCCGAATCGACCTTTTTATTCCACCGAATTCCCCTGTTCACGGCGGCGCCGACCGGCCATGACCCGTCTCAACTGGCCCAGTGCTCCCGACTTTCGGCTCTTGACCGCGCGGATGAGTCCATGATGGTCTGCCGAACGCAGTTCATCGGATTGTTGTGGGGAAAGGGCTAACTGATGGGTAGACGACGTACCGTGGCGGCTGGGTTATCGGCCACCCTCGTCGCACTGGGCGTGCTGGCGGTGCCTGCCGCGGCGGGCACCGGCGCGGCACACGCTCCGGCCAAGCACAACTTCTCGGCCGCGGCGCGGCAGGTGGGTGCGCAGACCACCGCGCAGGGCCGGGCAAAGGCCATGGAGCAGGTATTGGCCGCCGAAGGGGCGGTGCGGGGGCACGCGAACGCCTCGATGGCGAACGCGGCAACGCTGTTCCCGAGGGCGACCGCGTACGGCGCGCCCACCGAATGGAACAACGGCATCACCGGCGCTGGCGCGGCCGTCGCCGTCATCGACTCGTTCGGCGACCCGAACATCGGCCAGGTCATGAGCACGTTCGACACCGACGAGGGCCTGCCGCCCGCCCAGGTGTCCCAGCTCGAACCGGCGGGCGCGGTGCCAAGCTGCGACTCGCTGAAGAACAGCAACCCGACCGCCTACAACGACTGCCGCGGCTGGGCCGGTGAAACCGACCTCGACGTCGAGTCCGTCCACGAACTCGCGCCCGGCGCGACCATCATCATCGCGGCCACCCCGGTCGACGAGACCGAAGGCATGACCGGTCTGCCCGAGATGATGACCGCCATCGACTACCTGCGCGTGCACAAGCTCGCCAACGTCGTATCGATGTCCTTCTACGCCAGCGAGGACACCTTCCCGTCGCAGACCGCGACCAAGCAACTGCTCGACCCGACGCTCAAGCGCGCCAGCGCCGCGGGCATCACCCTGGTCGCCTGCACCGGTGACAACGGCCCGACCAGCTGGACGGCCGACGCGTCCGGCTTCTTCCCGTTCCGCGAGGCCGCCTGGCCCGCCGACAGCCCGTACGTGAGCGCCATCGGCGGCACCGCGTTCGCGGGTGAGAACCAGAACACCGGCGTCTTCCCGCCGACCACCCCGGCGCAGCGGGCGACGAACCCGGACACCCTGTGGAACGTCAACGCCACCGTCGCCGAGAACAGCTCGACCGGCGCGGCTATCTCCACCGTCTACAACCGGCCTGCGTGGCAGAACAGCGTCAAGAAGATCACCGGTGGCGCCGGCCGGTCCTACCCGGACATCACCATGCACGGCACCGACGGCACCTCCGAAGCCAGCCCGCTGTTCGCGGGTGTGGTCGCCCTCGCCGTGCAGGCCAACCACGGCAAGAACCTGGGCAACATCGACCAGGCCCTCTACAGCAAGATCGGCCCGGCAGGTGCCAAGGACGGCCTGCTCGACGTGGTCAGCGGCACCAACCAGCTCAACCCGGTCGTGAGCAGCGTCCCCGGCTTCTCGGCGGCGCCCGGCTACGACGTGGCATCCGGCTGGGGCACCGTCGACGACCTGTCGGTGTTCGTGCCGAATCTGGTCAAAGCCCTGAAGTAAGCCCGATTTCCATTGCGGGGCCGCGCTTCGGCGCGGCCCCGCAACGTAGGTAGTCGGCGATCAGCGCGGCGTGCGAGAGCGGGGTGCGCAGGTCGTCGAGGTCGCCGTTGGTGGTGTAGTCCAGCAGGACGATGCCGCGCTCCTCGGCGCGCGCCCGCAACTCGGTGACCAGGTCGGCGGCGCGGTGTTCGAGCACCCAGTGATACGCGGGCAGGTAGATCCGTTCGCGCGCGGTGCGGTAGTCCAACAGGTCGCTGCCGTGCAGACCAGCGCGATGCCCGCGCACCGGGCCGAAGCGGCGGACGGTGCGCTTGAGGCCGGTCATGGTGGTGACGGCCAGCTTGCTGGGATCGACGTCATCTTCTTCGAATACCTTGAGCGCCTGCCAGATCCCTTCGACCGACGCGCTTTCCACGCCCGGCGTGAACGGCACCGGGATGCCGCCGTGCGGGTAGAACGGGCTCAGCCGCACCCACGGTTGTGGGCCGCGCGACGTCACGTCGATGACGAACGCGCCCGGGAACGCCGCCGTGATCGACTCCGGTTTGCGGCGCCTGCTCGCCACCTCGATCCGCATGGCGCGAGCATGGCAGCGGGGTACGACAGATCAGAACTCGTAGTTGTTCGGGTTCGGCGGAGCCGGGTCGACGCCGATGGCGCGCAGGTCGTCGTCGGTGACGACGAGGTCGGCCTTGTCGCCGAGCAGCGCGGTGATCAGGGTGGTCAGCACGCGCAGGTGGATGGCGCGGGAGTCGGCGTTGGTCGCCTGGATCTGTTCGAGGTCGCCGAGCACGTCGCCCGCGATGCCGAACTCGGTGAGCCTGCTGATCAGGTGCTCGTTCAGCCCTCCGCCGGGGCTGGTGATCGCCAGGTACGAGCGCGCGGTGTCGCGCAGCAGGGTCAGCAGGACGCCGTTCGGGCCGGACGTCGTGTCGAAGTCGATGTCGAACAGGCGTTGCAGGCCGTTGATCAGCGTTTTGCGGTGGGCGAGCACCGCGTCCGGGTAGCCCTCGCGGTCGCTGTGCATGCCTGCGACGTGGTCGTTGAGCGACTCGACATAGGCCAACGCGAGCGCTTCGCGATCATAGGTGCCCATATTGGCGCAGTGTAGGGCCGCACCGGCCCGTCCGTCAGCGCAAACGGACCGGTGCGGACGATCACCGTCAGGCCGGGGGCTGGATGTCGTCGAACTCGACCACCTGGCGCACCTCGACCGAGATCTCCGTGAACAGGTCGGCGTAGCGCTGGGCGAATGCGACCGCTTCGGCCCGGTCCGCCGCGTTGATCAGGGCAAATCCGCCGATGACCTCCTTGGCCTCGGTGAACGGCCCGTCGACCGCGCTTGTGTCGCCGTTGGACTTCTTGCGCACCATCGCGCCCTTTTCGGACTTGTGCACGCCCTCGGCGGTGATCAGGATGCCCTTTTCGACCGAGTCCTGGATGAACGCGCCCATCGTCTCGATGAACTCGGGGCTGGGGTTCCACGCCTCGGGGAGGCTCTCGTCCATGCGGTGCATCAGCAGAAAACGCATCGTGACTCCTTGGTTGTCGATCGGGCCGGACGCGTTGACCAGCCGTCATCCGCACGTCGAACTGTGCCAGGCCGAATCGACAACTCGGCGTTGGCTATTTTTGTGGCACTTCTTGTGCCATGAGGCGGGCGCGCAGCACCTCGATCGAGCGGTCGGCGAAGTCGCGCAGCACGGCCAGTTGGGCGTCGTCGTAGCCGGCGAGCAGTTCTCGCATGTCCGCGAACAGCGGCTGGTAACAGGTGATCGCGTCGACGGCCCGGTCCGGCACCGCGCTGACCTGGACGCGCCGCCGGTCGGTGGGTGACGCCGCGCGCCGGACGAAGCCGGCGCGTTCGAGCCGGTCCAGCACCGAGGTGATGGTGCTCGGCGGCAGGCGCAGTTCGGTGGCGAGTTCGCGGGGGGTGCGCGGCTCGTTCAGCACGAGGAACAGGCATTTCAGGTCGGTACCGCCGATGCCGATCCGGGCGGCGATGACGTCGTTGAGTACGGCGCCGAGGGCGGCGGCTCGTTGCTGCACGAGCAGCAGGTCGGTGATCGATTCCGCCATCACGTCGTCCCTTCGTGCGAAGTTCGTATATCTTA
>DASXOJ010000240.1:0-20932 GCA_036494465.1 Pseudonocardiaceae bacterium
GAAGGTCTGGTGCACCGGGGTGAACTGCGGCCGCTTCGGTTTGCCTGCCAGCATCGCCAGCGCGTACTCGACCTCGGGCACGCCGACCATCTGCAAACCACCGGCGAACCGGATGACGTTGGTGACTTCCAGGTACGGGGCAAAGGTGCCCGCGTCGATCCAGCTGGCCGCCAGCCCCGCGAGTTGCGTATTGGTCGGTGCCGGCGCGGACTTCGCCAGCAGAACCGCTGCCGCGGTGAGCTGGTGGCCCGCGTCGTAGCCGGTCTCGCCCTGGCGGGACAGCATCCGGCCGCGCACGTTCTCCATCATCGCGCCGCTGGTCACGAACGGGGCGTAGACCTTGGTGACGACACCGAAGAACGTCTGCTGCACGTTGGCGGCGAGTTCGTAGGCGGTGCCCTGGGTGACGAAGATCAGGCCGGCGGCGGCGGTCAGCAGGACAAGGCCGTAGTGACCGGGGTAGGGCACAACGCCGTGCTGGATGAACGAGCCGTCGGTGTGGTAGCCATCGCCGGTGGTCACCTGGGCGATCAGGCTGCTGGCGCCGTTGGCCGCGACGTCGGTGACGCACTGGATGCCGGTGTTGATGCGCGCGGTGTCCCCCAGCAGCGCGCCGGTGACGACGGTGATCAGCGACTTGTCAGCACGGTTCGCGCCGGTTTCCAGCGTGGCCGGCACGGAGGTCTGCACGTTCGGGTTGCCGACGAACCGGGCGACCGGCGCGAGGAACTGCGCGATCTGCGCCTGGGTCAGCGCATCGCCGAGAGCGACCACGATCTGCAACACCCAGTAGGGCACGCCGATCTCGTAGGAGTACCAGTTGCCGATCTCCGGCGTGTTCTCGTTGTATTCCAGGCGGTAGATGGTGTTGAGCGCGGTGATGATCCGCTCGACGACGCCGGCCTGCTGGGAGAGCGCGGAACCCGGCGTCGCCCAGTCGACGGCGATGGTGCGCAGCCGGTAGTACATGGAGGGGAAGTAGTCGCTGCCGGGGCCGGTCGGCAGGTCCGACCAGAGCTGGTCGGCTGCCACGTTCATGGTGCTGTTGTACTGCACCGCGACCACGTCGAGCGCGGCCAGCGCGGCATCGCGCTGCGGAGAGTGCGCTCCCGAACCGATCTGCAGTTCGCGGTACGCGGCAATGATCTTCGACGCGTCGGTAGCGGGCGTGGTGCTGTTCGAGATCACCGAGGGCGTGCCCCCACCCGCCGGGGCGGTCGCGGCGGAAGCCGTGGCCGTGCCGGCGAGCGGGAGCGCGGTGGCGGCAGCGGTCGCGACCGCGCCGTACCGGAGTAACTCTCTGCGACTCAAGGACATCGTTGTCTCCTGTCCGTGTGCCGCAGCGGAGTTCAGGGCAGGCGCAGCTGTCCGTCGACCCGCTGGGGCACCTTCCATGGGTTTTCCTCACGCAAAGCCGGTGGCAGGAACGAGTTCGGGAAGCCCTGCCAGGCCACGGGACGCAGGAATCGGGTGATGGCGGCGGCGCCCACCGAGGTTGTGCCTGGTGCGGTCGTCGCCGGGTAGGGGCCGCCGTGCTGTTGCGCCCAGCTGACCGTGACACCGGTTGGCCATTCGTTCCACAGGATGCGACCGGCGAGCCGGCCCAGGATCGGCAGCAGCATGTTGACCAGGTCTTGCTCATCTTCTTGACCTGCGATGGTCGCGGTGAGGCTCGGTTCGAGCCCACCGAGCAGGTCGAGCAGTTCGCCGAGATCGGCGTAGCTGACCACCAGCGACGACGGCCCGAAGCACTCTTCGCGCAGCGCGTCGATGTTGGCGGCGAAGTCCTTGCCGCTGACCAGGAGCAGCGTCGGGTGCGGCGCGGAGGGGTCGTTGGCCGCGTCACCGACGAGCACCTGCACGCCGGTCTCGGATTCCAGTGTGGACAGTCGACCGGCGAAGCCGCTGGCGATGTGTTCGTTGAGCAGCGGTTGCGCCTTGGTCGCGCCGGCCGCCTCGCTGAGGACGTCGGTCAGGCCGTGGCCTTCCGGCAGGAACAGCAGGCCCGGCTTGGTGCAGAACTGGCCCGCGCCAAGGGTGAACGAACCGACGTAGCCCTTGACGACCTCGTCGCCGCGCTCGCGCACCGCGCCGGGCGTGACCACGACCGGGTTGACGCTGCCCAGTTCGCCGTAGAACGGGATCGGCGTCGGACGCGAGTTCGCTATGTCGAACAGCGCCCGCCCGCCGGGCACCGAACCGGTGAACGAGGCGGCGGCGATACGCGGGTCGCGCAGCGCGGTCACGCCGACCTCGACGCCGTGGATGACCGCGAACGTGCCGTAGGGCGCGCCCGCCTTGGCCAGCGCTTCGGCGACGATCTTGCCGGTCAGGTCGGACAGGCGCGGGTGGCCGGGGTGCGCCTTGAGGATCACCGGGCAACCGGCGGCCAGCGCGGCCGCGGTGTCCCCGCCCGCGACGCTGAACGCGAACGGGAAGTTGCTGGCCGCGAAGTTCAGCACCGGACCGAACGGCACGTGCTGGCGGCGGATGTCCGGGCGCGGGCCCATCGGCCAGTTCGCGTCCGCGTGGTCGATGGTGGCGCCAAGGTGTGCGCCCTCGCGCAGCAGGTTGCCGAAGAAACGCAGCTGGAACGTGGTGCGCAGCAGTTCACCCGCGAGCCGGGGCTTGGCAGGCAGGTGGGATTCCTCTGCCGCCAACGGAACCAGCTCGTCGGCGTTCGCGTCGAGCGCGTCGGCGGCGGCGTCCAGCCAGTCGGCGAGTTCGGCCGGGGTCTTGGTGGCGAGCACCGGGGCCGCTGTCGCGGCTGCCCCGATGATCTCCTCCAACTGCGCGTCGGTGGTGTCTGCGACGGCAGGGGTTGTCATACCAAACTCCTTGCGTAGGCGATCGAGGCGATCGAATGGCCGTTCGCGGCCCCCGTGGGGGCGGCGACGGACGGCGCGCACGGTGGGGTGTGCGCCGCGCTGACCGCGTCTCGAAGGTAGGGCAGCCGGGCAGGTCCGGCGAGGCCGAGGTGGTACAGGTGCAGTTCGCCCGCGCCCGCCGCGTGCAGGTCACGCACATAGCCCTGAATGTCTGTAACGGGTATCGGCGCTACAGCCGTTACATACGAACCGACGTCTACGGTGTCCGGCACGGACGCGCGGGTCTTGCGGACCGCGTCCAGCGAACCCGGGCCGACCTGCCAGCCGGGCAGCACGACCGCGTCGATGTCGCCAGCGGGCTCTGTCCTGTTCAGCTGGGGGGTCAGACCCGGTAGCGCGCCGGTGGCCCAGGGGTCGTTGCTGGCGTGCAGGATGACCCGGCCCGCCGAGCCGACCTCGGCGAGCACGGCGGCGCGCAGCGCGTCGGTGTGCTGCTGGCGCACGCTCAGCAGCGCGGCGCTGATCTCATCGGGCAGGCCGTCGGCCGTCGCGCCGAGGTCGCCGGTGGCCATGATCGCGCGAACCCGCGTGCGCAGTTGCTCGACGATCCGCTCCGGGTCAAGGCCCGCGCGCTGCCAGGCGGACGTGCACGCCGCGCAGCAGCAGATCGACAGCAGGCGGGCGACCGCAGGTGCCCAGACCGCGTCGGTCTTCTCGTGCATGTGCTGGTGCACCGCGCCCATCTGGCCGCAGGACTCCAGGATCACCGTGTCCGGGCGCAGGTCGCGCACGGACTCGGCGGCCAGGGTCGCCGAGTATTCGCGCACGTCCTCGTGCGCAGGACACAGCGCCCAGACGTAGTGCTCGCCGAAGCAGTTGCGCACCGTGCGTTCCGGGTTTGCCGCGCCCAGCGCCGAATTGTGCGTCAACACCACCCAGAGGGCCGTGCGCAGCCCCGCGTCACGCACGACCTCGACCGCGTCCGCGACCTTGTCGACCTTGTCCTGGGACTGATCGGCCCACGGACCAGGCGCGGGGCGCAGGGACTTGGCACCCCAGACCTGGTCCCGGACCGGCCGGTACAGCCCGGCCTGCTCGGCCACGACCGCGGTCCGGTCGGGAAGGAACGGTGTCGCGGCCCGCGTCGAGTGGTAGGAGGCGGCGATCGCCACCTCGTCGACGCCTATCTCCGTTGCCCGCTCGGCGAATCCTGGATCGTCAGCGACGTCCCACGGGTAGGAGTAACCGGTCACCCACATGGTTCACCACCTGGCGATGTTCGGTTTGAAGTCCGGCTCGTAGCGGCGCATGTACGTCGGGTCGTCGCGCACGGTCTGCCCGCAGTCGACGAAGTTCTCGTGTGCCCGCGCCAGCGCGTCCTCGTCCAGCGTCACGCCGAGACCGGGCGTCCTCGGGACCGCGATAGCGCCGTCGGCGAACTCCAGCGCGCCGGGCTCGATCACGTCCTCGGTCTTCCACGGCCAGTGCGTGTCGCAGGCGTAGGTCAGGTGCGGGGTGGCGGCGGCGACGTGCACCATCGCGGCGAGGCTGATGCCCAGGTGCGAGTTGGAGTGCATGGACAGGCCCATGCCGAAGGTCTCGCACAGCACCGACAGCGCCTGGGTCTGCCGCAGCCCGCCCCAGTAGTGGTGGTCGGACAGGACAATTCCGACCGAACCGTGCTCGATGGCGGGCGGCAGGTCGGCGAAGCGGACCACGCACATGTTGGTGGCCAACGGCATACTCGCGCGCTTGGCCACCTCGCCCATGCCCTCGATGCCCGGGGTCGGGTCCTCCAGGTACTCCAGGATGCCGTCGAGCTCCTCGGCCACCCGGATCGATGTTTCGACCGTCCAGGCAGCGTTCGGATCGACACGCAGCGGGTGACCCGGGAACGCCTCGGCCAGCGCACGCATCGCCGCGATCTCCTGGTCGGGCTCGAAAACGCCGCCCTTGAGCTTGATCGACTTGAAGCCGTAGCGGTCGATCATCGTCCGCGCCTGCTCCACAACGGACTCGGGCGTGCGCACGTCACCCCAGGAGTCGGTGCGCCCGTTCTGGTGTTCGGCGAACTTGTAGAACAGGTACGCGGAGAAGTCGACCTTCTCCCTGACCGCACCGCCGAGCAGGTCGACGACCGGACGGCCGAGCGCCTTGCCCTGCGCGTCCAGCGCGGCGACCTCGAACATCGAGTACACCGTGGCGAGCGTCTTGTCGCCGGAGAACGCGCCGGTCAGGCCGTGCTGGTCGGTGAAGACCGAACCGCCGACCGCCTCGGCCACCGCCAGACGCAGGCCGGGCAGGTCGAACGCGTCGACCCCGGCCAGGTTCGACGCGACCTTGGTGGCCATGCCAAGGAAGGTCGCGTCACCGTAGGACTCGCCGAGCCCGACGATGCCGTCCTCGCAGCGCAGCTGGAGGATGCTGCGCAGCGCGAACGGTTCGTGCACGCCCATCACGTTGAGCAGGGGCGGGTCCGCGAAGGCGACCGGGGTCACGGTCGCGCCGAGGATCTTCATCGCTGACCGGCCTCGCTCTGCCAGCCTTCTTGGCTAGCGAGAACCTTGAGGCCACCCTCGATGATCTGCTCCAGTCGGGCGATCTGCTCGGCGGTCGGGTCCTGCAACGGCGGACGCACGCTGCCGACCTTCTCCCCGCGCAGCCGGGCACCGGCCTTGACCAGCGACACCGCGAAGCCTGGCGTTTCGTCGCGCAGCGCGACCAGCGGCAGGTAGAAACCGCGCAGCAGCACGTCGACCAACTGGTGGTCGCCGGAGTTGAGGGCGCGGTGGAAGGCGTGCGCGAGCACCGGCGCGATGCAGTGCACCGCGGAGGAGTAGGTCATGACGCCGATGGACTGGTAGGCGCGAGCCGAGACTTCGGCGGTCGGCAGGCCGTTGAGGAACTGGAAGGTGGCGGCACGCTCGTGTCCGCTGCCACGCACCGCGCTCACGATGCGGGTCATCAGGTCGATGTCGCCGAAGCCGTCCTTGAGACCGACCACGTTGGGCTCGTCGAGCAGCGCTACCGCGGTCGTCGGGTTGAACACGCCCGGCGAGCGGTGGTAGACGATGGTCGGGATGCCGGTGTCGGCGAGCACGTAGCGGATGTGCTCGATCAGACCGGCAGGCGGACCTGTGACCAGGTAGGGCGGCAGTAGCAGCACGCCGTCCGCGCCTTCCTCCTCGGCCAGTCGCACGCCTGCCCTGGCAACCCCGGGGCCGCCACCGGCGCCGACCCAGACCGGGACGCGACCCGCGGTCACCTCGGTGGCGACGCGCAGCACGCCGCGCACCTCCTCGGGGGACAGCGCGCTGAACTCACCGGTCCCACAGGCCACGAACAACGCGCCCGCGCCGGCCGCGAGATGGCGCTCGACCTGCTCACCGAACACGTCGAGGTTGACCTCGAGGGTGTCGGTGAACGGGGTGAGCGGAAAGGCCAGCAGACCGGCAAGGCCGGCGGGTTGTTGTGTCATCGCACGCTCTCTCACGGAAGGATCGGTTGTCGGTGGACTCGCAAATCCTAACCGATGTTCACGTACATGAACGATGTCATGTGATTGAATTGTCTTCAGGTAGAAGAAACCTGTTCGAGAAGTTAGTGTGGTCCAACACACCTGTCAACGCCTGTCAGGATGCGCTGCTGTCTCTGATGAGATCTGGCAGTCCTGACACAGACTTGTCGGAGGGAACGACTATGGCCCGGCGGGCAGCAGCGGTGACCGCGATCCACGACGAGACGACCCAGGCCGACGACGTCGAGGCAGAACGCTCAGGGGAAGAGGGTGCCGCGCCGGTCAAGTCCGCGCAGCGCACCATCGACCTGCTGGAGACCTTTTCGGCCAACCACGCCTGGACCTCGCTCGCCGAGTTGCACGCGCGCACCGGCTTCCCCCGCTCCAGCCTGCACGGCCTGCTGCGCACCCTGCGCGACGCGGGCTGGATCGAGGCCGACCGGGCGGGCACCAAGTTCCGGCTGGGCATCCGCGCGCTGATCTGCGCCACCGCCTACCTGGACCGCGACCCGGCCATGCCCTACGCGACCGAGGCGCTGGAGCGGGTCCGCGAGGAGACCGGCTGCACCGCGCACTACGCGCGCCGCGACGGCGACCAGGTCGTCTACCTGGAGACCCGCGAGTCGCGGCACTCCATCCACCTCGTCTCCCGGGTCGGCCGCACCCTGCCGACCTACGCGACCTCGCTGGGCAAGGCGCTGCTCGCCGAGCTGACCGACGAGGAGATCACCGACCTGCTCTCGCCGGAACTGAACGCGTTGACCGAACACACCATCACCGACCGGGAAACGCTGCGCGCGGAGCTGACCCACATCCGCGAGCGCGGCTACTCGATGGAACACGAGGAAGGCACCCCGGGCATCGCGTGCGTGGCGGCGGTCGTGCCGTACCGGATCCCGGCGACCGACGCGCTGAGCTGCTCGATGCCGGTCGCCGACCTGACCAAGGCCGAGGCCAGGCGGATCGGCGAACTGCTCCGCGACGTGACCACCGATCTCGGCGGGCGCCTGCGCAGGGCAGGCATCCGCTAACACCTTCTGAACCTCTTGACGGGAGTTTTGATGGACCGTGTTCTGATCACCGGCGCCGCCGGCGTCGTCGGCACGCTGATGCGGCCGAGGCTGGCGCGCGAGGGCCGGGTCTTACGCCTGCTCGACCTCGCTCGGCCAGCTAACGAGGGGATGGCACCCGCCGCCGACGGCGAGCAGGTGGAGATTGTGACCGGCTCGGTGACCGACCCGGACGCGATGCGCGCGGCCTGCCGAGGCGTGGACGCGATCGTGCACCTCGGCGGGCTGAGCCGGGAAGCGTCCTGGGACGAGATCGTGGACGTGAACATCAACGGCACGCACACCGTGCTGGAGGCGGCCAGGGCCGAGGGCGTCGGCCGGATCATCCTGGCCTCCAGCAACCACGCGGTCGGCTTCCGCACCAACGCCGAAGCGGGCGAGGACGGCGTCTCGGCGGACACCACCGCCCGGCCGGACACCTACTACGGCTTCAGCAAGGCCGCGATCGAGGCGCTCGGCGCGCTCTACCACGACCGGTTCGGCATCGATGTGATCTGCGTGCGGATCGGCTCCTGCTTCCCGGCCCCGCCTGGCGTGCGCGGCCTGATCACCTGGCTGTCCCCTGACGACGGCGGCAGGCTGTTCGAGGCGTGCCTGACCACGCCAACGCCCGGCTACCGGGTGATCTGGGGCGTTTCCGACAACACCCGCCGGGTCTACTCGCTGCGCGAGGCCGAAGCGCTGGGCTACGTGTCCAAGGACAACGCGGAGACCTTCGCCGAGGAGCTCATCTCGGCGCAGGGCGACGCCACGCCGAACGGCGCGGACTACCTCGGCGGCCCGTTCACCACCACCGAACTGGGCCGGCCCAACCCGATGTGAGCCGGTCGCGGGGTCCGGCTCAGACGCTGCCGAGCCGGACCCCGCTGACGATCAGCAGCCGGTCGGGGCCGGGTTCGAAGGTGAAGCGGTACCGCTCGTGCGTGGTGGCTCCGCCCGCCCTGGCGAAGGTGACCACCGCATCGACGGTGTTGCCTGCGACAGGCACGATGTTCTTCACGCCCACCGAGGTCATGCCCGCGTAGAACTTCTGGAAGTCGGCGAAGGTCGTCTTCGGCCGGAAGTTCGGGGCCAGGTAGCTCCAGGCGTCCTGGGTGTCGTTGGGCAGCAGCGTGTAGTAGTCGATCAGCTCCGCACGCATCTGCGTGTAGTCCACGGTCGGCACCGGGCCCGCGTTCGCCCCGGCCTGGTTGGCACCGGTGGTGCTGGAGGCCGGGTGGTCGGCGGCAGTGGTGCCGTGCGGCTTGGTCAACATCCTGGTCGCCAGGATCCCGGTCACCACGACCAGCAGCACCACAACGCAGATGGTCGCGATCAGGCCCGCGTTGCCCCGCCTCGGCCGCTTCGGCGGCTGGGACGGCGTGACCGTGGTGCGCTGCGGCGGCACGATCGGCGGCGGCAGGACCGGGCGCTGCGCGGCCGGACGCGGCGCCGGGGCCGGCATTGGCGCCAGGGCCGGTATTGGCGCAGGGGGCCGGGAGGCTACCCGTGGGGCCGAGGTGCCGTTGCCCTGGATGGTCGGGAAGTCGTCGGGCCTGGTCGCGGCGAGCTGGTCCGCGGCGCGCACCGTGGTGATGTCCGCGGCGGCCTTCATCAGGGCGGCGCGGGCCTGCGCCATGGTCGGCCGGGTGTCCGGGTCGGCGGCCAGCAGGTCGAGCAGGATTGGCGCAAGTGGGCCAGTCACCGTCGGCTGGCGGATCTTGCCCGCCGCGACGATGTGCAGCAGCGCGAGCGTGTTGTCGCCGAAACCGAACGGTGGCTCGCCCTCGACAGCCGTGTAGAGGGTCGCGCCGAGCGCGAACACGTCCGAGGCCGGGTCGGGCGGGTCACCCTTGGCCACCTCGGGTGCGAGGTAGGCGGGTGTGCCACAGACCAGGCCGGTCGCGGTGAGCACGGCCTCGTCGTTGGCCCGGGAGATGCCGAAGTCGGTGATCTTGGCGGTGCCGTCCTCGGCCAG
This sequence comes from Pseudonocardiaceae bacterium, assembly GCA_036494465.1. GTDB lineage: Bacteria > Actinomycetota > Actinomycetes > Mycobacteriales > Pseudonocardiaceae > CAJCJE01. The sequence goes on from DASXOJ010000240.1 coordinate 9,373, forward strand.
CAGCACGTTGCCCGGCTTGACGTCGCGGTGCACGATGCCGTTGGCATGCGCCATGGCCAGCGCGGACGCGATCTGCGCGCCGAGCCGGATCACCTCACCCGAGGTCAGCTTGCCGCGCCCGGCGAGCACGGTGGCCAGACTGGGCGCGGGCACGAACTCCATGACCAGCCACGGCGACCCGTCGACGTCGGCCGCGTCGTACACGGTGACCGCGTTCGGATGCTGTAATCGCGCGGCGATCCGGCCCTCGCGCATCGCGCGGGCACTCGCCTCCGCACCGTCCACACCGGACTGGACCAGCAACTGTTTGACCGCGACGGTCCGGCGCAGCACCTCGTCCTGAGCGCGCCACACAACGCCCATCGCGCCGCTGCCGATGCGCTCCTGAAGTTGATAGCGGTCGGCGATCAGTTCGCCCGCCTGCGCCACCACGCCTCCTACCGTCATTCCGGCTCCCCCCGCATCCCGGTCCCGGCACAGGTTATGCCCAAACCGTCGGCGGCTTCACCGGACTCGCCTCGTCTTCAGACCCATTTCAGGCCGTGGGAGGAATTGTGACCGGTTGGTGACGTCAGCCTGACATGGTGTCGAGTTCCGCGCGAACCGCGGCGAGTTTGGCCGCTGATCCGGCCGACCGCGTCCGGACCGAGCGGCAACCGCAACGGCGGTCGCGGATCCACGACCGCGCGCCGGATCCGCGCTACTCCCCACGCCGGATCGTGGCCGTCGATCGGACCGTCATATCTCGGGAGCGCGTAATCGGCGATGGGTTCGGTGCGTGCCGAACCATGACCGAACCCGGTGGCGAACACGCCGGGCTCCACGATGGTGACCCGGACGCCGAACGGCGCCAACTCCTCCGCCAGCGCCTCGTGCAGCCCCTCGACCGCGAACTTGCTCGCCGCGTACACCCCAAACCCGCCCCAGACGCGAACCCGCCCATCGAGGACAACGCCACCAGGTGCCCGGACCGGTGCCTGCGCAGCACCGGCAGCACCGCTCTGGTCACCGCGAGCAGACCGAACACGTTGGTCTCGAACACGGCGCGGGCCTGGGCGAGCGTGGTCTCCTCGACCGCGCCGAGCAGGCCGGAGCCCGCGTTGCTGACCAGGACGTCGATCCGGCCGAACCGGGCCAGTGCCGCATCGGCCACCTCGGCGCCGCGCTGCTCGTCGGTCACGTCCTGGGCGAGGGTGAGCAGCCGTTCGTGGCTGCCGAAGTCGAACCGGCGCGGGTCGCGGGCGGTAGCCACCACCGCGTCGCCCTCGGCAAGCGCCTGGCGGACGAGCTCCTTGCCGAAGCCGCGCGCCGCCCCGGTCACCAACCAGACCCGCATGCCACCCCTCCATATCGCACACTCGGAGGATAAGTATCCCAAGTGCACGTTTACTGGAGGGTCAGTAGCCGTCGCCGCCCACGTAGCGTTCCTCGATCTGGTCCGCGGTGCCCGCGATCAGCGCCAACGGGTCCACGAACTCGTTGATGTCCAGGTTCTCCAGCGGCAGCGCGTGCCGCAGCACCACGTACTCGCCCATGATCACCGCACCGCCGACCACCGAGGTCTCGCCCAGTTCGGTGAGCAGTTGCCGCAGGTCCACCTCATCCGCGCGGCCACATGGGGAGGCGATCTGTACCCACTCCTCCCGCTTGTCCAGGACCTCCCTGGCCAGGATCACCGCCTGGCGCCGCTCGTCGTCGAACTCCAGAAGCAGCCGGACCTCGTCGTCCTCGATCCTGGTCACGCGGTATTCGCTGCGCACGAATGCCACCAGGTCTCCCCAGGTTGCCACGGGCGATCCTCTCGGCCACGGTTCACGTCGAACGGCAAGAGTATCGGGTGAAACGTGCAAGATGACCGGGTGATCAATGCGCCGACCGGGTAGCAGAAACTCCGTTTACTCACGGTCAGTGACTAACGCGACAACCCTTGGCACAAATACGTTTCAACGGCGCTGCTGCGCGGAAATCTGGCTCAAGTCGACCGTGCCGCCGACAACGCCTTTGGCAACATCGGCAAGGCGCAGATTGTTGTTGCGGGCGTGCTTGCGCAACATGGTGAACGCCTCACCCATGTCGACCCCGCAGCGCTCGGCGAGCACGCCCTTGGCTTGTTCGATGATCACCCGGCTGGTGAGCGCGAACTGGAGCTGGTCGACCAGGACCGTCCGCTCGGACAGCGCGCGTTCTTGCAGGATACTGATGGTGGCCATGTCCGCGAGCCCCTGGCCGATCTTGACGTCCTCTGCGGTGAGCAGACCCGGCGCGGCGCGGAAGATCGACAGTGCCCCGATGGTCTGCGCGCGCAACCGTAACGGCACCGCGGTGACGGCCCGGAAACCGGCTTTTTCCGCGTGCTCGGCAAATGCCGGCCAGCGCTGTCCATCGTCGCGCAGATCCGCGACCGCGACTTCTCGACTGGCACGAAAACATTCCACTCCGGGACCTTCACCAGAGTCCACCGCGAACTGCTGCGCAATTTGCGCTTCCTCGGCCGACGACGCGACGACGCGAAGCTCGCTTCGTTGACCGGACAACAAGATACCCGCCGCATCAATCGGCAACAATCGCACGCAATAAGTGGTCAATCGGTGCAGGAGTTCGATGACGTCGTAATCGTCGACCAGGATGTCGGCGAGCCCGACGAATGCCTCGGCAAGCAGGTCCGCGCGGCGAACGGGGTCCTCACGCACGGACATCCTCCCTTCGGCACGAGCTGCGTCCAACGACGTTGGCGATCACAGTAGCGGCAAGCGGGCCATCGTCCAGTCTGTCCCCGACGCTGCCATCCGGCAACGACAAATCTCCCCTGAACATTATCGGCAATGGCCCTGGCTTGGACAGTTGCACACAGCAACGAAACCACGTTGTTCCCTTTCGATGCGTGAACGTGCGCAGCGGGAAATCCTCGGCTTTGCGCCTCGAACGCATTGTCTCCAGCACGGCCATTCGGGTGACTGTCAACGGTGATCCCCGGTCAGCGAGGTGTCGCGGTGGTCAAGATCACCGCGACACCGTCCACCCGCGACAGGTTCAGCTCAGGTGAGCGCGGACCTCCGCCTCGGCGAGGCCCTCGTCGCTCGCCAGCGCGACATGTCCGTCCGGTCGAACCAGCAGCGCCCCCGGCGCCTCGATGGGCAGCACCCGCAGCCGGTCGGCCAGATCCGCATAGGGCCCGGCAGGCTCACCGGTCAACCGGCCCTGCCCGATCAACCGACTCTGCCCAATTAGCAGATAGTGGCCACTGTCCACATGTTGTCCGGCCACGGTCCCGTCCGGCAACGGCAGGTCCGGCACGACACGACCGATCCGTGGATGATCGCCGGGCAGGTCGATCCGGTTGGCCACCCCGGAGATCTTCTTCAGCACGTACATCGTGCCCGGTGTGCTGTTCAGCAGGTCGCCGACGATCCCGTGCAGCGCGAGGCTGTGCGGATCCTTGCGGTTCAGCGCGGTCTGCGCCATCGTCCAGTTCTGCACCCAGGCGCCGAGCGGATGCCGTTCGCTGGTGTAGGTGTCCAGCAGACCCTCGGGCGCCCAGCCGTTGATCGTGGCCGCGAGCTTCCAGCCGAGGTTCATCGCGTCGCCGATGCCCGTGTTCATGCCCTGGCCACCGGCTGGCGAGTGCACGTGCGCGGCGTCCCCCGCGATCAGCACCCGGTCCATCCGGTAGGTGCTGGCCTGCCGGGTGTTGTCGCCGAACCGGCTGGCCGCGTGGATCGCGGTGACCGTGACGTCGAACCCGGTGATCCGCTTGACCGCGGCCTGGATCTCCTCGGGCGTGACCGGCGCGTCCCGGTCGGCGGGCGGCTGCGCGAGCTCGATCGACTCCATCAGCATCAGCCGGGTCGGGCGCAGCCTGCGCTCCCAGCCGCCCAGGATGTAGCTGCCGGTTTCCGTCTCGTGCAGGCCGCCGGGCAGCAGCAGTTCAGGATTGTCCATATCGACCAGCACCTGGCGGGACAGCCAGACCGGATCCGCACCGGGGAACTCGAACCCGGCGAGCTTGCGCACTGTGCTCCGCCCGCCGTCGCACCCGACCAGCCAGCCAGCCCGGATGCTGCGCCCAGCGGCCTCGACCGTGACGCCCTCCGCATCCTGGGTGAACCCGGTCAGCGGGCTGTCATAGCGCAGTTCCGCCCCCTTCGAACTGGCGTAGGTGGCCAGGATGCGCTCGAAGGCGCCGATCGGCAGCACGCCCGCGCCGTGCGCGCTCCCGGCCAGGTCCGGGTCGGCCGGGTCGATCAGTTCCGGCCGCAGCGGGATACCGGCGAAGTGCCCGGTGAAGGGCGGCTCCTCGCCCTCCTTGGGCGGTTCCGGGGTGTACCACCAGAACGCCGCCGCCCGCACCTCCTCCAGCAGTCCGCGCTGGAACATCGCGGACGCGCTGGGCGCGTTGATGCTGCGCCCGCCCATCTCGCCTTCCTTGAGCGGCTGCGGCTCGGCTGAGCCACGCTCGACCACGAGCACCCGCACCCCCGCGCCGGCCAGCTCGCCGGCCAGCAGCAACCCGACCGGGCCTGCGCCGGCCACCACAACGTCGACATCCATGACAACCCCCTAGAAACTTGTAACAACGTTCGCAGTAATGCCGAGGATAGCCAACTGTGAACGATGTGCGCAATAAAATTCGAAGGGTCAGAATGTGCACATGAGTTCCGAGCAGGTCATCTGGGCACGCCCGACCCGGGGCGCGCGCGGCCCACAGCCCACCCACACCAGGGAAGACCTGACCGCGGCCGCCGTCCGGCTGGCCGACGCGGAAGGCATCGACGCGGTGACCATCCGACGGGTGGCCGCCGAACTCGGCGCGGCGCCCACCGCGCTCTACCGCTACGTCTCCCGCAAGGACGAGCTGTTCGAACTGATGATGGACGCGGTCGCAGGCGAAGCGGATCCACCGGAACACAGCGGCGACTGGCGCGCCGACCTGCGTCTGCTGGCCGAGCACCATCGCGCGACCGCGCTGCGCCATCCATGGCTGGCGCAGGTGGCGCCGGGCCGCGCCACCCTGGGCCCGAACACGTTGCGCTGGCTGGAGTTCAGCAGCGGCGTGTTCGACGGTCACCCGTTGAGCGCGGACGAGATCCTGCTCAACCTGGACATGGTGACCGCGTTCATCGGCGGCCACGTGCTTCAGGAACTGGGCGAGGTCGACATCGCCAGGCGCACCGGCGTGGATCACGAGCGGTGGCTGGCCGCGCAGGGCGCCTACGGCGAGTCGATCATCACCGGCGGCGAGTACCCGTTCCTGACCCGGATCATGATCGAGGCGCAGGCGCCGCACGCGCACGACCGGCTCGAACGCAACTTCCGGCTCGGCCTGGAGCGCATCCTGGACGGCATCGCCACCGGTCTCACCTCATAACTGGTACTTCCGATAAGTTAGTGCTAACTTGTGGGAAGTATTCCGGCCTTACCGAGGAGCGCCCCATGATCGTTGTCACCGCAGCCACCGGCCAACTCGGCCAACTCGTCGTGGACGGCCTGCTGCGCACCGTCCCCGCCGGGCAGATCGCCGCCGCCGTGCGCAATCCCGACAAGGCCGCGGGTCTCGCCGCGCGCGGCGTCGTCGTCCGCGCCGCCGACTACGACGACCCGGCCAGCCTGCGCGCCGCGTTCGCCGACGCCGATCAGGTCCTGTTCGTCTCCGGCGCGGGCGTGCCCGAGCGCGAGGACCAGCACCTGCGCGTGGTCGAGGCGATCAAGGCCGCGAACGTGCGCCAGCTCGTCTACACCAGCGTGCTGCGCGCCGACACCAGCACGCTGCTGGTCGCGCCCGACCACAAGGTCACCGAAGCGGCCATCCGCGCCGCGGGCATCCCGTTCACCTTCCTGCGCAACGGTTGGTACACCGAGAACTTCGCCCCGCGCATCCAGGCCGCGGTGCACACCGGCACCTTCGCGGGCAACGCCACCCCGACCGCGACCCTGGCCAGCGCCACCCGGATCGACTACGCGGATGCCGCCGTCGCCGCGCTGACCGGCGACGGGCACATCGGCAAGGTCTACGAGCTGGCAGGCGACGTCGAGTGGTCCTACCCCGACCTGGCCGCCGAGCTGAGCAAGCAGACCGGCCAGCCGATCTCCTACCAGCAGCTCAGCCCGGCCGAACACGAGAAGCTGCTGGTCGACGCGGGCATCCCGGCCGGTTTCGCGGGCCTGCTCGTGCATACCGACCAGGGCATCGTCGAGGGCGAGCTGTCCGACGACAGCGGCGACCTGCGCCGGCTCATCGGCCGCGCGACCACGCCGCTCGCCGACGCGGTGGCCGGCATCCTCAAGGGCTGAGCCGGCTCAGGCGGCCGGCCTCGCCGAGAATATGGCGCGTGACAACGCCTTCGGCGTCGGTCGGCCGGGCCGATGCCGACCACGCTGCCCGAGTACCGGGGCTGGCGGCGCCGGACCTACCGCGACGTCTCGGTGCTGGTGCGCTTCCCGAACTCACCGGACGCGGCCCGCCCACCGGCCGCTTCGCCGAGGTGATCCCGCGCAACCAGGACATCGTGCGCAGCGAGTTCACCGAACATGGATTCGCGCTGGCGGGATGCCCTCTCCGGTACGGTTACCGCGTGATCGCACTCGAACCGCACGCGGCGGCCTACGCCGAGTGGATCACCCCTGACCTGCCCCTCTACGGCAGCGATCACGACCGCGGCGACCTCGCCCCCTGACCGAGCCGAATTCCCCGTCCAGAATTCGTTATCGGCCAAGGGAGAGACCTGCCCATGTCGGTCCACAGTGGAATAGACGGATGAGCGCGGCGACCGACGTGCTGCGCGCCCGCGCGGTACCGAGGGTGTTGCTGAGCAGCCTGATCGGCAGGCTGCCGACCGGCTGCGCGCCGCTCGCGTTGTTGCTGTTCGCCCGCGAGACCACCTCGATCTCGCTGGCCGGGGTGCTGGTCGGCGCGTTCACCGCAGGCATGGCGATCGGCCAGCCCATGCTCGCCCGCTTCGCCGACCGATGGCGGCAGCCGCCGGTGCTGTGGGCCTCGATCACCGGCTCCACCATCGGTTTCGCGCTCATCGCGTTCGTGCCCGGCATCGGCGTCGCGATCGTCGGCGCGCTGCTCGCCGGGCTCGGCGCGCCGCCCTTCGAGGCGTGCCTGCGGGTGTTGTGGAAAGACCTGGTCGGCGACAAGCTGCTGCCCGCCGCCTACACCATCGACGTCACCTTCCAGGAACTGATCTTCATCGCAGGCCCGGTCGCCACCGTCGCGTCGGTCACCATCGGCGGGCCGCGCGCCGGCCTGTTCACCGCGGCGATCGTGCAGATCCTGGGCACCATCGGCTTCGGCACCGCACCGATCGTGCGGCGCTGGCGCGGCCAGGCCGCGATCCGGCACTGGGCCGGTCCGCTGCGCTCCGGCACGCTGCGCGTGCTGCTCGCCGCGACCGTGCTGGTCGGCTTCGCGGTCGGCGCCACCACCGTCGCGGTCACCAACTACGCGGAAGTCGCAGGCGCCCCGGCCGAATCGGGCTGGCTGCTCGCCGCGCAGGCGTTCGGCGCGCTGCTCGGCGGCATCTTCTTCACCCGGCGCCAACCGCGCGACCTGCCGCGCGCGCTGCCGGTGATCGTGCTTCTGCTGGCCATCGGCTACCTGCCGATACTGGTCCTTGGCCCGTTGCCGGTGATGGTGGTGTGCCTGGTGCTCAGCGGCCTCACCCTGCCGCCGATGCTCACCTCGGTGTTCATCACCACCGACGAGGTCGCCCCGGCAGGCACGGCGGCCGAGGCGTTCGCCTGGGTGGCCACCGCGTTCTCGGTCGGCAGCGCGCTCGGCTCCGCCATCGACGGCACCCTCCTCGGCGCTTCGCACGCGACGCTGGCCGGGTTCCTGCCCGCGCCGTTCGTCATCCTCGTGGCGGCGGCACTGCTGTTCACGCGTCGGGCTTCGTGAGGCCGTAGCGGTAGGCGTAGCCGACCGCCTGGGCGCGGTCCCGCACCCCGGTCTTGCTCAGCAACCGGTTGATGTGGCTCTTCACCGTCGCCTCGCTGATCGCCAGGCGGCGCGCGATCTCGGTGTTGGACAGACCGTCCGCGATCAGCGTGAGCACCTCGATCTCGCGCGGCGTCAACGCGTCCGGCAACGGCGGCGTCGGCTCGTCCGGCGTGATCGCGTTGATCACGTGCTCGGCCACGGCCGGATCGATCACCGCCTGGCCGCTGGTCACCCGGTGCAGGGTGTCGTTGATCTGCGCCGCGCCGGCGTCCTTGGTCAGGTAGCCGCGCGCGCCCGCGCGCAGCGCGTCCAGCACCGAACGGTCGTCGGCATAGGTGGTCAGCACGATCACCTTGATCGACGGACACCGTTCGCGCAGCAGCTTCGTCGCCTCGACCCCGTCGCAGCGTGGCATGCGCAGGTCCATCAGCACCACGTCCGGGCGCAGCCGCTCCGCGAGCTCGACGGCCTGCGCGCCGTCGCTGGCCGCGTCCAGCACCTCCACCCCCGGCAACAGCCCGAGCAGCAGGGTCAGCCCGTCGCGGACCACGCGCTGGTCATCCGCGAGCAGCACCCGGATCGTCACGGTGCCGGCACCCACAACTCGACCAGGAACCCGGTACCGGTGGCGTGCGCGGTCAGGCTGCCGTCGAGCAGTTCCGCTCGCTCGCGCATCCCGGACAGGCCGTATCCGCCACCGTCGACGTTGGGCGCGCGATCGCTGGGCAGGCCGATGTCCTCGACGGTCAGCCGCACGCCCGCCGCCGCGTAGGCAAGGCACACGCGGACCCGGTCCGGCGCGGCATGCTTGCGAATGTTGGTCAGCGCCTCCTGCCCCACCCGGTACACCGCAAGGCCGATGGCCGCCCCGATCTCACGCTCGTGGCCGGAAACCATGAAATCGCAGGGTATCCCGGTGTCCGCCCGGAATCCGTCGACCACAGTGGACAGTGAAGCCGCACCAGGCAGCTCGTCGTCGCGCAGCATCCCGATCGCCTGCCGCGCCTCGTCCAGGCCACTGTGTGCGAGCTGGTTGGCCCGGTTCAACGCGGCCAGCAGCCGTGGATCGGTGGGATCGTGCTCGGCGAGCAGGCGCGCGCTCTCCACGTTCAACAGCAGCCCGGACAGCGAGTGCGCGAGGACGTCGTGCATCTCCCGCGCCACCCGCTGTCGCTCGGCCAGCAATGCGCCGCGCGCCTGCGCCACCTTGCTCTGCTCCAGTTCCAGCCGCAGCCGGGCGGCCTGCTCGGTGCGCTGCCGCAACCGGCGCGAATACCTGCCTGCCAGGTAGAACGCGAGCGCGCCCAACTCGGCGATCACGATCGAGGCAGGCGACCGGTCGGTCCCGAGAATCGCGGCGACCCCCAACACCACCAGCGCGAGCCCGGCCATCACCGCGCTCGGCACCCGGCGCGGCTGCGCGGCCGCCACGCTCGCCGCCACGAACCCGCCCACGTAACCGGGCCCGCCCGCGTCCAGGTAGATCATGCCCGCCGAGGCCACCAGCAACACGCTGAACAACGCCAGCCGCGCGGCCGCGTTCACCCGTTTCCACGACAGCAACCCCGCGCCGCACAACAACACCGCGCCGAGCAGCAACACCGTCGGCAGACCGGCGGGCTTCACGCCCGCCCCCTGCCGCGAGAACGCGGTCAACACGATCAACAGCACGGCCAAGGCGGCGGGTCGCAGCCAGCGCGCCGACTCGGCCCGCGCCACCACCCGCCCGCCGAAGCGGATCAACCGCGCCGAGGTGTCCATGCGGAAACGGTATCGCCAGGTCAGGCCGGGCGCCTCGAACCCAGGGTGGACATCGCGGGCCCGCGACTGCGAACCACGGTTGCAATGCCGAATCCATCGCAGCGCCGACGACGAGAACGTCGCGAAGCAGCAACCTGGAATGCATGGACATGGCGACGAATTCCCAACCGGCCGAACCGAAACCCGGTTTTTCCCGACCGAATCTCCGCACCTTCCTGCCAAACCTGCTCATCACCTGGCTCGTCCCACTCGCCGCTTATGAGCTGATCAGTCCGCACCTGCACAGCGACCTGCTCGCGCTCACCATCGGCGCGGCCATTCCGGCCGTGGTCACCCTCGGCACCTACCTGTTCCGGCGCCGGGTGAACGTGATCGGCCTGATCAGCGTCGTCGGCTTCGCCATCGGCCTGGCCGTGTCCGTGTTCACCGGCGGCAACGAACTCGCCATCAAACTGCACGAACCCGTGCTGACCGGGTTGGCGGGCCTGATCCTCCTCGGCTCTGCCGCGATCGGCCGTCCACTGTTCCTGCTCGCCCAGCGCCTGCGCGGTGCGGCGCTGAACAAACGAAAGGCCACCGTGCTCAGCCTGCTGCTCGGCGCGACGTTGCTGGTGCATGGCATTGTCATCACCGTTCTCGCCATCACGTTGCCGACCAGCACATACCTCGCGTTGTCCCGCCCGATCGGGCTACCGATAGTCGCGATCGGGATCGGCGTGATGTTCCTCTACGGTCGCCGTTCCGCTGCTGTTTCTCGCCAGGCGAAGTGACCAGGCGGACTTTACTAATTTCGCGAAAATCGGCAGGATGCCACCCATGTCGCGTGGCATCGGCCCTGTTCTGCTGACCCATTTCACGCCCGACGAGGCCGAGCCCGACACCGTCGAGGAGCCCACGCCCGCGCCCGCGGACAAGACCAAGTCCGGCGTGCTGGTTGCCCCGGCGCCGGGCAGCCGCTCCGCCCGCCACCGCGCGGGTCGTGGCAAGCGCGCCATGGTCCTGGCCAAGCCGAAGAAGAAGACGCCGGCCGCCAGGTCTTCGGTCACCGACACCGCCGTCAGCACTACCAGCGTGCTCCCGCTGCGCGACCAGCTGCGCAACACCCCCAAGAACATGCGCATCCTGGCCATGACCGCGGGCGCGGTGGTGCTGATCGCGATCGGCTTCGGCATCGTCCGCCCCGCCACCCAACTCACCGGCACACCGATCCCCGGCGGCCCGGGCCAGGTGAACGGCATGCAACCCGGCACCCTGCCCGACGCCGCCCTCTCCGGCATCCCCACCACCACGGTCGCCCCGCCGCCCAGCACCCAGGCGAGCGCCCCGCCGACCACCCACCACACCACCACGCACGCGGCCCCGCCGCCCGTCGCCACCACCCAGGACCAGCCGACCGGCAACGGCTTCGCCCAGCCCGGCCAGCCATGCAGCCAGCCAGGCGCGTTCACCTTCGATTCGCACTACCAACCGATGGAATGCGCCAACGACGCCGCAGGCAGCCTCACCTGGCAGGATTTCTGACGGGAACCGCGCCGGCCGAACCCGCGTTGGCCAGAGCGGGGAGGCATTCATGCGCGGGACCCGGCTGCGGGAACGAGACCGGCCAGGCCCGGGGGGACCGTGGCACGAGATCCGCCCGTACCTGTGGATGGGCGGCCACGACTGGATCGACCCAGCGGGCGAGCTGCGCCCGGCCATCGTCACCGACGAGTTCGACCTGGTCATCAGTCTGTTCACTCGGGACGGTCACGGCCCCGATCCGGGCGTCGAACACGTCGTCTTCGAGATCCCGGACGCGGAACTGGTCCCCGACCAACTCGACGGCGCGCGCAGGCTCGGCGCGATCGCGGCCGACGC
>DASXOJ010000241.1:0-23825 GCA_036494465.1 Pseudonocardiaceae bacterium
ATCGGCCACTTCGTGGAAGCGCAGGTGCTGCAGGCGCTCGGCGTCGACTACGTCGACGAGTCCGAGGTGCTCACCCCGGCCGACTACGCCAACCACATCGACAAGTGGCAGTTCACCGTGCCGTTCGTGTGCGGTGCCACCAACCTCGGTGAGGCGCTGCGTCGCATCACCGAGGGTGCCGCGATGATCCGCTCCAAGGGCGAGGCGGGCACCGGTGACGTCTCCAACGCCGTCACCCACATGCGCACGATCCGCGCCGAGCTGCGACGGCTCCACGGACTGAGCGAGGACGAGCTGTACGTCGCCGCCAAGGAGCTGCAGGCGCCCTACGACCTGGTCCGCGAGGTCGCCGAGGCCGGCAAGCTGCCGGTGGTGCTGTTCACCGCGGGTGGCATCGCCACGCCCGCGGACGCGGCGATGATGATGCAGCTGGGTGCCGAGGGCGTGTTCGTCGGCTCCGGCATCTTCAAGTCCGGCGACCCCGCCAAGCGCGCCGAGGCCATCGTCAAGGCCACCACCTTCTACGACGACCCGGACGTGATCGCCAAGGTCTCGCGCGGCCTCGGCGAAGCCATGGTCGGCATCAACGTCGACGACGTCCCGGAACCGCACCGGCTCGCCCAGCGCGGCTGGTAGTAATTCACTCATGAGTCTCACCGTCATCGCGACGATGACCGCGAAACCGGGCAGTGAAGCGAGATTGCGCGGTTCGCTGACCGGACTGGTCGAGCCGACCCTGGCCGAAACCGGTTGCCTCGCCTACCGCGTCCACACGGCGGCCGACCATCCCGCATCGCTGGTGATCATCGAGGAGTGGACGGACGAAGCCGCGCTCCAGGAGCACTACGGCACCCCGCACTTCAAGGAGGTCGCCGGACTGCTCGACGAACTGCTCGCCGAACCGTTGATGGTCAAGTACTACGACGAACGCTGACAACGAGGGCCGGGGACCGATGCCCGGCCCTTCGTCGTCTCAAGTGGATACTGGTACTCGCGGTCGGACAGTTCCGGGCGAACGCCTCACATGTGCTGCAACACCATCACACCGGCGGTGTCGGGTTCGAGGGCTTCGAAGATGTGCGGGACGTCGCCGGGGTAGGCGATGTAGTCGCCGGGACCGAGTTCGACCGGGACGTCGGCCGGGCCGAGGCGGGCGCGGCCGGAGCCGAGCCAGAAGTGTTCGGTGGTGCCGGGCATGTGCGGGTCGGAGCGGCGCACCGAGCCGGGTTCGGCGTGCAACGTGTAGATGTCGCGACGGGCGCCGGGGGGCGAGGAGGACAGCAGGGTCGCGGCGTAGCTGGAGCGCTCGGAGTAGATCACCGTGCCCTCGCCAGCGCGCAGCACGGTGATGGTCGGTTTGGGCGGGTCGACGAGCCGGGAGAACGGCACGCCGAGCGCGACGCCGATGGCCCACAGCGTTTCCACACTCGGGTTGCCGGTGGCGGCTTCCAGCTGGGACAGCGTCGATTTCGCGATTCCGGCCCGCTTCGCGACCTCGCTCAGGGACAGGCCGAGTCGCTCGCGCTCGTTGCGCAGTGACGATGCGATCTGCTCCAGCGGTGCCTTGCCGGCTTGGTCGCCCATCCGTTCGCTCCAGACTACGTTCGTTCGACTTGACGAACACCGGGGTAGGTGTTCAGGATAACGGTCATGCGTTCGTTATGGCGAACGGTCGCGCTCGCTCCCGTTCGAGACATCGCCCTGGTCTGCCTTGCCGACGGCATCGTCGGCATCTCCTTCGGCGCCATCTCCGTCGCAGGCGGCCTGCCCACCTGGGTGCCCATCGTCATGTCCCTGTTGATCTTCGCGGGCGGCGCCCAGTTCAGCGCGGTCGCCGTCGTGCTGGCCGGGGGCGGCCCGGTCGCCGCGGTCGTTGCCGGGCTCGTGCTCAACACCCGGCTGCTGCCCTTCGGCTTCGCCGTCGCGAACATCCTGGACCGGAGCTGGTTCCACAAGCTGACCGGTTCCCTGCTGGTCATCGACGAGTCCGTCGCGTTCGCGCTCGCCGAGCGCGAACCGAAACGCCGTGCCGCCGCGTTCTGGATCACCGGGATCAGCCTCTACGTCATCTGGAACATCGCCGTACTCGGTGGCACCTACGCGGGTCACGCGCTCACCGACACCAACGCGTTCGGGCTGGACGCGGCCTTCCCGACCGTACTGTTCGCGCTGGTCCTGCCCCTGCTGAAGACCAAGGGCACCGCCCGTCCCGCCATCGTCGGCTCGCTGATCGCGCTCGCCGCGACCCCGTTCCTGCCGCCCGGCGTGCCGGTGCTGCTCGCCCTGCTCGGGCTGCTCACCGTCGGCAAGTCGGAGCGCGCCAAGCCGGAACCGGCGGTGCTCACATGACCATCGCGGCGATCATCGTGCTCGCGCTCGGGTCCTACGCCTGTCGAATCGTCGGACCGGTGCTCGGCAAACGGTTGAAGCTCTCCGACCGGGTCCGCCGGATCCTGCTCATCGCCGCGGCCGTGCTGCTGTTGGCGCTGGTCACCACGTCCGCTTTCACGCAGGGCCAAGGCTTCGCGGGCTGGGCGCGACCGGCCGGGATCGGCGTCGGCGCTCTGCTCGCGGTGCGCAAGGCGCCGTTCGTGGTCGTAGTGATCGCCGCCGCCGCGACGACCGCGTTGCTCCGTCTGGCTGGCGTGCCCTGAGCTCTCTGGTCGCCGACCCGTTACCATCCGCAGTCAAGCCGCGTAGGCGGATTGGGTCGTTGGCCGGGATTGGTGGCAATGCCGTCCGGGTACGACTCGTTTGGGGGATCAGGCACGACGCAAAGGAGCTTCATGTCGCACGTCTCTGAGCCGACGGAGGAGGGTTCGGGGCCCAGCAAACCCAGCCCCGAGGAATCGCGCCCAGAAGAGTCAGCGCAGTACGTCTCGCGCACGGATCTGGTCGCGATCGAGGACGACGGCTACAAGAACCATCTCAAGAACCGGCACATCCAGATGATCGCGATGGGTGGCGCGATCGGCACCGGTTTGTTCCTGGGCGCGGGTTCGCGCCTGCACAGTGCGGGACCGTCGCTGGCGATCGTCTACGCGATCTCCGGTGTTTTCGCGTTCCTGGTCGTGCGGGCCATGGGTGAGCTCGTCATGCACCGGCCCACGTCCGGTTCGTTCGTCTCGTACTCGCGCGAGTTCTACGGCGAGAAGGCGGCCTTCACCGCCGGTTGGCTCTACTTCCTGAACTGGGCCACCAGCGGTATCGCGGACGTCACCGCCGCCGCGATCTACGTCCAGTTCTTCGCGCCGAATCTGCCACAGTGGATTCCGGCGCTGATCGCGTTGGTCGTGGTGCTCGCGATCAACCTGGTCTCGGTGAAACTGTTCGGCGAGATGGAGTTCTGGTTCGCCGCGATCAAGGTTGCCGCGATCGTCATCTTCATGGTCATCGCGATCGTGGTGCTGGTCATCAGGCACCCGGTCGACGGGCACGTCACCGGTCCGCAGCTGATCTTCGCCAACGGCGGTTTCTTCCCGCACGGCGCGCTGGCCGCGTTGCTGATCCTGCAGGGCATCGTGTTCGCCTACGCGGGCATCGAGATGGTCGGGGTGACCGCCGGGGAGGCGGCCGAACCACGCAAGATCATCCCGAGAGCGGTCAACGCGGTCGGCTGGCGGATCGCGATCTTCTACGTCGGCTCGATCCTGCTGCTGGTGATGTTGCTGCCCTGGGGCGACTATCACAGCGGGGAGAGTCCGTTCGTGACGTTCCTGACCAAGCTCGGTGTGCCGGGCGCTGGCGGGATCATGGACATCGTCATCCTCACCGCCGCACTGTCCAGTGTGAACTCCGGCCTGTACTCGACTGGCCGAATTCTGCGTTCGCTGTCGGTCAACGGCGCGGCGCCGAAATTCACCGGAAAGATCGGCAGGAACGGCGTGCCCTACACCGGCGTGCTGCTGACCGCCGGAATTTATCTGCTCGGCATCGTGTTGGATTTCTTCGTCGGCGGTAAGACGTTCGAGATCGCGCTGAACTTCTCGGCGCTGGGCATCATCGGCATGTGGATCATGATCATGGTGGCCAACCTCGGGCTCCAGCGACGCGCGAAGCAGGGGATCGTGCCGCGGCCCCAGTACCGCCTCCCTGGCGCGCCCTACACCAACTACCTGACCATCGTGTTCCTGGTCGCGGTGTTCGCGCTCAGTTGGTACGACGACCCGGCGGGCCGGATTATGATCATCGGCTCGCCGGGGATCGCGATCCTGATGATCATCGGCTGGTTCGCGGTCCGCAAGCGGGTCGGCGAAGTCCAGCGCCGACCGCTACCGGGCCAGCGCACGAAGAGCGGCTGACCAGCACGTGCGTTGCCACGGCACGCGGTCCCGAGATGACCGCGTGCCGTGGCATTGCGTACTGTTGAGGGGTTGGTTGAGCAGGAGGAGTTCCCGGTGGCTGCACCGTTGATCGGCGTGTTGGCCCTGCAAGGTGACGTGCGTGAGCACCTTGCCGCGCTGCGTGCTGCCGGTGCCGAGGCCATCGCGGTGCGCAGGCCGGAGGAACTGGCTGCGGTGCACGGACTCGTGCTGCCCGGCGGCGAGTCGACCACGATGAGCCGTCTGCTGGAGACCTTCGAACTGCTCGACCCGCTGCGCGCGCGGCTTGCCGACGGCATGCCCGCCTATGGCTCGTGCGCCGGGATGATCCTGCTGGCCAAGGAGCTGCGTGACGGTCGGCCGGACCAGCAGCAGCTCGGCGCGCTGGACGTGGTCGTGCGACGCAACGCGTTCGGCCGCCAGGTCGACTCGTTCGAGGCCGACCTGGACTTCGCCGACGTGTCCGGTGGCGCGGTGCACGCGGTGTTCATCAGGGCACCGTGGGTCGAGTCCGCTGCCGACCACGTCGAGGTCCTGGCCAGCGTGCCGGACTCCACCGACGCCGGCGCGGCCACCGGTAAGATCGTCGCGGTTCGTCAGGGGCGCGTGCTCGCGACGGCGTTCCACCCAGAACTCACCGGCGACGGTCGAGTACATGAACTGTTCGTGCGGACCGTACGGGATTGAGTTGTTCGGCAGGCAAGCCGCGCGGCCACGGTCGAGCATGAGTGACAACGAGGAGGAAAGATGAGCGGCCACTCAAAATGGGCCACAACCAAGCACAAGAAGGCCGCCATCGACGCGAAACGCAGCAAGCTGTTCGCGAAGCTGATCAAGAACATCGAGGTCGCGGCGCGGACCGGCGGTGGCGACCCGGACGGCAACCCCACGCTGTTCGACGCCATGCAGAAGGCCAGGAAGACCTCGGTGCCGATCGACAACATCGAACGCGCGCGCAAGCGTGGCGGCGGTGAAGAAGCCGGTGGCGCCGACTGGCAGACGATCATGTACGAGGGCTATGGACCGAACGGTGTCGCAGTGCTGATCGAGTGCCTGACCGACAACCGCAACCGCGCCGCCGGCGACGTGCGCACCGCGATGACCCGCAACGGCGGCTCCATGGCTGACCCGGGTTCGGTGTCGTACCTGTTCAACCGCAAGGGCGTGGTGACGCTGCCCAAGAACGGCCTGTCCGAGGACGACGTGCTGATGGCCGTGCTGGACGCGGGCGCCGAGGAGGTCAACGACCTCGACGAGTCCTTCGAGGTGCTCTCCGAACCGCAGGACATGATCGCGGTGCGCAAGGCGGTGCAGGACGCTGGCTACGACTACGACTCGGCCGACGTCAACTTTGTCTCGTCGATGACCGTTTCACTCGATGAGGACGGCGCGCGCAAGGTGTTTCGGCTGATCGATGCGCTGGAAGACTGCGATGATGTGCAAAACGTCTTCACGAACATCGACGTGAGTGACGAGGTCATGGCGGCGCTCGACTGAGCTGAGATCGGTTCCGATCGGGTCACGCCGAGAAGGGGAGAGACACTCGCGTGCACCCGATCAATCCGACTGTCGAATCCGCGCCCGTTCCGATTTCTCCGGGACGGGCGCGGAGACCTGTCTGGGTGTTGATCGGGGTCAGCGTCTGGCGGGCGTTGATCGTCACGTTCGCGTTGACCGGGTTCACGTCGGTGCCCAACGGCGGCGGGTTCGGCGGCACCGCGCAGATCAGCAACATCGCCTACCTCACCCAGCAGGGCAGTTTCCTGACCGTGCTGGTCTATTCCGGCCTGTTGATCTACCCGATCTTCACCGGCGGCCGCGAGCACGAACCGCGAGCGCCGTGGCTGCGCGGCGCGCTGACCGTGGTGATGGCGCTGATCTGCATCACCTACATGACCATGCTCGGCGGATCGCTGTCGGACACCGCGGACCAGTTCGAGCACCTGCTCACGCCGATCGTCGTGGTGATCGACTGGATCGTGGTCGGCCGCGCCCCGGCCAGCGCGCGCTGGTGGTTCCCGTTGACCTGGCTGGTGTTCCCACTGGCCTACCTGGTCTTCTACATCGTTTACGTGGGCGACGGCCCGCCGCTGTACCCGTTCCTGCGGCCCGGTTCCGAGCGGTTCCTGATCGTCGTGCTGGGGTTCCTGCTGGGCGTGCTCGGCATCGGCTACCTCATGTACGGCATCGCCAAACTGCGCGGCGCGACCGAGAGCGCACTGCGTCACGAGGGGGACTCCTGACCAGTTATTCGATTTCCGTGCGGCTGCGCCGGACCGTGGTGCAGGAGCGGTTCGTGTCCGTGCCGGTCACGGAAGGCGTGATGGCGGACGAACGCGATGCCGACGGCACGACCCACCTCGACCCGAAGAAGCTCTGGGCGGTCGCGGTCGAACTCGGCTCGGACGACGCGGACTGGGTGACCGAGGAGAGCACAGTCGAGCCGCATCCCATCCAGAAACCACCGCCCGGCATCCACCCGGCCGCCGACCCGGCACCCTGACGCGGATATAACAGTTCGATGACGCACAATGTGCGTCGTGCCGACCACGGACGTCCCTGCCGAATATCAGAACTTACGCACCTGGCTGCTCGAACAGGCCGAAGAACACGGCAATGCCGTGGTTCAGGTCGCGCAGGACGATCGGGGCGCGCCGTACGCGTTCACGGTCGGCGCCTGGCGCCGGTTCGGTGTCGCCGAGGCGATCGTCGTCGGCCTGCCGCCGGAAATGTCCGAGGTGTTGTTGCGCGCCTACGTGAGCAAGGCGCGGGAGGGTGTCCGGTTTCGCGCGGGCACCGTCTACGACGGGTTCTTCGACGGTGTCCCGGTCGCGTTCGAGCAGGTCGCCAAGGGCTGGTACCCGGAGTTCCTTGGCAGCGCCTTCCTGTTGTACGCCAAGGGCGACTTCCCAGCGTTGCAGATCATCGTGCCCACCCCGGACGGCTACTGGCCCTGGTATGAGGATGCCCCGCCCGGTTTCGGGGACTGGCAGCAGATCCTGACCGAGAGCGGTGCGCCGGAAAGCTGGACGCCCGGCGTCGACGGTCCCTGACCCACGAGGTGCGCCTCGGCCCGGTCGAGCTGTTCACCCGTGCAGCGCGTCCTACGTGAGCGAGGCGCAGCACTGGCTGGGCATGGGTGTGCTCGGCCAGGACGACAGCCGCTTCTGCCACCGGTTCGGCTGCCTGCCGGACGGCAGCCTGCTCGACGGGGTCGGCATCGAGATCGTACGAATGCGGAAGTTCCCAGATCGGAAGTTCCCAGATCGGAAGTTTCGAGATCGGAAGTTCCCATATCGGTAAGTTGAGCGTTCAACAATAGCGGCGTAATCTGGTGTGACCGCCCGATCAGAGGAGTCCACCGTGCCGGTCCAGCGTCTCAACCATGCCGTGCTCTACGTCCGCGATGTCGCGCGCAGCGTGGCGTTCTACGCAGAGGCGCTCGGATTCCACCCGGTCAAGGGCCTGCCGCAGATGCGCGGCGCCGCGTTCCTCCAAGCGGCCGGGTCGAACAACGACCATGACCTTGGCCTGTTCGAGGTCGGCGCGGACGCGGACGCGTCCGGCGCCGGTCGCACCACCGTCGGGCTCTACCACCTCGCCTGGGAGGTCGACACGCTCGCCGAACTCGCCAGGATCTCCGGCAAGCTCAGCGACCTCGGCGCGCTGATCGGCGCCTCCGACCACGCGACCACCAAGGCGCTCTACGGCAAGGACCCGGACGGCATCGAGTTCGAGGTGTCCTGGCTGGTGCCCGCGCACCTGATCACCGAGGACGTGCTCGCCGGCCGCGCGGGTATTCGTCCGCTGGACATCGCCGCCGAACAGGCCCGCTATGGTGCGGAAACCAGGGGCGGCGTCGGCGTGTCCGTCTCCGCCTGACCGGCCAGCCACTAAGGTTTCGAACGGATGTTCGTTCGAACCGACAGGTGGTGCGCGTGCGGGTGCTCGGCGTCGACCCCGGGTTGACCCGGTGCGGCCTCGGCGTTGTCGATGGCGGTACCGGGCGCACGGTGCGCTGCGTCGCGGTCGGCGTGTTGCGCACCCCGGCCGACGACGAACTGGCGCAGCGCCTGATGGGCGTTGCCGACGAGGTCGAGCGCTGGCTCGACCGGTACCAACCCGACGTGGTCGCGATCGAGCGGGTGTTCAGCCAGCACAACGTGCGCACCGCCATGGGCACCGCGCAGACCGGTGGCGTGGTGGCGCTGCTCGCCGCGCGCCGGGACCTGCCGGTCATGTTCCATACGCCCAGCGAGGTAAAAGCCGCCGTCACCGGATCGGGTCGCGCCGACAAGAAGCAGGTGACCACCATGGTCACCCGCCTGCTCGGTCTCGCCGAGGCTCCGAAACCGGCGGACGCGGCGGACGCGCTCGCGATCGCCATCTGCCACGTCTGGCGGGCGCCCATGCGCGCCCGGCTGGCGCAGGCCGAGGCGCGCGCCGCCGAACTGACCAAACAACATCGCGCGAAACTTGCCGCAGCACGCAAAACGGCAGTGAAAGGGACCAGCAAGTGATCTCCTCGGTACGTGGACAGGTGGTGGAGATCGGTCTCGACCATGCGGTGATCGAGGTCGGCGGGGTCGGGTTGGCGGTGCGCGCCACCCCGAGCACGCTGGCCACGATGCGCAGGGGTGACGAGGCGCGGCTGGCCACCATGCTGGTGGTGCGCGAGGACTCGCTGACTCTGTTCGGGTTCGCCAACAGTGCCGCGCGTGAACTGTTCGAACTGCTGCTCACCGTCTCCGGCATCGGCCCGCGCCTTGCGCTGGCCACGTTGGCGGTGCTCGAACCGGACGCGTTGCGCGCCGCGCTCGCCGACGGCAACATCACCGCGCTGACCCAGGTGCCGGGCATCGGCCGCAAGGGCGCGGAGCGGTTGATCATCGAGCTGCGCGACAAGGTCGGCCGGCTGCCGGGTGCCGCAGGCCACGCCGAGACCGGCCCGACAAACGGGGCGGTGCGCGGCGCGGTGGTCGAAGCACTGCTGGGGCTCGGGTTCGCGGCCAAGCAGGCCGAGGGTGCGGTCGACGCGATCCTGGCCGAGCACGGTGACGGCGACACGGCCACGGTGCTGCGCCAGGCGCTGAGCACCCTTGGTCGCAAGCGGTAAGGCGTGGCCGTGCACGATGACCGGGTGACGCACGCTGAGTATTCCGCCGTCGGCGGAGCCGAGGAATTCGACGCAGTTGAATCCGTGGAAATGACGCCGGAAGTGGCGCCATCGGATAACGATGTCGAATCAACTCTGCGTCCGCACAGTCTCGCCGAATTCGTCGGCCAGGTCCGGGTCCGCGAACAGCTCTCCCTGGTGCTGGAGGGTGCCCGCCGTCGTGGCAGCCCGCCTGACCACGTGCTGCTCTCCGGCCCTCCTGGCCTGGGCAAAACCAGCCTCTCCATGATCATCGCGACCGAACTGGGCAGCGCGCTGCGCATTACCTCGGGACCGGCCTTGGAACGCGCGGGCGACCTCGCCGCGATGCTGTCCAACCTGGTCGAGGGCGATGTGCTGTTCATCGACGAGATCCACCGCATCGCCCGGCCTGCCGAGGAAATGCTGTACCTCGCGATGGAGGACTTCCGGGTCGACGTGGTCGTCGGCAAGGGGCCGGGCGCGACCAGCATTCCGCTGGAGATCGCGCCGTTCACGCTGGTCGGCGCCACGACGCGGTCGGGATCGCTGACCGGTCCGCTGCGCGACCGGTTCGGTTTCACCGCGCACATGGAGTTCTACGAGCCGGGCGAACTGGAACAGATCCTGCGCCGCTCCGCGGTCATTCTCGGCGTCGACCTGCACCCGGACGGCGCCGCCGAGATCGCGGGCCGCTCGCGCGGCACACCCCGCATCGCCAACCGGCTGCTGCGCCGGGTCCGCGACTTCGCCGAGGTCAGGGCCGACGGCGCGGTGACGCGCGAGGTCGCCATGGACGCTCTGGTTGTCTATGACGTGGACCGGCTCGGCCTGGACCGGCTGGACCGTGCGGTGCTCACCGCGCTGGTCAAGTCCTTCGGCGGGGGACCGGTCGGCATTTCCACGCTCGCGGTCGCGGTCGGCGAGGAGGCCACCACGGTCGAGGAGGTCTGCGAGCCGTACCTGGTCCGCGCCGGCATGCTCGCCAGGACGCCGCGCGGGCGGGTCGCGACCGCCCTGGCCTGGTCACATCTGGGCTTGCAACCCCCGCCGGACGCGGTCGGGGAGGCGACAGCGGTGCGGTCGGACGGGTAGCCTGTGCGAATCCAAGGTTGCCCACCTGGCACACTCGGTATTGGCGTCGCCAACAACACACCATGACGTAGGCACGGTGGCGTCACACGAACGGAGAAATATGTCCGCCTATTTGATCCCCGTGCTGCTGGTGTTGCTTGTGGCTTTCATGTTCTTCAGCACTCGCAAGCAGAAGCGCACCATGCAGAAGCAGCAGGACATGCAGAAGGGCCTGTCCTTCGGCGACCGCGTGATGACCACCTCGGGTCTGTACGGGACCATCGTGAGCACCTCGGACGACACCGTGGACATCGAACTGTCCCCGGGCGTCGTGACCACCTGGCTGCGCCAGGCCGTGCGTGAGACGGTCGTGGAGGCCGCACCCGAGATCGCCGACGACGAGCCGGAGGCCATCGAGGACGGGGTCACCGACTACGAGGAGATCGGGTCCGAGCACACCGAGGCCACGGACGAGGCCGAAGGCACCGAGGAGCACTCCGAAGAGGAGAGCGCCGAGGTCGCCCAGCCGCTGGAGAAGAGCGGCAAGAAGTCCAGCTGAGCCACGCGTACCACCTCGGGATGGGCCGATCGGACCCATCCCGAGGAGGTGACGCTGGTCTCACACTCCTGGGGTACGCTCCATAGACGCCTCACCCGGTGTAGCGGGTGGGGCGTAACCGCGTGACCAGAACCATTGAACAAGCACGCCAGCGGCCTCTCCGACGGTCCTGGTCACAACATCGACGTTGAGGAGACGCAAGCGCCGTGGCATCCTCCGCCGGGCACATTCGCCCAGGTCGCTACCTGTGGGTTTTCGCCCTGATCGTGGTCATCCTCTATGCCCTCGTGTTCGGCACCGGGGATCACAAGGCCAGCCCGCAACTGGGCATCGACCTCAAAGGCGGCACCACGGTCACGCTGACCGCCCGCACCGCCAACGGCGCCCCTCCCGACCAGTCGTCGCTGAACGAGGCGCTGCAGGTCATCGAGGCCCGCGTCAACGGCACCGGTGTCACCGATGCCCAGGTCAACCTCAGCGGCTCCAACATCATCATCACCATCCCGGGTGACCAGGGCACGCTGGCCAAGCAACTCGGCCAGACCGCGCACCTGATGTTCCGCCCGGTGGTGCAGCAGGTCGCCGCGTCCCAGACGCAGACACCTGCCACCAGCACCCCGCCGACGACTCCGACCAGCGGCGCGCCCACCTCCGGCTCGACCACGCCGACCAGCGGCGCCCCGGCGACCTCCGGCACGGTCAAGCCGTCGAACACCGGCACCGCCGCCCCGCCGCCCTCCAGTGGCGCGAACGGCGGCACCAGCCCGCAGGCCTACGTCGGCCCCGCCGCCAAGGCCGCGAGCCCCACCACCCCGTCGGCCCCGCCGACCACCGCGTCGGCGCCGCCCTCGACCAACAACGGTGGCGCGAGCAACCCGAACAGCAACCCCAACCAGCAGACGGCCAAGGAAATCCAGCAGGCCAAGGCGACCCGGCAGAGCACCAACACCACGGTGCAGCAAGCGGCGCTCAACGCGCTCAAGTGCGGCCCCGGCATCCAGGATCCGCTGCAGGGCAACGACGACCCGAAGCTGCCGCTGGTCACCTGCGACCAGACCAACCCGGTCAAGTACATCCTCGGCCCTGAACTGCTGGACGGCAGGCAGATCACCAGCGCGACCTCCGGCCAGAACCCGAACGGCGTCGACTTCGTCGTCAACCTGACCTTCAACAGCGCGGGCTCCAAGACCTGGGCCACCTACACCGCGGCGCACGTCAACAGTTCGGTCGCGGTCGTGCTGGACACCTCGGTGGTCTCCGCCGAGAACATCCAGGAAGCCATCCCCGGTGGCAACACCCAGATCAGCGGCAGCTTCACCCAGCAGCAGGCATCGCTTTTGGCCCAGCAGCTGAAGTTCGGTTCGCTGCCGCTGTCCTTCGAGACCTCCAACGCGCAGACCGTGTCCGCGACGCTGGGTCTGTCCTCCTTGCAGGCGGGCCTGATCGCGGGCGCCATCGGCCTGCTGCTGGTCATCATCTACTGCTTGTTCTACTACCGGGCCCTCGGCCTGTTGACGTTGATCTCGCTGGGCTTCTCCGGCATCACCATCTACGCGATGCTGGTGCTGCTCGGTCGCTGGATCGGCTACACCCTCGACCTGTCCGGTGTTGCCGGCTTCATCATCTCGATCGGTATCACCGCGGACTCGTTCGTGGTGTTCTTCGAACGACTAAAGGACGAAGTGCGCGAGGGCCGAACATTCCGGTCCGCGGTACCGAGGGCGTGGGTGCGCGCGCGGCGCACCATCCTCGCCTCGGACGCGGTCAGCTTCCTCGCCGCGGTCGTCCTCTACATCGTGGCGGTCGCCGAGGTGCAGGGCTTCGCCTTCACGCTGGGCCTGTCCACCATCCTCGACCTGGTGATCGTGTTCCTGGTGACGCACCCGCTGGTGGTGATCGCGTCCCGGTCGAAGTTCCTGTCCAAGCCGAGCATGTCCGGTCTCGGCGCGGTGCAACGCGCCGGCGTCGAGATGCGGGCAGCGCAAGCTGCCGCCAGTCCCGTTGTCACGTCCAGCGCGAAGGAGGCCTGAGATGCCGACTCCCATCAAGCAGGGCCTTTTCCACCGCCTCTACACTGGTACCGGCGCGTTCGACCTGGTCGGCAAGCGCAAGCGGTTCTACATCTTCTTCGCGTCGCTGATCGTGGTCTGCGCGATCGGCATGCTGGTGCGCGGTTTCGCGTTCACCATCGACTTCGTCGGTGGCACGCAGATCTCCATGCCTGCCGCGAACGCGCAGGGCACGATCGACACCAACGACGTGAAGGCCGCCTTCGAGAAAGCCCTGAACGAGCAGGCGTCCTCGGTGGTCACGGTCGGCAACGGCAAGAACGCGACCATCCAGATCTCGGCCAGCGCGTTGACCAACGCGCAGACCAACAACGTGGAATCCGCGCTGTTCAACCAGTTCCACCCGGTCGGCACCAATGGTCAGAGCGACCTGCGGGTGATCAGCGACTCCTCGGTCAGTGGATCGTGGGGCTCGCAGATCTCCAGCCAGGCCGTGATCGGCCTGATCGTCTTCCTGGTGCTGGTCGCGGTGTTCCTGTGGATCTACTTCGAGCCCAGTATCGCGGGCGCCGCGCTGATCGCGCTGATCAACGACTTGATCGTGACCGCTGGCGTGTACGCGTGGGTCGGGTTCTCGGTCAGTCCGGCCACCATCATCGGTGGTCTGACCATTCTCGGTTTCTCGTTGTACGACGCGGTGGTGGTGTTCGACAAGGTCAAGGAGAACACCCGGGGCTTGCTGGGCCTGACCAGGCAGACCTACGGCGAGGCCGCGAACCTGGCGTTGAACCAGACCCTGATGCGCTCGATCAACACCTCACTGATCGCGTTGCTGCCGGTGCTCGGCCTGCTGATCATCGGCGTCGGCCTGCTCGGTGTCGGTGAGCTCAACGACCTGGCGCTGGTCCAGCTGGTCGGTATGTTGAGCGGTGCCGCGTCCTCGCTGCTGCTGGCCACCCCGCTGGCGGTCGACTTCAAGATGCGCGACAAGAAGTACCAGGCCCAGGCCAAGCGGGTGCTGGCCCGTCGGGAGAACCTGCGCCGCAAGGCCGAGGAACGCGCCGCCGCGGGTATCACCGAGCCGGAGCCGGACCAGGTCGACGGTGACGACGACGCGACGCTGGAAGCGGAACTGCGCAAGGAGCGGGCCTACGCGGCCGCGTCCAGCGCGCCGTCCCGCACGCCCAAGCGCCGCAACGACGGCCGGTCCAGCAACGCCAGCCGCGCCAAGCGCAAGCGCTGATGGGCACGACCGACGCATTGGCGCTCGCCGACGCGCTCGCCCTGGTCCGGGAGGTCCCGGATTTCCCGGAACCGGGGGTGCTGTTCCGTGATCTCGGGCCCGTCTTCGCGGACGGGCCCGCGTTCCGGGCGCTGATCGACGGTCTGGCCACCACTCTCGACCCGGCGACCGACGTGCTGGTCGCGATCGAGGCGCGCGGCTTCCTGCTCGGTGCCGCGCTCGGCTACGCGACCGGGCTCGGCGTCGCGCCGGTGCGCAAACCGGGCAAGACGCCAGTGGTCGCAGGCCGCGTCTCCTACGACCTCGAATACGGCAGCGCCACGCTCGAACTGCCGGCCGGGTTGATCCGCCCAGGTCAGCGCGCCACCCTCGTGGACGACGTGCTGGCAACCGGCGGCACGGTCGCGGCGACCGCCGAACTGGTCGAACAGGCCGGGGCTGAGGTGGTCGGCGTATCGCTGGTCATCGAGCTGGCTGCGCTGGGCGGTCGGCAGCGATTGGCCGGACGGAACATCCACCCGCTGCTCAGCGTCTGAACCGGCACGGTTGGCCTGGTCAGCGGGGCCACTGGGACCGAGGCGGCCGATCGGGAGCTATTCTCGGGTACCGGTCGTCGAGGATTGTCAGGAGCGTGGGTGAGTCAGGACATTGACGCGAGCGTGCCCGCGCAGGCCCAGGACGCGCTGCGACAGCCATCCGCCACCCGGCGGGTGCGGGCCAGGCTCGCGCGGCGCATCACCGCGCAGCGCGCCGCGCTGGTCAAGCAGGTCCTCGAACCCCTCGCGACCGTTCACCGCGAACTGCACCCCCAGGCCGACCTCACCCTGCTCCAGCGCGCCTACGACGTTGCGGAGGAGAAACACCGAGGTCAGCGCCGCAAGTCCGGCGACCCGTACATCACGCACCCGCTCGCGGTCGCCACCATCCTCGCCGACCTCGGCATGGACACCACGACCCTGGTCGCCGCGTTGCTGCATGACACCGTCGAGGACACCGACTACTCGGTGGACCAGCTGCGCGAGGACTTCGGCGAGATCGTGGCCAGGCTGGTCGACGGCGTCACCAAGCTGGACAAGGTCAAGTTCGGAGTGGCCGCCGAGGCGGAGACCATCCGCAAGATGGTCATCGCGATGGCCCGCGACCCGCGCGTGCTGGTCATCAAGCTCGCCGACCGGCTGCACAACATGCGCACCATGCGCTTCCTGCCGCCGGAGAAGCAGGCGCGCAAGGCCAAGGAGACCCTGGAAGTTCTCGCCCCGCTCGCGCACCGGCTCGGCATGGCCACGGTGAAGTGGGAGCTGGAGGACCTGGCCTTCGCCATCCTGCAACCGAAGAAGTACGACGAGATCGTCCGCCTGGTCGCCAATCGCGCGCCCTCGCGCGACGACTACCTGCGCAAGGTCGTCGCGGAGCTGTCCGAACAGCTGGGCACGTCGCGGATCGAGGCCAAGGTCGAGGGCAGGCCCAAGCACTACTACTCGATCCACCAGAAGATGATCGTCCGCGGCCGCGACTTCGACGACATCCACGACCTGGTCGGCGTGCGCGTGCTGGTCAACGACGTGCGCGACTGCTACGCCGCGATGGGCGTTGTGCACGCGCTGTTCCAGCCGATGCCAGGCCGGTTCAAGGACTACATCGCGCAGCCTCGCTTCGGCGTCTACCAGTCGCTGCACACCACCGTGATCGGCCCGGACGGCAAGCCGCTGGAAGTGCAGATCCGCACCATGGACATGCACCGCACCGCCGAATACGGCATCGCAGCGCACTGGCGGTACAAGGAGACCAGGGGCAGCCACAAGGGCACTGCGGTCGACGTCGACGAGGTGGCCTGGATGCGCCAGCTCCTCGACTGGCAGCGGGAAGCGGCTGACCCCGGCGAGTTCCTGGAGTCGCTGCGCTACGAGCTGAACACCCGCGAGATCTTCGTGTTCACCCCCAAGGGCGACGTGCGCACCCTGCCCGCCGGCTCGACCCCGGTCGACTTCGCCTACGCGGTGCACACCGAGATCGGTCACGCGTGCATCGGCGCCAGGGTGAACAACCGGCTGGTCGCGCTGGAACGCAAGATGGAGAACGGCGACGTCGTCGAGATCTTCACCTCCAAGGCCGAAGGCGCGGGCCCCAGCCGCGACTGGCTGTCCTTCGTGGCGTCGCCGCGCGCCAAGACCAAGATCAAGCAGTGGTTCGCGCAGGAACGGCGCGAAGAGGCCATCGACGCCGGTCAGGACGCGCTGACCAAGGAGGTCCGGCGGATCGGCCTGCCGATGCAGCGGCTGGTCTCCATCGACTCGATCACCGCGCTGGCCCGCGAACTGCGCTACCGCGACGTGAGCGCCCTCTACGCGGCCATCGGCGAGAGCCAGCTCTCCGCCCGGCACGTGGTGCAGCGCCTGGTCGCCCAACTCGGCGGCGTCGAGCACGCCGAGGAGGAACTCGCCGAGCGCTCCACCCCGTCCACGGTCACCCGGCGCCGCGGCTCCGGCGACGCGGGCGTGGTGGTCAAGGGCGCCAGCGACATCTGGGTGAAGCTGGCCAAGTGCTGCACCCCGGTACCCGGTGACCAGATCCTCGGCTTCGTCACCAGGGGCGGCGGCGTGAGCGTGCACCGGCACGACTGCACCAACGCGGGCGACCTGGAGAACTCGCCGGAGCGGCTGGTCGACGTGGAATGGGCGCCGTCGGCGTCGTCGTTGTTTCTGGTCGCGATCCAGGTCGAGGCGCTCGATCGGCACCGGCTGCTCTCCGACGTGACCAAGGTGCTCGCCGACGAGAAGGTCAACATCCTCTCGGCGTCGGTCACCACCTCGGGTGACCGGGTCGCGGTCTCCCGGTTCTCCTTCGAGATGGGCGACCCGAAGCACCTCGGCCACGTGCTGAAGGCCGTACGCGGCGTGGAAGGCGTCTACGACGTCTACCGCGTCTTCCAGTCCTAACCGGACACACCGGCATTCGTGATGGTGACCGGCAGTTTCGGCTTGCCGTCGGTCGTCTCCGGCTGACCGGTCTGCGGGTCGGTGCCCGGCACGATGCCGCCCGCCGCGATCGTGTTCAGCGTGGCCAGTCCGGGCGCACCGGTATGGCCGAAGACCGCGTAGGTCGGCGGCAGCTCGGAATCGGCGTACACCAGGAAGAACTGGCTGCCGCCGCTGTTCGGCTCGCCGGTGTTCGCCATCGCGACCGTCCCAGCCGGATAGACGTCCACCGATGTGCCCGGCTGCGCGTCCGGCGCTGGCGTCAACGTGGTCGGGTTCTCGTCCGGGATGGTGTAACCCGGTCCGCCCTCGCCGAGGCCGGTCGGGTCGCCGCACTGCAACACCTTCAGCGTGTCGTCCGCGGTGAGCCGGTGGCACGGCGTGTTGTCGAAGAACTTCTGCCGCACCAGGAACAGGAAGCTCTGCACCGTGCACGGCGCCTCCGCCCGGTCCAGCGTCAGCGGGATCGCGCCCTGCGTGGTCTGCAGCGTCACCGTGACCGTGCCGGTGTTCGGCGTCGGATCCGGGTCGGTGGGCAGCCCGACCGCCTTGCCCGGTGGGGCTGGGAACTTCGGTGTCGTCGTGTACTTGCACGGTCCACTGCTGACCACCGGCCGCGCCGGGGTCGTGGTGGTGACCGGGGGAGGAGTGGCGGCGACCGGCAGTCCGGTCACGGTGACCGTGCAACCGGTCAGCACGACGAAGGCGGCCATCGGCCCAAGAAGGCCGATGACCGCCCGTCGCACGTTGTTGTGTCTGAACACCCGGCACATTGTGCCGGATGCGGTCAGCTCGACACGACCGCCTTGGTGATGTTGACCGGCAGCTTCGGCTTGCCGTCGGTGCCGGTCGGTGCGCCGGTCTGCGGGTCGGTGCCCGGCGTGATGCCGCCCGCCGCGATCTTGTTCAGCGTCGTCATGCCATCCGCGTTGACGGTGCCGAACACCGCGTACTGCGGGGGCAGCTGCGTGTCGCCGTAGACCAGGAAGAACTGGCTGCCGCCCGAGTTCGGCTGACCGGTGTTGGCCATCGCGATCGTGCCGGCGGGGTAGACGTCCGGCGCGGTCTCGCCTTGCTGCAACGGTGCGGTGGTCGGCGCGGCCTTGAGGTTCTTCGGGTTCTCGTCCGGGATCGTGTAGCCGGGGCCACCCTCACCGGTACCGGTCGGGTCACCGCACTGCAACACCTTCAGCGTCGGGTCCGAGGTGAGCCGGTGGCACGTGGTGGCGTCGAAGTACCCCTTCTGCGCCAGGTGCACGAAGCTCTGCACCGTGCACGGGGCCTCGGTGCGGTCCAGCGCCATCGGGATGTCGCCCTGGCCGGTCTGCAACGTCACCGTGACCGTGCCCGTGCTGGGCGTCGGCTTCGGGTCGCTCGGCATGCCCTCGTCCTTGCCCTTGGGCGCGGGCTGCGTGGGCGTCGAGGTGTACTTGCACGGACCGTTGCTGGTGATCGGCTTGGGCGCCGCCGTGGTCGTGGTCGTGCCCGCCGCGGACGAGGTGCCGTGGCTGCCGGTCAGGAAGATGACCCCGAACACGACGAGTAGCACCACGACGACGGCGAGGCCGGAACCCAGCGCCACCCGGCGCTTGCGCTGCTTGGCCCGTTCCACGCGGCGCGCCAGCTGGCGTTCCAGCTTCCGCTTGGCGGCCTGGCGGCGCTGCTCGTTGCTCGGCACCGTTCTCCCTCCCCAGGGACTCACAGGGTCAAAGACAGTAATTCGATAGCGTGACGACGCAGTTTAGGGCGACGGTATGTGAGGGCAGTGTGGCGGGCCGGTCCGGCTACGCTGTGCACACCCTAATTTTCGCCGCATCCGCGTGGTCGGAGGTTGTTTCGTGCTGGTTGTCGGGTTTCCGACGGGAGCGCTCCAGGCAAACTGTTACCTGCTCGCGACCGGCGAAGGCGAGCCGTGCGTCATCGTCGACCCCGGTCAGGAAGCCGTCGAGCCGGTCGCGGAGGCGCTGCGCAAATACCGGCTCAGCCCGGTGGCCGCGCTGCTCACGCACGGCCACTTCGACCACACCTTCTCGGTCGCGCCGATCTGCGACGGCAACGACATCCCAGCCTGGATCCACCCTGACGACCGCGACATGCTCGACGACCCGCTGCGCGGCATCAGCGACGGCACTGCCGCGCTGTTCGGCGGCAGGCTGGAGATGCGCGCGCCCAGCGAGGTCCGCGAACTGACCGACGGCAGCCAGCTCGACCTCGCGGGCCTGACCATGACCGTCGACCACAGTCCAGGCCATACCGGCGGGTCGGTGCTGTTCCGGACCGCGACCGAAGAAGGTGGCCAGCTGCTGCTCGCGGGCGACACCCTCTTCGCCGGTTCGATCGGACGCACCGACCTGCCGGGCGGCGACCCGCATCGGATGCAGCAGTCCCTGCGTGAGCGCATCCTCACCCTGGACGACGACACGGTGGTCCTGCCCGGCCACGGCCAGACCACGACCATCGGCCGCGAACGCGTCAGCAACCCGTTCCTGCTCGAACTGGGCACGACGCCCGCCGGCCCGCACCGAGGACTGTGAAGAACCCACCATGAGTACCTTTTCCGCCCCCAAGGGCGTGCTCGAGTACTACCCGCCCACCTCCGCCGCGTTCCTCGCCGTCCGCGACACGCTGATGGACCGCGCCCGGCGCGCCGGTTACGGCTACATCGAACTGCCGATCTTCGAGGACACCGGCCTCTACCGGCGCGGCGTCGGCGAGTCCACCGACGTGGTCAGCAAGGAGATGTACACCTTCACCGACCGCGGCGACCGCTCCATCACGCTGCGGCCGGAAGGCACCGCTGGCGTGATCCGGTCGATCATCGAACACGGCATGGACCGCGGCCAGCTCCCGGTCAAACTGGCCTACGCGGGCCCGTTCTTCCGCTACGAACGCCCGCAGGCCGGCCGCTACCGCCAGTTCAACCAGTTCGGTATCGAGGCTGTCGGCGTCGACGACCCCGCGCTGGATGCCGAGGTCATCGCGGTCGCCGACGCGGGCTATCGCGGCGTCGGCCTGACCGGCTACCGGCTGGAGATCACCTCGCTCGGCGACGCCACCTGCCGCCCGCCCTACCGCGCCAAGCTCGTCGAGTTCCTGGCCAATCTCCCGTTGGACGAGGAAACCCGGCGCCGCGCCGAGCTGAACCCGTTGCGCGTGCTGGA
This sequence comes from Pseudonocardiaceae bacterium, assembly GCA_036494465.1. Taxonomy (GTDB): domain Bacteria; phylum Actinomycetota; class Actinomycetes; order Mycobacteriales; family Pseudonocardiaceae; genus CAJCJE01. Next base: position 20,478 of record DASXOJ010000241.1, read on the forward strand.
CGACAAGCGGCCCGAGATGCGCGAACTGCTCGCCGATGCCCCACTGATGGTCGACAACCTCTGCGACACCTGCCGCGAGCACTACGACCAGGTCAAGGGCTACCTGACCGAACTGGGCGTCAAGTTCACCGAAAACCCCAGAATGGTGCGCGGCCTGGACTACTACACCAAGACCACGTTCGAGTTCGTGCACGACGGTCTCGGTTCGCAGTCCGGCATCGGCGGCGGTGGCCGCTACGACGGGCTGATGGCCGAACTCGGCGGCCAGCCGCTGTCCGGCATCGGCTTCGGGCTCGGCGTCGACCGGATCGTGCTCGCCGCCGCGGCGGAGGACGTGCGGATCGGCGAAACGACCCGCTGCGACGTCTACTGCGTCCCGCTCGGCGACGCCGCCAAAGCCCGCCTCGTCGCGGTCGCGGGTGAACTGCGCGCGGCAGGCGTGCGGGTCGACCTCGCCTACGGCGGCAAGGGCCTCAAGGGCGCCATGAAGGGTGCGGACCGCTCCGGCGCGCGGCTGGCCATCGTGCTGGGCGAACGCGACATCGCCGAGGGCAACGCGCAGCTCAAGGATCTCGGCAGCGGTGAACAACAGGCCGTCGCGCTGACCGAACTCGTCGAGCGGGTCGCCGGGGCGCTGGCGTGACCTCAGACCAAAATCAGGACCGGCTCTCGCTGGACCTGGTACCGCCGACGGTCCTGCGCCGCAGGGCACTCGCGGTGGCGATCGCGGTCATCGTGTTCGCCGCCGCGATCGGCGGTCTGGTCGGGTTGGTCGCGGGCCGGTTGGGCGGGCTGATCGCCGCGGCCATCGTCGCCCTGCCCCTGCTCTACCTGGCCCTCACCGAATCCCGCCGCACCAGCTGGCTGCGCGAGGGCGTCGTCTACGCGCGCGGCGCCCGCACCCGCTCGGTCGACCTGCGGCGGCTGGAGCGGATCGAGCTGCTCATCGCGGACGTGCGCGGAAAACGCGTGGTGATGTTCGTGATCAGCGGCGGTCCCAAGGGCCAGCGGGTCAACCTCGCGGTCGCCAACTACACCATCAACGCGGGCGTCGAGCTCGACATCGTCGTACTGCGCAAACTCGCGGATGCCCTGGCCGGCGGGGAAACCGCGCACGGCCTGGTGTTCGCGGAACTCCTCGTCGCCCAGTTGCGCTCGATCGCCCAGGACACGCCGATGGGCGCCCGCCCGCTCTACCGGCTCGCCTCGCTCGCGGTGTCCGGTCGACTCGCGCAACGCATGCACCCGGACGCGATCACCCAGTTCGTCGCCACCCTGGACTGACGCTGGTGGGAAGCCAGGCTTCCCACCAGCGCCGCGGTTCCTACTTCCCGCCGCTTTGCAACGCGGCCAGCGCATCCTCGGTCTGGTCCGCGGGCGGTGCGGTGACGTTGACCGGCACGCCGAAGTCGGACAGCTTCAACGTCTCCTCAAGAGCAACCGAACCGGCGCCAGGACCGGTCGTCTGGCCGGTCATCGCGCCCAGGTCCATGTTCTGGGCGTATTTGAGCTGGCGCAGCCGGTTCTGCCCGTCGATCCACAGGTTCATCGGCACCTGGCCCTCGCCGAGCACCTTCTGGATCTGCGCCGTCTGGTCGGCGGTGAGGTGCTCGTTCCTGGCCAGCTCGCTGACGTTCATCTCGGCCAGGTAGTGCTCGGTCTGCACGCCGTCGACGGTGTCCGGGCCCTTGTCGGTGACCGAGCCCATGCCGCGCAGGTAGCTCAGCATCTGCGACGGATCGGTCGGCGTACCGCTGGTCAGCTGGTCCAGCGACTGGCCCAGCTTCTGCTTGGCGACCTCGTTCAAGTCGAGCTTGACCCACGGCTTGCCGCCGTCCTTGCCGAGCAGCTGGGTCGGCGCGTGGATGTACTCGACGCCGTCGATGAAGCGGACCTCCAGGTCCATGCCCATGATGCTGGTGGTCATGTCGCCGGTCTTGTGCGCGAAGTCCATGCTCCCGTTGGCCGAGATGCTGAAGTTCATCCCCTGCGCGGCAACCAGGCTCGCGTCGACGGAGATCTTTGCCGTCCCCGCCCCGGTGGTCGAGGTGTAGGCCGCTTCGATCGCGTTGATCGGTGCCTTGGCGGTGGAACTGGCGACGGGTTTGGCGGCGGGTTTGGCGGGCGCCCCGACCGGACTCGCCGCGCCGCACGCGGCGACGGCGACACCGGTGGCGGCGATGGCCGCGGCACACAACCCCACGCGGATAGCACGCACTTTTCTGCCTCCCTCAGATTGGTGTGCCCTCATTCTGGCGCACCACGCCGTAGCCGGGTGGTGTCGGCACCAATGTCGGATTGATCTGGTTAGCACGGCATGTCGTTACACGAAAGGGTGGTCGTCACATTCGCAGCTGGTTCACGGTTTGCACCTTGTTCGAACATGTGTTCGAATACCGTCATGCGATGGGACAGTCAACGAGTCGACGGTACGGATCAGGCCACCCTGCCCGGGGTCGGCGAGTTCGTCCGCACCGTGCGCACACCAGAGTTCAACGGGTTGGTGTTTCACGAGGTCAGGGCTCGCTCGGTGCTGAACAAGGTGCCGGGCCGGTCGAACATGCCCTTCCAGTGGACGGTCAACCCGTACCGGGGCTGCTCGCACGCCTGCCGCTACTGCTTCGCCCGCAACACGCACACCTACCTCGAATTCGACGCTGGTCATGATTTCGACACGCAGGTCATCGTCAAGGTCAACGCGGCGGAACGCCTTGCCGCGCAACTGAAATCGCCGTCCTGGCAGCGTGACCACGTGGCCATGGGCACCAACACCGATCCGTACCAGCGCGCCGAGGGCCGGTACGCGCTGATGCCCGGCATCGTCTCCGCGCTCGGTCGCTCCGGAACCCCGTTCTCCATCCTCACCAAAGGGACCGTTCTGTCGCGGGACATTGCCCTGTTGGCCGCCATCGGCAAGGACGTGTCGGTCGGCATCGGCGTGTCCATCGCCTTGATCGACCGCGAGGTCCAGCGCGAGGTCGAGCCCGGCACGCCGAGCCCGCAGGCCCGGCTGGAACTCGTGCGCCGGGTGCGTGAAGCCGGGTTGCCGTGCGGGGTGTTCGTCGCGCCGGTGTTACCTGGTCTCACCGATTCCGTCGCCCAGCTCGACCAGTTGCTCGCCGCCATCGCGGACGCGGGCGCCACCGGGGTCACCGTGCTCCCGCTGCACCTGCGGCCGGGCACGCGCGAATGGTTCGCGCAGTGGCTGCGCACCGCGCACCCGGAATTGGTGGGCAGCTACCGGGAGCTGTACGGCAAGGGCAGCTACGTCGATCGCGGCTATCGCCGGTTACTCGCGGCGCGCGTCGGGCCGCTCGTGCGCAGGCACGGGCTGGACAGCAGGATCAA
>DASXOJ010000242.1:0-25505 GCA_036494465.1 Pseudonocardiaceae bacterium
TTTCAGACAAGGGGGCCACATCATGCGGATCGGCGTCTTAGTTGTCGCGATCGCCGCGCTGGCGATCGCGGGCTGCTCGCCGGACGACTCCTCAAGCGGGACCACGTCGTCCACCACCACAGCCGCGCCGACGACCACGCCGCCGGTCGACATGCACGGCACGATCACCGCGAAGAGCCGCCTCGGTGACGTGCGCACGCTCAACCCGTGCAGCCTGGTCGACCTGAGCACGCTGCCGGCCGACCTGTCTGCCGTGCCCGCTTCCCCGCAGGACCAGAACCCCTCCCTGGATGCCTGCAATTACATGATCGTCGCGGGCCGCAAGGGCGCGCTGCTGGTCGTCGGCCGGCTGACGTCGACGCTGCCCAACACGATCACGGGTCCGGCCGAGCCGCTCGATCGCGGTCTCGCGCTGCACGGCGGAACGCTGGTGGACAACGACTGCAAGGCCGCCGTCGAACTCGGCGATGGCACGTACCTGATCAGCGAGGCGGACCTCAACCTGGGTACTGTCGCGCACCCGGGCACCGGGCTCGAACCGCCGTGCCAGGCCGCGCACGATGGCGCGGCAGACATCGCCAACGTGTTGCTGAGCAACGTACCGATGCGGCACCGAGGTACGCCGGTGAATTCGTTGACCGGCCTGAATCCGTGCGATCTGTTGGCAGGGCGGCAGGTCGACGGCCTTGCCCTCGAAGCGCGGGCGGACGAGCCCGCCGGGGAATGCATCTGGCCCGGGGGGTATGCGCGGCAGCCCATCCTCCGGCTCCAGTTCACCACCGTCATCCCACCGAGCGGGCCGCAGGTGATCATCGGGGGTCGCGCCACGTTCCGGTTCGGGCAGGATTCGAAACCCGTGACGCTCCACGTTCCCGCTGACGGCAACGAGTCGATTTGCCAGGCCGAGACCGTTCAGGGGCCGGGCACCGGCAATCTGGTCGAGATCGCCGAGGTCACCGTGACCGACCAGCCGGGCCAGCAGGATCATGCGTGCCTGCTGGCCACGGACTTGGCGAAGCTGGCCTGGTCGAAACTTCCGCCCGCGGCGACGTAGCCGCGTCAGAACATGTGGTGCGTCGCCAGGTACTGGTGGGTCTGCTCGATCTGGTCGTAGGACGCGGGCTTGGCGACGACCAGCGCGTGCGCTGTGCTCGCGGCACCGTTCGGGCCGACGGCCGGTTTTCCGGTGGTGTAGAGCCAGGTGTGGAACAGCGCGTCCAGCGGCTTGCCGGAGATCTGTTCGGCCAGCGCGATGAACTGCGGGATCACACCGGTCTTGCCGGCGTGCTGGACCTCCCACGTCTGAAGGATCTTGAAGAACGTGTCGTCGCCGACGGCGGTGCGCAGCGCCTGCAACGTCATCGCGCCCCGGTCGTAGACGGCGTCGTCGAACTGGTTGGCCGCGCCGGGATCAGCGGGCTCGACCTTCCACAGTGGGCTGTCCGGGCCGTTGGCGTCGTAGGTGTACTGGGCCAGGTCGGCCGCGGTGCCCTCGCCCTCGTGCTCGGACCAGAGGTACTGGGCGTAGGTGGCGAAGCCCTCGTTGAGCCAGATGTCGCTCCAGCGGCCGAGCGAGACGTTGTCGCCGAACCACTGGTGCGTGTTCTCGTGCGCGATCAGCGAGGTGTCGGAGCCTTCGGTGAAGTTGTCGACGCCGTAGGTGGGCCGGGTCTGGTTCTCCAGCGAGAAGCCGATGCCGGTGGTGACGATGCCGCCCTCGGCCTCGAACGGGTACGGGCCGAACTTCGAGGCCAGGAACGCGTCGATCTCGGGCGTGCGTTCGACGCTCGCCTTCGCCGCACCCAGCGAGTCGCCGAGATCGTCGCCGTAGGCGGTGATGAACGGCTTGCCGTCGGGCGTGGTCTCCTGGTCGACCTCGTACTTGCCGACCACGAACGAGGTCAGGTAGGTCGCCTGCGGGTGGGTGCTGCGCCAGTTCCAGCGCGTCCAGCCTGCCCGGTTCTTGGTCTTGCCGAGCAGCGTGCCGTTGGACAGCGCGGCGAAGTCGTCGGGCACCTCGATGGACACGTCGAAGGTGCCCTTGTCGGTCGGGTGGTCGTTGGACGGGTACCACCACTGGGCGCTCTGCGGTTCGTTGACGCCGAGCGCGCCGCCGTCGGCGGTGCGCGCCCAGACCGTCTGGCCGTCGACAACGGCGGTCGAGGGATCGTCGGCGTAGGAGACGACCACGGTCGCGGTCTGGCCCTTGAGCAGCGGCGCCGCGGGCGTCACCACCAGCTCACCGTCGCCGTTGTTGTTGGTGAAGGTGGCCGGACGGCTGTTGATCAGCACGCTCGACGCCTTGAGCGCGAAGTCGAGGTCGAACCGGGACAAGTCCTGGGTCGCGGTCAACGCCAGGGTGGTCGAACCGGAGAGCAGGTCGTTGGCGGGGTTGTAGGTCAACCGGATGTCGTAGTGCGAGATGAACGTGCCGCCATTACCGGCATCGGGGTAGTAGGGGTCACCGATGCCCGGCGCACCGGGCGATGGGGCGGCGCTCGCCGTTCCCAGCAACAGCACGGTGGCGACCCCTGCGGCTAACGCACCGAGACCGGCGCGAGTTCGTGCACGCATGCGACTGAATCCCTCCAGAACCGGACGACGATCACAAATTGCAACCGCTCGAACCTAGCCAGACCGGAGGATCGGGAGATACCTACGAAGGAACGGATCCTGGATGGTGGAATACCTACCATCGACTGAAAACGTTTACCTTCTCGCAGGTCAGCTGCAGTTTTCTGTCCACATGTCATCCGATGAATACCCGCCATAGCGGTGCGATCTCCCGAGAATCTCTCGACATCGCCGGTCAGACATCGTATGTTTGGCCGCCAACTTCCTGCGTGATCACTGACGATCATGGGAGAAACCCGTGTCGAACTGGTTGTCGTCCCGACCCGGCCGCTTACTCGCCGCGTTCCTCGCCATCACCACCGGAATCGCGGTGTACATCGCCGCACCTGCCGGTGCCACACCGAACTCCGGCGCCCAGGACGTGTGGGTCGCGCCGAACGGATCCGACGCGGCGCCCGGCACCGCGAGCCATCCCGTGCGCACCCTGCAACACGCCCGCGACCTGGTCCGGTCCCGCGCGGCGCACCTCACCAGCGACCTGACCGTGCACCTCGCGCCGGGCACGTTCCGGCTGAACCAGCCGCTGGCGCTGGACGCGCGCGACTCGGGCGGCAACGGGCACCGGATCATCTGGCAGGGCAGCGGAAACACCGTGATCAGCGGCGGACTACAGGTGAGCGGCTGGCATCCGGTCGCGGGCAGCCCCGGTCTGTTCTCCGCGCCGGCACCGGCCGGTCTCGACAACACCCGCCAGCTCTACGTCAACGGCGTCCGCGCCCAGCGCGCGCAGGGCACCGTGCCGGTTACGTTGACCGCGACGGCAACCGGGTACACCGCGTCCTCGGATGTGTTGTCGCACTGGCGGAATCCCAGCGACATCGAGTTCGTCTACACCGCAGGTGAGGCGTTGTGGAACGTGCAGCGCTACGGGCTCGGGCAGTGGACCGAACCGCGCTGCGACATCGCCTCGATCAGCGGCACCACGATCACCATGGACCAGCCGTGCTGGGACAACTCGACGAAACGCGTGATCTTCCCGAACATTCCCGGGCGCACCGTGAACATGGTCGGTCCCGGTGACCTGACCGACAATCGGCTGCCCGCGTACGTGGAGAACGCGTTCGAGGTGCTCGACCAGCCCGGTGAGTGGTATCTGGACCGGACCGCGCACACCGTCTACTACCGGCCGAAGCCTGGCGAGAACCTGCGCACCGCCGACGTGGAAGCGCCCGCGCTGCAACAGTTGGTCGACATCAACGGCACCGCGGCAGCGCCCGCGCACGACATCGCCTTCCTGGGCGTGAACTTCTCCTACGCGACCTGGCTGACGCCCGCGTCACCGGAGGGTTTCTCGGAGATCCAGGCCGGTTACACGATCACCGGGCCGAATGGCTACGCGACGCAGGGCCTGTGCCAGTTCGTCGCGGGCGGCACCTGCCCGTACGCGGACTGGACCCAGGAACCGGGCAACGTGACCGTGTCGCACGGCCAGCGGATCGAGTTCTCGGACAGCGTGTTCGACCACCTCGGCGCGGCCGGTCTCGATCTCGGCGACGGCAGCAAGGATTCCGTTGTGGACGGTGACGTGTTCACCGACATCTCCGGCAACGGCGTCGAGGTTGGCGGGGTCGACCAGCCAACGGCGGGCACCGCCGACGTGACCAGCGACAACCAGGTGACCAACAACCACCTGTACGGCCTGCCGCGCGAGTTCCACGGTGGCGTCGCGATCGACAACGGCTACACGCAACACGACGTGATCTCGCACAACCAGATCGACCACGTCGCCTATTCGGCGATCTCGATGGGCTGGGGCGGCTGGCCGGACAAGATCGGCGTTGCCGCGACCCCGAACGTATCGCACGACAACCAGGTGTCCGACAACCTGATCTTCGACTACATGCAGATGCTCGACGACGGCGGTGGCATCTACACCCAGGGCATCACCGGCAGTTCGCTGACCGACGGCGAGAAGGTGACCGGCAACGTCATCTACGACCAGTGGGGCATCGGCAAGAGCATCTACACCGACAACGGCTGCACCTACGAGACCGTGGCGGGCAACGTGCTCTACCACGCCGCCTACTTCAACGTCGGCACCGCGCACGTGGACTACCGGGACAGCCTTGGCAACAACGATCCGACGCTGATCACCGGAAACTACTGGGAGCAGGCGGATCCGGACGGCAACAACAAGGGCGCGCTCACCCAGGGCAACCACCTGCTGGACGATCCGGTCGCCGCGCCGAAGAGCATCGTGGCGAACGCCGGTCTGCAACCGCCGTACCGGTGGCTGCTCTCCCGCCAGGTCGGCGGACTGTCCACTCCGGAACCGCCGAGCCGGATCGCGACCTTCGCGGCGGACGGAAAGCTCTACGCCACCTGGAATCCGGCCTTCGCGTTCAACGGCTCACCGCTGACCGACTACGTGGTCACCGTGTCCGATGGCACGCAGTCGAGGCACACCACGATCAGTGGCGACCAGTTCCAGAAGATCGGCTATGCCGAAGTGGACGGTCTCACCAACGGCACCGCGTACACGGTGACCGTGGCAGGCCGCAACCGGTTCGGTGGCGGCGAACCGTCCTTACCTGCCGCGCCGGTGACGCCCGGTCCGTTGGCAGGCAAGCTCCCGGCGGCGCCGACCGGACCATCGGCCCGGCCGGACACCGACGCGGTGAGCCTGCACTGGACGCCACCGACGACGATCGGTGACACGCCGGTCATCGGTTACCGGGTAACGGTGTCCGACGGCAGGACACTGGTGGAGACCGGCAGGGACGCGCTGCTCACCCAACCGACGGCGAAGTCGATGATGCGGGTGATCAACGGATTGCGGCCGAACACGGCCTACACGTTCACCGTCGCGGCGATCACCGCGACCGGTGCCGGACCGGCGGCGACGGTGACCACCACGACGATGGCGTGATCGCCGTCAGGCCCGTGTGCGCTGGCCCGGTGTGAACGACATACTGGGCCGGCGCGCCTTCCACCAGTCCGGGGAGGCCGATACCGGAGGAGGATTCCCGCATGCCCGCACGTACGTCCAAGGCCGTCTGGAACGGTGATTTGCAGAACGGCTCCGGACAGATGGTGGTCGGCAACAACGCCTACACCGGTGATTTCTCCTTCAAGAGCCGCTTCGAGGAAGGTGCGGGCACCAACCCCGAGGAGCTCATCGCCGCCGCGCACGCGGGCTGCTACTCGATGCAGCTCTCGGCGATGCTCGCCGCCGCCGAGAAGAACCCGGCCAGCGTGTCCACCAGCGCGCACGTGACCCTGCAGATCGTCGACGAGAAGCCGACCATCACCAAGATCGCGCTGGAGACCGTCGGTGTCGTGCCGGGTCTGTCCGCCGACGAGTTCGAGCAGTTCGCCCAGGACGCCAAGGCGGCCTGCCTGGTCACCCGCGCGCTCGCCGGGGTCGAGACCGTCACCCTGAAGGCGACGCTGCAGAGCTGAGCCCCAGGCTGACCCCGACTCCCCCGCAGGACCCGCTCAGCCGCCGTGGCCGACGTTCGACGCCTGGTCGACCTTGGTGAAACCGGCCGGGACCTGCGGGGTGGTCATGGTGTGCACCAGGTCGGGAGTGCGCGGCAGGAAGGCCAGGTCGGTGACATCCTTCGTGCCGTCCGGCTCGGTCGAGATGGAGTGCACCGGCTGGTAGGTGGTCGAGTCGACCCACATCTCGAAGTTGAACCCGTCGCTGGTGGAGGCCAGCTTGATCACCTGGTGGCCCTGGTACTCGCCGGTGCCGACGATCTTGTCCTGGCCGGACTTGATCCCCTGCTCGACCCGCTCGGCGATGGTGCTCCCCTTCGCCGATGAGGACCCCACCGGACCCAGATCCTGGTCGTCCGTCGAGTAGGTGTGGTCCTTGAAGTTGACCGTGGTGTCCTGCGAATGCGCGTCGTTGCCGACCGTCACGAAGGTGTCCCACGCGACCACCCGGGTGTCCCCGGTGCCCGCCACGAAGTACTGGTTGAAGGTGGTCTGGTCCTGGTAGGTGACCGTGCCCGCGGTCAGGTCGGTCTCCCGGTAGATGTTGTTCGCGTCGCTGCCCAGCGCCGCCGCGACGTGCTGGGCGACATAGGCGGCGTCCTGGACCTGCGGGGTGCCGCCGACACCGTTGAGTCCGATCGCGGTGCCGGTCGCGGCCACCGCGAGCACGCCGATACCGGCCGCGCCCTTGGTCGCGATGTTGCGTCGCCGCGCCCGCTGCGCGCGCAGCAGCAGCGCGTCCGGGTCGGCCTGGAAGCTGTGCCCGGCGACCAGGTGCCGCAGGTCGTCGCTGAGCTGGATCTCGTCGTGAGTGCTCACAGAATTGATTCCTTTCTGGTGAAGAACGACTTGAGGTTGGCCAGCGCACGCGAACTCTGGCTCTTCACGGTGCCCACCGAGCACCCCAGAGCTGCCGCCGTTTCGCGTTCGGACAGACCTTCCAGGTAGCGCAGGACGACCGTGGCCCGCTGCCGCAGCGGCAGGGTCAACAGCGCCTTGCGCAGCCCGTCGCGCCGGAGGATGTCGTCGGTGGCGTCGGACACCGAGGGTTCGTCGGTGAACTCGGCGACCGGCACCGACCGCTCGCGCCTGCGCCAGCGTCCGCGCACCTCGTTGATCAGGATGCGCCGGACGTAGGCCTCCGGGTTGTCCGCTGCCTGTACCCGTTTCCAATGCTCGAACGCCTTGATCAGGGTGTCCTGGACCACGTCGTCGGCCAGGTGCCAGTCGCCACAGAGCAGGTAGGCGCTCTGGTGCAGGGGCGTTCCCCGGTTTCGCACGAACTCGCGGAATTCCGCGTCGCGGCCGGTCTCGGCGTTGGGTGTCTGCATCACATGGAGGTAGATGACATCAGGCAGGCGAAAAGTTGTCGTTCTTGCCAGAAATGAGCGTCGTCACAGGTCAGCCTAGGTGCTGACCAGTCAGATCGCGACTGGGCTCCGCTGCCTGGCCGGGTTCGGCGGCGTCCAGGCTCCGGCCGGTGAGTAGCTGACCGTCCGCTCCCGTCCGCGCTCGCCTCGGTTCCGGCCACACCGGCCGAACTCAGCTCGTGATCAGCCGCGACTATGCGCCCTGGGGCCCGTCAGCGTGCCCAGGGACACCCATCCGAGCAAGGCTGACACGATCAGGGTCGGCATAAACTGACGATCGGTTCGGGCGCCAGACGTGGCCATGACGTCCGCTTTGTCTGCTTGGAGGTATGGGGTATGACGGATCCCGGTCACGTGGAGCTGGAGTTCCGCGGGCAGAAGGTGGTCCGGGATCGCGCCTTGGTGATGGCGATCCTCAACCGCACCCGGGACTCGTTCTACGACCAGGGAGCCACGTTCGCCGAGGAGGCCGCCCACGACGCGGTGCGCCGGATGGTCGCGGACGGCGCGGACGTCATCGACATCGGCGGGGTGCGCGCGGAAAAGGGCGTCGACGTCAGCGTGACCGAGGAAATCGACCGGGTGACGCCGGTCGTCGGGTGGATCCGGGCGAACTTCCCCGAGCTGGTGGTCAGCGTGGACACCTGGCGCAGCGAGGTGGCCGACGCCGTGTGCCGGGCGGGCGCGCACATCGTGAACGACAACTACGCCGCCGCCGACCCGGAGATCCTCGACGTGGCCGCCCAGTACGGCGCCGGGTACATCTGCACCCACGTCGGCGAGCAGGCCCCCTGGTCGGTACCGCACCAGCACCACTACGACGACGTGGTCGCGACCGTCATCGAACGGACCACCCGGCTGGCGGAAACCGCGGTCGCCAAGGGCGTGCCGCGCAGCGGCCTGATGATCGACCCGACGCTGGGCATCCTGTACGGCAAGGACACCCAGTACAACATCGACATCCTGCGCGGCGTGCGGTCCTTGGTGGACACCGGCTGGCCGGTGCTGGTGGCGTTGTCGAACAAGGACTTCCTGGGCGAGATCCTGGACGCGGACACACACGACCGCGTGCCCGGCACGTTGGCGGCGACCGTGCTGGCGGCGGCCGACGGGGCGGCGATGTTCCGCGCCCACGAGGTCCGCGCGACCAGGCAGGTGCTGGAGATGACCGGCACGATCAAGGGCAGCAGGCCGCCCGCCCGGCGCTACGAGTGGACGTCCTGACGCCGTGGCATACGACGAGACCGGGAAGATGTCGTTCGACGACATCTACGTACAACCCGATCCCAGGGCCTACTTCCGCACGTTGCGCGGCCTGGACTACCGCATTCCGGAACTGGCCGCACCGCATTTCCGGCGGTTGATCGAGCAGTACACGGCGGCGTCGGGCATCCGCAGGCCGCAGGTGGTCGACATCGGCAGCTCGTATGGCATCAACGCGGCCCTGCTGCGCTGCGACGCGACCATGGGCGAGCTCTACCAGCGTTACGCCGACGCGAACGCCGACACCATCGACGACCTGCTCACCCGCGATCGCGACCTGGTCGCCGCCCGGTCGGGAGTGGACGCCCGGTTCGTCGGGCTCGACGTCTCCGAGCCCGCCCTCGGCTACGGCACCAAGGCCGGGTTCCTGGACGACGCCGTCCTGGCGGATTTCGAGGCCAACGACCCGACCGCCGACCAACTCGCCCAACTGGCGGGCACCGACCTGGTCATCTCGACCGGCTGCCTCGGCTACGTCGGGCGGCCGACGATTTCACGGGTGGTGCGGGCCGCGGACCGGACGCCATGGATGGCGCATTTCGTGCTGCGTATGTTCCCGTTCGACCCGATCGCGGACGCGCTCGCCGAATTCGGCTACCGGACGGTCAAGAGCGACGGCATGTTCCGGCAGCGGCGGTTCACGTCGAGCCAGGAACAAGAACAGATCCTGGACAACCTCGCCAAGGGCGGTGTCGACCCGACCGGTCACGAGACCGACGGCTGGTTCTACGCCGAGCTGTACCTGTCGCGCCCGGCCTGATCCACTAACTGACCTGCGAAAACATCACCTCTAGCGCTCGGCGTTGCGGTGTCGTTGCGTCAGCGCGGCCCGGCCAGGCGTCGTGGCCAGCCGCGCACCCAGCGCATGCTCACCGCGGCCAGGCCGGTGCGCCCCACGGCGGGCACCGGCCCTTCGACCGGGACGGGCGGCGCGACGGGCAGCGCAGCTGAGGGCTGCGCATCCTCCGAGGCCGCCAGCTGATCGTCGGGCACGATCGGCAGTCGGCGAGCATGCGGCGGCCGGTTGCGGCGCGATGGCGACGGCGACGCGGGTGCCAGTGACTCGGGTACCGGCGACGCGGGTACCGGTGGCGGCGGTGCTGCGCCCAGGCTCCGCAGCGCGCCCGCTGCCCGTTTGCTGATGGCCGGATCGGTGTCCCCGGCCAAGCGCAGGAGACCCTCGCGCGCCGATCGCGCCAGGACGCCGTCGGCGGACTCGACCAGGTCGATCAGGTCGGACACCGCAGCCTCGCGAATTCGCCGGTGCGGTCCCAGAATCGCCTGCTTGATGCCTGCGGGCAGCCCGTGAAACGGCGGCCGACGACCGCTGCTGGCCAGGTACAGGGTGCCTTCGAGTTCGAACTTGCGCTGCGGGTTCTGTTGCGGCGCAGTGGCCCGCACCTGCTGATACACGTAGTCGTAGAGCTCGTTGACCTCGATCAGCCCGTCGCCGTCCAGATCGGCCTCGCCGGTCCGCAGGCCGTGCACGAGCGCGCCGGTGAACACGGACGGAGTCGACTGACCGGTGACGGTCGCGGCAGCGTTGTTGCTCGCCTCGTAGGCGTATTCGAGTTCCGACGATGACGTGATCACCGCGCGGCCCCGGCTGTTGAGTTGCGGGAATTCGACCCGGCATCCGGCGCGATGCCGGGCACCCGGCGGAAAGGCGCCCGCATAACAGCAGTCCAGCAGCACGATGACCCGACGGGATTTCGTGCGATCCATCTGATCTCGGGCGAAAACCGCTGAAACGGCAGTTGATGCCAACAATCGGGAATCGGAATCGTGGGTGATGAAGTGCAGCCGCCCAGCATCATCTTTGACTCCGTGTCCGGAGACGTACAACAAAATTTGGTCGTCACGACCGGCATCCGCGAACAGTGCTTCGATCGCCCTGTTTATCTCGTGGGTGCGGGCGTTGTGCAAGGTACCCACGCGGTAATTTCCGATCCGGCGATCACGCAGCACCTCCCCCAGTGCTTCCGCATCGGCTTTCGGCGCAGCCAACTTGCTGAACGTCCGGTCGGTGTAGGTATCGGTGGCGATCAGCAACGCCATCCGTCGTTCGGGCATCGTGTCCTTCTACGTGCAATCGCCTCGGTGCCGGATTTCGAACGCGGAACGAGTGTGCGACCCGACCGGCCGGTTGAGCAGTCTACGCGGTGCGCAATTCCCAACGGATTGTCGCCGATCTCAGAATGGTCTACCGGCCCGGCGTCGGGTGACACGATCGGTCAACGGTAGCGAAGTCTCGCCGAGCGGGTCCCGCGATATCGGCCAAGCATATTACCTGAACGGTCGCGTTCTACTGCAAACCATTGCACGTTTGATCCCGCAACAGAATGTCCGACCGGCATTGTGCACGCTATTGTTCTTCCGCTCCCGGCAACGACCGCGGCACGGAGGGGATACATGCCAGCCGTATTGATCGAATTCGACGAGGCGGATGTCGACGAAGAGGAACATGACCTGCTCGCCCGCCTGCTCCGGATGGAATTGCAGGCGCTGGAACTCGACGACGTCCGGTTGCCGGTTACGGCTTCAGCACCGACCGGCACCAAAGGCGGCGCGGCGTCCACCGGCCAATTGGTGGTCAGCCTGGCGAATTCGGCCGCGTTCGGCGCCGTGCTGACCAGCCTGGTCCAGGTGCTCCGCGCCTGGATCACTCGGGGACAAGGTCGCCGCGTCGTCCTGAAGGACGGCGAACGCAGCCTCGAACTCACCGGCGCCAGCACCGACCAACAGCAGCAGGCGGTCGACGCGTTCGCCCGCTCGATGAGCACCCCCGAGGCCGAACGGAAGCAGTAATAATCCGTTCATGGGCGAAACACAGGTCCCGGCACCGATGCTGAGCACGGTGGTGCGGGTGGCGGTCGGCGCGGGCGACACGGTGCGGGCCGGGCAGACGTTGGTGGTGCTGGAGTCGATGAAGATGGAGCACCTGGTCGCCGCGCCACATGCGGCCGTGGTCGGCAGCGTGCTGATCGGCCAGGGCGACACCGTGCGACTCGACCAGCCGCTGGTGGTGCTGCGCGAGCACGCCGAAGCGGCGCCCGAGCAGGTGGCGGAGGCCGACGCCGACCTGGACGCGGTGCGCCCGGACTTGGCCGAGACGCTGCGCAGGCACCAGATCGGCCTGGACCCGGCCCGCCCGGACGCGATCGCCCGCAGGCGCGCGCGCAACCAGCGCACCGCCAGGGAGAACGTGGCCGCCGTGTGCGATCCGGACACATTCGTCGAGTACGGCCCGCTGGTGGTGGCCGCACAGCGGCAACGCAGGCCGTTGACCGAGCTGATCGAACGCACTCCTGCCGACGGCCTGGTCGGCGGAATCGCGCAGGTCAACGGCGCGCGGTGCGTGGTGCTCGCCTACGACGTTACCGTGCTCGCCGGCACCCAGGGCGCGCACAACCACCTCAAGCAGGATCGGCTGTTCGAACTCGCGCAGCGGCAGCAGTTGCCGCTGCTGCTGTTCGCCGAGGGCGGCGGCGGACGGCCGGGCGACACCGACATCCCGACCGTCTCCGGCCTGCACGTCCCGACCTTTCACCTGTTCGCCCGGCTGAGCGGGCTGGTGCCGTTGGTCGGCATCGCGTCCGGCCGCTGCTTCGCGGGCAACGCGGCGCTGCTCGGCTGCTGCGACGTGGTGATCGCGACCAGGGATGCCAGCATCGGCATGGGCGGTCCGGCGATGATCGAGGGCGGCGGGCTCGGCGTGCACGCGCCGGAGCTGGTCGGCCCGATCGACGTGCAGGCACCCAACGGCGTCGTCGACGTGGTCGTCGCGGACGAGGCCGAAGCGGCAACCGTGGCTCGCCAGTACCTGAGCTACTTCCAGGGCCCGGTCGACGCGTGGGACTGCCCGGATCAGCGCCGGTTGCGGCAGCTGGTGCCGGAGAACCGGGTTCGGATCTACGACGTGCGCGCGGTCATCGACACGGTGGCGGACACCGGTTCGGTGCTGGAGTTGCGCCGCGCCTTCGGCGCCGGGGTGGTGACCGCGCTGATCCGGGTGGCGGGGCGTCCACTCGGGCTGATCGCCAACAACCCGGCCCACCTGGGCGGTGCGATCGACGCCGAGGCCGCCGACAAGACGGCGCGGTTCCTGCAGTTGTGCGACGCGCACGGCCTGCCGGTGGTGTCGCTGTGCGACACACCCGGTTTCATGGTCGGCCCCGACGCCGAGCGCACCGCGACCGTCCGGCACGTCTCGCGGATGTTCGTCACCGGCGCCAACCTGAGCGTGCCGATCTGCACCGTGGTGCTGCGCAAGGCATACGGGCTGGGCGCGATGGCGATGTGCGGGGGCAGCGTCAAGGTGCCGGTCGCGGCGGTGGCCTGGCCGACCGGTGAGTTCGGCGGCATGGGCGTCGAGGGCGCGATCACCCTCGGCTTTCGCAAGGAACTCGACGCGATCGCCGACCCCCAGCAGCGGCAGGCGCTGTTCGATTCGATGGTCGCCGGGCTCTACGAGCAGGGCAAGGCGCTCAACACCGCGTCCGTGTTCGAGATCGACGACGTGATCGACCCGGCCGACACCCGAGGATGGATCACCGCGGCATTGGCGGGTACACCGGCCCGCGAGCCAGGCAAGCGCCGCCCCAACATCGACACCTGGTGATCCCCCCCGAAAACCGCTGCTGACCATGCCGGACATTCCACATATCGTGGACGTAGCGAAAAATACATACCTCCTCGCAACAGTCTTCCCTCTTCAGTGAAGGCGACGGATCACTCCGGTTCATGATCGTGAAGAGGAGCAGGTCGTGGCTGATCAGCGAGAATGGAATCGGCGTTCGTTGTTGCGAAGCGCCGCCGCGATGGCCGGTGTCGCGGTAGCCGTTCCGATGTTGGGCGGGACGGCTTCGGCGTCGGCACAGACCGGCGGCAATGACGCGGACGCGTTGTTCAGAGCCGGAAAGTTCGAGCAGGCCGCCCGCGCGTACGAGGCGATCCTGAAAAACGATCCCACCAGCCTGGACGCGGCCCGCCAGCGCGGCTACATCGCGTTGCTGAGCAACACGTTCCCCGACTCCGAGAAGTACCTCTCGATGGCACTCGCGCTGGCCCCCGCCGACGCCCAGACCAACAGTCTCCTGGCCGACTGCTACATCCGGCAGGACAAATACGCCCTCTCCGTGCCGTGCTGGCAGGCGGCGGGCGAGGACGCCTACGCCAAGTGGTTCGCGGCGCTCCCCGGCAACACGTACCAGATCAACGGTGACCTCGGCACGCTGCCAATCCAGCAGATGGACCCCGATCCTCTGGTCGAGGTCTCGATCAACGGCGGGCCGGCGAAGCGCCTCAACTTCTACACTGGCGCCCCGAATCTGACCGTGAGCGGCTCGGTGGCCAAGGAAGCCGGGCTGAGCGCCATCTCCAGTGAGCAGATCGATTTCGAGGGTGAAACCATCTGGATCTACTACGGGATACTGGATTCGATCGCACTGGGCGGTTTGGAACTGCACAACGTTCCGGTTGGCTGGTCGACAACGGAGTCGGGTGCGGATGTCAGCACAGACAACGACGGCCTGATCGGCACGTGGGTCTTCTACCACCTGCTGGCCACCTTCGACTACGCAGGCGGGTCACTGATCCTGCGCCCGCCGACCTCCAACGCGGCCCGATACCAGCGGGCAGGCACGAAGCCGCTGCCGCTGTACCTGGCCATGGACCACTACCTGCAAAGCATCGGCAGCTTCGCCGGTTCCGGTCCGCGGCTGGTGGGCGTGAACCTCGGCGGCAGCGGCGATTTCACCGCGGGCATGCCCGGCGCGGCAGCAACGCAGCTGGGAATCCGCACCGACTACGACCGTCCGATCGGGACGTTCGGGCACAGCCATGCGACCACCACCTACCCGTGCTACCCGAGCGAGATCCGCATCGGCGACGCCATCGCCAACGACATCTACTGCGAAATGGATCCGAACGCGCAGGTCAACGTGGCGTGGCCGTACGGCCCTGGATTCGACCTGATCGGCCACTTCGACCACTGCTTCTGGAAGCCCTACACCGTCACCCTCGACTTCACCGGCATGAACGTGTACATCGCCCGTGGCAAGGCTTCCTGAGCCGTTCGGTCAGTTCTTCACCGCGACCACCCGGTAGGCGTTGGCATATCCGCGTGCGCCGAGCGGACCGGCGAGGATGCGGTCGGCGATCGCGGTCGCGATGAACAGCGGCAAGGCCGCTTTGAACCCCGCCGTGCGGATGAACCTGGCCGGCCGGGACGGCGGCTTCGGCCGCCACGGCACGTCGTCGCCCCTGGTGAGCGCGGCATGCAGGACGAGCAGCAGCGCGGGTAGGAGGTCGTAGCCGCCGTGCGCCTCGGCACGCTGTTCGGCCAGCACCGTGAAGCCAAGGCCGATCAGGGCTTCGCGCAGGTTCGCGATGGGGATGAAGTTCAGGTGTTGCGGCTGCAACCACGGCACCCACCAGCGGCCGAGCACCCGCCCCCACCGGCTTTCCGGGTCGGGCACCTCGATCACCAGGTGACCGCCCGGCCGGATCACCTTGACCGCGGCTTCCAGTTGCTGGCGCGGGAACGGCGTGTGTTCGAGGTAGTGGAACATGCTGACGGCCTCGTACCGCTCGGTGAGATCGCCGGCCAGGTCGACGAACTCGCCGCGATAGCCGGTGCCGATCCAGCCCCGCTCGCTGGCGAGGTCGACGCCCGCGCTCTGGTCGAGGCCGTCGAACTCGGTGTCCGGGAAGACTTTCTTGGCCAGGTGCGGGAAGTGGCCGTGCCCGGTGCCGATGTCCAACCAGGACGCGGGCTCGGCGAACGGCTTGAGCGCGTCCGCCCGCTGCACGTAGGTGTCGTCCTTGGCGGAGAACAGCTTGTTCATGGTTTCTTCGCCGAGACCGTCGTAGCAGTCCCGGTAGTAGAACTCCAGCCCGTCGCTGTTCAGGCGCGGGTTCTGGAAGCGGTGACCGCAGTCTCGGCAGTGGTCGACGACGAACCGGCCTGGCTTGTGCTGCAACAGGTCGGTGGTGCGCAACGCGACCTCGATGTTCGCCGACTCGCACCACGGACACTGCTCCCGGCGCGGTTCGAAGAATTTCCCGACGCCCTCGGCCAGGTCGGCGAGATACGTAGCCCGCAGCCGGTCGACGAGCTCGGCACGTGCGACGTCCTTGTCCTTCATGCGAATGTCCTCTCGGCCAGGTGTGCCAATGCTTTTGCGGCGGCCTGCGCGCCGCCCGCGTGCCGGAACGACTCCCCCACCGTGCGCGCCGCATCCCGGAACGACGCCTCGGTCGACACGGTGTCGATCGCGGTGCCGATCTGCGCCGAACTTGCTCTGTTGAACCGCAACCGAATCCCCGCGCCTGCGGCGACGACCTGGTCGGCGACGATCGGCTGGTCGTCCCGGATCGGCGCGACCACCAGCGGAACCCCGTGCCAGAGCGCCTCGCACACCGTGTTGTGCCCGCCATGGCAGAGGACCGCGCTGATCCTGGGCAACAGCGCCAGTTGCGGTACCTCTTGCGCCACCAGCACATTCGGCGGTTGAGCGCCGAGCACGTCCGCGGGATCGAGCACGATCGCATTGACCGACCGCTCGGCAAGCGCTTGCGCGCACGCGGTCAGGAACCGCTCCCCGACATCCGCGTTCGCGGTGCCAAGCGTGACGAGCACCGCCGTGTCCCACCCGGCGGGCCAACGGAAATCCGCTTCCGGACGGTCCGCAATGGACGGACCGACAAAGGTCACGTCGCGCTCGGCCGGACCGGCCAGCGCGGCGGTGGTGAAGGCGAGAACGAGCGAACGGGAGAAGCGCGGGTCGCCGTCGACGAGCGGATCGCCGTGGCGCGCGGCGAGTTCGGCGAGTTGCCCGTGCACCCAGTCCCGCACCTTGGGCAGACCGGCGAGCGGATCGACGAGTTCGGCCGACGTGGTCGCGGACGTCGCCCACGGCAGGCCGAGCCGGTCGGCGACCAGCGCGCCGGCCAGCGCCTGCTGGTCGACCAGCAGCACGTCCGGCACGAAGTCCGCGACGGCGGCGTGCACGCCCGGCACCATGGCCTCGGCGAGCGGGACCAGGAAATCCGCCCAGAGGAACCGCAACGCCGCCGGTCCGCGCGCGTCGGCAGGCCGGGCGGGGTGGTCGCCGATCGCGCAGTCGTGGATCGGGTACCCGTCGCCGACCAGCGCGCGAACCACCTCGGCCGCACCGGCGAACGCGACCTCGTGGCCGTGCGCGCGGAGTTCGGCCGCCACGCCGACGGTCGGATTGATGTGCCCGACCAGTGGCGGCACCACGATCAGGAAGCGGCTCACCGGATCTCCACCGGCTCGTGCCGCAGGATCCACGGCAGGACGAGATCGCGGACGACCTGCGGCGCCTGCATGAGCACGCCGTGCTCGTAGCCGGGAATGATCTCGACCCGGCAGTCCGGCAACAGGCCCGGCAACGTGTCCGCGACGTCGACGACGTGCGATTCCGCGCCGAAGATGGCGAGCACCGGCGCCGTGATCGCGGCGAGGTCGGCGCCGCCGAGCAGCGGGCCGCTTGGCACGTCGCTGGTGATGCTGGTGGTGGCCAGCACCTGGCCGAACGCCTTGCCCAACCGGGACATGTGCGAACCGTGGTGATCGTGGATCCAGCTCAGCACCTCGGCCTGGACCAGCTTTTCGGCGCCCTCGTCGAGCCGGTCGGCGATCTTGCGCGACCACGACGGGGTCGCCGGTTCGGATTCGATCGCGACCAGGCTGGCCACCCGGTCCGGGAACCGGCTCGCGAAGCTGAACGCGACCGTGCCACCGAAGGAGTTGCCGACCAGGTGCACGGGCCCCGCGACGCCGAGTTCGGCGAGCAGCGCGGTGAGGTCGTCGACGGCGTCCGCGACGGTGTAGCCGGTCGGTGGCCGGTCGCTGCGGCCGTGACCACGCAGGTCGTAGGTGATGACCTCGATGCCCGCGTTCGCGGCGGGCGCGGCCAAGGTCAGGTAGAAACTGGCCAGACTGTCCGTGCCGACGCCGTGGATGAACACGACTTTCGGCTTGCGCCCGCTCTCGGTGCCCTTGGCGGGCATCCGCTGCACGTGCATCCGGATCCCGTTCGCCGCGACGTAGGCCATCGTCCTCAGCCCTCCGCGCGCAGGCTGATCAGCACGTACTCGACCAGATCGCCGACGGTGAGCGCGATGATCCGCTCCAGGTCGAGGTCGGCGACGAACTCGGCGAAGTTCACCCGGTCCCCGTAGCGCTCACCGAGCAGACCGCCCAACGCGACCAGGTCGATCGACTCAAGGTCGAGATCGTCGCGGAAGGTGGTGTCCAGGGTGACCTCGGTGTCGAGGGTGCCGATGTCCTCCAGCACGATCCCGATCATCCCGGTCAGTTCGGCGAGCACCGCCTGCTCGTCGACGGCGAGTTCGGGACTGCTCATTCCGCCTCCTTGTTCTTCTCGGTCCAGGCGTTCTCGGTCCAGGCCACGACAAACGTGCGGCCATCGTGTTCGACCGTGGTGCAGCCCACGTGCCGGGTGCGGCCGTCCACGGTGATCTCGATGTGGTCCTCACGGGCCGCGGTCACCTCGAAACGGCGTGGCGCGCCGTTCAGGCCGGTGCCATCCGCCTTGGCAACCGCTTCCTTCGCGGCCCAGAACCGGGTGAACCACAACGTCTTCGGCGCCAGCGTCCGGAACAACGCGCGTTCGCCGTCACCGAGCGCGACGAACACCGCGCCCGGCGACCGTTCGGTCACTTCCTCGATGTCGATCCCGACACCCACGCCCCTCGGGCGGGCGATCGCGACCGCGAGATCGGCGCTGTGCGCGAGCGAGATATCCAGCGTGGGAACGTCACCGCGGACGATCGGCCTGCCGTTCTCGGCATTGCCGATCCGGACCTCGGCCGGGAACAGCGGCCCGGAACCGTGCTCCCACAACCAGGTGCGCACCGCGTCCTTGGCCGCGATCCGGCCGAGCAGCCACCCGCGTCTACCGCGCAGCGGCGATCTCTCGTAGTCGTCGCGTTCGGCGCTGCCCAGGTGGTTGCGCATGATCAGCTCCCGGGACGACACGTCTGACCAGTACTCGCGCAGCAGTACCCAACCGCCCGGCCGCGGCCGGGACAGCGTCGCGCGCTCGGGCGTGCGTTCGACCGCGACCGTGTCCGGGTTGCTGTCGAACCGGCGATCGGTCCAGTCGGTGAACTCCGCCCACAGCATGCCGTCGATGGACAGTTGCGCGTCCGCCACCACGGTCGTGTCGGTGATCGAGGTGATCCGCACCGCGCAGTCGACCCGCGTGCCGGGCGCGGGATGCGGGCCGTGGAAGCGGATCGTGCCGAGGTGCATCGGGAACACAACGGTGCGTTCCGGCAGCGTCGCCATCACCCAGTAGCCGAACACCTGGCCGACGTTGTCCAGCAAGGCGCCGGGCGCGGGCGGCGTGGTCAGCACGGCCCGCACGTGCCGATCGCCGATGCCGGTGAGCTCGGTGACGCCCTGGAACCGCGGTCCGTGGAACATCCACCGGTCCGCGTACAGCGCCCGCGCGGTCAACTCCGGAACGCGTTCGTCGCCCGGAACCGGCCACGGCTTCTCTGCTGGCGGATGGGTCGCGGCGAGAGTGACGGTGGCGCCCGCGTAGTGGCCGAGCCGGACCTGCACCTGGTTGCCGCCAACGGGTTGCGCGGTCACCGGGATGTCGGCCGACGGGATCGCGGTGATCCACCGGTTGAGCACCACGTCGTCGACCGCGATCGCGACCATGCCGGGCATCCGCTGCTCGGCGAACCGCATCAGGTGCTCGATCACCGTGGTCGCGGGCACCACCGGCCACCGGTCGGCGTCGTCGGGCCAGTCCGCGCGCTGTTTGAAGAAGCAGTGGTCGAGCAGGTAGGGCATGGCTTCGGTCGACACGTGCAGGATCGATTCGTCGCGACGCGCGGTGAGCAGGCTGGCCACCGCGTCCTCTGTTTCCCCGATCAGCGAACGAAGTTCCGCCGCGATCGGCGAGCGCGCGGCCAGACTGTCCAAAGCAGACTGCTTGCCAGCGCCGACCAGCGACCGCAACTCGTTGCGAGTAGCGGCGTCCAGGTGGATGGGTGCACCACCGCCAAGGTTGAGCCGAACCGACCGAGCGGATTTCGCCCGCGTCCCGCCCGCTGCCCATACGGCGGCACGAACCCGGCCCAACCGCGATCCGGCAACGGCGAGGTGGTCGGCATCCGCCAGCGTGTCGCCGATCAGCGAGGTCAGCTGCCCCACCCCGGCCTGCACGAAGATCCGGTAACCGTCGGCGTACATGGCCTCGATGAGCGCGCGGAAGCGAACCGGTTCCAGCAGGTGCCGCACGAACAGCTCGCGCACCGCATCGGCATCGGCCGGGTAGCGGCTCGCGGTGGTGGCCGACCAGATCGGCAACGTCGGCGGGCGCAGGTCGAACGCGGCTGCGGAGCGGCGGATCGGGTCGAGGTAGGGCGCGAGCATGGGCGTGTGGAAGCCGGACCGGAACGGCAGCACCTGGCACATCACCCGCTGCGCGCGCAGTTGTTTGACGACCGTCTCGACCGACGCGGGCGGCCCGCACACCATCGACTGGCTGGGCGCGTTGTCGTGCGAGAGCACCACGTCCGGATGATCGACGAGCACTTCCAGGACCCGCGCGGCCGACGTGCCGACGGCAGCGAAAGCGAGCTCGGGAACGGCCAGCGCGTCCGGATCGAAATCGGCGAGGAACTCGTCGATGGCGTCCTGCCGGTAGATCCCGCTGGTGATCATCGCGGTCCACTCGCCGACGCTGTGCCCGGCCACCCCGTCCGGCACGATGCCCGCGCGGCGCAGGTCCGCGTCGAGCTGCCTGCCGAGCCGGACAACGGCAAGCCCGTGCCTGCCGATGTCGCCGATCGGCACCCCAGGGAACTCCGACTCCAGCCCGGGAAAGACGAACGCGACCTTGCCGTCGAGCGGCGCCGGATACCACCAGACATCACTGCGCCCGCGCCAGGACTTGCCGCTGCTGACGGCCCGTCGAGCGAGCGCGAGCCGCTTGGGCGTCGGATCCACGATCGCCAGCCGACTCGTTCCGTCCACAGTGGGCAGTCGGCGCACGCTCGCGTCATCGGTGTCCAACAGGGCGGCAAGCTCGCCGGGCCGGTCCGCGCCAACCAGCAGCACCCGCTCCGGCTCGACAACCGCGACCCGGCTGCCGGGCGCGGCTTCCAGCAGGACGTGCGCGTTGACGCCACCGAAACCGAACGCGTTCACCCCGGCCCGGCGCGGACCGTGACCGCGCCACTCCTCGGCGCTGCCGATCGGCCGGAACCGGGTGTCGGCGATGCGCGGATGCGGCTCGTCGCAGTGCAACGTCGGCGGCAGAACCCCGTGATGCACAGCGAGCGCCGCCTTGATCAGGCTGGCGATACCGGCAGCGGGCATGGTGTGGCCGATCATCGACTTCACCGAGCCGATCACCGCCCGCTGGCCCGGCCCGAACACCTCGGCGAGCGTGGCGAGTTCGGCGGCGTCACCGGCGGGCGTCGCGGTGCCGTGCGCTTCGAGCAGATCGAGCGAGTCCGGCGCGGTCGGGTCCAGCTCGGCCCGGTCCCACGCCTGGCGAATCGCCCGCACCTGGCCGCCGGGGTCGGGCACCATCAGGCTCGCGCCGCGCCCGTCGCTGGACACACCGGTCCCCCTGATCACCGCGTAGACCCGGTCGTCGTCGCGCAGCGCGTCGGCGAGGCGTTTGAGCACGATCACGCCGGTGCCCTCGCCGATCAGGATGCCGTCCGCGCCCCGGTCGAACGGCCTGCTGCGCTCGGTCGGCGAGAGCGCGCCGAGCTGCGCGAACACGCTCCACAAGGTCACGTCGTGACAGTGGTGCACGCCGCCGGCCAGCATCAGGTCGCAGCGTCCGCTGGCCAGTTCGGCGATGGCCTGGTCGACCGCGATCAGCGAGGACGCGCACGCGGCGTCCACTGTGTAGGCGGGGCCGCGCAGGTCGAGCCGGTTGGCGATCCGCGAGGCAGCGAGATTGGGCACCAGCCCGATCGCGGCCTCCGGCCTGCTCGGTCCGAGCTGCGCCGCGAACGCCGACCGCACCCGGTCGAGCTGATCGGCGCCGAGATCGGGCACCAGTTCGCCGAGCGTGCGCACCAGCTGGTGCACCGTCCGCACGCGCTGGTTGAGCCGGGCGACCCCGGGCGTGAGATAACCGCCCCGGCCCAGCACGACGCCGACCCGGTCCCGGTCGGGCAGGCGCGATTCGCCGCCGCTGTCCGCGATCGCGGCCGCCGCGACGCGCAACGCGATCAACTGGTCGGGCTCGGTGCCCTCGACCGAGGTGGGCATGATGCCGAACGAGGCCACGTCGATCTCGGCGAACTCGTCCACGAACCCGCCACGCCGACAGTAGATCGCGTCCGGATCGCTCGCCCCCGGCCGATAGAGCTCGGGTGCCCAGCGGTCCTCCGGCGCCTGGCTGATCGCGTCAACGCCCTCGCGCAGGTTGCGCCAGTAGGTGTCCAGATCGGGTGCGCCGGGCAGCAGCACCGCCATGCCGACGACGGCGACCGGCTCCATCCGGGTCACCAGCCCGATGCCGTGTAGAGCACGGCGTTGTCGGTGCCCCAGGCGAGTTCGCGCAGCAGCGCGAGCATGCCCTCCTCGGGATCGATGAGCGTGATGCCGCGCCGGGCGTACTCGCGCATCAGCTCCCCGGTGACCATGCCGTCGTGGCTGCCACCGGCCGCCCACGGTCCCCAGTGGACAGTCAAGGCCCTGGCGCCGGTCCGCTGCGCCCACTGCGCACCGACGGTCTCCAGCGCGTCATTGGCTGCCGCGTAGTCGGCCTGCCCCCGGTTGCCGAGCGCCCCGGCGATACTGCCGAACAGCACGGCCGGCGGCACCGACGGCAGGTCGCCGACCGCGGCCAGCAGCGCCCGGGCGCCACCGACCTTGGTCTCGTACACGCGCTCGAACGCGGCCGGGTCCTTGTCCGCGATCAGCTTGTCCGCGATCACGCCCGCCGCGTGCACGACCAGATCCAGCCTGCCGTGTTCGGCATGGATCTCCTTGACCAGCCGCGCCATCGCGTCCGCGTCGCGCGCGTCGACGCAGTGGTAGTCGGCGGTGGCGCCGAGCGCGCGGACCTCGGCCACCGTGGCCGCGACCTCGCGTTGCGCCAGGATCGTCGCGACCGTCCGCTCGACCTCGGCCGGGTTGCGCACGCCAGTCGCGATGACCGCGCCGCGCAGCGCGACCGGATCGGTCACCCCTTCGGTCGCCGGGTCCTCGGGCCCATCGGGCAAGGTGGTGCGACCGGCGAGGTGCAGACGCGGGCGAGCCGCCTCGGCGAGCAGACCGGCGAACCGCGCTGTGATGCCGCGCCCGCCGCCGACCAGCAACACCACCGAATCCCGATCCAGCCCGAGCACCTCGGCCTCGGCACTCCCGATGCCCGCCGGGCCCGCGCCGCTCGCGGCCAGCCCACCGAGCGGCGTCTCCACCGCCTCCAGCCCGAACCGTCCAGCACCCGTGCGCAGCACGACCGCTACCGAGTCGCCGGACCCCAGCTCATCGACGATGTTGACAGTGTTGATCGCTATGTCGTCAACACTGTCAACATCGTCAACATGGATGAGTCGTGCGACCGTGTCGGGGTATTCGCGCACGACGGTGCGAAAGAACCCGCGCAGACCGGCGCCATGCCCGATGGGCGCGACCGCGACGAACCAGCCGAGGCCACCGCGCAGCAACTCCTGATAGCGCGGGAACGCACCGGGCAGCGGATCGTCGTCGGTGTCGGTCAGCGGCGACAGATCGAGCACACCATCGAACGGGCCGTCGTCGACGACGAGCGCCCCTCGTTCGGCGAGCTTCGCGCGTACCGCGTCGCCGTCGCCGATGACCAGGAAACGCTTGCCGCGCAACGCCTCTGGGTCGACATCGGCCGGTAGCGGGACCGGGCGCATGATCAGCCTGCGGGGCGCCTCGATCAAGGGCGCGGGCTGCTCGCGGGCGGAAGCGGTCGCCGGTTGGGCGTCGGTGGGGGCGGTTGCCGCTCGGGCGCCAGTGGAGGCGGTTGCCAGCTGGGCGCCGCTGGAGGCGGTTGCCGGTTGGGCGCCGTCCAGGTGGTCGCTGGTGTTGCCGCTGTCTTGGTGATCGGTGTTTTGGTGGTTGCCCAGCCAGCCGGTGATCGCGGCGATCGTGCGCGCCTTGGCGAGTTCCTCGACCTGCTCGTCGCCGAGGCTGCTGTCCAGGCCGAGCCGGATCGCCAGCTCGCCCGCGATCTCGGCGCGCTTGATCGAGTCGATGGACAGGTCGGCTTCCAGGTCGAGGTCGGGTTCGATCATGTCGACCGGGTAGCCGGTGCGGTCGGCCACCACGCCGACCACCACCGACAGCAGGTCGACCGGGCCGGTTTCGACCACCGGCTCGGGTTCAGCCGCGGCCACGACGGTCGGCACCTCGATGGGCGCCGGTCGTGCAGGTGCCGGTCGTGCTGGTGCCGGGGCGGGCGTGGAGCCGAGGTAGGCGAGCAGCACGTCGCGTTGCGCGGCGACCATTTCGCGGCCGGTGCGCAGGAATTCGGTGATCAGCGCGTCCTGATCGGTGGGCTGGCTGGGGATCACGACTGCCTCCTGCTCGACGCGGCGGGCCGGGGTCAGCGCGCCCGCCGGGATGTCGCCCGCTGCGGTGCGCACCAACTGCCCGTTGACCGTCCAACCGGGACGTTTGACCTCGGTGGCCGAGCCTCGGCCGCGGACGAGCCACTCGGCGCGGACGTCGACGCCTGCCAGCGCGAGTTTCGCCAAGGCGGTCAACAGGCCGTGCAGGTCGCCGTTGCGGCCGGGTTGCGCGGCGATCGCGTGGTGCGGCCGGTCGCCGAGGATTTTGCCGACCAGCGTGGTCAGCACCGTTCCCGGACCGGATTCGACGAACACGCGCGCGCCTGCCGCGTGCATGGCCTCGATCTGCTCGACGAACCGGACCGGCGCGGTCAGCTGGGCGGCGAGTCCGGCGCGGATCTCGTCCGGGTCGGGGTCGTGGCGACGGGCGGTGCTGTTGGCGTAGACCGGGATCTCCGGTTCGCGGATCGGCGTCGCGGCGAGCGACTCGGCGAAGCGTTCGCCGCTCCCTGCGACCAAGGGGCTGTGGAACGCGCAGGCGACCGGGATGCGCTTGGCGCCCATGCCCGCGTCCTTGAACTGGTCGACCGCCCGCGCGATGGCCTCGGTCGGGCCGGAGATCACGGTCTGCTCCGGCGCGTTGAAGTTGGCGATCACGACCCCGTCGGCCAGGCCGAAGTCGTGCAGGGCGCGCTCGACCTTGTCGCCGCCCGCCGCCACCGCGGCCATCGCGCCCGGGTCGGCGCCGGTGGCGGCGAGGATGGCTGCCGCGCGTCGCGCGCTCAGCTCGGGCAGGGCTTCCGGTTCGATGGCGCCCGCCGCGCACAGCGCGACCAGTTCGCCGTAACTGTGGCCCGCGACCAGATCCGGCCGGATGCCCGCGCGGCCGAGGACGTCGGCGACGGCGAGACCGGCGATGCCGAGCACGGGTTGGGCCACCCGGGTATCGGTGATGCGCGCCCGCTGGTCGGCGCGGCCCGCGTCGTCGAACGCGGCGGGTGGGTGCAGCGCGGCGGCCCAGCGCGGGTCGAGGTAGTGGTGCAGTTCGGGGAAGGCGGTGAACAGTTCGGCGAGCATGCCGGGGCGTTGGCTGCCTTGGCCGGGGAACAGGAAGGCGATCTTGCCTGGTTCGGTCGCCTGCGGTTCTTCGTCGAGCGCGGCGCGCAAGCGTTTGGCCAGGTCGTCCAGGTCGGTGGCGACGAAGGCGATCCGCAC
>DASXOJ010000243.1:0-17704 GCA_036494465.1 Pseudonocardiaceae bacterium
CTGCGGCCAGCCACTGCAGATAGGCGGCCCGGGCGGCCGGCGAAATCCTCGAGTACGACGGCCAGTAGTCCATTGACTCGCCACGTAGGTCGGGATGGTGATGGTCGACGGGCAGCGTCGGGTCGATCAACGCGGGATCCGGCTGACCACCGGAATCGGCGGGCAGTGCGGTACCGACGTAGATCATGCCGTCCAGCACCGGGATTCCGGCGATCTCAGCACGTACGCCATCCGGCAGCCAGCAGTCATCGGGAAACGGCGATGGCCGCATTCGACGCGACGGCAGGTACCTGCGGACGGGGGCCTCCTACGACGCGGACCGGGAGCCGACGGTTCGCGGCCCCGCTGTGACGTCGCGGCAGGACCGGGATCAGTTAACGAGCGTGATCGGATCGTCATTCATCGGCAAGGGGCGGCAACTTTTTGGCCACGAATTGTCCAATCCGAACGGTTAACAACTCGATGCGATGTGCCGAAATCCTTCAACGACGCGTCGAATTCGAGAAGGGCGGCGACGTGCGAGAACAGCCGATTGTTGACGTGGTGTTCGATTTGGCCGCAGCCGATCCCGACCTGTCGGAGCGCCCGGCGAGGCTGATCCTGGCCGCGATGGAGAGCGACGAGGCGTTGTTGGCAGAACTGGAGTCAGCCAGTGCGACCGATACGCCGACTGGTCCCCCGGTGACCACGGACTACGTCGAAACAGCCGCCCCGATCGGCGCCTACCTGACTTCGATCGAGGTTACTGGCTTTCGAGGAGTCGGCAGACGGGCGACCCTGCCGTTGACGCCAGGTCCCGGATTGATCATCGTGGCCGGCCGGAACGGCTCCGGCAAGTCCAGCTTCGCCGAGGCCCTCGAACTGGCGCTCACCGGGGACAGTTTCCGGTGGGTCGAACGTGCCGCACAGTGGATGAGTGCCTGGCGCAACCTGCACCAGCCTGATCCGTGCACGATCCGGGTCGGGCTTGCCGAGGAGGGCAGCGGCCCCATCACGGTCGGTGTCGACTGGACACCCGATGCCGAACTGACTGACTGTACACTATGGACTCAACGGTCCGGTGCGAAGCGCGAGCCGGGAATCAGCGGCCTCGGCTGGGACAGGGCGCTCAAGCTGTACCGGCCGATCCTGTCCTACGAGGAGCTGGGCCATCTACTCGATGGCAGGCCGATCGACCTGTACCGGGCGATGGAACGCATCCTGGGACTCGGCCAGCTCAACGACGCGGCAGAGCGCCTTGCGACAGTCCTCAAGCGACTGAAGATACCGGAGGCGGAAGCGCGGAGCCGCAAGCCGCACCTGCGCGCCGTGCTGGAGAGCGTCGAAGACGCACGAGCCACCGAAGCGCTGCGCGAGCTGCACAGGCGTCAGCCCGACCTCGACGTCCTCGCGGGCATCGCGACCGGCAGCGACGCTCCCGCAGCGGACCTGGTAGTACTCCGGGATCTCGCCGAACTGGCCACGCCGACCGCCGACGCGACCACGGGAGTGGTGCGAGAACTGCGAAAGGCGGTCGGCGAACTGGCCGAGCACAGTGATGTCACCCTCGAACTTGCCGAACACACCTCGGCGTTGCTCGGCCAAGCCCTGGAGGTGCACCACGAGCACGGCACCGTGCCGTGTCCGGTCTGCGGTCAAGGCACCCTGGACGACGCGTGGCGCGCGGCAGCGGAGCGACGCCAGGCACAGGCGACCGAGGACATCCGCGCCCTGACGAAAGCCCGCGCTAGGCTGGATCGCGCGAGAACCGAAGCCCGGCGGCTCATCGCGTCAGTGCCCGGCTCTGTGCGGCAGGTGGCGATCAAACTTGACACCGTCGCCGCCGCGAAGACGGCGTACTCGTCCTGGACCACAGTGCCCAGCGGCGACCTCGCGATGGCCGAGCACATCGAGACCTGCCACGCCGAGCTGACCTCGGCCTTCGACGCCGTCCGCGTGGAGGCGGCGGAGACCCTCAAGCTTCGCGAGGATTCGTGGCTTCCCCTCGCGCAGGAACTTGCTGCGTGGCTGGAACTCAAACGAGCGGCCCTGGCGGCCGCCACCGACACTGACGACGTGAGCACGGCCAGCCAGTGGATCACCAAGAACTCGGGAGTCCTGCGCAATCAGCGCCTGCTGCCGCTGGCCGACGAGGCCAGAAGGATCTGGGCTCGGCTGCGCCAGGAAAGCAATGTCGATCTCGGCAGAATCACCCTCGACGGGCAACCTCACCACGGGCGCTTGTCGATCAACGCGACGGTGGACGGCACGGATACCACGGCGCTCGCCGTGATGAGCCAAGGCGAATTGCACGCACTCGCGCTCGCGCTGTTCCTGCCCAGGGCGACGATGCCGGACAGTCCGTTGCGATTCGTGGTGCTCGACGACCCGGTCCAGGCGATGGACCCGGCGAAGATCGACGGCTTCGTGAGCGTACTGAGCGACCTCGCCAGGGACCGACAGATCATCGTGTTCTCGCACGACGACCGGCTCGCCGATGTCGTCCGCAGGACCACGGACAATGGCCAGATCATCGAGGTGATCCGCGAGTCGGGGTCGGCGGTGTCGGTGCGCCGGGATCGCACACCGGCGACCCGGTACCTGGAGGATGCGCGTGCCCTGCTCCACGACCACGAGGTTCCGGTCAGCGTGATCGACAAGGTGGTGCCGGGGATCTGCAGGCTGGCCATCGAAGCGGCCGCGCGGGAGCGCTTCTACGGCCGGCGAATCAAAGCCGGTAGTGACCGTGCGTCGGTCGAAAAGGACTGGTCGGACTTCACGTCTACGACGATGCGCGTCGCCCTCGCGCTGTTCGGCGATCCGAAATCGCCACAGATGAACCGGTGGCGCAGCGCGAGGGACTGGCGGGCCCGGATGCTGCGACTGGCCACGCAGGGTGTGCACCAGGGCGGGCACATCGTCGGGGACGCGGTGCTGGTCGACCTCAGCAACATGCTGACCGACATCATGGACGCGCGATGACCCCATCGTCGCTCGACCTCGCTCGATCCGTCCTGGACGGCCGGACGGCGGCACCGCCCGGCTGCCAGGCACGAATCGCTGCGTTCCTGGCGCGACAAGCGTTACAAGACGAGGTCGACGCGCTGTGCGCAGCGCATGATCCGGCGCTCCGGCACCCGGTCACGATGCGCTCGCGGCTGACGGTGCTCCGCTTCATCCACGGCGCTGAGGTCGCCAGAACGGCCGAAGTGGCCTGGCAGGGCCTGAACGAGGCGTGCCATCACCACGCCTATGAACTGTCCCCGACAGCAGCTGAAATCGACCACCTGATCGATGTGGTCGCATCGTTACCCAGCTCCTGAGCGGTCAGGTCAGGAACGGCGGCGGGCCACAGGCAGAACGGCATCGTCGGCTGGGGTCGGGGTCACCGAGTCGATCAGCACGAGCGCGGCGAACGACTCCGGTGCGCGGCAAGGCCGGGCCGCCGGTGTAGGAGTGCACGATCAGCGTGACCGGCTCGGCGGTGACCGCGATCAGGTAACCGGCGACCGCCACGGTCGAGTTGGCGCTGCGCGAGTGTTCCCGATCTGATCGAGGGCGCTTTCCGCGCCAGTCAACCGGGTCTGGCCAGGGAACCGTTGGCACGATTCGCGGAATGGGCGCAGGCCAACGGACACGCGTGAGCCGATGCCGTGTTACACCGGTGCCGGGCGCTGTTCGCCGACGATCCGGGACAGCATTTCGTTGCCGCGCTGCGCGGGCACGAGACAGCCGATCCGCCTGGGTTGGGCTTTCCGAAGGGCCTGCCCACACGAATTTTCAGGAGCCCCAACGGATTCAGCGCTGCGCGCGCAGGGTGATGGTGGTCCAGGCACCCACGTGGATGCGATCGCCGTCGCCGAGCGGCACCGGCGCGTCCGCATCGATCGGGTTGGCGCCACCGTTGATGGTAGTGCCGTTGGTGGAACCGAGATCCTGCACGGCCCAACCGCCGTCCGGCTGGGCGAGCAGCACGGCGTGGCGGTGCGAGACACCATGGTCCTCCGGCGGACCGGCCAAGTCGATACCCGGTTGTTCGATCGCGCGCGAGCTACGCCTGCCGATCCGGATCTGCTGGCCGGACAGTGCGAGCGAGCGTTCGGCGAGGCGATCCGGGAATGGGATCGGGCCGTCGTCCGGCGCGCCTTGGGACAGCATGCGTTCGTAGTAGGCGCGGTCAGCCGAGACCACCACGACCCACCCGGCGGGCGCCCCGCCAACGCCCGAGACGAAGTCGTAGCTGCACCCCTCGCAGAACCGGCCTGCACGCGGCTCGCCACAGGATGGGCACGTCTCCGGTTCGGCCTCGGGCGGGGGTTCCTGCGCTGTGGCACCGTTGATCAACCGACCGCAGACGTCGCAGAAGTCGTTACTGGTGGAGGTGTGGCCGCTCGGACAGGTCGCCATGGTCAGCCCTTGCGTACCCGGGAGGTCTTGGTCGAGCGGGTGTCCAACGTCATGGCATCGGCAGTGCTGACCTTCGACTTCAACCGCACCGTTCCGGTCATCGGGTCATCGATTTCCACCACCTTGGCCAGCAGGCCCTCGGTTTCGGTGTTGCCGGTCTGGCGGGCGAGGGCGAGCGCGCGGCCCAGTCGGGAGGTCGCCCGGTCCAGGTCGCCGTCGCGGCGCGCGGCCATGCCTTCCTGGATGACCTGCGCCAGTTCGGCCTGACCGGTGTAGTGCGCTACCTCAGCGCTGATTCGCGTGGAGAGTGCCTCGTCGTCCGTCCACACCGCCTTGACCAACCCCTGCGCCAGCACCTCCGGCTGACCGTCCGCATCCGAGAAGACCAGACTGGCCCGCGCGGCCAGCATCACGTCCCCGGTCTGGCCGGGGTTCACCTCGACGCAGACGTGATAGTCGCGGCTTTCCGCGCCCCAGGAGCCGGTCGGATAGTCGGAGTTCTGCGGACCGGTCGCGATCCGCCGGTCGGTCAGGTCGACGACGGTCGGCGCGACCTGCTTGACGAACCGCACCGTCGCGCCCTGAGGCGTCCACAATCGCAGTGCGACGTCCGCGACCGACTTGCCCATCGCGGCTGCGGTCATCGCCCGGAAATCGGCCTCGAGGCCGATCGGATCGGCCACGATGTCGACCGAACCCAGTAGCGCCGAAGCGATCCCGCGTAGTTCGTCCACGTTCCAGTCGGTGCCGACACCACGGCAGTCGCAGACGAAGCGGCCTTGGCAGGCCGCGACCGCGCTCGCCAGCGCAGCTGGTTCCTCGTGCTGGTTGCGACCGTCGGTGAGCAGGATCGCGTGCCGGATCCCGGTCCGCGTGACCAGCAGCCGGTTCGCCGCGAGCAGCCAGCTACCGATCGCGGTGCCGCCGTCGGCGTCCAGGTTGAACACCGCCCGTTTGGCCGCGGCGCGGCCGGCCGCGTCGGCGATGGCCATGGTCCCGTCGGTGGGGAAGGCGAGGCGAACCTGGTTCGTACCGGCGATCACCGCGAACTCGGTGCCGTCGCGCAGCGTGTCGATGGCGACCGAGGTGGCCTGGATGGCCGCGCGGATCTTCTCTCTCGGGTAGTTCATCGAGGTCGAGCAGTCCACGATCAGCACAACTGCCGCCGCCTGAGCCGCTTCGGGCTGGGCCGGACCGGGGCCTTCTGCTGTCACGGTGAGGATGGCGTTCACCTGCCGGGCGCCCGAGGACAAGTACTCGTTCTGGTAGATCTCGACCCGGAAATCCGGTCTGCCGGTCATGACGTCTCTTTCCTGACGAGCGACAACAACGGTGGGAACGGGATGACCGCCGCGGTGATGTTGTCCTGGCCGCCGCTGTCCAGGGCAAACTGGACCAGGGTTTTCGCGGCGAGCAACGGATCTTGCGGCGCGTCCGGCATGATCATGCCGGCCAACTCGTCCGGTCCGGATCGGTAGTTCCACAGGCCATCGCTGCACAGCAGCAGCACTCCTGGGCCGGTCGGCCGCACGGTGACCAGCCGAGCCGTGGATTCCTGCTCGCCCGCGTCGGCACCGAGCCAACCGGTCAGCGCGTGCGCACGCGGATCGGCCTCGGCCTCCGCATAACCGAGTTGGCCAGACGTGACCATCTCCAGCGCCCAGGAATCGTCGGTGGTCAACCAGGCCGACGAACTGGTCGCATCCGCAGCGAGCCAGGCCGCCCTGCTGTCGCCGAGCCAGCCGACGACGACCGTGTCCTCGGTGGCCACGGCGGACACGTACGTGCACGCGGGCGCGCGCTCCACGACGACAGCCGGGTCGGCCAGCGCGATCACCGCCTTGCTCGCCGCGCCGATCGCGGTGCCGGTCGCGGTCCCCGGGTCGGTGTCCGCGCCGAGCGCCTCGACGAGCGTGTCCAGCGCAGCGGCGCAAGCCAGCCGCGCCGCCTGGTCCGGCCGGTCCGATGTGGACACACCGTCGCAGACGACCGCGACCACGGCCCGTCCGTCCACGATCCGCAGCGCGAACGCATCCTCGTTGCGCGGGTGCCGTTTGCCCCGGTCCGTGACGCCGGCCGCGGCGGGTCCGAGGTCGCGTTCGGTCCGGTCGTCCTCGGTCGGCTGGCGCAGCCCGCACACCTCGCAGAACCGGTCGGTCGGCCCGATCTCCGCGCCGCAGGACCGGCAGGTCGCCTGAGTCATGGCTACACCCAGGTGACCGGTCGGACCGAATTTGCCTGGTCCACCAGCCACACTCGGCTCGCCGGATCATCCGCCAGCCGGGCCAGCGTGCGATAGCAGCGCTCGAGGCCGCCACGCAGCCCGCGATCGGTGAGGCGGCACTCCAGCACGCTGTTCGGCAGTGGGCCATTGGCCAGCACCCACTGGTGCGCCGCGGTCAGGACCTCGATGGTGGACCGGGTCAGTCTCTCCACATCAAGTTCCAATGTGGACAGTCTATCGGCTGCGGTGGCCAGGTCCTGTTCATCGACCTCGCTCGGCGGCCGGTCGCGCACCCGAGCGCTGACCGCGGCCAACCGGGCGCTCACATAATGGCTGGACGTGCTCGGCACCTCTTCGAGCACGGCGATCGCGCCGGCCCGGTCGCCGTGCTCGGTCAGCACCCGGGCCAAGCCGAACGCCGCGCTGGCATAGGCGTGATCCACCCGCCAGACGAGTCGGTACCACCGTGCGGCCGAGGTGATCTCGCCGAGCAACTCGTGACAGGCGGCCATTGCCAGCTTGGCGGCCGGCTCACCCGGAACCAGGGCGTACACCGCAGTGAAGCAGTCTCGCGCCACCGAAACATCGCCCCCGGCCAGCGCTGCCACGCCGCGATACCAGGAGATCCGCCAGTCGTGCCGGTCCTCGCGGTACAGCTCGCCGAGCTCGTTCTCGGCCGCTTCGAGGGCGCCGACGTCGATCAGCGCCTGCGCCAGCCTCAGCCGTACCTCCTGGGTGCGCAGCGGTGCAGCCGCGAGCACGTCCACCAGCCGCGCCGGATCGAGCGCGGCCGAGGTCGCCAGAAAACCCGCTGCCGCATCCGTGGAGTCCACCTGCGGCAGCGGCGCGGCCATGGCGATGTCGATCGGTGCCGGTGCCTCGCCGGAGACCCCGAACGTACGCCGTTCCGGTCCGAACATGGTCGATGGCGCCGGTCGTGGCTGACCGTCCCGCATGGCCAGCACCTCGCGCAGCACACCGGCCAGCTGATCGGCCATGACCTGCGCGGAATCGAACCGGCCCGCCGGATCCGGATCGATCGCCCTGAGCAAGAACCGGTGCAGCGACGGATATTCGGCCAGCACCGGCAGGGCGATCGCATCGGGCAGGCGGTCGCGGTAGGCGCGGGCGTAGTCGAAGTTCGCGATGAGCACGGCGAGCGTCCTGCCAACCGTGTAGAGGTCGGACTCGATCGAGGGTCCTTCCTCGCCAAGTTCCGGCGCGCAGTAGCCGTCGGTCTTGTAGACCGGGCTGTCCTCGTCGTCGATGCGGCGTACCGCACCGAGGTCGATCAGCTTCAGCTGCTCAGCGCTGTGAATCACGTTGTCCGGCTTGAAGTCGCAGTACAACAGACCGATGCCGTGCAGGTAACCCAGGGCGGGCAGCACTTCCAGCACATACGCGATCGCCCGGTCGATCGGCAGCGGAATCAGCTGCCCCGCGGCGTCGCGCTCGGACCGTAGCTCCTTGAGCGACCGGCCGCCTACGTATTCCATCACGATGTAGCCAACCGCGCCGCCATCCAGCGGATCGGGGTGCTCCACGAAGTTGTAGATTCGCACGATGCTGGGGTGCTCGACTTCGGCGAGGAACTTCCGCTCCGCGATCGCCGCCGCGGCCGCCTCGGCGTCACCGGTGTCCAGCAGGCCCTTGAGCACCACCCAGCGGTCGCTCACGTTGTGGTCGCGAGCCAGGTAGATCCAGCCGAGACCGCCGTGTGCGAGGCAACCGAGCACCTCGTACTGGCCGCCGACCAGGTCACCGGGGCGCAGCTTCGGCGCGAAGGAGTACCGGGTGCCGCACTGCGCGCAGAAGCCCTCCGACCGCCCCGGCTTGTCGTTGCGGCCGCGCCCGACGGAGGCGTCGCAGTTGCCGCAGAACCGTCTGTTCTCGGCGACCTCGGGATCGGCCATGAGCGCCTCAGCCGGGTCGCGCTGCGGAACTGGCGGCACCTCGACCAAGCCGGCGCCTAATCGCCCGCGCCGGGCGGCTGGCCCCGACCGACCCGACCGGCTGCTGGACCGGCCGGATCGGCTGGTCCGGTTCGTCGCCGCAGTAGCCGCAGTAGCCCCAGTCGCACCAGAGGCCGCGGTCCCGGTCGTCGCTTGAGCTGGCACACCCGCGGATGACGCCGGGGGCGCCATGCCGCAGACCGTGCAGAAGCCGTCCTCGACAACGCCCGAACAGTCAGGCCGGGTACAGGCGCTCACCGGTTCGCCCCCCACTCCGTGATCAAACGTTGATAGCTGGCCAGCGCCCTTGTCGCCGCCGCAAGATCGCACGGCGACGTCCACAACAGGCTTCTGGCCAGCTGGTAACTCGCGGCCAGTTCCGTATCCTCGGCAAGCCCGAGTCTGCCGACCTTGGCCTGGTAGGCGTCCAGCCGCCCGCGTAGCTCGGCGCGCCGCTCCAGCAGCGCCGCCGCCAGTTCACACGCCTGCTCAGCGGCCCGCCGCGCCGAAGCGATCGCCGCGCTCAGTTCCGCGCTCGCCCCGGCCGCGCGCCACCAGTCCGCTCGGGTCAGGCCCGTCCGCAGGCTGGCGAGCCGGTCGGCAAGGCCCTGGGCCGACTCGGGCGGATCGGGCAGTCCAGCCGTGGTGATCTTGGCGCGCACCGTGCCAAGCGCCGCGTGCGCCCTTCCCTCCGCGTCCGCGAGCCCGCTGAGCTCATCGCCTAGCCGAGCCAGCCCCTTGTCCGCATCCGCCCGAAATGCGGTCAGCGCATCCAGCTCGCGACGGGCCGCGGCGAGGTCGCCCGCTGCCAGGTCGATCCTGCCGGTGTCGGGTTGGCCGGTACGCGGCTCGGTCAGCGCGAGCGGGTCGGTGAACACCAGTTCACGCACCTCGTCCAGCGCATTGGTCACCGCGGCGAGCGCGGTGACCAATGGATGCCCGGATTCGGCAAGGTCGAGCGAGACCACAGACCGGGCCAGGTCGTTCAGGTCGACGGTCAAGACGTCCAGCCTGCTCGCGTGCGCGGACAGCACGGACTGGGCCTGCGCGCACAACCCGGCGACAGCTGCGTAACTGGCGGTCATGGTCGTTATCAGGTCCGCGACGCTGGCTTTGGTGACCACGGTCGCCGGTCCGGTCATGCCACGCTGCGCCAGCGGGACGTCGACGCTGGCCAGGACCACGGTCGGACCGGTGAGCAGATCGTCCAGTTCGGCGATGTCGGCCGGCCTGGGTTGACCTCGCCTGCTGCGGATGGTTTCGGCCTTGTCGAGCACAGAGTGCAGGTCCGCGACCTCGGTCCACAGCTCCGCGACGGCCTGTTGCGCGGCTGTCCAGCGGGTCAGCGTCTCACCCGCGAGCCTGGTGCCGGCGAGGAAGCAGTAGCCAGGATCGTTTTCGAGGTCGACCATTGCGGCATCAACGCGCCGCAAGTCGGCCCGCAGCCGATCAAGTCGGGCATCGACGTCAGCCCGAGCCCCTGACGTGCTGCTCATTTCGAGGACACACGTAAATCTGCCAACGAGACCGCCGCAAACCCGAAAATGTTGTCGTTACTGCGTTTTTACCACAGAAGGTCCCTGCGTGAGCCAGATATGGCCGGACGGGAGCACCGCACGCTCACGGCTGGTGACCATGACGGGACGTCGTGAATTGACCCGTGGTCTGTGAGAGTCGCTATCGGTGGGTGCAGGCGGCAGCGTAGCTGGCTGGGGTGCGGTAGCCCAGGCTGGAGCCTGCGGTGCTGGTTGTATTCGTCTTTCCAGTCGGTGATGACGACTCGGGCTTGGGTCAGTGACCAGAACAGGCTGATGTTGAGGCATTGGTCGCGCAGGCGGCCGTTGAACGACTCGACGTAGCCGTTGCTCCAGGTGGGGTTTCGGGTCAGCTCGGGCCTCGGACACTTGGGGGTTCATATCCCTGGGGATACTTCATCGATCACAAGCATCACCGATCGGCTGGCTGCGGGTGACCGTGCAGCCGCAGCACTGATCGTCTTCAGGACCAGCTCAGAAGTCCGATGAGCTGCCGGTTTCGCACCGCTCAAAGACCCCGACACCCGGTATCAGTGTCATGTCTTCGTCTGCGGCGCTCAAACCGCAGGTCAACGGCCGTGAACGGCACTGTCAGGAGTCGCTGTCTCGGGTGAGCCCTCCGTACTTCTGGGAGCAGGCCCCAGGTCACCTGGTCCGCTCGGCTACCAACATCCGCTTCTGCAGAATTGGGTGTGACCGGTCGTGGCAAGACAGCCCCGGCATGAACGGCCGAAGGTGGCCAGTGACCAGCACCGAGTCCCGACTTGTGCTGGACGGCTGACACGGCGCGGAACTACAAGACTGTTTCTTCGCGAGGTCTCCGTGCACCCTCGATGCCACTGATCACCGAATCACCAGGAGCCCAGGAGTGCGGACCAGTAGTGATACCAATCGTCAGCTTGTCGTCGAACAGGACTACCTGGCCACCCTGTACGCCAAGCTGGACGCACTGCGTGAGCAGGCGGCGACCCGGCTGACCGCGGCACGGGACACCGACGCGGACCCGGAGAGGGCTGCGCTCTGGCAGGCGGAACTGGCCCGTCTGGAATCGGTGGAGGACGGGCTGTGCTTCGGTCGGCTGGACATGCGCGACGGTCGCCGCGTCTACATCGGGCGCCTGGGACTGTTCCGGGACGAGGATGACGAGCCACTGCTTCTGGATTGGCGCGCACCGGCAGCCCGACCGTTCTACACCGCGACCATGGCTACCGCCGAAGGCGTGCGACTACGGCGACGCATCACCACCCGCGGCAGGGCAGTCCTCGCTGTGGACGACGAACTGCTCGATCCGGACTCCACCGACACCGGCGAGGACGCCCTGGTCGGCGAGGCCGCGTTGATGGCGGTCCTGACCGGGCGGGGAACCGGGCGCATGCGCGACATCGTGACCACCCTGCAAACCGAGCAGGACCACATCGTCCGCGACGAGTACCCGGGGGTGCTGGTGGTGCAGGGCGGTCCGGGGACGGGTAAGACCGCGGTCGCGCTGCATCGGCTGGCATACCTGCTCTACACCCGTCCGCACCTGCGCACGCGGGGCGTGTTGATCGTCGGCCCCAGCCAGGTGTTCCTGGACTACATCGGGCAGGTTCTGCCCGGTCTGGGCGAACACGCCGTAGTGACGATGACCATCACCCAATTGCGACCCGAGATCCAGGTCAGCCGCACGGATCGCGCCGAGACCGTCCAG
This sequence comes from Pseudonocardiaceae bacterium, assembly GCA_036494465.1. Lineage (GTDB taxonomy): Bacteria > Actinomycetota > Actinomycetes > Mycobacteriales > Pseudonocardiaceae > CAJCJE01. The sequence continues at coordinate 11,788 of DASXOJ010000243.1, forward strand.
GCCAAGGGCCATCCCGACATGGCCGAGCGAATCGCGGCCGCGGTGCGGTCCCGAGTACGCGTCCCCGATGAACCGTTCGAGGTCGAGTTCGATCAGCAGGTACTGCGGCTGACCCCGGGTGACTGCCGCCGCGCTGTGGACGCCGCCACATACACCGGATTACCGCACAACCACGCCCGGTTGGTGTTCCAGCAGCGCATGGTCGAGCAACTCGCACAGCGTCTCATCGACCGCATGGAGAACGTGGTGTTCACCGAATCCGGCGAGGCCATCGACGGTGGTAGTGCCGACGGCCGGCTCAGCGCGGCCGATCTGCGTGCGTTGGCCGCCGCCGGCGTGGTGATCGATCCCGACCAGCATGACGATGGCCCGAAGCGCCTGCTCGACGAGACCGACGCGGCCCGGCTGCGCGACACGCTGTTGACCGACATCGGCGTGTGCCATGCGCTGGATCAGTTGTGGCCGCCGCTGACTCCGCACCAGGTCATCGCCGACCTGCTCGACGCCCCGGCCAGGGGCTGGACCACGGCGGATGTCCCGTTGCTGGACGAGGCCGGCGCCGTGATCGGCGAAACCGACGCCACCGCCAGAAATGGGGCGACGTTCGGACACGTGGTCGTCGACGAAGCCCAGGAACTGTCCGCGATGGCCTGGCGGATGGTGATGCGCCGCTGCCCCACCAAATCGATGACCATCGTCGGCGACCTCGCCCAGACCAGTGATCCGGGCGGCACCTCGTCCTGGGGCCAGGTACTACGATCGCATGTGGACGATCGTTGGCGGTTGGCCCATCTCACCATCAACTACCGCACCCCGGCGGAGATCATGGCGGCCACCGCTGACCTGTTCGCCCAGCACCATCCCGACCTACAGCCGCCCCGATCGGTGCGTGCCGGCAGCGAAGCACCCTGGCGCAGGCGCACCACGCTCGCGGAGCTGCCCCACCTCGTCGCCGACATCGTCGCCGCACACACGGACGGCCAGTTGGCGATCATCACCCCGCCGCGCCATCGCGCCCGGCTCGCGGCGGCCCTGTCCGTTGCCATGACACCCAAGATCACCGACGCGGTCGTGCTGCTCACACCGAGCCAGGCCAAAGGGTTGGAGTTCGACTGCGTCCTGATCGTCGACCCGGCCCTGATCCTCGCCATCCCGTTGGGCCACAACGACCTCTACGTCGCCATGACCCGGACCACCCGGCAGCTGGGGATTCTGCATCTCGGCCCACCACCGGCCGAACTCGCACGCATCCACGAGCGCACATCATGGCCACTCCCGCACCGGCCAAACCCCCACGCCAGCTGATGATCACTCACCTGTGTCATGACTCGCGGCATCGTATGTGGCCGATTGCTGGGCGGAGCCCGTCGACCACGACTGCGATCAGCTGGTTCGGGGTGCCGCGAAGCCGAGCGCGGCGCTCCGCCGCCGCCGCGCCGATGAGCAGATCCAGTACGTCGGCGATATCGACGTCCGGTCGCACTGTCCTGGCGTGTTCGAGCAAAGTATCGAAGGACTGGATGAAGTCGTGCCGTAGCTGCTCGGGCATCGGGATTCCTACGCCGGTGTCGTGGTCGACCGCGTCGCACAGCGCCTGGTTGAGGCTACTTCGCTGGCCAGGTGCGCGAAGTAGCCGAGAAATGCCCAGCGCATTCCACCGCAACGCGCCCGCCACTGGAGGTGCCGAGCAGCAGCGGTGATTCAATCTCCAGCACCCGGCAGAAGCCGGCGACGTCGTCGGCCCAGCGTGACCACGTCCAGTCGGACGGGTCGCCGCGGTCGGAGCGGCCCGAACCGCGCTGGTCGAGGTAGATCACTTGCGTGACGTCGGCCAGCGCGGAAAATTCCGGCTTGAAGAAGCTGTGGTCGGCGCCCGGCCCGCCGTGCAGGAGCACCAACGTAGGCTGTCGCGCCATAACAACCACTCCCCGCCGATGCTGCCGGTCCGACGATGACCCGGCTGCGCCGCGGGCACTACCGGCTACTCGGCAACGGCTACTGCGCGCGCCCCGCACAACTCGACTGCGCTTTCGAATCGATCTGCGAGACCTGCACCTGCTTCCAACCCACCATCGAGTTCCGGCCGATCCTGCAACGCCAACGAGACGACGCCGCCGCCAAAGACCAGACCGGCCGACAAGACCTGTTCAGCCAGCTCCTCGCGCGACTCGACGACCAGGCATCATGATCCACTTGACAAACATCACCCACATAGTGCCGACGAGCGAGCTTGCCGCCATATGCCAGGCTCCGGTCGAAGCTGTCGCACGTCGACCTCCGCGCCGGGCTGGACTCAGGGGTGCGGGTCGGACGCGTCGAGCAGGGCGCGCAGCGTTCGTTGGAGGGTCACGCGATCGGCAGGATCGAGCGGCTCCAGCAGCTCTTCCTCGATGTCGGCATTGAGGGATCGGAGCTTCTTGGCGAATCGTCGGCCGGCGGGCGCGAGTTCCAGCACCCGTCGGCGACGATCGGCGAGATCCACCTGACGAATCAGTAGTCCCTGCTCGACCGAGGTCTCGATGATCGGCACCGCATTGCGGGGGTCGATGCCGACCAGTTCGGCCAGGCGCTGCTGGCCGAGTGGACCGGTCTCGTCGAGGGTCAGCAGGAGCTTGTACTGACTTGAGGTCAGCTCGAGTCCGGCGAGCATGCCGGTCCACCGTTGCAGGACGAGCTTGCCGGCACCGGCCAGCAGCCACGAGGTCGTGCGCTGGAACTCCAGAGCGACGGGCGCGCCGGGTGGAAGGGTGGCGTCGCCGAGGTCCTGGTCCGAGTTCACCATGCCGAGTCTAGCGAGACCCACATCCACCATGATAGACATGACTCATGTTCTAACATGAGTCATGTCTACTTGTCGGCACGAGTCGGCGCGATCATGGGAGGTTGACGATGAAAGCAGTTCGTTTCGACCATTACGGCGATGTCGACGTGCTCGACGTGCGTGACGTCGACAATCCTGTGGCCACACCCGGGCAGGTGGTGGTCAAGGTCCGGGCAGCCGCGGCCAACCCCGGAGACATCTACGTACGGGAAGGCCTCGCCGAGCAAGCGTGGGCGCTGCGGGCGCGGTTGTCCGGACGGGCCTCGGATACGCCTCTGCCGCCGATGACCTTCCCCGCCGGGCAGGGCACAGACCTGGCCGGACAGATCGTCGCCACCGGCGAGGGGGTCGAGCGCTGGCACATCGGCGATGCCGTGCTTGGTTGGTCCGACGAGCGGGTCAGCCACGCCGAACTCGTCGCCGTGCCTGCCGATCGTCTCGTCGCCAAGCCAGCCGACATGAGCTGGGAGATCGCCGGCTCGATGTACGTTGCACCGATGGCCGCACTCGCCAGCGTCGAGACCGTGTCCCCGGAGCCCGGCGAGACGATCGTCGTGTCCGGTGCGGCCGGTGCGGTCGGCGTCGTGGCCGTCCAACTCGCTCGCCACACCGGTGCCGCCGTCATCGGCCTGACCAGCCAGGCCAATCACGCGTGGATGCGAGGCCACGGCATCACTCCCGTCACCTACGGCGACGGCCAGGCGGCCAGGATCCGGTCAGCCGCCGGAGATCGAGTCGATGCGTTCATCGACACCTTCGGCGCCGACTATGTCGATCTCGCGCACGAGCTGGGTGTCCCCGCGCAGCGCGTCAACACCGTCGTCGACTTTCACGCCGCACTGGATGGCCGCGCCAGCATCGCCGGCACGAACGACGCCGGTGGTGCCGCAGGGCTGCAACGCCTCGTCGATCTCGTCGCCGCGGGCGAGCTTGACATCCCCATCGCCGCCACCTACCCGCTCACCGACGTCCGCAAGGCATACCAGCAGGTCGCCGAGCGGCGAACCCACGGAAAGATCGTGTTGATTCCATGACCACGAGGCGTCGGACACGGCCCGGTCTCGTCAGGGCGAGCAGGAAGGCGACGGCAGCGCCCGCGTCGATGGCGACCACCGCCGCGGTGGCTTCGCCGAGGGCGTCGAGAATCCCGTCGATGTCGGCGGCCAGCGTGCCCGCGTCGTAGCCGCCTGGCGCGCGGGTACTGGCACCGCACCCGCGCGGAGGTCCGGGGCGATCACCCGGTGGGGTGCGGGCAGCGGGCCGATGATCTCGCGCCAGAGCGAACCACGACCTCACCGAGTTGATCGAGCCAACGCTCAAAGCGCTCGCGGACCTCGACGTCCTGGTCGTCGCGACCCTCGGACGTGACACTCAGTTGGCTGACGTCCCGGCCAATGCGCGGGTCGCCGAGTTCATCCCCTTCGCCGAACTGCTGCCCCGCGCGAGCGTTCTGGTCAGCAACGGCGGTTACGGTGGGATTCAGCAGGCGCTGCAGCACGGCGTGCCGATGGTCCTCGCCGGACAGTCCGAGGACAAGATCGAGGTCACCGCGCGCACGGCGTGGGCCGGTGCGGCCATCAACCTGGCGACCCAACGTCCCGCGGTCGCCGACCTCCGCAAGGCCGTTGAAAGCGTGCTCGACACATCCCCCGTACCGGGAACGGGCCGTGCAGCTCAGCGAGCAGTATGGGAAGCACGACGCCCTCGCCGAGATCCACGCCTCGACCGGCGAGCTGATCACACGGCGCGGAGCCTGATCGACTGGTCACCGCCCTGGCCCCGGGGTCCTACACCGGCGGCGTTCGGACTCGACGCGTCGACACCTACTGGCTCGGCCAGGACGCCGACCTGGCGGCTACCCTCGCCCGCGCCGAACACACGTGCACGCCGGCGCCGACGGGACCCGCGATCCGTTTGCCTACCCGACATCCCCGAGGGACCCGCCTTGTCACCAGAACTCGTCGCCGCCGACGTCGCCGCCACACCGTCGGCGTTGCGCACTGTGTGGAACTCGCCGCTCTACCGCAGCGCGACCGCCGCGCTGTTCCTGTCCGGGCTGGGCATCTCCGCCGCAGCCCCGCAGATCACCCTGTTCCTCGTCGACGACCTGCACGCCTCGTTGACGACCGCCGGCCTGTACTACCTCACGAACATCACCGCCCCGGTCGCCGGATACCTCATCGGTGCCCGCTCGGACCGGACCGGAACGCGGCTCGGGTTCTTTCGGTTGTGCGCCCTGGCCGGGTTCCTCGGTTGGTGCGCCCTGGCCGCGGCCGGCCAGCTGTGGATGCCGTTCGTGATCAGCGCCGTCGTCCTGGCCTTCGCAGGCGCAGCCAGCTCGCAGCTGTTCGCCGCGGTCCACGACGACCTGGAGGCCTCCGCGAGCGCCACCGGCGACGGTGTCGTCTCGATCGTGCGGATGGCGCTGACGGCCGGATGGATCGTCGGCCCGGTCGCCGGCTCACTGCTGGCCACCGCCGCAGGCCCTCGGGTGATGCTCGCGGCCACCGGAGTGTGCACCCTGGCACAGCTCGTCCCGATGGGCTTTTCGCGCGCCCGCCCGGCCCTGCCCGGAGCGCACAACCCGGTCGCATCCGAGGCGCCGCCCGCGCGCCCGGGGCTGCGGGTCATGCTGCCGCTGCTCATCTTCACCGCGTTGTACGTGTTCGTCTACGCGGGAGAGCCGATCAAGTACGGCTATCTGCCGATCTACATGTACGACGACTTGCACCTGCCGACCGCGGTCAGCGGCGCGATCATCGGCATACAACCCCTGACAGAGCTGATCCTCATGCCGGTGGCCGTGATCGTCGCCCGCCGAATCGGCATGATGCGCCTGATGGTTCTCGGTGCGGCCTTCGGCGTCGGCGCCAACCTCTGCTTCGCCCTGACCGGCAATGCCATCGGCATGTTCGCCGGGCAGATACTCATGGGCGGTGTGTGGGGCGTGTTCGCCGCACTGGGAATCATTGTCGCCCAACGCCTGCTGCCCCAAGCGGTCGCGACCGCCTCGGCCATCTTCATGAGCTCGACCGCCATCGCCAGCGCCCTGGGCGGGCTGACCGGCAGCGTGGGCGTGGACCTGCTCGGACTGCC
>DASXOJ010000244.1:0-23169 GCA_036494465.1 Pseudonocardiaceae bacterium
TCAACGACTGGCGCACCACCGGCGCCGGATACGCCACCGACGCCGAACGCGAACTCGCGGGCGCGATCTACGAACGCATCCGCCAACAACGCATCAACCGATACGAAAGAGAGGTAGCAGCATGAGCAGCAAACTATGGGGTGTCGACGACGTCGCCGAGTATCTCGGCGTCCCGGTCAACACGCTCTATGCGTGGCGCACCAAGGGCTACGGCCCGACTGGACGCCGGATCGGCAAGTACGTCCGCTACCTACCCACCGATGTCGAGCAGTGGGTCACCGACCAAGGCAGCGCGTGATGGGGCGCCCACCGCTCCCGCCGGGCACCTACGGGGAGATCCGCGCCTACCCGGTCAACGACGGCAAATTCAGGGCGGTCACGAACTACCGCGACTACGACGGGGTGACTCGTCCTGTGGAACGCCACGGGAAAGGGCGCACAACGGCCGTGAACCGGCTGAAGGAGGCGCTGCGGGACCGGACGCGCCGGGTGGCTGGCGACGAGATCGGCGCGGACACGCGTATGTCGGAGGTGGCTCGGCTCTGGTTTCGTGAGATCGACGAGTCAGATCGAGCAACCCGGACCAAGCGCACCTACCGGGAGTCCTGGGATCGAGACGTAGCGCATCGGGTCGGGCGGCTGCGGATTGTCGAGCTGACAGGCGGCGCCGCCGACCGGGTCCTTCGGGAGATCCGGGAGCAGGTCGGACCGGCGAGCGCTCGGCACGCCAAGGTGGTCCTGGGCGGGATCATGGGTTTGGCGGTCCGGCGCGATGCGGTCAAGGTCAACCCGATTCGCGAGATCAAGATGGAGCGGTCGCGGAAGAAGGGCCGCCGACACGACCGGTTCCGGCTAGATCCGGAAACGCTGCCCGATCTCCAGGGGCACATGCGTTCGTCGGAGCTCGCCGACCGGTACGACCTGGTGGACTTCGTCGACCTGGAGTCAGTCTTGGGCGCCCGCATCGGTGAGGCCCTTGCCCTCGACTGGACCAAGGTCGATTGGGACGAAGGGTCTATCGCGATCGAGGGCACCGTGATCCGGATTCCGGGCCAGGGCCTCATCGTCCAGCCGTACACCAAGTCCGAGGCCGGTATGCGCACGCTGTACCTGGCAGCGCCGATGGTGGGCCGGTTGCGGGAGAGGTTTGCCGAGTCGACGAGTCGGTGGGTCTTCCCGTCGAGCACCGGCACGTTGCGGGACCCGGACAACACTCGTCGGCAGCTACGTAGCGTGTTCGCGGGAACTCAATGGGAGGGCCTGCATCCGCATGCGTTTCGTCGGCTCGTTGCGACGGTGCTGGATGCGGCTGGGTTGAGCGCTCGGGAGATCGCCGATTACCTCGGTCACGAGAAGATCTCGACTACCCAAAATGACTACATGGAGCGACAAGCTCGTGGCGTTCGGGCTGCGAGAGCCCTGGGCAGCGTGCTCAACAGTCACGGGGAAAAGCGTGGGTAAGGCGTGGGCTGATCTTGCTGATGATCCAGGATCAGCCCACCTACCTGCACTAACGCGCCCCCGGCAGGATTCGAACCTGCGGCTTAGTGATTAGAAGTCACTCGCTCTATCCGCTGAGCTACGAGGGCTTGGGCAGCGGCATCCGCGAGAACGCGAAATCGTCTCCCCTACTGGCTACATCGCTGAGTGGCGCCGTGTCGTTTCCGAAGTTCCTCCGACGCCATCCGGTCGAGTGATCGATACGACCCGATCACCGTCCACTCACGACCAAAGGTACCGGTCACAGCCTTGCGGCCCACACAAGCCCGGCCGAAACCGAGACCGCCCCTGATCATGTCAGGTCCATGATGCGGTACCGGCGAGGGGGAAGATGCCAACCAAGCGTGCGGTAGATCACATCGATCCCGAGCCACGTCCCGCAATGCCTGTTATGCCGCGTATTCCGGCATCTTGACCACGGGTACGCGAAGCACCACAACGAGTGAAACACGCCATCCACCGATTCCTTTCCCGGCACGATCGAGTCTGCATTGGGTCGACACTTCCCACAGGAGCGCCCATGACCTCGACCAGCGCGGCGAACGCCCGGTTCACCACCGACACCGAGCCGTTCCGGCGCGAACTGCTGGCGCACTGTTATCGACTGCTCGGCGCCGTGGACGAGGCGGAAGACCTGGTTCAGGAGACGTACCTGCGCGCGTGGCGGTCCTACGCCGGTTTCGAGGGCCGGTCCTCGGTGCGGGTGTGGCTTTACCGCATCGCCACGAACGTGTGCCTGAGCGCGCTGACCAACCGCTCCCGACGGATGCTGCCGTCGGGCCTGGGCGCGCCCACCGACGATCCGGAGGCGCCGACACCCGACGCCGGACCGGAGGTCGGCTGGCTGGAGCCCTTTCCAGACGTCCTGGCCGATCCCGCGATGATCGTGACCGACCGGGCAGGGCTTCGGCTGGCGCTGATCGCCAGCTTGCAGTACCTGCCGGCCCGCCAACGAGCCGTGTTGATCCTGCGGGACGTGCTGGCGTTCTCCGCCAACGAGGTCGCCGACATCCTGGACACCACCGTCGCCGGGGTGAAAAGCGCGCTACAACGAGCCCGAGCACGCCTCGACGAAGTGGCACCCAGTGCCGAAAACCTTGCCGAGCCAACCGAACCCGCTGCCCAGGCACTGCTTGCCGCCTACATGGCCGCCTTCGAGCACTCCGATCCGGCACTGCTGACCGAGGTACTGCGCAAGGACGCCGCCATTGAGGTCATCGGCACCGGGACCTGGTTCGCCGGAAAGACAACCTGTTTGGGCTATCTCGCCCGAGTGACGGGAGCCCCCGGCGACTGGCGAATGCTGCCCGCCTCGTTCAACGGGCAACCCGGCGCGGTCGCCTACGTGCGGGACGCCGACGGCGTGTTGCGCGCGTTCGGCATCGGCCTGCTCACCGTCACGTCGACGCACATCACCCGGATCACCGCATTCGGTGATCCGGCCATCGTCACCAAAGCAGGCTTCCCCGCCACCCTGCCGTCCTGAGTGTCCACAATGGACGCTCAGGGTTCGGCCGAAACCGCGCCGTAGTCACCCCAACCGGTGGTCAGCAGGTCGAAAATGGTGTCGATCGCCCGCTGCGGATCGTCCGCGCGCTCCGCCAGGGTGTGCGCGTCGACGGCGTACCTGGCCAGCGCCTGCACCCGCATGTCCCGCACATCCGCGCCGACCTCCTCCGCGATGACCTCGGCCAACGCCTGTTCGTAGCGCAGCCACATCCGATCGGCGTACTCGCTCAGCGCCGCCGATCGTCTCACCAGGTCCAGGAACTGGTGCAACAGCGCCCGCTCGACCGGGCTGTAGTCGTGCAGCGACCTCAGATGCACCCGCATCGCATCCAGGATCGACTGCCCGGCAGGCCGCTCCCGCACGGCCGCGACCAGCGCGTCCCGCTGCGAGTGGTCCTGGTCGAAGACCAGGCTCTCCTTCCCGCCAGGGAAGTGCTTGAACAGCGTGGTCACGGACACGTCCGCCGCCTCCGCCACCTCGGTCACGGTCACCTCCTCGTAGCCGCGCTCGGTGAACAGCCGCAGGGCGGCGTCGGCGAGCGCGGTGCGCGTCTGGGCCTTCTTGCGCTCACGGCGCCCCGGTTGGGTCACCAGCACAGCCTAGCCAACAGGGTTCATCGATACAATAAGTTGAGTGATTGCACTTTTTTAGCGATTGTGGTTTTCTAGGCGTGCGGCGATCACCGCACCCATCCGACCAGACCGGAGAACGATCATGAACACGCAGAACACCCGAATCGCAGTGCTCGGTGGCGGCCCCAGCGGCCTGACGCTCGCGCGCGTGCTGCAACAGCACGATGTCTCCTGCACCGTCTACGAACGGGAGGGCTCGGTGGTCGCCCGTCCACAGGGCGGCACCCTGGACATGAAGACCGACACCGGCCAGGCTGCCCTGCGCACCGCGGGGCTACTCGAAAAATTCCTCGCCATCTCCAGACCAGAAGGCCAGGACGGCCGCCTGCTGGACAAGACCGGCACGGTCCGGCTCGAACACCAGGCCGACCCGGACGACCTCGACCAGCCGGAGATCGATCGCGGCCAACTCCGCACCCTGCTGCTCGACTCGCTCGAACCCGGCACGGTGCGCTGGCACAGCGACGTCCGCGAGATCACCGAGGACGGCGCCGGCTACCGGATCCACCTCGCCGACGGCACCAGCAACCGGGCGGACGTGGTGATCGGCGCGGACGGCGCCTGGTCGAAGGTGCGCCCCCTGCTGTCCTCGGCAAAGCCCGAGTACACCGGGGTCACCTTCGTCGAGATCCACATCGACGACGTCGACGAGCGGCATCCGGACCTGGCCGTGTTGGTCGGCAACGGCAGTATGCACGCGCTCTCGGACAACAAAGGGCTGATCGCGCAACGCAACAGCGGCAGTCACATCCGGGTCTACGCAGCGCTGCGCGTACCCGAGGACTGGGCGCGCACCTGCGGCATCGACTTCGCCGACCTGGCCACCGTCCGGCCGGCACTGCGCGAGTACTTCGCAGGCTGGGCACGGCAACTGCTCGCGTTGATCGACGCGAGCGAGAAGGAGTTCGTCCCGCGCGCGCTCTACGCGTTGCCGTTCCCGCACACCTGGCCCGCTCGGCCCGGCGTGACGTTACTGGGCGACGCGGCACACCTGATGTCACCGTTCTCCGGACTCGGCGCCAACCTCGCCATGCTCGACGGCGCCGAACTCGGCATCGAGCTCGCCACGGCGATCAAAGCGGGCACGTCGATCGATGACGCGATCGCCCGGTACGAAGCGGTGATGCAGCCGCGCGGTGCCGAAGCCGCAGAAGGCGCGGCCCACGGCATCGACATCGCCATCGCACCGGACGCACCCCTCGGCGCGCTCAAATTCCTCGGGCAGGACGCATGAACTGACTGACTACGAGCGCTGAGCTCGAACCTCCACACCTTCCCGAACGAGCGCCAACAGGCGATCGAGGCGATTCGGTGACGCCCCGCTGAGGGCGATGCCGTTGGCCAAGCTCAGCAGGTCTGGCACGTCGAGGTCCGCGCGGACGACGCCAGCCCGCTGAGCACCGGCCAGCAAGGTCGCCGCGGTGGTGTGCATGGCCGTATGCCACTGACCGAACAACGTGGATCTGGCGCCGGTGCGGTCATCGGCGACCGCAAGAGCCAGCTCCTTCTTACCGGTGACATGGGCGATGAAGTCGGCCAGCCAGGAGAAGAGCGCCTCGCGTGGCTCGCAGGTGGCGGCGAGTTCGTCGCCACGGGCGCACAGGGCAGCGACCTCGTCGGCGTAAACAGCGACGATCAGATCGCTGCGAGTGGGGAAATGCCGGTACATGGTCGCGTTTCCCACGCCCGCGCGGCGTGCGATGTCGTCGAGCGGCGCGTCCACGCCCTGTTCGGTGAAGACATCCTTGGCGGCAGCCAACAAGAGGTCCCGGTTGCGTTGCGCGTCCGCACGGCGAGGCCGAGTCCGCGGCTCGGCCACCCCTTCGACGTCGGCTGGCGACATGCTCCTCAACCTATCAATGCTGGACCGCGAGCTACGGCTCGCCGAACAGACGGGTCAGGTGATAGTCGATGGTTCCCATGACGTCGTCAAGCTGACGGCGGCCTTGCAACAAGTCCATACCGAGTCCGTTGACGCCGGACACGAGCAGATCCGCCTCGCGCTTGGCGTCGATCCGGCACACGAGTTCGTGTGACTCGTGGGCTTGGTCGAGCATGCCCGCGACCAGGTCTTCCAGCGGAGTCTCGTCGGTGAGGAACGCCGCGGCCAGTTCCGGGTCGTTGAGGCTGCGCACGTAGTAGGCCAGGTACACGCGGAGCGTGTCGCGGTGTTCGTCGTCGATGGGCAGGAACTCCTTCAGCACCTCGCGCAACACGACTCGGGTCGACGTCGCGCCCGGTGTCTCGGCGAGCACCGCCGTGATGCGGGCGGTGGCGCGCTGCTCGCCGCGCTCGTTCAGGTAGCGCAGGGCGAGCACGAGGAGGTTGTGCTTGGTCTCGAAGTAGTACTGGACCAGGCGCAACGACACGCCCGCTTCGGCGGCGACGTCGCGCATGTTGACCGAGTCGAGGCCGTGATCAGCGGCGATTCGCCAGACAGCGGCCGCGATCTGGCGGCGGCGCTCGTCGTGGTCGACGCGCTTGGGCATGCGTTCCTCCGGCTCGACTGGTCAACCAGCGCCGATTCTATGATACGCCCGTATCTGATACGTTCGTATCATAATGAATCGGGGAGGGAACATGGACGACGGTTGGTATCGGCTCGCCGAGATACTGGTGGCGACCATCGGCATCCGGGAGGGCCTGGTCACGATCATCCTGAAGTTGATCGGCGGGCACGCGCCAAACTGGGGAAGCCTGCCGCTGTACCTGCCGGGCCCGTGGTGCTACGTGGTCGCGGGCGGCGTCATGGTGCTCGCGTTCGCCGCGCTCGTCGTACTGGACAAGGCACGACTCGCGAAGAGAGCGCCAACGCCGGGCAGAGAGTGAGCCACCTGACAACGATGGACAGCCGACTTAGGTTAGCTTAACCTAAGCTCGCTCGTAGATCTTCGCTGTGCGAAAGGTTGTCCGCCATGCCCGAGGCCCGTGTCCCCCTGCTCGCTCGACACACGGTGTCCCGCCGCGGTTTTCTCGCCGGCGCGGGCGCCGTCGGTCTCGGCGCGCTCGCGGCGGCATGCGGCGCACGTGGCGAAAACCCCAGTACGGCAAGCGGTTCCGGGACGGGACCGTGGTCGTTCACCGACGATCGCGGCACCAAGGTAGCCACGAAGGGTCGGCCGAACCGAGTAGTCGCCTATGTCGGCTCGGCCGCCGCCCTGCACGACTTCGGCGTGGACAGCTCGCTCGTCGGCGTGTTCGGGCCGACGAAACTCAACAATGGCAAGGCCGATCCGATGGCAGGCAAGCTCGACGTCGACAAGCTGACCATCGTGGGCAACACCTACGGCGAGTTCAACATCGAGAAGTACGCGACACTGCGACCGGATCTGTTGGTCACCAACATGATGCAGCCGGGCGTGCTCTGGTACGTGCCGGCCAGCAGTCAACAGCAGATCCTCCAACTCGCCCCGAGTCTGGCGTTCACGTCCGCGAGCGTGTCGCTGCCGTCGGCGATCAAACGCTACAGCGATCTTGCCGGGGCGCTGGGCGCCGACCAGAACGCGAAGCAGGTGACCGACGCCAAAGCGCGGTTCGACAAGGCGAGCGCGGCAGTACGTGCCGCGACCGCCGCGAATCCCGGCATCAAGGTGCTGGCCGGGTCGGCGGCAGCAGACCAGTTCTACGTGTCCACGGCGAGCGTCTACCCGGATCTGAGCTACTACCAGAGCCTCGGCGTGGAATTCGTGCAGCCCGGCAACGTCGTCGGCGGCTTCTTCGAAGGGCTCAGCTGGGAGAACGCGGACAAGTACGCGGCCGACCTGATCTACCTGGACTCGCGCGCCGCGGCCATGCAACCGAAAGACCTGACCGGCAAGCCGAGTTGGGCGGCGCTGCCGGCGGTCAAAGCCGGCCAGGTGGAGCCGTGGCCGAGCGAGCCGCGATTCTCCTACGCGGGCTGTGCCCCGAACATCGAAGCGCTGGCGGCCGCGATCCAACGCGCCAAGAAGGCCAACTGATTCCGGATGACGATTCCAGGAGGAACGCACCGATGACGTCCGCGATCGCCGCGCTTCCGTTCCGGTTCTTCGACTTGCGTGTGCTGCGCAGCACGCGGCTGAGCCCGTCGTTCCTCCGGATCACCTTCGGCGGCGCGGACTTGGCCGAGGTGAACTGCGGCGGGCGGGATCAGCGGGTGAAGCTGTTCTTCCCGCACCAGCACCAGGACGTCCCGGTGCTGCCGGAGAACCGCGACGGAGACTGGTTCACGCGGTGGCGCGCGATGGATCCGGCGGTCCGCGCGGTGATGCGCACCTACACCGTCCGCGAGCATCGCAAGGACGTTGGCGAACTCGACATCGACTTCGCCGTGCACGGACCCGGCGGCAGCCCGGCGACGCGATGGGCCGCGCGGGCGAGCGAAGGAAGCCGGGTCGCGTTACTCGGGCCGGTCGTCGAGGACAATGGCGGCGTCGACTTCCAGCCGCCCCGCGATGCCGACTGGGTGCTGCTGACCGCCGACGAGACCGCACTGCCCGCGGTCGAGGCGATCCTGTCGTGGCTGCCAGCGGATACGCGGGCTCGGGTGTGGGTTGAGGTCGCCTGCGCGGAGGACATCCGAGGGCTGGCGACCGAGGCGGACGCGGAGATCACCTGGCTGGTTCGCGACGCGCACGGCGCGGACGAAAGCCCGGTCGGCTCGGGCGGAAGCGGGGGCAGCGCGGACAGGAGCCGGGACGATTCGGGTGGAAGCCGAGGCGTCGCGGATGGTGCCGGCGGCGCTGGGGCGGTTCTGGCGGCGGTGCGGGCTGCTCGTTTACCTGGGGGCGAACCTTATGCGTGGATCGCGGGCGAGTCAGCGGAAGTGCAGGCGCTGCGGCGGCATCTGGTCCGGGAGCGCGGGTTCGGGCGGGACTCGATCGTGTTCACCGGGTATTGGCGGCGTGGCGCGGGCGAGGACGATCTGCTTGTCGAACGGTTCGGTGACGGTGTCGTCGATCAGGAATGAGCAGCACACCATTCGATCCACCGCAACGGAATTGCTTGGTAGCGCCAGCTAAATTCTGAGCGCATGGCGTTGTCTGTCGGCTAATCTCCGTCCGTCACTCGCGAGGACGGAGGTGGACCGACGATGGAACCATTCAACAACGAACCGGGTACAGTTCTGCTTGCTGGCGTCGTCGGTTCCACTGCCTACGGCCTCGCCGGTCCGGAATCCGATGTGGACAGACTGGGCGTGTTCTCCGTGCCGACGTTGTCGTTGCTCGGACTGGATGCGCCTGCTTTGAGCCGGGTCAGCACCGCGCCGGATGTGACCATGCACGAGGCGGGCAAAGCAGCGCGTTTGCTGTTGAGCGCCAATCCGACGGTCACCGAGCTGTTGTGGTTGCCCGCCGACATCTATGAGCAGCGCGGCCAGCTCGGCGCGGAACTCATCGAGATCCGGTCGGCGTTTCTGTCGGCCGCGCGCGTCCGGGACGCTTATCTGGGTTATGCCAGTCAACAGTTCCGGAAGCTGCCGGGCAGGCCGGACCGCGCTGCCAAGCATGCCCGGCATCTCAAGCGCCTGCTGGATCAGGGTTTCGCTCTGTACGCGACCGGTTCGCTCACCGTTCGGCTGGACGATCCGGACAGCTACCGGGCCTTTGGTGAGCGGACCGCGGCGGATCCCGAATCGGCTCGGCCGGTGTTGGCCGATGTCCAGGACCGGTTCGACCGGACGCGTAGCGCGTTGCCAGCGGAGCCGGACCGGGATCGAGTGCAGGACTGGCTGTTGCGGGTGCGGAACGCGTTCTGGATCAGCGGGCCTGGCTCGTGAAGGACGCCCCACGTCAGTAGCCGACGGCGAGCAGGGTGCGGTGGTGGCGCGGCGCGGTCGCTTCGTCGACGAGGGCGACGGCGAGGTCGGCGTAGCGGAACAGCGGTGCTTCCCTTGCGGTGTCGAGCGTGCGAGCCGTTGTGGTGTCAAGCGTGCGGGCCGCTGCGACGGTCCACGCCGGTTCTCCGAGCTTCAGGTGCCGATGCGCCGCGTGACGCCGAAGGTGCTCACCGAATCGCTGCGCGCGTTAGCGCGGGACGGAATTGTCACGAGGACCGCATATCCGGAGATTCCGCCACGCGTCGAGTATGCGCTGACCGAGTTGGGGCGGAGCCTGTTGGAGCCGCTGGCCGCGCAGTGCGCGTGGACGCTGGCGCACCGCGACGAACTGCGGGCGGCTCGGGCTCGCTATGCGGAGCGGTCGGAGGTCTAGTCGGCGACGGGGAGGATGCGGATTGCTTGCGCTTCCGCCTTGTCCTCTGCGAAGGCGAGCAGGTTGGCTCCTTCTTTCTCAACCTGCCGTTTGTCGTTTGTGGACAGTCTGCCGAACGGGTGGATCGTCAGGACGGCGGTTTTGGCCTCGCGGGTGATCTGCCACTGTCCGCTGGTTCGACCGTCGACGAGCAGCGCGGCGCGGATGATGCCGTTGACCGTGAACAGCTTCGCGCGGTGTTCGGCGGGCATGATCCGGCTGGGGTCGGCGTGCGAGAGCAGGATGTTGTCGAAGTCCGGCAGGAATCGCACTGGCGCGTCGATGTCCGGGCCGGGGCGGGGCGCGTCGGGGAGGTCGAAGAGTTCGGCGCCGGTTTCGGCGCGGAAGGTGATCAGGTCGGGGCGCAGGCGGTCGAAGATCTCGCCGAGTCTGGTCAGGCCGGACCATTTCTGCGCATCGGCTACCGAGGCCGGGCCGAACGCGGCCAGGTAGCGCAGCACCAATGCGTCCAGCGTCGATGTGCTGTGCAGGGGGCGGTCGAGCCAGGTTTGCGCGGTGGTCACGGTGGCTTGGCCGCTACGGCCCCAGATCGCGCGCGGCGGAAGTTGGACGAGGGGCAGCCCGGAGCGGGCGACGTTGAGCAGGGCTTGGCGGTCGCGGCCGGGCCAGCGGGCGAGCAGCAGGGTGGCCAACTCGGTTGTGCTGCGGGGCTTTTCGTCGACCAGGGTGCGGGCGTACTCGGCAACGTCGGCGAACTCGATGCCGTCCAGGTGCGTGCGGTGGGCGGTGCGCACGACGCGTTCGAGCATGCTCTGGTGCAGTGGCCGCAGCGTTAGGCAGTCGGCGGCGCTGACCAGGTGCACGGTGCCGCGCATCAGGGCGATCCGCACCACGCTGCGATCGAGCAGGCGGTTGGCGAGGTCCGCTGGGCGGAAGTCGGTCAGGCGGGTCCAGAGTCCGGTGTAGGGCGGGAAGGGAGCCTGGGCCTGAAGGCCGATCAGGTGTTCCACGGCCGCGAGCACGTCGAGGTCGGCTCTGCGGAGCAGCAACTGGCGGTCGAGCGTGGCACGGTTGCATTCCCGGTTGGTCAACTCGGGCGTCACACCCGCATCGTAGTGCGCCGGATCACCCGGCGCTGGCGGGAATGTTCTCGGGTGGGGTGCCGTTGTACGAGGCGGTCGGTATGGTGCAGTCCCCCGGGCCTCACCTCATTGCCGTCACGGAATACCGGTTCGGCTGGAGCCGTGTTCGTGCCTTTCGCCGAGAGGCGACTGCCGTACCGACCAACGACGCCACCGTCGGCCGATTCCCCTTCACGGCCGGCGGTGGTCTTTCGTTATCTGACTGGGATTCCGGCCGAATATTCCGCGCGGTACGCGGGAGTCGGCATCGGATAAGGGTCGCCAAGCGGCTCTCCGGTGCGGGCGTCGATGCCGAGGATCCGACAGGTCGTGCGCCACATGCGTTGCTGTGTCGCGATTCCGGCTGCCGCTCTCGGCAGCGCCTGGATCCGTCGACCGCGCAAGTAGGCGCCATTCGGGATGTTCTGGCTGGTGCACGCGTACAGCACCGCGTCGACCATCAGCGCCCGGGACAGTGGCGGCTGGCCGCCGGTGGCCTCGACTCCCGCTGGTTGCATGGCGAGGCTGCGGGCGAGCGAACCGCCGAGCCTGCCTGCCACGGTCTGGCTGAACATCATCAGCGCGAGCTTGCACTCCGTGTAGGACCAGGATGGATAGTAGCGGCGCTCGTTGGGCGCCATGTTCGCTTTGGGCACGCCGAGCGGGTGGGCGTCGCCGACCAACTGGACCACGCGACCGACTCGGCTGGCGCGCAGCAGCGGCAGCACGCCGAGCATGACCAGGGCCGGACCGAGGTAGTTGACCTGCCAGGTGACTTCGTTGCCGTCCTCGGTGACGATACGTGCGGGCGGGGGTCGCAGGTCGACGGCGTTGACGACCACGTCGATTTCGCCGGTCGCGCCGAGCGCGCGCTTGGTGAGGGCACGGGCGGCGGCCAACTGGCTAAAATCGGCGGGCAGCGAAATGACCCGGCAATTGTCGTCCTGACCGGCTAGTTCGCTGCCGAGCAGCGCGGTTTCCGCAGGGTCGGCACCGTGCACCAATAATGTCGAACTCAGTCCGGCCATTCGCCGTGCGATCTCGCTGCCGAGCCGGCCGGTCGCCCCGAGTACCAGGGTGGTTCTGCGCGAGGCACCCATCTGCCCGCCCCTCCCTGCGACAAAAACCGGCGGCCGCTCCGCCAGTCGTATCAGGGAAATCGGTTTCTGAGCGTTTCCGTTACTCGCAGCAACCGAATGGGCGGGCATTCATTAGCGGACAAGCAGAAATATCGCGCCGCCGACGATCGGACCGACGAGTCCACCGACGATGGTCTGGGCGACGGTGTGGTCGCTCAACTGGACCCGGGACCAGCCGACCACGACGACTGCGAGCGCGAACACGATCAGCCACGTGCCGTAGAGCAGGACGACGGTGGCGACGGCGCCGCCGAGGACGGCGGTGTGGATGGAGACCTTCCACGCCTGAGTGATGGCTAGGCAGACGATCAAGGTGCCCAGCATGGCGACGTCGAGGGCGATCAGGTCGCGTGGGGCGTGTCCGACGATCAGGATGGCGAGCCCGGCGGCGGTGAAGACGCCGCAGAGGGTGAGCGGGATGAGCCTGCCCTCCCGGTTGCGCACGTGGTGTCCGTCCCAGCGTCCTTTGCGCGCGCCGCCGATGATGAACACCATCGGCGCGACGCTGGAGCAGACCGCCACGGTCAGGCCCCAGGCGAAGGTGGGGCCGACGCGGTAGCCGGTGGCGTGCCAGGCGACGGCGAGCGAGAGCAGGATCACGATAATGGCCGGGCTGCACACTTCGGTCACGATCCTGGCGACCTTGCGACGGGTCGAGCCTGCGGGCGCGCTGCCGGCGACCGCGCTGCCGGGGAACTCGGCGTTGTGGGCGTCATCGTCGACTGTCGACACCGGTCATCCTCATTCCTGGATCGTGGTTGTGCTCACGATTGAGCAAATATTACCCAAAACGGTCATCCGGTGGCGTCTGGCAGTGGCGAGTTCCTCTTGACGGATGCACAGTAGAAGATATCTTCCCCGCACCACTGGCACCGCTTCGCGGCAACGCGTTCGGGGCCGTCGACATCAAGCGCCAGCGAGGAGTTTCCGGTGAATGAGCAACGGCGCGGTGACCGGATTGTCGTCGGCATCGACGAGGGTGCGCAGAGCGCGCTCGCGGTGGAGTGGGCGGCCCGTGAGGCCGAAGCGGCGGGGCTGCGACTGGTGCTGGTGCACTGCGAGACCGACCGCTACGCGACGGCGGTGATCGATCCGGGCATCGTGCCCGCGATGGAGTTGAGTTCGCACGGCACCGATTCCCGCGCGCTGATCGAGGAGACGGTCGCGCTGGTCGGACAGATCGCGCCCGGTGTGGACATCAGCACGCACATCGAACCGGGCAGCCCGGTCGGGGTTTTGGCGCAACAGGCGGAATCCGCGGCCATGGTGGTGCTCGGCAGCGAGGGGTCCGGGTTGTTCTCGGAGCTGGTTTTCGGGACGGTGTGCGGCACCCTGGCGGTGCGCAGCCGGTGCCCGGTCGTGGCGGTGCGGGCGCATCCGCAGCCGATCCGGCCGGGGGCGCCGATCGCGGTGGGCGTGGACGGCACGCCGATCTCGTTGCCCGCCATGGCTTTCGCCTTCGACCTCGCCGACCGGCACCAGGTCGGGGTGCACGCGGTGCACGTGATCCCGGGCTCGGTGCACCGCGATCCGGAGGAACAGGGGCGGCGGCGCTGGAACACGGCGGATTCGCTCGCCGAGTTCGCGACCCGCTATCCGCACGTGCACATCGACATCGACTTCCCGGTCGGCGATCCGGTGCCCACGCTGGCGAAGGTCGCCGGGACCTCGCAGCTGCTGGTGGTCGGTTCACGCGGACACGGGGTGGCCGCCGGGCTGCTGTCCGGGTCGGTCAGCCAGGCGTTGCTGCGCACCGTGCGCGGTCCGATCGCGGTGGTGCGCAAGGGCGGCAAGAGCTAATTAGGGCTGGTAGTCGATCAGTTCGCGGCGGAGGACCTTGCCGGTGGGGTTGCGGGGCAACTCATCCAGGAAGATCACGTCGCGGGGCACCTTGTAGCGGGCCAGATTGGCCCGTACGTGCGCCTTGATCTCGTCTTCGGCGACGGTGGCGCCCGCCGCGGCGACCACGAAGGCGCGCAGGCGTTGGCCGAAGTCCGCGTCCTCGACGCCGAGCACCACCACGTCCGCGATGTCCGCGCGTTCCAGCAGCAGGTTCTCGATCTCGGCCGGGTACACGTTCTCCCCGCCGGAGACGATCATGTCGTCGTCGCGTCCGTCCACGAACAACAGACCGGACGCGTCGTAGTGGCCGACGTCGCCGCTGGAGAGCAGTCCGTCGATGATCTCCTTGTGACCGCCGCCGGTGTAGCCGCCGAAGGCCAGTTCGCTGCCGACGAAGATGCGGCCCTTGGTGTCCGCGGCCGTGACCCGGTTGCCCTGCTTGTCGTAGAGCCGCACCACGCAACCGCGCGGGGCCCTGCCGACGGTGCCTGGCGCGGCGAGCAGTTCCTCGGGCGTGGCGATACTGGCGACGGCGACTTCCGTTGAGCCGTAGAGGTTGTACAGCACCGGGCCGAACGCGTGGATCGCGCGGTTGCTCACGTCCGGTGGGAGCAGCGAGCCCGCGGTGATGATGGTGCGCAGGCTCGAAGTGTCATAGCGGCTCAGCACGTCCTCGCCGAGGTCGAGGATGCGGGCCAACTGGGTCGGCACCGCGACCATCCCGGTGCAGTGGTTCTCGGCGAGCTCGCGCAGGGTCTCTTCCGGTTTGAACCGGCGCCGCACCACGACCGTGGTACCCAGCGCGAGCGAGAGGATCAGCTGGGACAGGCCGGTCGCGTGGAACATGGGCGATGCGATGAACGTGGCGCCGCCGACGCGCAGCGGGATCCGTTCGACGAAGTGGGTGGCGCCGAGCACGCCGGTGACGTGCCGGGGCGCGCCCTTGGGCGTGCCGGTTGTGCCGCTGGTGAGCAGCACGAGGCCCCCCGGTTTGGGCGGGGTGGGCACGGGAGTGTCGGTGGTGCTGGCGATGAGCTCGTCGAGCTTGGGCACGTCGGGCGGGGCGGTGTCCGAGTCGTCGAGCCAGGCCAGGTAGCGGGGCACGTCCGCCGGGACGTCGTCGAGCAGGTCGCTGAACTCCTGGTCGAAGGCGAGCGCGGCGACGCCCTCCCTGGCGACCACGTCGGTGAGCTGCGGTTTGCTGAAGCCGGTGTTCATCAGCAGCAGGCGGGCGCCGATCTTGGCCGCGGCCAGCATGCAGTCGAGCAGGCCGCGGTGGTCCCTGGCCAGCACCGCGATGACCGAATCGGCCCGCACGCCGCGCGCCGTCCAGGCCCGGGCCAGTGCGTTGGAGCGGCGGTCGAGCTGGTCGAAGGTGAGCGGGCCGAGCTCGTCGACCAGGGCGAGGGCGTGCCCGTCGCGTTGCGCCGCGATGTTCGCCGCGCCGGCCAGCGGACCGAACCTGCGGACCGCGAGCAGCGAGCGCAACCCTTCGTCCGGGCGCATCGGGTCGAGCAGCCCGGCCTTGCGCAGCGAATCGACCCGAACCGGCAGGTCGAGCAGCCGGCCAACGTAGTCCGGGACGCAGGAAAGCAGCTCCAGCACGTGATCTCCAGTGATCAACTCGGCGCGGACGGTGACACGGACAGGGGTACCCAGTACTTAAGGCCACATACCGCCGGTACGTCAAGGCGCGTTGTCGGTGGTCGGGCGCAGAATCATGGGTGTGTTCGCGGCAGTCGCTCCCGAGTCCGGCGGTGCCGGTCGATTGCGCCTGCTCGACGAGCGGGGCGAGCCGATCGGCCCGGCGGAGACCACCGCTGACCTGGCGAAGAGCATCGCAGCGGTGGAAGCGGAGCACCACCCGAGGTGGGTGTGGCCGTCAACGGCCGAGCTCTACCCGGGGCTGCTGGACGCCGGGGTGCGCATCGAGCGCTGCCACGACCTGGTGCTGGCCGAGGGGCTGCTGCTGAACTACGCGGGC
This sequence comes from Pseudonocardiaceae bacterium, assembly GCA_036494465.1. Classification (GTDB taxonomy): domain Bacteria; phylum Actinomycetota; class Actinomycetes; order Mycobacteriales; family Pseudonocardiaceae; genus CAJCJE01. Next base: position 15,920 of record DASXOJ010000244.1, read on the forward strand.
CGGCACGGTGAGCCGCGCGGGTTGCCTGCCGCGTGGGCGCGGGTCGCCGGGTTGCCGGTGCCCGCGGACCCGCCGCCACCCAAGCAGGTGAACCAGCCGGTGCTGTTCGAGCCGGAACCGGACGAGCTGCCGGGCGGAGCGGACCCGTTGGACGCGGTCGTCGCGGTGTACGCGGACCAGCGCGAGCGGGTCGCGGGCGCGGAGATCGCGGACCGGTTGCGGTTGCTGCTCGCGGCCGAATCGGCGAGCGCGCTGGTCGCGGGCGAGATGAGCCATCACGGGCTGCCCTGGCGGGTCGAGATCCACCAGCGGCTGCTCACCGAGGCGCTCGGGCCGCGACCGATGCCGGGCGCGCTGCCGAAGAAGATGGCCGAGTTGGCGGACGCGGTCACCGCCGCATTCGACGGGCGGGAGATCAATCCGGACGCGCCCGCGAGCGTGGTGCGCGCGTTCAAACGGATCGGCATCGACATCCCGTCGAGCCGGGCGTGGGTGCTCAAGCAGGTCGACCATCCCGCGATCGCGCCGCTGCTGGAGTACAAGGAACTGTCTCGGCTCTACGCGGCGCACGGGTGGTCCTGGCTGGAATCCTGGGTCCACAACGGACGATTCAGACCGGAGTACGTCGTCGGCGGCGTGATTTCCGGACGCTGGGCGACGAATGGCGGGGCCGCCCTGCAACTGCCGAAGCTGCTACGCGCCGCGGTGGTGGCCGATCCGGGGTGGACGCTGGTCGCCGCGGACGCGTCCCAGCTGGAGCCGCGCGTGCTGGCCGCGCTGTCCGACGACCGCAGGCTGGCCGAGGTCGCCGCGGACAGCGACCTGTACGCGAGCCTGGCCACGGACTCGTTCGACGGCGACCGGAGCCGAGCCAAGATCGGCATGCTCTCCGCGATGTACGGCGGGACGAGCGGCGAGGCCGGTCCGTTGCTGGCGACGTTGCGGCGCCGCTTTCCGGACGCGGTCGGCTATGTCGAGGACGCGGCGCGGGCCGGTGAGGAGGGGCGGATGGTGCGCTCGCGGCTCGGCCGGACCTCACCGCTGGCCTCGGAGTTGGTGCGCGATCTGGTGGAGGGCGCCGACGAGGGGCGCTCGCGACAGGCAGCGCGGAACTGGGGACGGTTCACCCGCAACTTCGTGGTGCAGGCGAGCGCGGCGGACTGGACGGCGGCGTTGCTGGCGAGCCTGCGCGGACAACTCGCGAATCGGGCACCGCGCGCACAGCTGGTCTTCTTCCAGCACGACGAGGTGCTGGTGCACTGTCCGCGCGAGGACGCGGACACGGTCGTAGCCGAGATCGAGGTTGCCGTGCGGCAGGCGACCAACTTGGTCTTTCCCGGCACCCGGGTGCGGTTTCCGTTGCACGCCAAGGTGGTCGCCAGCTACGCGGACGGCAAGTGAGCGGCTACTGCTGGGGGCCGTAGCCCTGCGGCGGGAACTGCGGTTGCTGGCCGTATTGCTGCTGCGGAGCCTGGTATGGCGCCTGCTGCGGGAAACCTTGTTGGGGCTGCCCCTGTTGCGGGAAACCCTGCTGCGGCGCGAAGCCCTGCTGGCCGAAACCCTGCTGCTGCGGGCTCTGTTGTTGCGGGAAGCCTTGGGCGGGGGTGCCGTAGGGCTGCTGCGGCGGTTGGGCGTAGCCGTAGTTCTGCTGGAACGGTTGCGCGGGCGCGACCGAGCCGCCGCCACCGCGCCGGGCGATCAGCGGGACCACCAGGATGCCGAGGCCGATCGTGCCGATGATCAGGCCGATCCACGGCTGCATGCTGTGTGCCCAGCCCAACACCGTGAACTGAATTTCAGTGAAGTTCAACAGGACCGACCCGTAGCCGATGACCATCAGCGTGATGCTCAGCCGTAACAGATAGTTCCCCGAAGCCCGTTTTGCCATGACCCCTCCCCTGTCGTGAATCAGCCGACACCATACCGACGCACTCGGCGGCGCGTCGGTTTCGTTTTCGTTCTGAAATCAGTCGCGGTGCAGCGCGTCCGGGGTCAGTTCGTGTACGGAGCGGTGACCTGCCAGGCCGAGGGTGAGGTCGAGGTCGGCCATGATGCCGCGGATCACCTGGCGGACCCCGGCCTCGCCGGCGAGGCCGAGCGCGTACGCGTAGGGCCTGCCGATGCACACCGCCTTCGCGCCGAGCGCGAGTGCCTTGAACGCGTCGGCGCCGGTGCGGATGCCGGAGTCGAACAGGACGGGCAACTGCTCTCCCACCGCCGCCACGATGCCGGGCAACGCGTCCAGCGCGCCGATGGCGCCGTCGACCTGGCGGCCGCCGTGGTTGGACACCACGATGCCGTCCACACCGGCACGCACGGCGAGCCGGGCGTCGTCGACGTGCTGGATGCCCTTGAGCACCAGCGGGCCGTGCCAGTGTTCGCGGATGAACGCGAGGTCCGCCCAGGTGCGGTCGGTGCCGGTGAAGGTGGGGATCCACTTGCCGACGGCCGGACCGAGTTCCTCCGACGGCGGTTTGTCCAGACCTGCCAGGAACGCCGGATCGGAGAAGGGCACCGCGGTGCCGATGCCCCGGATGAACGGCAGGTAGGCGCGGTCGAGGTCGGTGGGCCGCCAGGCGAGCGTCCAGGTGTCCAGGGTGAGTACGAGCGTGGAAAATCCGGCGGCTGCGGCGCGGCGCAGGATGCTCACGCAGACCGCGTCGTCGTTGGGGCGATAGAGCTGGAACCAGCGCGGACCGTCGCCGTTCGCCTCGGCGACCTCCTCGATGGTGTGCGACGCGGCGGTCGACATGATCATCGGCACGCCGAGTTCGCCCGCGGCGCGCGCGGTGGCGAGTTCACCGTCCGGATGGAACAGCGACTGCACGCCGACCGGCGCGAGCATCACCGGGGCAGGCATCTCGGTGCCGAGGATCGTCGTCGCGAGTTCGCGGTCGGTCGCGCCGGTGAGCATCCTCGGCACGATCTTCCACCGGTTGAACGCGGTCAGGTTCGCCCGGTCGGTGGCACCGTCGCCCGCACCGCCCGCGATGTAGCCGAACGCGCCGGGTTCCATGACCTCGCGGGCCGCGGCTTCCAGGTTCATCGCGTTGGTGGAGACCACCGGGATCTGGTCGGCGAGTCCGAACGCGTAGATCTCGCTCTGAAAATCGGCGGCGCGACCGGTCACGGGGCCCTCCTTGTCGACGGTGTCCACAGCCGACCTTACGGCCTAACCGTTGCGCACCTGCACCTGGTATTTACCGTCATGGACGGTGCCGCGCACGAGCTTGCCGTTGACCCGGACCATCGTGTTCGCGGTGGCCGGGACGGTGATCGTGCCACTGGTGCCGCGCGGGGCGGTCACGTCGAGGTCGAAGGTGTTCTCAGCCTGACCCCACCGCACGGTGATGGGGCCGTGCGGGGTGGGGGCTTGGCCCTGTGCCCAGGCGAGGTTGCCGGGTTGTGGGGCGACCTGCCAGGTCGCGTAGCCGGGACTGGTCGGCGCGATACCGAGCACGTACTGGGACAGCGCCGAGGTCGGGCCGGTGGACCACGCGTGCGCGAGACTGGTCGCGCCGTTGCCCTGGCCGTTGATGCCCGGCGTGCGCACGGTGCCGTCGGTGCCCATGACCTCCCAGAGCACGCCGCCCGGGTCGGTCGTGGTCATCTGACCCCATTCGTGGTCCAGCAGGTCGAGGGCGCCGGTCGTGTCGCCGGTCGCGAACCGGGTCCAGAGTTCGTAGGAACCCATGAACGGGCCGATGATCTGGTGGTAGCCGGACGGTGCGGGCGATGAGACGTCCAGGTCGCCGTTGGGGGTATTCAGGTTCTTGTTCATCGTGGCGAGGATGCCGGGAACCTTCGCCGGATCGGCAATGCCGTACAGGACCGCGTAGGTGTTGGCGTCCTGGGCGATGCTGCCGCGTTGCGTGGTGCTGATGTCGTAGACACCGGTGGTGGCGTTGAAAAGGTTGGCGTTGATGGCGGTTTTCAGTGCCGCTGCCTGGGCGCGGTAAGTGGTCGGGTAGCCGAGGGCGTCGGCGAGCGTCGCCGCACTGAGCAAGGACCGGTAGTAGAGGGCGTTGTAGTAGGTCTGAGCGCCGGTTTGCACGTCGTAGTGCCAGTTCGCGCCGTCGCTCGCGTTGGTCTCGAACAGGCCCTGCGCGTCGATCTGCTTGGCGTTCCAGGCGAGTTCGCGTTGCACCACCGGCCATTCGGCGCGGACGAACGCGGTGTCGCCGGTGTAGGTGTAGTAGGTGGCGAGGTTCGGCACGAAGTACATGGAATACGACGCCGAGTACTGGTTGACCTCGCCCGGCAGCGGGGCGGTGTTCAACGGGTCACCGGGGGCGCGCCGGCCTTCGACGAAACCGCTGGTGAGTTGGTAGCCGCCGAGCAGTTGCAGGGAATCGCGCAGGTACTGGGTGTTGCCGAGGGAGTAGAGCAGGGTCGGTCCCGCGACGGACAGGTCGCCTTCCCAGACGTCGCGGTCGCGCTTGGCGCCGTCCAGGATCAGTGAGCCGGCGTTGACGCCGGGAGCCTGGAAGTCGGCGAGGCGCGCGGGATCCGACAGCGGGTCGGCGTAGAGGGTGCTGCCGTCCGGCGCGGTGACGGTGAGGTCGCGGAAGTCGGTCGCCTCGCCGATGCCTGAGTCCTCGCGGAAACCGATGCTGCCCGCCGCAACCGCGGTGGACGCGAACGAGCCGACCGGCACGCCGTCGATGCTGGTGCTGATCGTGGTGCCGCTGACGGTGGTGCCGATCGCGTGCCAGCTGCCGGGTTGGATCGGCGTGCTGATCGGGATGTCGCCGACGCTGTGCGGGGTGCCGCCGGTGAACACGACCTCCTGGAGGGTGTTCGGCGGGCCGACCGTGTCGGCGTTGTCGTCGAGGATGAGCAGGTACTTGTCGTCGGCGGACGCGCCGCGCACCACGTAGCCGGCTTGCTGGCCGTTGATCCGGGTCTGGAAGGACATGGTGTAGTCGGTCCAGGCGTAGCCGGACTTCAGCAGGCCCGCGTCGCCTCCGGTGTCGGTGAGGTAGCCGCCCGCGATGTTCCAGAAACCGCCGGGGCTGTTGGGCGGCAACATGTTCAGGTCGAGGGTGTAGGCACCGGCGTACCAGAGCTTGTTGAGCTCGTCGGAACTGGAGACGAAGTAACCGCCGTAGTTGTTCGGGCCCGCCGGATAGACGGTCGAGCGGATGCGCGCGAAGGACAGGCTGACGCTGCCTGGCGAGGTGAGGGTGAGCTCCTGGTAGCGCTCGCCGCCCTGGATGAACTTGTTACTGAGCAAACCAGGCGCGGAAATCGGGTAGCTGTCACCGCGCGCGGCGTCGCCTGACTCGAATGGTCGACCGCCATCCCCGTTCGGCGTAAGGAATCGTGCCGCTTCGGCATAACCGGCTTGCAGAGTGGGGGTTCCGGTTTCGGCGGCGATACCGAACTCCGGTACCCCACCCACATCCTTGCCGTAGTCCAGGACGATGGTGGGAGTTGGCGCTCCGCTGGCGAAGGTGAGCTTCGCCGGTCCGGATCCGTTGTGTAGCAGCGCCTTCGAATTGGTCACCGAACCGCTGGTACTGACCACCCGGACGGGGTAGTCGAGCTGGCTGGTGGACGACTCGACGTAGCGCTGCCAGTTCGGGTTCGCCGGTCCGACGGAGAAATCCTTGCCGTTGCTGGCATTCGCCGGCATCGCGAGCGCGGCGGCGCTGACGACGACCAGGCCGATGATGACTGCGCGCATCCGCCACCCCCAGTTCATGAAACGATTCAAGTCGCAATCGCGAACGCAGTATGGCGCCGTGACGGGGCTCACGTCAATCCGGCATTGCGCCATTAGCGTCCAATTCGACTCCTTCTGACCGGGCGAAATGAGACAATGTGCTGGTGAGCGAGACCAACACCGGGATCCGGGCCTGGGACCCGATCGTCGATCTGCCGCGCCTCGTCGAGGTGAGCACCGCGGCTGATGCGTTGTTCGCCGAACACGGTCTGGAGCTACCGCCGGACAACCCCACCAACGAACTGCTCGCCGCCGACCACGTCCTCGTCGCGAACGCACCGCACCCAGTGGGATTCGCGTTCCTGAACAAGCTCGACGGTCACGCGCACCTCGCCGGGCTCGCCGTGCACCCGGACTACGGCAGGCGCGGCATCGGCAGCGCGCTGCTGCGCAGATCCCGCGTCTGGGCCGAGGACCAGGGCTACCGCGCGATCACCCTGACCACCTTCGCGGACGTGCCGTGGAACGCGCCGTTCTACGCGGCGCGCGGCTTCACCGAGTTCCCCGCCGAGGACTGGGGTCCCGGTCTGCGCGACCAGTGGGAGGCCGAACGCGTGGCAGGCATCATGGTCGCGCCCCGGATCGCGATGATCAGTTCCTGGTGAGTCACCACTGCGGGCGGCCAGGCCCCCAGCTTTCCCGCAACCGCGCCAGCAACAACTCGAAACAGTGTGCCTGTGCCGGATCGAGACCGGCTTTTGCGGCGCGCACGAAATCGCGTTGCCTGCTGCCGCCGACCGGCGCGTTGCGCACGTGCTCGGGAATGAGCCGGGTGACTTCCTGACCGAGTTCGGCGACCGCGTTCGCGAGTTCGAGGACGTCCGGATCCTCCGGCGACTTGCCGCGCAGCCGCTCAAAGCGCACCGACAGCCGATGGGTCCGCTCGGTGAACTCGGACTCCGCGAACACCGCGTGATACCCCTTGAGCTCGCCAGGGCTCACGTCCCCGGAGAGCAACTCGAACAGCGCGGTGATCAGCCGCTCCCTGGTCACTCCCGGCTGGCTCGCGGTCACCCGGTCCAGGTCGGTGAGCACCTCGACGAGTTGGGCGGAGAAGTCGGACGCGCTCGCGTTGGCGAGCAGTTCGGCGATCCGGGTGCGCCGCGTGCCGATCCGGCGCTGCTGCTCGGCCAGGTCCGCGTCCAGCTCGCTGAGGATCTCCCTGAGGTCTCGGCGCTGGTCCTCGGCCAGGATCTGGGCGGCCTGGTCCAGGCTCAGCCCGAGCTCGACCAGCCGCCGGATGCGCAGCAGCAACACGGCGTCGCGCAGCTCGTAGGCGCGGTAACCGCCGGGGGCGCGATCGGGCTCCGGGAGCAGTCCCAGTCGGTGATAGTGGCGGATCGCGCGCGGCGATATCCCCGCCAACTCGGCCAGCTCCCCGATCCGCAGCATGCCTGCCTCCCGGCCCACCCCACCGCTCACACCCACTGTGGGGGGCGGACAAGGTCAAGTCCACCCACAGTGGAAATTCCTGGCCATTCCAGCCTCCTCGAATAGGTTGATGGGTGATTTGTCCGACGAG
>DASXOJ010000245.1:0-22398 GCA_036494465.1 Pseudonocardiaceae bacterium
CGAATACAGGAACTCTTTGTCAGTCGCGACGTCCGCCAGAACGGACGCGGTGCCGGAGAGTAGATCTCCACGCGAGTCCGGCCGCACGCGTCGTACGGACGCGAGCAAGGCAGCCAGCACCGATTCGAAGGGACTCGGCACATCACCGCCGAGTCCGTGCGCTTCGGGATGCCGCAACCGCAGGGTGAGCTGAGCGTCGACGAACTCGTGCAGCTCGTCCGCCGGCTGCGCGGCAGCGTGGTCGTCCTCAGCCACCAGTTGACCAATACGCTGATGGGAAAGGCCGACGACGTCGGCGATCTCCCGGTAGCTCAGGCCGGCCGAACGCATCGACTCGACCACCGCCCTGCGGGTGGCATCCCGGTGCCGGGCGGCCTGCTCGGCCAGGTGCTCCCACTCACGAAGATTCTCGATCAGCACGGTGAGGTCCTGGGTGCCAAGGCGATAACGCCAGTCGATCCAGAAGGTGTCCGGTTCGATATCGGCAAGGAACGCGATCATGTCTCGGACAACATCGTCCAGTTCCTCGAATTTCTCCACGTCGGTGGCGCCTGCGGGCAAGCCGTCGACGATGGCGACCCACAAACCGTCTTCCCGGGTCACGACGACGGAGTACGCAGGTAGTTGATCAGTCACTTGTCCTCCATCCGTCGATCGCCGAACAGGGGTGCCAAAGCTCCCTCGATGCCGCGAAGCACAGGCCAGGACAGCTCTCGCGCATGACCGGTGACCATGAACCTCCCCACCTCGTTCCCATCCACACCGTGAACGAGGTAATAGCGATGCGAGCCCTTACCTCGCCCAGGCACCTCTGTCACCGCACATCCATGTCGCCGCGCATGTCGACGAACGAGGATCAGCAGGGCCGACGGTTTCAGCCGCTTGTTCACCACAACTGTATGTCTATCGACCTAGACGTGCAACTGTCAAATCGACTAGACACTTCAGTGCGACGGCATCCGGCCGGTCAGCTGTCGCCCCGGGTTTCCATCTTGAGGCGGAGGTCGAGACCGGTTTTGATCGCGGCGAGGACCGGGACCCACTGCGGACCCCGGTGGCGGTCGGCGAGGTACTGGTAGGCGCTGTGGTGGTGGGCGGCGAGCATCTTGGCCGATGCCTTCTCGGTGGCCTTGCCGCCTTCGTGCACGACTTCGGCGTCGGGCACGTAGACGTTGCGCCAGCCGGCTTTGCCGAGGCGGTCGCCGAGGTCGACGTCTTCGAAGTACATGAAGTACCGCTGGTCGAACCCGTTGACCTGTTCGAAGGCCGCACGCCGGACGAGCTGGCAGGAGCCGGAAAGCCAGCCGGAGGGGCGTTCGCTGACTTCGGTGTCGGACTGGCGGTAGGCGCGGGTCCACGGGTTGCCCGGCCAGACTTTGCCGAGGGTGCCGTGGCCGACACCGCGGCCCAGGGAGGGCAGCAGGCGCGCGGACGGGTAGATCTTGCCGTCGAGGTCGCGGATGAGCGGGCCGAACGCGCCGCCGTCTGGCCAGCGTTCGCCCGCGTCGAGGAGTTTGTCGAGGCTGCCCGGCTTGAATTCGAGGTCGGGGTTGGCGATGACGACCCAGTCGATCTCGCGGGGCAGCGCGCGCACGCCGAGGTTGGCGGCGGTGCCGTAGCCGAGGTTGCCGCCGGTGCGCAGGAGTTCGACGCCGTCGCGTTCGGCGCCGCGTTCGGGGGCGCCGTCGGTGGACCCGTTGTCGGCGATCACCACCCGGACGTCCCTGGTGGTGGCCTTTTCCAGGCTGTCGAGGCACCGGTCGAGGGTGTCACCGGGGAAGTAGGTCACCACGACGACGCCGAGCGGCGCGAGGGTGTCGTCGCCAGCCCCCTGATGGGGGCCCGCCCCCTCCGGTTGCGATTGGGTCACGGCGGACCATTGTGCACCGCACGGGTTCAGGCCGTGGCCTTGGGCTGCGTCGCGCGCCGAGGCGGCGCGTCAGCGGCCCCGCCGGTGCACGAGGTGGGCGCGCAAATAGGCCTCGCGGTGTGCTTCTGCGCTGCTGGCCCAGGTGAATTCCTTGGACCTGGCGTGTGCGGCGGAGGCGAGTTCGGCGCGCCGGTTCGGGTTGTCGAGCAACTCGGTGAGGGCCGCGGCGATGTCACCGGCGCCGACGCCGCAATAGGCGACCGCGTCGCCGCCGACCTCGGGGATGGACAGCCGCCGGGTGGTCAGCACGCTGGTCGCGCAGGCCATGGCTTCCAGCACGGGCAGGCCGAAACCTTCACCGAGACTGGGGTACGCGACCAGTTCCGCGCCGCCGAGGAAACCGGCGAGCCAGTCGAACGGGAGGTAGCCGGCCCTGATCACCCGCAGCCGGTGCGGCACGGCGTCCAGTGCGCGTTCGACCTGTGAATCCCAGCCGGGCTGGCCGGCGAGCACGAGCGCGGGCGGGTTGGGCCTGCCTCGGACGGCCTGGGCGAAGCCGCGGATCAGCGCGGGCACGTTCTTGCGGGGTTCGAGCGCGCCGAGGAACGCGACGTAGGGAATGTCGTCGAGGCCGAGGCCGTCGCGCACGTCGAAGATCTCGTCCTGGGTCGGCGGGTGGAACCGGTCGGTGTCCACACCGTGCGCGACGATCTGCATGGTGCGCGGATTGGCGTCGGCGACCCGGGCGAGTTCGGTGGCGGTGGCGACGCTGGGCACGACGCACAGGTCGGCGCGCCGCAGCGAGGACCGGGTCCAGGCGCGGAAGAACCTGGCCTTGACCGACGAGTGCAGCACCGCGTCGGTGAAGAAGGTCGCGTCGTGCAAGGTGACGACGGACGCGACCGGGTTGGCCAGCGGCGCGGTGTAGTGCGGGGAGTGCACGACGTCGACGCCGAGTCTGCGGATCAGCCACGGGAGGGTGGTCTGCTCCCAGGTGAGGCGGGCGGTGCGGGTCGCGACGGATTCGGTCGCGGCGACCACGTCGGAGTGCGGTGCGAGTTGGCCGTAGAGGTCGAGGTCGCGCGGCTGGCAGACCACCGAGAGCCGCGTTCCCTGGGCGTCCAGGGCGGTGACCAGCGAATCCACGTAACGTCCGACGCCACCTCGGTCGGCTGGGACCGCGGTGGCGTCGATCAGAACGCTGGGTTCGGCACCAAACACGATAAGTAGAGTATTACCGAGCGATTCGCCGTCGCCCTGGAACGGTCCAACTCGACCCGATGGGCGCGGATCACAGCATGCTGACGCGGCTCGCCTGGTACAGCTCCAGGTGGATGTTCCAGACCGACCGGGCCGTCGTCTCCCAGCTGAACCTGCTGGCTCTGGCGAACGCGGCGGCGACCCGCACCTCGGTACGGGCCGGGTCGGCGAACACGTTGCGCAGCGCGTTGGCGAGTTGGGCGGAGTCGTTGCGGCGCACCATGACCCCGGTGCCGCCGGCCACCTCGATCAGCGCAGGCGCGTCGGAGTAGACGACCGGCACGCCGACCGCCATGCCTTCCAGCAGCGGCAGGCCGAAGCCTTCGGCGAGGCTGGGCACGACGAGCACGGAAGCCGCCCGCAGCACGACGGCGAGTTCGGCGTCGCTGACCTTGCCGAGCACCACGAGCCGACTGGCGGGCAGTCCCCGGTTGGCGGCGAGCGAGGTGAGGTTGACGCCACCCCAGCCGGGCTGGCCGACGACGACCAGCGGCAGTTCTGGCGCGGTCGGCCGGGCCATGGCTTCGATCAGCACGTCGAGGCCCTTGCGCGGTTCGACGGTGCCGATGGCGAGTACGAACTGGTCCGGCAGGCCGAGCCTGCGCCGGATGCGGCCCGCGCCTTCCTCGTCGAATGGGTCGGTGAGCGCTTTGGGCACGCCGTGCCCGATCACGTGCACCCGGGCGGTGCCGGGCGCGTGCTGGGTGAGTTCGGCGGCGACCGCGTTGGTGGGCACGACGATGGCGCTGGCGCGTTCGGCGGCGCGCGAGATCATCGCGCGGTGCCAGGAGACGCCGTGCTTGGTGAGGGTCTCCGGGTGCGTGTAGGGCACGGTGTCGTGCACGGTGACGACGAGGCTGCGGCCGCGTTTGGGGCCGGGCGGGGCGAGCGGGGTGGTGGCGTGCACTGCGTCGCCGCCAGGCCAGTAGGACAAGCCGCGCTGCCAGAGAGCCGCGAGCATTTTCGGTCCGAACCGCAGCACCCTGGGTCCGTCCACCCCGGGCAGCACCGCGAGCGACGGATCGGAGTGCTTGGCGACCGCGCTGGACACCGACCAGCCATCGGGAGCGTGGGTGGCGAGCGCGGTGAGCAGCTCACGGGTGTACCGGCCGGTGCCGCCGGGCACCGGCGCCAGCAACTGCTCGGCGAGCACTACGAGCTGGGGCACGTGAACAAGCCTCGCACGAACACCCCGGTACCGTCAGCATGTGCCGACAGCTCGGGGTGTTCGCAGCACGATCGTGGTGGTGACCTGGCGGGGCCGCGATCACATCGGCGCGTGTCTCGCCGCGCTGGCCAAGCAGACCCGCGCGCACGAGGTGCTGGTGCTGGACAACGCGTCGGATGACGGCACCGCCGAGCTGATCAGCGGGCAGCGCGTGCTGCGGCTGCTACGCAACCGGGGTTACGCTGGCGGCTTGGCGGCGGCGTTACCGCAGGTCAAGACGCAGCTTATGGCCTGGCTCAACGACGATGCGGCCCCGGAACCGGGCTGGCTGGCGGCGTTGGAGGACGCGCTGGACGCGGACCCGCGCGCGGCGGCAGCGGGCGGCGTGCTGACCGACATGGCTGGGGTGATCTCCTCCGCCGGGGTCGCGCTGACCGCCGACGGCTACGGCATGGACCTGCGCGAGCCGACCGAGACCACGTTCGGATTCTGCGGCGGAAGCGTGTTGTTGCGGCGCGGCGCACTGGTCGGCGCGGGCGGGGTGCCGGGCGGATTCTTCTGCTACTACGAGGACACCGACACCGCGTGGCGGTTGCGCCTGGCGGGGTGGCGGATCCTGCTGGTGCCGACCGCGCGCGCGACGCACAAGCTCGGCGCGAGCAGCAAACCGGGTTCGTGGCGCTTCCACCGCTGGAACGAGCGCAACCGGCTGCTGACCCTGCTGCGCTGCGCGCCGTTGCGGATCGCGCTGGCGCAGGTGCTGCGATTCCTGGCGATCACGCTCGCGCTGCCCGCGCGCAGACTGCGCGGGGTCGAGGTACCGGACGCACTCAACTACACGGTCGGGCTGCGCCTGTTCGTGTTCGCGGAGGTGATCGCGCGCCTGCCCGCGAGCCTGATCGCGCGCTTCGCGATCGGCCGGCGCGGCAGCGTGGCCCGCTCGGTGGTCTGGCGGACCTGGGCGGGGCGGGTTGTGCAATCGATTGACCACCCAGCGTGAAAACGCGACCACGGCGCGAACCCCCAACCCTGATAGGGCAGGCTTAGACAGCATTGAGACAAGCCCGGACTGGGGAGGGTTGCGCAGTGCCCGACGTCGCGACGACGCCAACCGTGTCGGTGGTCATCGTGAACTACCGGGGCGCCGACCACACCATCACCTGTCTGCGCGCGCTGCGCGAGGAACTGGACTATCCAGCGGACAAGCTGGAGCTGATCTGCGTCGAGAACGCCTCCGGTGACGACAGCGCCGCCAGGATCCGGGCGGCGGTGCCGACCGCGAAGGTCATCGAGGCGGGCGCGAACCTGGGCTTCGCGGGCGGCTGCAACCTGGGCGCGAAATCGGCGTCCGGGGATGTCATCGCGCTGCTGAACAACGATGCCCGGCCGGACCGGAACTGGGTGCGGGCCGCGGTCGCGGTGCTGCGCGCCGAGCCGACCGTCGGCTGCGTCGCGAGCAAGGTGCTGGACTGGGACGGCGAGGTCGTCGACTTCGTTGACGGCGGACTGACCTGGTTCGGCATGGGCTACAAGCGCCTGGCGGGCAAGCCGATTTCGGAGTTGCGGCCGGAGGATCACCTTGCGCGGCGCGATGTGCTGTTCGCGACCGGATCGGCGATGTTCGTGCGGGCCGAGGTGTTCGCCGAACTCGGCGGGTTCGACGAGCGGTTCTTCATGTTCTACGAGGACGTCGACCTCGGCTGGCGGTTGAACCTGCGCGGCTGGCGGGTGCGCTACGAACCCGCCTCGATCGCCTTCCACCGCCACCACGCCTCGATATCCGAAGTGGACGGTGCGGACCAGGCGCGCGAGCTGTACCTGTTGGAACGCAACGCGTTGGCCAGTCTCTACAAGAACCTCTCCGACGAGACCCTGGCCAAGGTGCTGCCCGCCGCGATGGCGCTGTCGGTGCGCCGCGCGACCGCGCGCGGCAACGTGGACCCGACCCAGTTGGAGATCACCAAGCGCACCGGCGGCCCGGAGCCGACCGAGGTCACCATCCCGCGCACGACGCTGGCCGGTCTGCTCGCGATCGACCAGTTCGTCGACCTGCTCCCCGAGCTGACCAAGGCGCGTGCCGCCGAACAGGCAGCCAGGGTGCGCACCGACGGCGACCTGGTTTCGCTGATGCGCAGGGCGATCGAGCCCGCCTACCCGCTGCCGCGCTACCTGGCCGCGCACGAGATCCTGCTGGACGCGTTCGGTATCGAGGAAGTGTTCGGCAGGCCGCACAAGGTCCTGGTGATCACCGGCGACGCGATCGCCGAACGCATGGCCGGTCCGGCGATCCGCGCCTGGCACATCGCGGACGTGCTCGCCGCCGAACACCAGGTGCGGCTGGTCACCATCAACCCGCACTGGCAGCAGCTGGACGCGCCGTTCGAGCTGACTGGCTGCACCCGCCGCGAACTCTCCCCGCAGGTGGCCTGGGCGGACATCATCGTGCTCCAGGGCCACGCGCTGGAGATGGTGCCGGAGCTGAAATCGCCGGACTCGGGCAAGCTGGTCGTCTGCGACATCTACGACCCGATGCACCTGGAACTGTTGGAGCAGGGGAAGTCCAGCACCGACGACGACCGCGCCGACGACCTCAAGGCGATCACCAGGGTGATCAACGAGCAGCTCAAGCGCGGCGACTTCTTCCTGTGCGCGTCCGACCGGCAGCGCTACTTCTGGCTCGGTCATCTCGCCGGTCTCGGCAGGCTCACGCCCACCCTCTACGACGCCGACCCGACCTCTCGCTCGCTACTGTCGGTGGTCCCGTTCGGCCTGTCCAGCAAGCCACCGGAGCGGACCGGCCAGGGCATCAGAGGCAGGCTCGCGGGCATCGACGGGCACGACCGGATCGTGCTCTGGGCGGGCGGCGTCTACAGCTGGTTCGACCCGTTGACGCTGGTCGAGGCCATGAGCGAACTTCGGCAGAACCGTCCGGCCGCGAAACTCGTGTTCCTGGGTATGCGCCACCCGAACCCGGAAGTGCCGGAGATGGACATCGGCACCCGCACCCGCCTGCTGGCCGACTCGCTCGGCCTGACCGGCAGCACGGTGTTCTTCAACGAGGGCTGGGTGCCCTACCAGGAGCGCCAGAACTGGCTGCTGGACGCCGACTGCGGCGTCACAACGCACTTCGAGCACGTGGAGACCACCTTCGCGTTCCGCACCCGGGTGCTCGACTACCTGTGGGCGGGCCTGCCGATCGTCACCACCGACGGCGATTCCTTCGCCGACCTGGTGCGCACGGAGGGGCTCGGCGTGGTCGTGCCGCCGGAGAACCCGCACGCGCTGGCCTACGCCCTGGACCGCGTCCTGTACGACACGGATTTCGCGGCGAGCTGCCGGGAGCGGATCGCCAGGGTGCGCGAGGAGTTCACCTGGGAACGCGCGCTGGCCCCGCTGGTCGAGTACTGCCGCAACCCGCACCCGGCCGCCGATCGCCTGCCGGGCAACGCTCCGCTGACCCGCAAGGCTCCGGTCCGGGGTGGACGGTTGTTGCGCCGCGACATGGATCTGATCAGGTCCTACCTCTCCGATGGCGGACCGAGCGAGGTGGCGCGGCGGGCACTCGGCCGGGTTCGGCGACTTGCCGCAGGGCGAAGCGATGGCGAGTAACAGACGACTGCGGGTCCTGCTCGACGGCACTCCCCTGCTCGGCCAGCGAACCGGCGTCGGCCGCTACACCTCGGCACTGGCAGAAGAACTCGCCTCACGCTCCGATGTGGACATTCGCGCGGTCGCGTTCACGTTGCGCGGCTGGCACGCGCTGCGTTCCGTGCTGCCGCACGGGGTCCGGGCGCGCGGCCTGCCGTGCTCGGCACGCGCGCTGCGCGAGATGTGGGTGCGCACGTCGTTCCCGCCGGTCGAGCTGATCGCGGGTTTTTCGGATGTCGTGCACGGCACCAACTTCGTGCTGCCGGTCGCGGCGCGCGCGGGCGGCGTGCTGACCATCCACGACCTCGCGTTCTTCGACGCCCCCAACGAACTCTCGCCAAGCGACCACGAACTCCCGCTGCTGGTGCGCCGCTCGGTCGAACGCGCGCGGGTGATCTGCACGCCGACCGAGGCGGTCGCGGAAAAGGTGCGCGAACGCTTCGGCGTGCCGGCGGAGAAGACCGTGGTCACCCCGCTCGGGGTCGACCCGGGCTGGTTCGCGGCGCACAGCCCCACTGACGAACTGCGCGGGCGGCTCGGCCTGCCCAGCGAGTACATCCTGTTCGTGGGCGCGGACGGCCCCCGCAAGGGCCTGGAAACGCTGCACACCGCGCACGCCAGCGCAGCCAGCCTGCCGCCCCTGGTACTCACCGGCCCCGGCCCGACCGGCACCGCGGGTCGCGTCGTGCGCACCGGCTACCTGCCCGAGGCGGAGCTGCGCAGCGTGGTCGCGGGTGCGGCGGCCGTCGTGCTGCCCTCCCGCGACGAAGGCTTCGGCCTACCGGTCCTGGAAGCGTTGGCCTGCAACGTGCCGGTGGTCTGCTCGGACCTTCCCGCGCTGCGCGAGGTCGCCGGAGACCAGGCAACCCTGGTGCCCTACGGCGACGTGGACGCCCTCGCGGCAGCACTGGTGGCGGCACTCGCGGATCCACCCTCGCCAAGCGTCCTCGCCGCACGCCGCACACACGCCGCCGAGTTCACCTGGCGGCGCTGCGCCGAACGAACCGTGCACGCCTACCGGATAGCAGCTAGCCGCTAGTGTCGGTCAGCACGGCCTTGTTCTCGGCGACGAACGCGGTCAGCGCGTCCCGCCAGCCCGGCAACGGCGTCAGCCCCGCCTCGATCCAGGCCGCGGCGGAGAGCACCGAATAGGCGGGCCGGGGCGTCGGTAGCGGATAGTCCTCGGTCGTGCACGGCCGGACCCGCTCCGGATCGGCGCCGAGCTCGGCGAACACCGCCCTGGCCAGCCCGCACCAGGTCGTCTGCCCGGCACCGGTGCAGTGCAACACACGCTGAGCAGGCCCCTTTCCGGCCGCGGCGAGCTCGGCGAGTTCCAGCAGACCAGCGGCCAGTTGCGCGGACCAGGTCGGCGCCCCGTGCTGATCATCCACAACGGACAGTGTGTCGCGCTGGCGTTCCAGGCGCGCCATGGTCTTCACGAAGTTCTTACCGGTCGCGCCGTAAACCCAGGAGGTACGCACGACCCACGCGTCCGCGCCCGCCGCGAGCACCGCCTGCTCACCGGCGAGTTTCGTGCGGCCGTAGATCGTGCGCGGCCCGGTCGGCGCATCCGTTTCGTAGGGCGTGCTCGCATCGCCCGCGAACACGTAATCGGTCGACACGTGCAGCAGCGGCACGTCATATCGCGCGCACGCCTCCGCGAGCAAGCCGGGCGCAAGGGAATTCACCGCGGTCGCGCCATCCACATCGGACTCGGCAGCGTCGACCGCCGTGTACGCGGCCGCGTTGACCACCACCGGGCGCGCGCCACCGGCCCGGGCGGCATCCACCAGTCGAGCGACCGCGTCCCGAACCGCTGCGACGTCGGTCACATCGAGTTCGGCCGACCCCGGAGCGTGCATGGTTCCGTACTGGTTCCCCAGCGCGGCAAGATCACTGCCCAACTGGCCGTGACCACCGGGAATCAGCAGCGCCAACGCGGTCCGACCAGCCGATCCGGCATCCTGCGCTGCCTCTGTGATCACGATCTGCCTTCCGCCGTTCGAGCGAAGTCACGCAGAATTTTCGCACGCTCGTGCAACGAACTTCGACGGTTGGACGTATTACTTACAGGCGTGGGGAGAACTCGACGGCTTTCAGCTGGTCGGGCGCGAACGGAGGAGCGCAGGTGAGCGGGGACAGCGAGGCACACAGCGGGTCGGATCCCGTTGCCGCAGAGCCCGCCGACCTGCCCACCCCCGCCACTGGTCTGCCCCAACTCGCCGCCGCGATGGCCCAGGTCAGCGAAGCGCCGGCCCGACGGGTACGGCGCTCGCTGGGCACCCGGCTGTTCTTCGGCGCCGGGCGCACCGTCATCGCGCTCGCGTCGGTCGTGGTGCTGGTCGCGACCTGGTACGCGTGGGTGCACATCCAAGACCTCAACAACGGCATCGCGCGCACCAACGTGCTCGGCAACAACACGCCAGGCGCGGTGGCACCGCAGGCCGACGACGGCAATTCCTCGGTCGCGCCGCTGGACAGCGCGGTCAACATCCTCGTTGTCGGCATGGACAGCCGTACCGACCCGCAGGGAAACCCGTTGCCCGCCAACGAGTTGGCCATGCTCAGCGCTGGCCCGGACAGCGGTGAACTCGACACCGACACCATGATCCTGATCCACATCCCGGCAGGCGGCCAGCGCGCGGTCGCGATCTCCTTCCCGCGCGACTCCTGGGTGCAGCTGGCAGGCGGATACGGGAGCAACCGGCTGAACTCCGCCTTCGCCTTCGCGCACAACAGCAAGGCCAGCCAGCTCCGCGCGCAGGGCGACACCGACGCGGCCGACGTCGAACGCCAGGCCGACGACGCGGGCAGGCTGAACCTCGTCAACACCATCGAGAAGCTGATCGGCAACACGCTGCAGATCAACGAGTACGCCGAGGTCAACCTGGTCGGCTTCTACAACCTCTCGCAGGCCGTCGGCGGCGTGCAGGTATGCCTGAAGGCACCCACCTACGACGACGAGACGCACGCGCACTTCCCGGCGGGCGTGCAGACCGTGTCCGGAGTGCAGGCGCTGGACTTCGTGCGCGAACGGCACGGACTGGCGCGCGGCGACCTGGACCGGATCGTCCGGCAGCAGGTGTTCCTCGGCGGGCTGGCCAACAAGATCCTCAGCGCGAACACGCTGGCCAGCCCGAGCAAGCTGGACTCGTTGATCCAGGCGGTGCAGAGCTCGGTCGTGCTGAGCAGCGGCTGGGACATCACCCAGTTCGCCCAGCAGATGTCCGGTCTGACGAGTGGCAACATCCAGTTCGCCACGATCCCGACCGGCAACAACTTCACTACATCGGGTGGTGCCCAGGTAACCCAGATCACCCCGTCGAAGGTTCAACAGTTCGTTTCGTCCATGATCGACTCTGCCGACAACGGCACCCCGTTCACGGACACGTCAACCGAAACGGTGAACCCGACCACGCCCGCTACTCCCAAGGGCAGCGGAAGCACCAGTACCCCAACAACTTCGTCCTCCTCGGACCCGGCGTCCGAGGGCG
The DNA here is from genome assembly GCA_036494465.1 of Pseudonocardiaceae bacterium. Lineage (GTDB taxonomy): Bacteria > Actinomycetota > Actinomycetes > Mycobacteriales > Pseudonocardiaceae > CAJCJE01. The sequence continues at coordinate 11,441 of DASXOJ010000245.1, forward strand.
ATGGCGTGATCACCGCCAACGGAATCCCCTGCGTCAACTAACCTGGTCAGTGCCGGGCGAGCACGCACGGGCACGGGGGCGAGGGAGGGTTACGTGGACGAGTCGACGTCCGAAGGCGTTGCGGGGAACGCCGAACAGGACGCCGAGCAGGCACCGGAAGCACCCGAGCCGGCCAGCACCGGCACCCCGGTCGCGGCGCCCGTCGTCATCCCGGGGCGGCACCGGGGCAGGCGGCGGCCGTGGCTGATCACCGGCCGGGTGGTCGTCGGCCTGGTGTCCGCGATCGCGCTCGTCGCAAGCGGTATCGCCTGGTACGGCCTGCAGACGTTGCGGCACAACACGAACACCACGCCGGTACTGTCCGAACTGAACAATCAGCCGAACCAGCCGCCGCCCGACGACGGCGCGACCGACATCCTGTTGGTCGGCGACGACGCGCGCACCGACGCGCAGGGCCACCCACTGCCCGCGAGCGTGCTGGCCAAGTTGCGCACCCAGTTCGACGCGGGCGTGAACACCGACACGATCATCGTGTTGCGGATTCCCAAAAATGGCGGCAAGGCGTACGCGGTGTCCATCCCGCGCGACACGTACGTGCCGATTCCCGGTTGGCACCAGGACAAGATCAACGGCGCGTACGGCATCATCCAGGCACTCACCGCGCAGCAGTTGCAGAGCTCCGGCGACACCGACAAGGCCGACATCGCGCAGAAGGCGCGGCAGGCAGGCCAGTTGGCGCTGATCGAGTCGGTGCAGAACCTCACCGGTATTCACATCGACCACTACGCCGAGGTGAACCTGTACGGGTTCTACCTGCTCAGCCAGGCCATCGGCGGCGTGCCGGTGTGCCTGAAGCACGCCACGTCGGACAAGAACTCGGGGGCCGACTTCCACGCGGGCGCCCAGACGATCTCCGGCGCGAACGCGTTGTCGTTCGTGCGGCAGCGCGACAACCTGCCCAACGGCGACCTGGACCGGATCGTGCGCCAGCAGGTGTTTCTGGCCTCGGCAGCGAAGAAACTGCTCTCCGCGGGCACCCTGACCAACCCCGGCGCGCTCGGCGCGTTGGCTGGCGTGGTGCGGCAGTCCCTGACCACGGATCCGGGCCTGGACATCCTCGCCTTCGCGCAGCAGGCACAGAGCCTGGCCAGCGGCAACGTCGAGTTCGTGACGATCCCGGTGGTCAACGACAACGCGCGCAGCGCGAGCGGGCAGAGCATCGTGGCGGTGGACGTAAACGCGGTGCACCGGTTCGTCAGCCAGCTGATCGCCAGCTCCCCGCCCACCCCCACGACCACCCCACCGCCACCCACGACCACCACCCCATCGGCCCCCGGCAAGCCGACCACCACAACCCCGCCGCCACCGACCACCACGACGCCGCCCCCACCCCCGCCGACCAACGAGCCGACGGCACCGGTCAGCATCGACGGCGTCCCCTGCGTCGACTGAGCCTGGAGTTCCCGTGAGCGTCACCGAGAAGCTGTTCACCCCGCTGCTGCGCCAGCCGTCGACCCCGCTGATCACCTACTACGACGACGCGACCGGCGGCCGGATCGAACTGTCCAGGGCAACCGCGGCGAACTGGGCGGCGAAGACCGCGAACTGGCTGCGCGACGAATGGGACATCGAACCGGGCGCGGAGATCGGCGTCGCCCTGCCCGCGCACTGGCAGACCGTCGGCGTGCTGCTCGGCGCCTGGTGGGTCGGCGCGCACATCACCGACCGGCTCGCCGACGCCGAACTGGCTTTCGTCGGTCCTGATCACGAGGGCGGCACCGGCAGCGCGCAGGTCGCCATTGTGGCCATGGACCCGTTGGGCATGGGCCTGCGCGACAAGCCAGCAGGCAAGCTCGACTACCTCACCGACAGCCGCATCCACGGCGACGCGTTCGACCCTTGGCAGACCATCCCCGGCGACGCTCCCGCTCTCGCAGACTCCACAGTCGATGAAGTAGTGGCAGCGGCCGCCGACGGAGCCAAGGCACGCGGCATCACGCAGGGCGCCCGCGTGCTGTCCACACTGGACTGGACGATCCCCGGGGGCGTCATCGACGGCCTGCTGACGGTGCTGTCCGTCGGCGGCTCGCTCGTCCAGTGCGCCAACACCGACCCGGCCCGGCTCGCCGACCGCGCCGCCACCGAGCGCACCACGACGACAATTAGTTGATAGATTGACGCAATCAATACGTCAATCTATCATTACGTTATGCTGTACCCGACACCCACGCTGACCAGCGCCGACCAGCAGGTGCTGGCCAATATCGAACTGATGCGTGAAGCGCTCCGCTACCAAGTCGCCAGTACGCCGCGCAAGTGGGCGGCGGATCTGCGGAAGTTCCTCACCGCTGACGCGGTGGCGGCATCGAACTCGATCGAGGGCTTCAAGGTTTCCACGATTGACGTTGAAGACCTGATCGCCGGCGAGAGCGACGTGGACGTTTCCGAGGAGAACCGCCAGGAGACGCTCGCCTACCAGCGCATGATGACCTACATCCAAACCCTGCACGACGTACCGGATTTCTGTTACAGCAAGGGTTTGCTCAACGCGCTGCACTGGATGCTCCAAGGTCACCGGCACACCAGCCGCAAACCAGCGGGGCAATGGCGTCGCGGTCCGGTCTATGTGACCGACGCGCGCAATCCGAGCGTTGCCGCCTATACCGCGCCCGATGCCGACGCCGTACCGGACCTGATGACCGAACTCATCGACTGGCTCAACACCAACGACGAGACGCATCCGTTGGTGCGCGCGGCAATGAGCCATCTGCACCTGGTGTCGATCCATCCCTGGCCGGACGGCAACGGCCGGATGTCGCGCTCGTTGCAAACGTTGCTGATCGCACGGGAAGGTGTGCTCGCCCCCGAGTTCTCGTCGATCGAAGCGTGGCTTGGCCTTTCCCTGAACACCTGGGACTACTACCGCGAACTTGCGAGCCGAGGCAGGACATATCAACCCGCGCAGGACGTGTCCAGCTGGATTCGATTCAACCTCACCGCATATCACCAACAAGCGCAGACTGTCCAAAAGAGACTGGACAGTTCCAGTCAGGTGTGGCGGATTCTGGCCGCGTTCGCCGAGCGGAATGATCTCGACGAGCGTGTGGTGTCCGCGTTGCACGATGTGGCCATGGCCGGTCGGGTTCGGCGTTCGCGTTACGAACAGGCCGAGGGGCTCAGTGTGCAGCAGGCGCAACGGGATCTGCGCGACCTGGCCACCGCGCGGATTCTGGCGCCGGTCGGCCGCACTCGCGCCCGCTACTACCAGGCAGGCGAGCGGTTCCCGGAAGATGCCGCCGAAATCGCGATCACACCGATGACGTTGACCGATCCGTACCCTGCCTAACTCGATTGCCGCTGGTCGAATCGACCGTATGCTGCGGCCATGTCCACCAGGTTGATCGTGCTCAACGGCGGGTCGAGCAGCGGAAAGTCCGGGCTCGCGCGATGTCTGCAGGCGGTGTTGCCGCAGCCGTGGCTGACCTTCGGCACGGACAGCCTCACCGACGCGATGCCTGCCGCGTTGACGTCGTCGGCAGCGGGGCTGGAGATCTCGGCGGACGGGTCGGTCGCGGTGGGGCCGGAGTTCCGCGAACTGGAGCGGGTGTGGCTGGTCGGCGTCGTGGCGATGGTGCGCGCGGGCGCGCGGATCATCATCGACGAGGTGTTCCTGGGCGGCAGGACGTCGCAGCAACGGTGGCTGGACGCGTTGGGCGAGGTGCCTGCGTTGTGGGTCGGCGTGCACTGCGATCCGGCGGTCGCGGCCGGCCGGGAGATCGCGCGCGGCGACCGGGTGCCGGGCATGGCGCAGGCGCAAGCCGAACTCGTGCACAAGGACGTCCGCTACGACGTCGAGGTGGACACCACGCACACCGAGTCCATCGACTGCGCCAAGACCATCGCGGCGGCATTGGGCTGAGCGGCTGAAGCGGAGGTCACATCGGGAACCTCCGCGCTGTGCTAACCGTCGGTTCTGGCGTACCGATGTCACGGTTGACAGCAGTGGAGGCCGTCGTGGGGTATCGGAACTCGTATCGGCTGACGAAGCACGCGCGACGAGGGGTCGCGCGCAGCGGCGGCGGTTATCCGAACCTCGGCGCGAACGCCAAGACCCCCGGCCGCGGGCATCATGGCGGTCCGGCCGGGGCCAAGGTGCCGGTTGCCCGTCCAGCCGAGCGGCCAGGCAGTCCGGTCGAGCGGCCAGGCCGTCTCGTCGAACGGCCGGGGAACTGGTTGCGCAATGGCGGTTGGTATCCGCTGGTCGTGCTGCTCACGTTCGGTCTGGGCAGCTTCATCCCGTTCGCGCACGCGGGGCGCAGGTTGGCGCGGCCGGGCGTGCAGGCGGCGGGGAGTCTGTACACGCTCGCGTCGTTCACGGCGTTCGTCATGTTGGGTTACCAGACCAATGTGGTGTTCGCCGTGCTCGCGCCGGTGTTGTTGCTCGGCGGCATGGTCGCGGCCACCAGTCACCTGGTCGTGCTGAGCAGGCAGATGGGGCGCCGACCAGGCGCACGGCCAAACCGCGGCAGGCCAAGCCGAAGAAGGCCGAGCAGGAGAAGCGGGTGGATCCTGCGCTGGCGAAGGCATTGGACGCGCGGGCGAAACGCGCTCAGGCGCGCGAACTGGTCGCGCAGGATCCGCTGCTCGCGGAGGAGCTGCACATCGGTCGACCGGATCTCGGCCGCACCTTCGACGACGGCGGGCTGGTCGACATCAATCACGCCACTGCCAAGGCGATGGCGTCGGCGTTCGGCATCAAACCGGTCGACGCCAGGACGATCATCGAGCGGCGCGACGAGCTCGGCGGCTTCGCGAACGTCGACGAGATGCTGGTGCTGGTCGACCTGCCGGTCGCGGCGTGGGACCGGATCAGGGACCGGTCCATCACCCTATCGGCGTAAGTGTGCCGGATCCGGACCGGACAGACCGTTGCGGCGATACCGTCGATCGCTGTGGCATACAACCAGTATCCGCCGCCGAACTACGGCGGTTATCAGCAGCCGAGGCCGACCAGCGGCGAGTGCGTCGCCGGGATGGTGCTGGGCATCATCGCCCTGGTCATCTCGTTCATCCCGTTCGTCGGGCTGATCGGGATCGTCGGGCTGATCCTGTCGATCATCGGCATGCGCAAGGCGCGCGCCGAGGGCCGCGCGGGCTACGGCATGGGCGTCGCCGGTCTGGTGTGCTCGATCATCTCGCTGGTGCCGACGGTGATCATCATCATCGTCTTCGTTGGCGCCGCCGCCAGTTGCGTCTCGTTCTGCCACTGACGGCGCGACCGGACGAGCTCAGCCCTTGAGGATGTTGCGGGCCATCACCATGCGCTGGATCTGGTTGGTGCCTTCGTAGATCTGGGTGATCTTCGCGTCGCGCATCATGCGCTCGACCGGGAAGTCACGGGTGTAGCCCGCGCCGCCGAAGAGTTGGACGGCGTCGGTGGTGACCTCCATGGCAACGTCGGAGGCGAAGCACTTGGCGGCACTGGAGATGAAGCCGAGGTTCGGTTCGCCGCGTTCGGCCTTGGCTGCCGAGACGTAGACCATGTGGCGCGCGGCTTCGACCTTCATGGCCATGTCGGCGAGCATGAACTGGACGCCCTGGAACTCGGCGATGTTCTTGCCGAACTGCTTGCGCTCCTTGACGTAGGCAATGGCCGCGTCGAGGGCGCCCTGGGCGATGCCGACGGCTTGGGCGCCGATGGTCGGGCGGGTGTGGTCGAGGGTGCGCAGCGCGGTCTTGAGGCCGGTGCCGGGCTCGCCGATGATGCGATCGGCCGGGATGGTGCAGTCGGCGAAGTGGATCTCCCTGGTCGGGGAGCCTTTGATGCCGAGCTTGCGTTCCTTCGGGCCGACCTCGAAGCCGGGGTCCTCGGCGTGCACGACGAACGCGGAGATGCCGTTGGCGGGCTTGGCCGCGTCCGGGTCGGTCACCGCCATCACGGTGTACCAGGTGGATTCGCCCGCGTTGGTGATCCACGCCTTGGTGCCGTTGAGCACCCAGTGGTCGCCGTCGAGCCGGGCCCTGGCGCGCATGGACGCGGTGTCGGAGCCTGCTTCCCGCTCGGACAGCGCGTAGGAGGCCATTTCGCCTTCGGCGATCTTGGGCAGCACCTGGCGCTTCAGCTCGTCCGACGCGGACAGGATGATCGGCATGGTGCCGAGCTTGTTCACGGCCGGGATCAGCGAGGACGACGCGCAGACCCGGGCCACTTCCTCGATGAGGATGCAGGTCGCGACCGAGTCGGCGCCTTCGCCGCCGAACTCGTCGGGGATGTGCACGGCGTGGAACCCGGACTTGACCAGCGCGTCGCGCGCTTCCGCCGGGTAGCGCTCCTGCTCGTCGACCTCGGCGGCGTACGGCGCGATCTCCTTCTCCGCCATGGCGCGCACTGCCTCGCGCAGCGCCTCGTGCTCGTCGGCGAGCTGGTAGGTGCCGAAGCTGGCGTCCATGACGGTTACCTTTCAGTAGCTTTTGTACCGTGGACGATGTTAGCGCTTGTTCACCTCGCCCTGTAGCCCACGCTGTAGTTCACGCTGTAGTGACGCATCTTTCTCCAGCACGAGTTGCTCCAGGCCGTGCTGGAAGTTGGCCATCCGCTGCTGCAACACCTTGTCGGTTGCGCCGAGGATCCGCACGGCCAGCAGGCCGGCGTTGCGCGCGCCACCGATCGACACGGTCGCGACCGGGATACCGGCGGGCATCTGTGCGATGGACAGCAGCGAGTCCATGCCATCCAAGTTTTTCAACGGCACCGGCACGCCGATCACCGGCAGCACCGTGGCCGACGCGACCATGCCCGGCAGGTGGGCCGCGCCACCCGCACCCGCGATGATCACCTGGAGGCCGCGCTCGGCGGCCGAGCTCGCGTAGTCGAGCATCCGCTTCGGGGTGCGGTGCGCGGAGATGACCGCGACTTCGTGGCTGACCTCGAACTCCGCGAGGATCTGCGCGGCGGCCTGCATGACCGGCCAGTCGGAGTCGCTGCCCATGATCACGCCGACTTTCGTGGCCAGTGAATCAGGCGCTGTAGACACGTGCTTTCCTTTCAACGTTGATCAGCCGTGGATGTCGTAGCCGTCGGCCCAGCGTGCGGTGGCCAGCCAGTTCGCGGCCAGTGACGCGGTGCGCCGGGCCACTGCCAGGTCGTCGCCGAGCACGTTGACGTGGCCGACCTTGCGACCGGGCCGCTCCGCCTTGCCGTAGAGGTGCACGCGCGCGGCCGGGAAGCGGGCGAACAGGTGGTGCAGGCGCTCGTCGACGCCCATCTTCGGAGTGACCTCGGCACCGAGCACGTTGGCCATCACGGTGACCGGGGCGAGCGCCTCGGTCGAGCCGAGCGGGTAGTCGAGGACGGCGCGCAGGTGCTGCTCGAACTGGGAGGTGCGGGCACCGTCGATGGTCCAGTGGCCGGAGTTGTGTGGCCGCATGGCGAGCTCGTTGACGACCAGGCCGGTGTCGGTCTGGAACAGCTCGACGGCGAGCAGGCCGACCACGTTCAGCGCGTTGGCGACGCTCAGGGCGAGCTGCTGTGCCTGGTCGGCGAGGTCCGGCGCGAGGTCGGGGGCGGGTGCGAGCACTTCGACGCAGATGCCGTCGACCTGCACGGTTTCCACGATCGGCCAGGCAGCGCCCTGCCCGAACGGCGAGCGGGCGATCAACGCGGCCAGTTCGCGGCGCATGGTGACGCGTTCCTCGACGAGCAGCGGCGTGCCCGCGTCGAGCAGCTCTGCGACCAGGGTTTTCGCCTGTTCGGGGTCGTCGAGCATCCAGACGCCGCGACCGTCGTAGCCGCCGCGCGCGGCCTTGAGCACGCACGGCCAGCCGTGTTCGGAGCCGAAGGCGACGATCGCGTCGACGGATTCGATCGGCGCGAACGCGGGGATCGGCAGGCCGAGTTCGGCGAGCTTGCGCCGCATGACGAGCTTGTCCTGGGCGTGCACCAGCGCGTCCGGCCCCGGATGCACCCGGTGGCCCGCCGCGATCAGCGCGCGCAGGTGCTCGTTGGGCACGTGTTCGTGGTCGAAGGTCAGCACGTCGACCTCGGCGGCGAAGGAGCGCAGCGCGTCGAGGTCGGTGTGGCTGCCGATGCTGGTCTCGGGCGTGACCAGCGGCGCCGGTTCGTCCGGCGAGACGGCGAGCACGCGCAGGGACTGGCCGAGGGCGATGGCCGCCTGATGGGTCATCCGGGCGAGCTGTCCGCCGCCCACCATGCCGACGATCGGAAGGCCGGTTCGAGGGTCCACAATCACCGGACCCTAAACGGCCGATGAACTGGGGATTTCACCGGGGAGCGGGCCGGGCCGCGGGAAGTGGCCCGGCCCACATCGTGGCTAGCCCCAGGTGATGGGCAGCGATTTGACGCCGTAGACGACCCCGCCGGATTTGAATGGCAGTTCTTCGATCGGTGCGGCCAGCCGCATGTCCGGCATGCGCTGGTAGAGGATGCCGAGCACTTCACGCAGTTCGACCCTGGCCAGTTGCTGGCCGATGCACTGGTGCACGCCGAAGCCGAAGGCGAGGTGGGTGCGGGCTTCGCGGCCGATGTCGAGGGTGTCCGGGTCCGGGTAGACGTGCTCGTCACGGTTGCCTGCCGCGATCGCACCGATCAGCCATTCGCCCGCTTCGATCCGCTGCCCTGCGACTTCGACGTCCCCGGTGGCCAGGCGCAGCAGGCCGAACTGGACCACGGTCAGGTAGCGGAGCAGCTCTTCGACCGCGGACTCGGCCAGGGACGGGTCCGCCCGCAACCGCGCGAACTCCTCAGGGTGGCTCAGCAGGGTGAGCGTGCCGAGGCCGATCATGTTCGCGGTGGTCTCGTGGCCCGCGATCAGCAGGATGAGACCGAGCTCGGTCAGCTCGGCGGGCGTCAGGTCGGCACCTGACTCGCGGGCACGCAGGATCAGCCTGCCGAGCAGGTCGTCCTCGCTGGGGTTGGCGAGCTTGCGCCCGGTCAGTTCGGCGAGGTACCCGGTCAGCTCCTGGACCGCCTTGTCCTTGTCTGGCACGGGCAGGTCGAAGTCGGTGAGGGTGGCGCCGTGCCGCTGGAACAGGTCGCGGTCGCCGTACGGGACGCCGAGCATTTCGCAGATCACCAGGGACGGGATGGGCAGCGCGAACTGGCTGACCAGGTCGACCGGCCCGGGCGCCTTGTCCAGCATGGCGTCGATGTGCTCGTTGATGATCCGCTGGATGTAGGGCTTGAGCGCGCGCATGCGGCGCACGGTGAACTCGGAGATGAGCAGCTTGCGGATGCGGGCATGTGCGGAGCCGTCGAGTTGGATGATGTTGCCGGTGGTGACCGGCGCGCTGAAGTCGTAGCCCACCTGGGTGTGCATGGAGGACGCGCCGTGCGAGCTGAGATTCGGGTTGCCGAGGGCGGTGCGGATCTGGTCGTAGTCGGTGACGAGGTAGGCGTCGATGCCTGCCGGACAGGACACCTTGGGCAGTGAGCTCTTGGCGTGCAGGGCCGCGTAGTCCGGGTCCGGGTCCAGCGGACAGCCTGCGGCTCTGGTTCGAGGAAAGACATCAGTCACTCGTTCAAAACTGGCAGTGGGCGCCATGCCCCCGAAAGGTCCGTTAGGGGCTAGTTCCGCGCCAATTCGACGAGCAGCCGACACGCTGCGTCGTGAGTGGCGGGGAGCTGCTCCAGCCAGACCGGGGGCGGGCCGATCGCGGCCAGCTGCGGGTCGACGGACAGGCGCGCAGCCGCTGACCAGCGCAGTTCGGCGAGGCGCGCGGCGCAGCGGCCGTCGCGTTCGGCGAGCACGGCGAGGGTGCCCGGGCCGATGGCGGCGAGGGTCTGGCCGCCGTTGTAGACGGCGCGCAGCGAGTCGGCGAGCAGCACCATGGCGGCCAGCCGGGACCAGCCGGAGGTGTGCGAGACGTCCGGGGAGAGCAGCACGAGCACGTACTTGTCCGAGACCGGCACGTCCTGCGCCGCCGCTTCGCGGTAGACCTCGCGCAGCCGGGCGCGCAGGTAGGCGGGGCTGGACAGGCCGGTGAGGCCGTCGGAGACCTCGGTGTGCGCGAGTTGGTCGAGCACGACGTCGGCCCAGGCGAGCGCGGTGACCCTGATCAGCCGGGCGGGGGTGGCGTCCGGGTCGGGCGAGACGATGCCGTCGGCGCGGCCGGGCCCGTTGACCACGGCGTGCAGCGCGGCGAGATCGCAGAGGGTCTCGCCGAGTCCGGAGCCCGCTTCGGCGCGGGCCCGGCCGAGCTGGCGCAGCGCGGGGGCGAGCTCGGTGCCGTCCAGGACGGCGTGGCAGACGACGTCGATCTGGGCGAGCGGCCAGTCGTTCGGGAACGGCCACCCGGCGGCGAGGCTGGCGGTGCGCCATCGCGTGCGCAGCGCACGAAGCGCCTCGCCACGGTGGTCGTGCCAGCGACGTGGCGACACTTCACGCGTTCCCACCGGCGCTTGCCCTCCAGTTCTTTCAACGAAACTAATCAGTTCAGTATTACTGGACCGATCTCGCGGCCGTTCAGTTGCGCTGAACGAGTGATGTTCATCCGCTCCGACCACGAGACGTCACCAGATGGCCAGCGTGACGGCAGTTTCGGCAGATTCCTGTCGAATCACTTTCTGGAGGTAGCGTGGCGAGCCGAATTCATGTCCGTCACACTGACGTGGTCAGTAACTGCTCAGCGCTTACGGGAGGGGACTAGTGGCAACCGTCCCGGCGGAAGTCCCAGGTCCGAGTGACGCCGAGCTGATCGATGAGGTCCGCGGCGGCAAGATCTCCTCCTACGGCGCGCTCTACGAGCGACATGTGACCGCCGCGTACAACCTCGCGCGACAGCTTTCGCGGTCCACCGCAGAGTCCGATGACCTGGTCTCCGAGGCGTTCTCGCGCGTGCTGGACACGCTGCGCGCCGGACGGGGCCCGGACGTCGCGTTCCGCGCCTACCTGCTCACCGCGCTGCGGCACGTCGCCTACGACAAGACCCGCCGCGACCGG
>DASXOJ010000246.1:0-18340 GCA_036494465.1 Pseudonocardiaceae bacterium
GCAGCGCCTGTTGATAGCCACGGCCCGCGATGCCCCGGCCGGTGCGCCAGTCGTCGAGCAACGCCGTGAGCAGCAACGGATTGCCGCCGCTCGCCGCGAACATGTCGGCGGCGAGCCGGGCGGCCGCCGGCGCACCGAAACACTCACCGAGCAACGCGGCGACGGCCGGTTCGGACAACGGCGCGAGGCGCATGGCCGCGCTGTGCGGGAACCTCAGCAGTTCCGCCCTGGTGGCCAGGAACTCCTGTGGTGGCAGGAGATCCCCGGCTGCGGCGACCAGGATCGGCGCGGTGGCGAGCCGCCTTGCCAGGCACAGCAACCACAACGCCGACACCGGGTCGGCGTGTTGCACATCGTCGATGGTGATCAGCACCGGGACGCGCGCGGCGAGTTCCACCAACTCGCGGCACAGGTTGTGCAACGCCGCGAGCGTTTCGGTGTCCGACACACCCGCCGTGATCCGCTCGATCAACTCCGCCGTGCGGGCCCGGAAATCGGCAGGCAGGTCGAGGTCGAGGAACAGCTGCCCGGCGACGCCGAGCGGCAGCGACCATTCTCCCGGTGCGCAGGTGGCCCCTAGCCGCAACGTTTTCCCGCTTTTCCCGACCCGGTCGGCGAAGGCGTGCAGCAGCGCGGTTTTGCCGGTGCCCAGCGCGCCTTCCACCAGAATCAGATGTCCCGCCCCGGATCTAGCCTGCGACCAGAGCGCGTCCAGCGCGGCGAACTGCGCGTCCCGATCCCCCAGCCTCGTCATGGTTTTCACGCTAGGCGCGGCAGGCACACCCGCAAATGTCCGACATTCATCGTCTCGTCCATCAACCGGTCATCGCCGGTCCGCAATCAATGGGCGAGCAGGCACTGGTCGCTTTCCGGTTTTCCGAGCGGCCACCGACATCGTGCCATCGGCGGCCGTACTTCCGGCGCGTCACCGATAGTCGTAGAAGCCCCTGCCGCCTTTCTTCCCGATCAGGCCGCCGTCCACCATGCGCAACAGCAACGGTGGCGGGGCGTACAGCGGCTGCTTCATTTCCTCGTACATCGCCGCACCGATGGCCGCGACCGTGTCCAGGCCGATCAGGTCGCTCAGCGCCAGCGGCCCCATCGGATGTCCGCAGCCCAGGGTCATGGCCTGGTCGATCTCCTCGGCGCTCGCCGCGCCCGACTCCAGCATCCGGACCGCGGCCAGCAGGTACGGCACGAGCAGCGCGTTGACCACGAAACCCGAACTGTCCCGGCACCTGATGACCTGCTTGCCGAGCGTGCCGGTGACGAACGCGGACGCGCGGTCGATGGTCGCCTGCGCGGTGTGCAGCGAGCCGATCAGTTCGACCAGCGCCATGGCCGGCACCGGGTTGAAGAAGTGCACACCGACGACCCGGCCGGGATCGGCGGTGGCGCTGCCGATCTTCATGATCGGGATGGACGAGGTGTTGGTGGCCAGCACCGCGTCCGGGTCGCGGACGATCCGGTCCAGCCTGCCGAAGATCGCGAGCTTGTCCAGCAGGGTTTCGCCCACCGCCTCCAGCACGAACTCGCAGTCGCCGACCGAGTCCAGGTCGTCGGAGAAGGAGATCAGTGCCTGCGCCTGGTCCTGCTCGGCCTCGCTGATCCGGCCCTTGCGCACCATCCGCTCATATGAGGCCGCCATTCGGTCCTGGTCGCGCCGGGCGCTGGCCGCGCTGGAGACCGCGACGTTGACCTCCAGTCCCGCCCGCGCACAGATGTCGGCGAAACCGGCACCCATCAGGCCACAACCGACCACACCGACTCGCTTGATCGCGGTCATCTCGCCATCCCCTCACTCGGCGAGCACCACCGCAGCAGCGCGCCGCCAACGGACATGCCACCGCCGAAGGCGGCCAGCAGAACCAGGGACCCGTCGCCGATCACGCCGGAGCGCACCGCGTCGTCCAGCGCGACCGGAACCGAGGCGCTGCCGATGTTGCCGTAGCGGTCCAGCACCAGGTGGGTGTGCGTATCCGCGAGCCCGCACTGCCCGGCCAGTTCCCCGAGCAGCACGCCATTGGCCTGGTGCGGTACGAAACAGTCGATCTCGGCCAGTCCGGTGCCGGCCCTGGCCAGCAGTTTCTCCAGCACCGCCGGTACGTTGCCCAGCACAAACTCGCGCACGTCCCGGCCGCGCATGGTGAAGTAGTGCCCGCCATCGGCGACGGTCCGCGCCGACGCGGGACACCGGCTGCCGCCCGCGGGGACCTTGATGAGGTGTTCGGCGTCGCCGCGCGTGCCCAACTCGACGTCGATGATGCCGTATCCCGGCTGCACCTCGCCGACGACCGCGGCGCCCGCACCGTCGCCGAACAGGATCGCGGTGCGGCGGTCGCCGAAGTCCAGGATTCTGGAGTAGACGTCGGCGCCCGCGACGACCGCGTGCGTGCCCGGATTGGCCGACACCAGGCACCGCGCGAGTTCCAGGGCGTACACGAACCCGGTGCACACCACGTTGATGTCCAGGCACGCGGCGGCCGTCGTCGCGGTCAGCCCCTGCACGATGCTGGCGGTCGGTGGCTGGGGGAAGTCACCGGTCGAGGTGGCGACGATGAGGTAGTCGACCCGGCCCGGCGGCAGGCCCGCGTGCTCGAGCGCCCGCGAAACGGCCTTGGCGGCGAGGTCCGAGGTGGCCTCGTGGTCGGCGGCGAACCGCCTGCTCCTGATGGCGGTCTTGCGGACGATCCACTCGGGCGTGACGTCCGGCACGCGGGCCGCGATCTCCTCGTTGGACACGCGGCGTTCTGGCAGGTACGACCCGGTGCCCAGCAGACCGATCGCCGGTCGAGTCATCTCGGCTCACTCCGTCCCCTCGGGTGGATCGGCGCCGGCGCCCGGGCCCGGAATATTCCGGGATTCCGCACGGCACCGGCTTTCGTTCTCGGTTCGCCCATTCTGGTCGGACCGCAATTAATCGAAACGTCCCGGCTATTCCGCGAACTGCCGGAAACGCTATCGGCCCGACGGCGCCGACAACCACCCCTGCCGCCCCCTGTTCGACGCCGATCACCCGGATCCGGCGATCGCGACAGGTCGATTCCGTCAGGTGTCGCGCCGCACCGGTGAGTCGATTCGCGGCGATTCCGTCAGGTCCATCGGAAAAGCGGTGGCGTAACCCCCGCACGTACGTCAAGAGGACCGGAAATTAAACAAAACGGGAAACACAATGCGGAATATTCCACACGATAACGATACATCCTGAATACCTTTACTTTCCACTCGATACCACTATCCTGACTGAGAAGTCAGCTCACGACGCAGGCGGGACTCGGCATGCATGTCAACGTCCTTGGTCCGCTGGAAGTGGTCGGCGATGACGGCGTCCTTTCCATTGGCGGACCGAAGAAACGCGCGGCACTCGGTTACCTCGTGCTCCAGGCCAACGGGGTGGTCGCGACCAGTCATCTGGTCAAGGCGATCTGGCCGGGCAACGCGCCATCGACGGCGCGGAAGATGGTGCAGAATGCGGTTTCCGGCATTCGCGCGATGCTCGCCAAACACGACCGGGACGGTTCGTTCGCATTGCTGACCCATTCTCCCGGCTACCTGCTGCGGGCCGATGAGGCACAGGTCGACGTGCTGCGTTTCGAACGGCTGGCCAGCGCGGGCAGGCAGGCGCTGGCCAACGGCTCCTGGGCCGAAGCGGCGCAGGCCCTGGACAGCGCCTGCCGGCTCTGGCGCGGCACCGCGCTCGCCGATCTGTCGGACGCCGGGATCACCTGGCCGAAACTGGACGCGCTGCGCGAAGCCCGGCGCAGCACCATGGAAGATTTCTTCGAGGCCGGACTGGCCGAGGGCCGCCACTACGACCTGCTCGCCGAACTCGACCGGCTGGCGGCCACGCAACCGCACCGGGAACGCGCCTGCCGCCTGCTCATGCTGGCCCTGTACCGCTGCGGAAGGCAGGTCGACGCGCTGGACGTGTTCGCCCGCACCCAGGCCGCGTTGCAGGCCCGCTCGGGCTTGGCGCCGACCCGCGAACTGCGCGACATGGAACAGGCGATCCTGCGGCAGGACAACGTACTCCAGGCGCCACACCGGCCAGCGCTGGTCCGCGTCGTGCCGCAGCCGAGATCCGAACGGCCCGCCGCCCTTCTCGACCCGCGGGTGGACGCGGTCCGCGAACGCAAGCTGGTCAGCATCCTCACCGTCGCCTTCGACCTGCACGATGTCGTCGACCACGAGGAAGCCGACGACCTGCTCGCCGAACTGAGCAGGGAGGTACGCGCCGATGTCGTCTCAGCGGGGGCAACCGTGCTGGGCAGCACCGGCGCGTCGCTGCAAGCCGTCTTCGGTGTGCCGCGCACCGGCGAGCACGACGCCCTGACCGCGGTGCGCACCGCGCTGGCGATCCGGGACCGGTTCGCCGCCGTGGTCGAGGTCCGGGTGTCGGTGCACACCACGCATGGGCTGGTGACGTTGAGTCCGGGCGCGCCCGAGGTGGTCAGCCCCGAGATCGACCGGTGCCTGCGCACCATCGGCACGCTGCCGCCCGCGCAGGCCTGGGTGTGCGAGGCGACCCGGCGCGGCAGCGGTCAGGACGTGGTGTTCGCACGCCTGCCGGGCGGGCCGGTTCTGTGGTGTGCCAGGGAACTCCGGTGCGCCGATCCGTCCATCGTGGACATTCTGGGGTGGCGGTTCGTGGAACGCGAGCACGAGCTGGCTGTGCTCGGCGAGCACGTCGACGTCGTGCTGCGCTGTGGACGTGGCCGGCCGGTCACCGTGCTGGGCCGGGCGGGCACCGGCAAGACCCGCCTGGTGCTCGAACTGGTGCGGTCGCTCCGCTCGCGGCAGGCCGGGGTCCGGGTGATCGGCACGATCGTCCGGCGGCACGCCTGCCATGCCGACGCGCTCGCCGAACTGCTGGCCGACTGCTGCCCAGCGCTGCCGGGCACCGCGACGCTGGCGAGCGACATCACCGGTCTGGTCGGCGCGGGCGAGCTGGCGGACTCGCTGACCCGGGGGCTGCTGCCGCTGGTCGGCGTGCGCCGAGCCGATGCCACCGACGCCGCGCTGCGCGCCGCGGGCGCCGCACTGGTCGACCTGATCACGGCGCTGGTGGTGGCCGATCCGCTGGTGCTGCTGGTCGAGGACCTGCACAACGCCGACGACGAGCTGATCGCGCTGTTCGGTTCGCTGGCCGCCAGGGTGAGCAGCATTCCGCTGCTGCTGGTCTGCACCGCTCGACCGGATCCGGTCGAGCAGGGCCGGGCCTGCCTGCCGTCCTCGACGACGATGGTGCTGGAGCCGCTGTCCGACGAGGCCGTCCGCGTCCTGTGGTCGTCCGTGGTCGGCACCGGCCCTGACCAGGTCGCGTCGCCCGCGCCCGGCGTCAACGCACGAATCCACGGTAATCCGCTGTTCGCCATCGAGTTCGCCCTGCAGCACCTGCACAACCCGATCGCGGCCCACCGGACCGCGCTGCCTGCTCGTGTCTACCGTGCGGTCGCTGCCGAGCTCGACGCACTGCCGCACGCGGAGAAGCAGGTCCTGAAGGATGCCACCCTGGTCTCGAACCGAGTACTGGCGGCCGAGGTGGCGGCGGTCGCCGGGCGCGACCCTGCCGATGTCGAGGGCTGCCTGGCCAACCTCGCGCACCGGCGCCTGCTGCACCGCTCCGGGGAGGGCGGCTGCTACGAGTTCGCCAGCCCGCTCGTCCGGGAGGTCGCGCACGCCCAACTGCCCAAGTCCGCACGGGCCCGCGCCAGCGCCTCCTCGACCAGCAGCGCCGTCCTGCCCAGGGCGAGCACAAGATAGCCGGGGCCGTCCAACGGCAGCAGGGCCGCGCGCAGGCCATCCTCGGTGTGCGCGGCCTCGTCAACATGCGGCAGGTCCGGCCCGACGACCAGCACCGAGCCGAAAACCCGGTGTCCTGCGCTGCCCGCAGGCCCGCACAGCGCGTCGTCCGCTCCGTCCAGCACGGTTTCGGTGTCCACCAGCGGCACACCGCCGACCCGCACCGTCAGCCGGCCGCGATATCGGCCGCCTGGCTCGCCTGCCCGGCCGAGCACGACCTGCTCCCGCAGCACCAAGCGCGCGCCCGCGGTCACGTCGACCCGCAGGTGGGCCCGGTAGTCCGCGCCCGCGCACACCACGGTCTGCTCCGGCCACCAGCGCAGCGACCCGCCGACCGTCGCCTCGACCGTCCAACTGGCCGGTTCGCCGGTCGGACCGGGCAGCGCCACGGTCGCCGCCGCCGAGCGCACCTCCACGTCGCTGCCTCGTGCCACCGTCACCCGCAGGCCGAGTTCGTCACCACCGAGCGGACCACCCGCGGCCTGGATCAGATGTACTCGGCCGGGGGCGGTCGGGCGCAGTGCGATCGGGGCCGAGTCGTGCCAGCGCACTCGCTCGCCGTCGACGTCGAGCGAGGCGAGCGCCTTCATGCCCGGTGCGCGTCGAGCGAGGTCCGCACCCAGGCCACGACCGGCGCGACTCCGCCGTCCGCACGAAGCGAGATCAGCACGAACGGGCGCTCGCCGCGTTGCGCGGAGGCGTCCCCGCGCATCACGTCCAGGTCGGCGCCGACCAGTTCGGCCAGGTCGATCTTGTTGATGACCAACAGATCCGAGCGGGTGACGCCCGGCCCGCCCTTACGCGGCACCTTGTCGCCACCCGCGACGTCGACCACGAAGATCTGCTTGTCGATCAGGCCGTAGCTGAAGGTCGCGGTGAGGTTGTCGCCGCCACTCTCCACCAATACCAGATCGGGGTCGTGCAGACGTTCGAGATCCTCGACCTCGTCCAGATTGGCGGTGATGTCGTCGCGGATCGCGGTGTGCGGGCAACACCCGGTGCGCACCGCGCGGATCCGTTCGTCGGCGAGCACTCCGTTGCGGCGCAGGAAGTCCGCGTCCTCGGTGGTGTAGATGTCGTTGGTCACCACGGCGAGCGACAGTTCGTCGGCGAGCGCCCGGCACAGCGCGGCGACGAGCGCGGTCTTGCCGCCGCCGACCGGGCCGCCGATGCCGATCCTGAGCGCGCGGCCGCGTGGGCGACCGGCGGGAACCAGCGTCTGGATTTCCTCACGATGCAAAGAGGGTCACCTCCTGGTGAGCGTGCGCTGCGGCGAGCAGTTCGGTCATCGGCCCGCTCACCGCCGACAACGAACTCGGGTCCTGCGCGTCGACCGCGATCTCGGCGGCCACCACCGCGTCACGGGCGATCTGCGCCACGTCGAGCGTGGCCTGCACGGCGGCGACGGCCAGCGGGTCGAGCCCGAGCAGCCGCACCGCCGCCGAGCACGCGCCGCCCATCAGGTGATGCACGGCGAGCAGCGCGGCGTCCCCGGCATCTCCCCCGGCTGCCCTGGCCGCCGCGCCGAGCACCAGCGGCTGGTGCGGTTTGCCGAGCGCGAGCAGGCCACCGGGCAACGGCCACATCCCGGCGACGGTGCGCAGCAGCGCGGCGCCCTGCGATCGGGACGCGGTGCGCAGCGCGGCCGACGGAGTCCGCGCGGACAGCGCCCGGTCCCACGCCGGCCAGTCGTCGATCGGCAGCGCGGCGGCCGCGCTGAACGCGGCGAGTACCGGTGCCGCGGTGCGCAACCGGCCGCGCAGGAACAACGCCAGATCATCCACAGTGGACAGTAGTCCGGTCTCGACGGCCATTTCGACGCCGCCGGAATGCGCGTGACCGCCGTTGGGCAGCCGCGAGTCGGCCAGCAGCAGCACGGCCAGCGTTGTGGCCATCAGAACAGGAAATAGCGTTGGGCCATGGGCAGTTCGGCCACTGGCTCGGGCGTGATCAGCTCACCGTCGATGGTGACGGCGAAGGTGTTCGGATCGACCTCGATCCTGGGCAGTGCGTCGTTGCGCGGCAGGTCGGTCTTGCGCAGTGACCGCGTGTCGCCGACCGGGACGAGTTTGCGCCGCACCGCGAGCCGGTCCGCCAGCCCGTGCTCGATCGCGGCGGGCGCGACGAAGTGCACCGACGTGGCCGGGGTCGCGCCGCCGTAGGCGCCGAACATCGGTCGCGGCAGGACCGGCTGCGGCGTCGGGATGGACGCGTTGGCGTCGCCCATCGCGGCGTAGGCGATCATGCCGCCCTTGACCACCACGCTGGGCCGCACCCCGAAGAAGGCCGGGTCCCACAGCACCAGGTCGGCGAGCTTGCCGGACTCGACCGAGCCCACCTCGTGGTCGAGTCCGTGCGCGACAGCCGGGCAGATCGTGTACTTGGCGACGTAGCGCCGGGCACGCAGGTTGTCCGCGCCGTGGTCGCCGGGCAGGAACCCGCGTCGCCGCTTCATCACGTGCGCGGTCTGCCAGGTGCGCATGATCACCTCGCCGATCCGGCCCATGGCCTGCGAATCAGACGAGATGATGGACAGCGCGCCCAGATCGTGCAGGATGTCCTCGGCCGCGATCGTCGCCGGGCGGATGCGGCTCTCCGCGAACGCGAGATCCTCCGGCACGGCCGGGTTCAGGTGGTGGCAGACCATCAGCATGTCGAGATGTTCCTCGACGGTGTTGATGGTGTGCGGACGGGTCGGGTTGGTCGAGGAGGGCAGCACGTTCGGGTGGCTGGCCACCGTGATGATGTCCGGTGCGTGACCGCCGCCCGCGCCTTCCGTGTGGTAGGTGTGGATGGTCCGGCCCGCGATCGCGGCCAGCGTGTCCTGGACGTAGCCCGCCTCGTTGAGCGTGTCGGTGTGGATGGCGACCTGCACGCCGTACTCGTCCGCAGCGCGCAGGCACGCGTCGATCGCGGCGGGCGTCGTGCCCCAGTCCTCGTGCAGCTTGAACCCGCTCGCCCCGGCCAGTACCTGTTCGCGCAGCGCGGCTTCGCCGACCGTGTTCCCCTTGGCCAGCAGGCCGACGTTCACCGGGAACGCGTCCATCGCTTCCAGCATTCTGGCCAGGTACCAGGCGCCGGGCGTCACGGTGGTCGCCTTGCTGCCCTCGGCCGGGCCGGTGCCGCCGCCGACGAGCGTGGTGATACCCGCGGCGAGGGCCTCGGTGGCCAGTTGCGGGCAGATGAAGTGCACGTGCGCGTCGATCGCGCCCGCGGTGAGGATCTGGCCGTTGCCCGCAAGGATCTCGGTGCCCGGCCCGATCACCAGATCCGGGTGGACGCCGTCCATGATGTCCGGGTTCCCGGCCTTGCCGATGCCGGTGATCCGCCCGTCGCGCACGCCGACGTCCGCCTTGACCACGCCCCAGTGGTCGAGGATCAGCGCACCGGTGATCACCAGGTCCGGCGCGCCGTCCGCGCGACTGGCGGTGGCCTGGCCCATGGACTCGCGGATCACCTTGCCGCCGCCGAACACCACCTCGTCGGCCTGCTGCGGTCCTCGGGTGCGGTCCTCGGTGACCTCGATGAACAGGTCGGTGTCGGCGAGGCGGACCCGGTCACCGGTGGTGGGCCCGTAGAGGCGCGCGTAGTGGGTCCGGTCGATCTCGGTCATCGGTTCCCGTCCAGTTCGCCCGCGTGTTCGGGTCGCAGCCCGGGCACGATCCGCCTGCCGCGCAACGGGATCAGCGCGACCGCCCGGTCCACGCCCGGCTCGAACCGCACCGAGGTCCCGGCGGGAATGGCCAGCCGGTGACCCCAGGCCGCGTCCCGGTCGAACTCCAGCGCGGGGTTGGCGGCAGCGAAGTGGTAGTGCGAGCCGACCTGGATCGGCCGGTCCCCCGTGTTCACCACGGTCAACTCGACCCGTTCGACGTCCGGTGCGATCCACAGTGGACCGTCACCCGGCACGATCTCGCCGGGGATCACTGGATCGGCCGATGCACGGTGACCAGCTTGGTACCGTCCGGAAACGTCGCCTCGACCTGGACCGAGGTGACCATTTCCGGCACGCCGTCCATCACGTCGCCGCGGGTGAGCACCTGCTGTCCGCCGGACATCAGCTCGGCGACGCCGCGCCCGTCCCGTGCGCCCTCCAGCACCCACGAGGAGATGATCGCCACCGCCTCCGGGTAGTTCAGCTTCAGGCCGCGCGCCCTGCGCTGTTCGGCGAGCTGCGCCGCCACGTGCAGCAGCAGCTTCTCCTGTTCGTGTGGGGAGAGCAACACCGCGCGACCCCTTCCAGTCCTAGGCCGGCACCGTCGGCATCGGCAGGTCCACCGGCGCCTTGCACGCATCGCCGCACGACGTGTCCAGGCTGCAACACAGCGAACAGATCGGACCGCCGTTGATCGGACAGCCTGCCATGTCCGGTCGCTCGAAGGAATCCTGGCAGCTCACACAGATGAGTGTCGCGGTGGAGAGCGAACCGTCCGGTTCGTGCAGCGGCGGCTGGAGCTCGTCGGCCCTGGCGAGGTAGTAGCGGCCCTTGGTCACCAGGCACAGCACCGGGGAGAGCACGAGGGCGATGGCCAGCGCCAGCAGCGCCGAGTACGCCTGCGCCAAGGCACCGAACGCGCCGAAGAACGCGGCCACCGACACGACCGACGCGACCATCATGGCGCCGAACCCGACCGGGTTGACGCTGCGCAGGTGCGCCCGCTTGAACTCGATGTGCGCGGGGCTCAGCTTGAGCAGCGGTTTGTTGATCACCAGGTCGGCGACGACCGCGCCGACCCAGGCGATGGCCACGTTCGAGTAGAAGCCGAGCACGGTGCTGAGGAACGCGAACACGCCGAACTCCATCAGCAACAGGGCGACCGCCACGTTGAAGAAGATCCACACCACCCGGCCGGGGTGGTAGTGCAGGGTGCGGGAGAAGAAGTTCGACCAAGCCAGCGAGCCCGCGTAGGCATTCGTGATGTTGATCTTGACCTGGGACAGGATGACGAAGAAGATCGCGATCGGTACCCCCGCCCACACCGGCAGCACCAGCCCGAACGCGTGCACGAACTGCTGGATCGGCTCGACCGCGACGGTGGCGCCGACCTGCCCGATGATCCACACCGCGAGCAGCCCGCCGCAGAGTTGTTTGAGTGCCCCGAGAATCACCCAACCGGGTCCGGCCGCCAGTACCGCCGTCCACCACCGCAACCGGTTCTGTGCGGTCTTCGGCGGCATGAAGCGCAGGTAGTCGGCTTGCTCGCCGATCTGCCCTATCAGCGACAACACCACGCCCGCGGACAACCCGATGCCGAGCAGGTTCACCCGGCCGTGGGTACCGTCCGTGCCCGCGAAGTGCCCGAACGCCGAGTACGCGTGCGGCGCGAACACGGCCAGCGCGACGAACGGCACGATCATCAGCACCAGCCACGCCGGCTGGGTCCAGGTCTGCACCTTGGCCAGCAGCTTCATGCCACGCATGACGATCGGGATGATCACCAGCGCGGTGATCAGATAGCCGATCGGTAAGGGGATGTGCAAGCCGTATTGCAGCGCCTGCGCCATGATCGAGCCTTCGAGCGCGAAGAAGATGAACGTGAAACTCGCGTAGATCAGCGAGGTCAGCGTCGACCCGAAGTAGCCGAACCCGCTCCCCCGCGTCAACAGGTCCATGTCGACCGCGTAGCGCGCCGAGTAGTAGGCGATCGGAATGCCGGTCAGGAAGATCACCACGGCCGCGACCAGGATCCCGACGATCGCGCTCGGCCCGCCGTTGGCCAGCACCGCCGACGCGCCGATCGAATAGTCGGCCAGATAGGCGATGCCGCCCAGCGCGGTGCCCGCCACCACGAACGGCGTCCACCGCCGGTAACTGGTCGGCGCGAACCGCAGCGAGTAGTCCTCGGCTGATTCGTTCTTCGCCCACGCGCCCCAACGCTTCCGGGTGTCGGTCAGCTGCCGTTCCGGTGTCGACGTGCTCATGCGCGGCGACGCTAGGTAGTCCTTGTGACGACCGTGTTTCCCGGTGAATGCCGTGGCTTTAACCGCGCGGCGTTAACGGCCGGTGACACGGACGCGGGCGAATCCGCCCGGTTCGGAGACCGGCGGGTCACGCGCCGGTAATCCGGCGGTGACGATCGGCGGCTGTACTCGACACCGACTCACGCGGACGTGAGGCGCACCTAGGGTTCCGTCGCCGCAAGGCGAGTCTGGTCCGAGAGGTGAAAACGGACGGTTCGCCGCCCGTTCCACGGCGGGACAAAAGCCCGGGAGGCAAGCCAGCGCCTGGCTGCCTGCCGCCGTGGCGCGCCACCCGTGGAGTCGACTTGAGTCAATATCACGAGCACTACGGTCCGGAAGCCCGCTACGCGGTCGAGGCCGAAGCCACCCTGCCCACCACCAAATGGGACGAAGAAGTCGCCCGCGGCCTGGAACTCGGCCTCCAAGGCGCCGATTCCATCGTGGACAAGCGGATTCCGACGTTCTCGCGCGGCGAACTGCCGCATTTCGCCGGTATCAACACCTTCCTCAAAGCGCCCTACGTCGAGGACGTGCGGACCTGCGGCAACTACGACGTCGCGGTGCTCGGCGCGCCGTTCGACGGCGGCACCACCTACCGCTCGGGCACCCGGTTCGGTCCGCAGGGCATCAGGAAGATCTCCGCGCTCTACGGCCCGTACAGCTTCGAACTCGGCGTCGACCTGCGCGAGTCGATCACCATCGCGGACCTCGGCGACATCTTCACCATCCCGGGCAACATCGAGAAGACCTTCGACCAGATCAGCAAAGCCGTCGGCCACGTCTACGCCTCCGGCGCCTTCCCGGTGGTGATCGGCGGCGACCACTCGATCGGCTACCCGACCACCCGCGCGGTCGCCGAGCATCTCAGCGGCGGCAACCTCGGCATCATCCACTTCGACCGGCACGTCGACACCCAGGAAACCGACCTGGACGAGCGGATGCACACCACGCCGTGGTTCCACGCCACCGACATCCCCAACGTGCCCGCCAAGAACCTCGTGCAGATCGGCATCGGCGGCTGGCAGGCACCGCGACCGGGCGTCCGGGTCGGCCGGGAGCGCGGCACCACGGTGATGACCGTGACCGACTGCGTGGAGATGGGCATCGAGGCCGCCGCGCAGCGCGCCCTCGACGTCGCCTGGGACGGCGCGGACGCGGTGTGGCTGTCCTTCGACGTGGACTGCCTGGACGCCGCGTTCGTGCCGGGCACCGGCTGGCCGGAACCAGGCGGATTCCTGCCCCGCGAAGTACTCAAGTTCATCCAGCTGATCGCCGAACGGCCGCTGGCGGGCATCGAGGTCGTCGAATGCTCGCCGCCCTACGACAACGCGGAGATCACCGCGCTGATCGCCACCCGCGTCATCTGCGACACGCTCGGCTGCCTCGTGCGCGCCGGACACCTGCCGCGCAACCGGGAGGACGCGTGAGTACCGACACCGACGAGCTGGCCGGGTTCGGCTACCCCCAGCAGTTGCACCGCAGGCTCGGCGGCTACGCATCCTTCGCCGCCGGATTCTCCTTCGTCTCCATCCTCACCACCGTCTTCCAGCTGTTCGCGTTCGGCTTCTCCTTCGGCGGTCCCGCGTTCTTCTGGACCTGGCCGCTGGTGTTCGCGGGTCAGCTCACGGTCGCGTTCGTGTTCGCCGAACTCGCCGCCCGCTACCCCATCGCGGGTTGCGTCTACCAGTGGTCGCGGCGGATCGGCACCGAGCTCGTCGGCTGGTTCGCGGGCTGGCTGATGCTCATCGGCCAGATCGTCAGCGTCGCCGCCGCGGCGATCGCGCTGCAGGTCGTGCTGCCGTCGGTGTGGCCGGGCTTCCAGCTGGTCGGCGGGAGCCCGGACCTGACCACGGTCACCGGCAGCAGCAACGCCATCCTGCTCGCGGCCGTCCTGGTCACCGTCACCACCGTGATCAACGTGGTCGGCGTCCGGCTGATGGCGCTGATCAACTCCATCGGGGTGACCTGCGAGCTGGTCGGCGTCGCGGTGCTGGTCGCACTGTTGTTCGGGCACGCGCGGCGCGGGCCCGGCGTCGTGTTCGACACCGGCGGCGCGGCCGGGCACGGCGGCTACGTCTGGCCGTTCCTGATCTCCGCGCTGATGGCCGCCTACGTCATGTACGGCTTCGACAGCGCGGGCGAACTGTCCGAGGAAACCAAGGCCCCGCGCCGCACGGCACCCAGGGCGATCCTGCGTGCGCTGTACGCCTCCGGCATCGGCGGCGCGTTGCTGCTGGTCGCCGCCCTGGTGGCCGCGCCCAGCGTCACCGACGGCAACCTGGCCACCGGCGGCCTGCCCTACGTGCTCACCAGCCAGCTCGGCACCGGCCTCGGCCGGGTGCTGCTGATCGACGTCGCCATCGCCATCGCGGTGTGCACGCTGGCCATCCAGACCGCCGCCAGCCGGATGGTGTTCTCGATGGCACGCGACCGGATGCTGCCCGGTCACCGCGTGCTCGGCCGGGTTTCCCCACGCACCGGCACACCGATCGTACCGTCCATTGTGGTCGGTGCACTGGCCCTGCTCATCCTGCTGATCAACCTCGGCCAGGCGCAACTGTTCACCGCGGTGACCGGAGTCGCCGTGGTCATCGTCTACCTGGCCTATCTGCTGGTCACCGTGCCGACGCTGATCGCCAGACTGCGCGGCACCCTCCCGAAGGCCGATCGGGCGCACTTCTCACTGGGCCGCTGGGGCGTCCCGCTCAACGTCGTCGCGGTGGCGTGGGGCATGTTCATGGTGGTCAACATGGGCTGGCCGCGAGCGGCGGTGTACGACCCGTCCGGCACGCACTGGTACCTGCGCTGGTTCGCGCCGCTACTGGTCGGCCTGGTGCTGGCGGTTGGCGCCCTGCTCTACCGGTTGCGCAGGCGGGTACCGGCCCGATCCGCCCAGGCACCTGCCGGCGCAGCCGCGGCATGACCTCGATCGGGCCAACGGCGAAGATCGTAATGATCCCGCGCGTAACCCGCCGCCGTACTCAATGGTGTGCGGGCCCGACGCAGGACAGGCGAGACGACCGATGCCGCGAAACAGGATGAACCGACCAGGCCACCGCGCCTGCGGGTAGTGGGCGCCCAGGGGGTGTACGAGAACTGGGAAGCGATCTACCGGGACAACGTGGGCTGGGTGTACGGGATGCTGTTCGGCAAGGTCGGCAGCAGGCCCGACGCCGAGGACCTGACCGCGGAGGTGTTCCTGGCCGCGCTGCGTCCGCTGCGCACCTCGGCGACCATGCCGGAGGTGCGCGCCTACCTGGTGGCGACCGCGCGGACCGTGCTCGCCGACCACTGGCGGCGCACGCTGGGCCGTGAGCTGACCAGGCTGGACGAGGACCTGCTCGATCCGGACGTGCCGGATGAGCAGGTCAGCCTGGATCGCAGCGCCGAGACCGACCGGATCCTGGCCGACCTGCCGGACAACTACCGCGCCATCCTGCGGTTGCGGTTCCTCGACGGTCGCACGATCAAGGAGGCCGCCGCCGAAATGGGTGTGACCGTGGGCAATGCCAAGGTGCTCCAGCACCGGGCGCTGCGGGCCGCGGCCAAGGTCGCCGAACGGAACGGGGTGTGAGCATGTCGCGCGTGCAGCGGTTCGTCGAGAAGATCCTGCGGCAGGAGCGCGTCGGCCCCACCAGGACCGATCCCGAGTCCGACGCGGAGTTGCGCACCGCGATCCTGCTGCGCTCGGCGCGGTTCGGCGCGGGCTCGGTGCGCGAGGAGTTCGTCACCTCGCTGCACCAGCGCCTTGCCGACGAACTGTCCGGCGAAGTCTCTGTACCCATCGCACCCAGGCGCAGGTTCGTCCAGCTGACCGGGGCGGCGGCCGCCGCGGTCGGGGTCGGTGCGGTGGCCGATCACCTGATCACCAGTGCGGCGGTCGCCGGTCACCAGCCGTCCACATCGGACGAACAGCGGCTGGTGCCCGATCACGGCAGCTGGCAGACGGTCGCGGACAGCACCGCGCTGCCGGAAGGCGGCGTGCTGCGGTTCGATCTCGGTACCGTGACCGGATTCGTACGGCGCGCCAACGGAACGGTCGGCGCGGTCTCCGGCGCGTGCACCCACCTGGGTTGCCAGCTGAACCTGGCGCCATCCCAGAAACAGCTGAATTGTCCGTGCCACGGCGCGTCGTTCGCGGTGACCGGTGCGGTGCTGAACCACCGGCTGCCCATCACGCTGCCGCCGCTGCCCGAGTTCTCCGTGCGCGAACAGGACGGTCTCGTGCAGGTTCTCGCGCCCCGTCAACCGTAACCCGCGCTCGTATCTGGGGGTGAGGGTTACGCAACGGGCGTTGCCCCGCCACGGAAATGAGAACCATGGGACTGCACATTCGACGGACCGGAGCGCTGTTCGCGCCGCTGGCCGTCGCGGCGGTGATCGGCATCGCGGCCTGCGGCACGACAACCGCGACAACCACCCCGCCACCAGCCACCTCGACGCCCGCGACGCCCGCGATGCCCGCGATGTCCATGCCCGCAACCACGAGCACGACCGCATCCGCCCCGGTCACCACGAACGCCGTCGCCATCAAGGGTTTCGCGTTCAGCCCGGCGAACATCACGGTCAAGGCGGGCACCACCGTCACCTGGACCAACCAGGACCAGGACGCGCACACGGTCACCGCGACCGGCGGCGCGTTCGGCTCGCAGGCCCTGAACACCGGCGCGCACTACACGTTCACCTTCACCAAGCCGGGCAGCTACGACTACCTGTGCACGATCCACCCGTTCATGACCGCAACGGTGGTGGTCACGCCGTGACCGAGGAACCGCAAGAACACGGGATGACCCGCAGGCAGTTGTTGCGGCACACCGCGTGGTTCGGCAGCGCCGTGGTGCTGACGGTGGTCGGCGGTGAGGTGATCAGCCAGATCGGCGACGCGTCCACGCCCGCCGCGGCCGACGACGCGAACGCCCTGCGGTTCGTGCAGATCAGCGACAGCCACATCGGATTCACCGGCCCGGCCAACACCATGGTCGAACAGTCCTTCGCCGAGGCGATCAGCGACATCAACGCGCTCCCCTACCGCCCGGACTTCGTCATGCACACCGGCGATCTCACCCATCTGTCCACACCGGACCAGTTCGACCAGGTGAAGCAGATGATGGGCGGTCTGAACGCCGGCCACGTCTACACGGTGCCCGGCGAGCACGACAGCGTCGACGACCACGGCGCGCACTACCGGCAGTTCTTCGGCAAGGGCACGAAGGGCGATGGCTGGTACAGCTTCGATCTGCACGGTGCGCACTTCATCAGCCTGGTCAACACGCTCGGTCTGGAGACCATGGGCCAACTCGGCACCGACCAGCTGGAGTTCGTCCGCAAGGACGTTGCCAGCCTGTCCAGCGACACGCCGATCGTGGTGTTCAGCCACATCCCGCTGTTCGCGATGTACCCGAAGTGGGGCTGGAGCACCGACGATTCGGTGCAGGCACTGAGCTACCTGAAGAGATTCGCGTCGGTGACCTGCCTCAACGGGCACGTGCACCAGCTGTTCACCAAGACCGAGGGCAACGTGACCTTCTTCAGCGCAACCACGACCGCGTATCCGCTGCCCAAACCTGGCGAGGGCCCCGCGCCGACCCCGGTGACCCTGCCTGCCGGTCAGTTGCATTCGGCGCTGGGCATTCGCGAGGTCAGCTACGTGCGCGGCGGCGGGCCGCTCGCGGTCAAGGATCGGAGGCTGGCATGAGGGACCTGGTGTGCCGGGTGGTGGCCGCGCTGTGCCTGGCCGGGACCGGCTGGGTGCACGCCGATCTGTATCTCGGCGGTTATCGGCAGATCGCCTACATCGGCCCGATGTTCCTGGCGCTGGCCGCCGGCGCGTTCGCGGTGTCGGTGCTGCTGCTGGTGGCGGGCGCGCCGATACCAAGGCTGCTGGCGGCCGGTCTGTCGGTCGGCGCGCTGATCGGGTTCGTGCTGTCCCGGACCGTGGGGGTGTTCGGTTTCGTCGAACGAGGTCTGCAACCCGCGCCGCAGGCGGCGTTGAGCCTCGCGTTCGAGTCGATCACGATCGGCCTGTTGGCGTTGACGTTCATTCTCGGCCGGTCACCGGTCAAGCAAGACGGACATCCCATGTATACGTGACGTGAAGTCGGCTTCACCGTCACCTTGGCCGGGGGTTCCAGGCCGGAGGCGGGCAGAGCCATCGTCAGCGCCCGGTTGGGCGGGCACCCGGTGGCCGCTCCGCCCCCGCCTCGGTTGCTCCGGTCGATCTCGTCGACCCATTCATCGGAGCGATCACCACCAGCCCGGACAGCGCGTGCGGTAAGACCTTCCCCGGCGCCACGACGCCGTTCGGGCTGGTGCAGCTCAGCCCCGATACACCATCGAGGGGTTCAGCTTCCGCGCGGAAATCGGAGGGGCCACCATGTGCATGCCTACCGCCGGTATGCACCTACGGTATCGCCGCACCGACCGATCAGCAGGCTGACGCGTCGACCCGGCCTCGTCGCTCAAGCTCCTCGGCGCGAACCCTGAGCTCGACCGGGCAGCTGCGCGGCTCGGCGGAACCTGGCGAACTCCGCGGCGAGCGCCGCCGGCGGGTAGTGCGCGTTGAGCCCGCTGGGGTTGG
>DASXOJ010000247.1:0-2187 GCA_036494465.1 Pseudonocardiaceae bacterium
TGATCGGGGTTGCCCTCGTGGATCGCATGGAACACCGTCGCGATCGCCTGCGCCTCGCCCCTGGCCCTGGTGGCCTGGGCGGTCGCGTCCGCGTCCGCGCGCACCACGGCGGCCTCGGCCTCGCCGCGCGCCCGCAGCACCGCGGCCTGCCGCTCGCCCTCCGCGGTCAGGATGGCCGACTGCTTAGCGCCCTCGGCGGACAGGATCGCGGCGCGCTTGTCCCGGTCGGCGCGCATCTGCTTCTCCATCGAGCCCTGGATGGACACGGGCGGCTCGATCGCCTTGAGCTCCACCCGGCCGACCCGCAGCCCCCAGCGGCCGGTCGCCTCGTCAAGCTCCTTGCGGAGCTCGCTGTTGATCTTGTCCCGCGACGTCAGGGTCGTTTCCAGGTCCATGCCGCCGACCACGTTGCGCAGCGTGGTGACGGTGAGCTGCTCGACGGCGGCCACGTAGTTGGCGATCTCGTACGTCGCCGCCTTCGGGTCGGTCACCTGGAAGTAGATGACCGTGTCGATGCCGACCACCAGGTTGTCTCGGGTGATGACGGGCTGCGGCGGGAAGCTCACCACCTGCTCGCGCAGGTCGATGAGCGGGCGCAGCCGGTCGATGAACGGCACCACCACGTTGAGCCCCGCGTGCAGCGTCCGGTGGTACCGGCCGAATCGTTCGACGATGCCCGCACGCGCCTGCGGCACGATCCGGACCGACCGGATCACAGCGAATATGGCTAGACCGATAATCAGGACGAGAAGGACTATCGCGATTATGGCGCCCATCACCATCATCTCCGCCCAAAGGAGCCGATAGTCCCAAGGTAACCCCACCCTGCGTCAAGCACAAAAGCCGCTGGGTGACGAAGGCCGACGTTAACGCGGTCCTAACGGGCCCAGGCCCGCCAGCGGTTCTCGTGGCGCTGGATCTCAAGCGGAACGCCGAAGCACCTGGACAGGTTCTTCGCGGTGAAGACCTCGTCGATCGGCCCCGCGGTGAGGACGGCGCCCCGGCGGAGCAGCATCGCGTGGGTGAAGCCGTCGGGCACCTCTTCGACGTGGTGCGTCACCAGCACCATCATCGGCGCCTTGGGATTGTTGGCCAGCGTCGACAGGCGGCGCAGCAAGTCCTCGCGGCCACCGAGGTCAAGGCCCGCGGCGGGCTCGTCGAGCAGGAGCATCTCCGGATCCGGCATCATCGCGCGGGCGATCTGCACCCGCTTGCGCTCGCCCTCGGACAGGGTGGAGAACCTGCGCCTGATCAGGTGCGCGCAGCCTAGCGCGTCGAGCAGTTCGACGGCCCTGGTCACGTCGGAGGACTCGTACTCCTCCTTCCACCGGCCGAGGATCGCGTACGAGGCCGTGAGCACGAGGTCGATGACCTTCTCCCCGGCGGGGACCCGCTCGGCGAGCGAGGCGCTCGTCAGGCCGATCCTTGGCCGCAGTTCGAACACGTCGACGTCGCCGAGCCGTTCGCCGAGCACCTCGACGGTGCCCTCGGTCGGGTACAGGATCGTCGCGGCCACCTGAAGCAGGGTCGTCTTGCCCGCCCCGTTGGGGCCGATCACGATCCAGCGCTCGTCCTCGTGCGCGGTCCAGTCAACGTTCCGCAGCAACAGCGACGTCTCGCGTCGTACTGACACGCCACGCAGCTTGAGCACCTCGTCAGACACTGCCCCTCCTCACGCCGGCCCGGCTTCAGCCGGGCCGAACGGCCGCCGCGACCGAACCTATGCCAGCGCGAGCATCACCGCTACCCAAGGTACCTAGAAGAGCGGGCGGGAGTCGGTCACACTGGCCTCCGGGCGCGCGGTACCGTGATGACGAGATGAACCAGCCAACGCTCCTGATCACGCTGACCGGCCGGGACCGGCCCGGCGTCACCTCGCGGTTGTTCGGCGCCCTCGCCCGGTTCCCGCTGAGCGTTACGGACATTGAGCAGGTGACGATCAGGGGCAGGCTGGTGCTTGGCGTCCTGGTCGCCGGCGAGGGCGAAGCCGTGCTCCCTGACCTGACCGCGATCTACCGCGCCGTGACCGACCTGGCCACCGACCTTGGACTTGAGGCGGAAATCACCACCGGGTCGGCGGAACCGCGGTCGCGCGCGCGCCAGAGCCGGATCAACGGCAGGCTGCACGTGACCCTGCTCGGCAGCCCGCTGCTGCCGGACGCGGTCGCCGCCGTCGCGGGCCGCATC
>DASXOJ010000248.1:0-20144 GCA_036494465.1 Pseudonocardiaceae bacterium
CGAATTCATCACGCGCAGCGTGTGGGACGGAACGCATTCGCTGACCGGTCGTGCGGTCGCGTTGACCGGTTTCGTCGTCCAGGATCACGGCTCGGCCTACGTTGCCAGGCTGGTGATCACCTGCTGCGCAGCCGACGCGACCCCGATGAAGGTGCATCTCGCGGGCGGCCAGGCTGCCGCGCTGCCCGACGACCAGTGGATCGTCGCCGACGGCCTGCTCGTGCCCGGCTCGGCGACCGCGGCCAACGAATACACCCCGACCCTGGACGTCCGCGCGGTCACGGAGATTTCCCAGCCCGCCGACCCCTACGAGTACTGAGCGCATTCTCGGCATCATTCGTGGAGTTTTTCGGGATGACGGCGCCCCCCGATGCGCCAAAAATTCTATTGACCGGTGCTGGTGGCTGCTCTAGATTCGAGCCTCGATTCATCCGGGGTGCTGCGGTCTACCGGGGCGCAGATGGGAACGTGTTGTGAACTGGTATTTGGCTGTGCTGAAGAACTATGCCGGTTTCAGCGGTCGGGCACGCCGACAGGAGTACCGGATGTACGCCCTGTTCAATTTTATTGTTACCGTGGTGCTGGAAATTTTCTTCGCCAGTACCAATTCGATCGCTTTTCCCGGTAATTCTGGGTATTTATGGTCTGGCCACGATCATTCCGAGTCTCGCGGTCCTGGTTCGCCGCCTGCACGACACGAACCGCTCCGGTGGCTGGTTCTTCATCGCGTTCGTGCCTTTGGTCGGCGCGATCATCCTGCTGGTCTTCACCTGCACTGAGGGAGACCGGGACGTCAACCGTTTCGGTCCGGATCCGAAGCGGGCCACGCCGGTCGGTGACCCTGGGTACTCGCCACAGAACTACTCGGCCTGACGTAGCGGTCCGTGGTTGAATCGGGGTCGGGCCGAACGGAGCCGACCTCGATTTCACATCAGGCGTTACCGGGCAAATCGGTTTCTTCTGACCTGGTGGGCGGTCGTGCCGAAACGTGACCTGCGATTCAGGTGGCCGGTCGTTGACCAGGGTTGACGCCTCCTCTATCTTCGAGCCTCGATTCACTCGGGTGGGACCTGGCCCGTGCGAGGGCTACAGAGGGGAAAGTCGTGAATTGGTATTTGGCCGTGCTGAAGAACTATGCCGGCTTCACTGGACGAGCGCGTCGGCAAGAGTACTGGATGTACGCGCTGTTCAACATGATCATCGTGTTCGTCCTGGAAGGTATCGGTCTTGCCGCCAGGACGTTCGTGCTGCTGACGATCGTCGGTATCTACGGACTCGCGGTCCTGCTTCCCAGCCTCGCGGTGCTGGTTCGCCGTCTACATGACACCAACCGCTCCGGCGCCTGGTTCTTCATCGCGTTCGTGCCCCTCGTCGGCTCGATCATGCTGTTGATCTACTTGTGCACCGAGGGCGACCAGGGACCGAACCAGTACGGTCCCGACCCGAA
The DNA here is from genome assembly GCA_036494465.1 of Pseudonocardiaceae bacterium. Taxonomy (GTDB): domain Bacteria; phylum Actinomycetota; class Actinomycetes; order Mycobacteriales; family Pseudonocardiaceae; genus CAJCJE01. Next base: position 1,448 of record DASXOJ010000248.1, read on the forward strand.
GCAGGGCGGCTTCGGTGGCGGCTACCCCGGCCAGGGCTATCCGCAGCAGCAGGGTTACCCGCAACAGGGCTATCCGCAGGGCTACCAGGCCCCGGCCCAGCCCTACCAGGCGCAGGGTTACCCGGCCCAGGGCGCGGCCCAGGGTTACCCGGCCCAGGGCTACCCGGCGCAGCAGGGGTACCCGGCTCAGCCGGGCTATCCGCAACAGCAGCAGGGTTACGCGCAACCGGGATACCCGCAGCAGGGCTACCCGGGTGCGCAGCCGCAGGCGATGCCGCCGCAGGGGACTCCGGCGCAGGGGACTCCGCCCCAGGGCTATCCGCCGCAGAACTACCCGCCGCAGAACTACCAGGGCTGACGCGGGGATCGGGTCATCGAATCGGGGTCGGGCGAATGCGCTCGGCCCCGATTCACGTCAGGCAGCACTCCGCGCAGGTGCCGAAGATCTCCACGGTGTGGCTCACCTCGGCGAACCCGTGCTCTTCCGCGATCTTCTTCGCCCAGCTCTCCACCGTCGGGCCCTCAACCTCGACCGTCCGGCCGCAGTTGCGGCACACCAGGTGATGGTGGTGGTGGCTGGAGCAGTGCCGGTAGATCGCCTCGCCGCTGTCCGTGCGCAGCACGTCCACCTCGCCCGCGTCCGCGAGCGACTGCAACGTCCGGTAGACCGTGGTCAGCCCGATGCCTTCGCCGCGGTTGCGCAGCTGCTCGTGGATCTCCTGTGCCGACCGGAAATCGTCCAGCTGGTCGAGCAGCTTCGCCACCGCCGCCCGCTGTTTGGTGGCGCGTTGGCCCGGCACGTTGGGGGAGTTGCGGTCCTCGCCTGCCAGGTGCGTCGGCTGGCTCATGAGTGGCCCCTTCCGCGCCCGTGCCCGCCTTCCTCCACGTGGCTGACCGCGTCCACCACGATGTGCGCCAGGTGCTCGTCGACCAGCCGGTAGACGACCTCGCGGCCGTGCCGCTCGCTGGCCACCACCCCGGCCGACTTGAGCACGCGCAGGTGCTGGCTGATCAGCGGCTGGGTGACGCCGAGCGCGGCGACAAGCTCGTGCACGCAGCGGTCCGACTCGTGCAGTTGCAACACGATGGCGACCCGGACCGGCGCGGCCAGTGCGCGGAGCAGATCACCGGCCTCGGTCAGGGTATGCGCGTCGCGCGGCGGCGCCGGCTGGACCTGGTTGCGGTCCGCGGAGTGCTCCTGGTCGCCTCGCGACAGCCCGACCGATGCGGCATTGGCGCTCACGACGGGCATCGTCCTCTCCACGTTCGGCATGTCCAGATGACAACAGTTTTCGTGTTCGTTCTCATCCATAGTAGGCGCTCAGTGGAGTTGCCCAGGTCACGACGGCGCCCGGCGAGCTCAGCGGAACAGGATGCTGGCTTCCACGGCGAGCAGGATCGCCACGACCACCACCCGCATCAGCCGCGCCGACGAGCTCAGCGCCCGCCAGGTGCCTGCCAGCAGGACCAGCACGCCGACGTCCAGGATGCCGAGCAGGATCGCGCCGATCGTGCCGCGCAGCCACGCCCCCAACCCGAACAACACGATGACCAGCACGAACGCGGCGATCGGGGGCACCTTGGTCAGCGGACCCCTGCCGCCGATCAGCGGTGCGCGCCGGGACTGGCGGGTGGGCCTGCTGCGGGTAGGCATCACGTTCCTCCTGGAGAAGAAGGGGGACCGGCACGGGACCGGTACCGCCCGAGCCTAGGTGACCGCCTCCGGTGCTCGGCGCGTTGCCGGGCCGACTGTCCGTTCTGCCCGGTTCGACGGGCATGTCGACCGGCGTCACCTGTTCGGCTTACCAGGTAATCCCATTGTCAGGCCCAGGGCCCGGGCAGCTAGGCTTGGTCGTCCGGTGACTCACCTCCCGGCCTTTCCAGCGTTGTCACCAAGCCATCTGGAGTCGTTCGTGCCCGCCGACCGCATCGATACTGTTGTCAGCCTTTGTAAGCGTCGTGGCTTCGTGTATCCCAGCGGAGAGATCTACGGCGGCACGCGGTCGGCGTGGGACTACGGTCCCCTCGGCGTTGAGCTCAAGGACAACATCAAGCGGCAGTGGTGGAAGTACATGGTGCAGAGCCGCGACGACGTCGTCGGGCTGGACTCCTCCGTGATCCTGCCGCGTGAGGTGTGGGTCGCCTCCGGCCACGTGCAGACCTTCCACGACCCGCTGGTGGAGTGCACCTCCTGCCACCGGCGCTACCGCGCCGACCAGCTCGCCGAGGAGTACCAGACCCGCAGTGGCAAGCCGACCACCGAGGACAACCTGTCCGACGTGCCCTGCCCGAACTGCGGCACTCGTGGCGCCTACACCGCGCCCCGCGAGTTCAACATGATGCTCAAGACCCATCTTGGTCCGGTCGAGAGCGAGGAGGGCCTGCACTACCTGCGGCCCGAGACCGCGCAGGGCATCTTCGTCAACTTCCTGAACGTGCAGACGACCTCCCGGCGCAAGCCGCCCTTCGGCATCGGCCAGGTCGGCAAGTCGTTCCGCAACGAGATCACCCCTGGCAACTTCATCTTCCGCACCCGCGAGTTCGAGCAGATGGAGATGGAGTTCTTCGTCGAGCCCGGCACCGACGAGGAATGGCACCAGTACTGGATCAACGAGCGCTCCCGCTGGTACACCGATCTCGGTATCTCCAAGGACAACCTGCGCCACTTCGAGCATCCCAAGGAGAAGCTGTCGCACTACGCGAAGCGGACCGTGGACATCGAGTACCGCTTCGAGTTCGGCGGTTCGGAGTGGGGTGAGCTGGAAGGCATCGCCAATCGCACCGACTTCGACCTGACCGCGCACAGCAACCACTCCGGCGTGGACCTGTCCTACTTCGACCAGGCATCGGGCACCCGCTACCGCCCCTTCGTCATCGAGCCCGCGGCCGGTGTCGGCCGCGCCATGATGGCGTTCCTGCTCGACGCCTACGCCGAGGACGAGGCCGTCAACGCCAAGGGTGGTACCGACAAGCGGGCCGTGCTGCGGCTGGACCGCAGGCTGGCGCCGGTGAAGGTGGCCGTGCTGCCGTTGTCCCGTAACGCGGACCTCTCGCCGAAGGCCCGCGACCTCGCGGCTGCCCTGCGCCAGCACTGGACGGTCGACTTCGACGACGCGGGCGCGATCGGCCGCCGCTACCGCCGCCAGGACGAGATCGGCACCCCGTTCTGCATCACCGTGGACTTCGACACCCTGACCGACCAGGCGGTGACCATTCGCGAGCGGGACACCATGGCGCAGGAGCGGGTGTCCATCGACAAGGTCGAGTCGTACCTGGCGCCGAAACTGATCGGCTGCTGAACCTGTCACAAAATGCCCGGATTTCGCACGCTGTGGAGTTGTCGGCAGTGGCTCGGGGATCGGACCCGGGCCCTGCCGGTAGTTGCCGGTGACGCCTGCCGGGCGCTGATCGGGGTGCAACGCCCGGCAGGATTTCCGATCAGACGCCGGCGACCTGCTTGATCCATGGCCGGTTGGCCGTGATGCTGGTGTACTGCGCGGTCTTGGCGTGTGCGTTGCCGGTCGAGCAGACGCCGACCTCGTTGCCGCCCGCCATCTCCGGGCCGCCCGAGTCGCCGTTGAACGCGGTGCCGGTCATGCCGGTGCTGCAGATCGCCGGGCCCTGCGCGGCGTCAACGCAGTCGGTCCCGGTCACCTTGACCTTGGCGACTTTCAGCGTCTCGGCCGGGCCGGAGTCGGGCGCGGTCATGCCCCAGCCGTAGATCTGGTTGATCGCACCGGCCTGCGGGTCGTCCGAGCCGAGTTGGACGGCCGGTGCCTGGGTGGGCGTGGTCAGGTGCAGCAGGGCGAGATCGGCGGACGGGTCGGCCTCGGCCTTGTCCACGGCGATCTGGTCACCGCCGTCGAGTTGCAGCGAACCGACTCGCACGCTCATGCCGCCCTTGTTGGCGCAGTGGCCTGCGGTGAGTACCCACTCCGGTGCCACGACCGTGCCCGAGCACTGGAATCCCATGCCGTCCCAGTCGACCTGCGCCGCCCACGGTGCGTTGGTCGCGTCGGTGCCGCCGACGATGCTCGGCTCCAGCGCGAGCCGAGCGGTGCGCACCGGAGTCGGCTTGGGGCGCGGAGTCCGGTGCGCAGGCGGGCGCGGGGCAGGGGTGCGGTGACTGGGTGTCCGGTGACCCGGGGTCGTGTGGACGGGCTTGCGGTGGCTGGGCGGGTGCGGGGGGTTGTGCGAACGGCCGGACGTGCCGTGACCGTGTGCGCCGGGCGTGTGCGAGCCGGGTACGGGCACGATGTGATGACCGGGCGCGGTGGTGATCGGCGGTGCCACCACGGTCGTCACCGGTGGCGGGGTCGGCGCCGTCACCGCGTAGGCGCTTGCCGCCGCTGGGATCAGACCGACCGCGAGGGCCGCGCTGCCGACGATCGCCAGGTTCACGAACTTGTTCATGATGGACTGTCCTTTCTGGAGTGAACTGGTGTGCCTGATGAGCACGGCGCCAAGCACACCAGCTGACGGCACAGGGAAAAAGCCGTCTTGCTCCAGCTGTGGACAGTTTTGGGGGCTGTGGACAAACCTCGAGGCAGGTGCGCGAAATGTGGTATGCGCGCGCGGAAACTAGAGTTGGCGGGTGTCCAGCACGTGCTCGACCGCGTTGCCGGTAGCCGGGTCGCGTTCCACGCGATAACCGAGCGCGTTCTTGCGTTCGGTGACGACCTCGCTCAGTTCGGTCCCCCGGTACAGCAGACCAGCGCCGTCGTCGGTGCAGTACGTCAGCGGCAGCCGTTCGTCCGCGACGCCCGCGTGCACCAAGGGGCGGCGCAACTCCTCGGAGTCGTAGTGCACGCCGTTGCCGTACGGGAGGAACGCCAGGCCGTTGGTGACGATGCGCAGTTCCGGCCCGAACGAGTCGGTCGGCCCGCCGACGTGCCAGCAGATCGAACCCGCGGAGATGCCGCCGAGCACGACGCCCGCCTGCCAGGCGCGGTGCATGACGGGCCCGAGCTCGTGCACCTGCCAGACCGCGAGCAGGTTCGCCACGGACCCGCCGTTCACCCAGACCACGTCGTGCGAGCCGACGTAGTCGTCGAGATCATCGCTGGGTGGCATGCCGAACAGGTTCAAGCAGGACACTTCCACGCCCGCGTACTGGCCTGCCTCGTGGACCCGCGCGTTGAACGCGCGCTGGTCACCGCCCGCGGTGCCGACGTAGCAGAGCCGGGGCGCGCGGCCGGACGCACCGGCCAGTTCGATGGCGAAGTGGATGAGCGGACCGAATTCGAGATCGATCCGGCGACCAGGGCGCCAGCCACCCGAAGTGGCCAGGATCGTCGGTTCTTCTGCTGCCATGAAGTCCGATCTTGGCAGCAGGCCCGGTCCCTGTCACCCGGTTCGGGGACCTGACGTTTGTCATGGTCAGTTCGTGACGCGTGGTGTGCGCACGACAGGGGCTGAACCGACATGCTCTGCACTATGGAAAACACAGCCCAGCACCGCAGCCCGCGGGACGTACGGCTCGAACCGGATCGCGGTGCGGTCTCCGCGGGTGCCGCGGTCAGTCTCGTGGGCTTGCACAAGAGTTACGGAGAGGTTCGCGCCGTCGATGGCGTGGACCTGGTGATCGCCCCCGGCGAGGTGGTCGCGCTGCTCGGCCCGAACGGCGCGGGCAAGTCCACCACGGTCGACATGCTGCTCGGCCTGACCGAACCGGACCAGGGCGAGATCAGCGTCTTCGGCCAGAGCGCGCACGACGCGATCTCGAGCGGCACGGTCGGCGCGATGCTCCAGGAGGGGACGCTGCTGGAGGACGCGACCGTCGGCGAGATCATCGCGATGATCGCTTCCCTGCACCGCAGCCCGATGCCGGTCGCGGAGGCGTTGCGCAGGGCAGGCGTCGAGGATCTGGCCAAACGGCGCAGCACCAAGCTCTCCGGCGGTCAGAAGCAGCGGGTCCGGTTCGCGGTCGCGCTGGTCTGCGACCCGCACCTGCTCGTGCTCGACGAGCCCACCTCCGCGATGGACGTGGGCAGCAGGCGCGAGTTCTGGCAGTCGATGAAGGAGTTCACCGACGCGGGCAAGACGGTGTTGTTCGCGACGCACTACCTGGACGAGGCCGAGGAGTTCGCGGACCGCGTCGTCATGATGCGCTCCGGCCGGGTCATCGCGGACGGCTCGGTCGCCGAGGTGCGCGCCGCCGCGTCCGGCCGGACCCTGATCGCGCAGGTGCCCGGCGCGACCGGCGCCGAGATGGGCGCCCTGCCCGGGGTGAGCACGGTCGAGGTGCGCGGCACCCGCGTCGAACTGGACTGCGAGGACTCCGACGCCGCGGTACGGGCGTTGATCGCGGGCTACCCGCAGGCGTACGACATCGAGATCAAGGCGGTCGGCCTTGAAGAAGCCTTCCTGGCACTGACCAGCGAACCCGACGGGAGCACCCGATGAAGACCAGCTATCTCGCGTTGGAGACCAGGCGGGCCCTGCGCAACCCGCGGTTCCTGTTCTTCACCATCGTCTTCCCGGTGGTGCTCTACCTCATCGAGGGCTCACTGTTCGGCAGCAGCAAGGTGCCGGGTGCTCAGGTCACCTACACCGCCTACCTGATGGCGAGTTTCGGCGCCTACGGCGGGTTCATGGCCTGCCTGAACGGCGGCGCGCGGACCGCGGTCGAGCGCTCGCAGGGCTGGCAGCGGCAACTGCGGCTCACCCCGCTCACCCCGAGGGCCTACCTGCTCGCCAAGGCCGCCGTCGCCCAGGTCGTCGCGTTGCCGCCGATCCTGCTGGTCGCACTCGTCGCGGGCTTGTTCGAGGGCGTGCACCTGTCGGCGAGCGCATGGCTGCTGACCGTGGTCGGCACCTGGCTGGCCTGCATTCCATTCGCCATCCTGGGCCTGTTGGTGGGGCAGCTCGCGACCGCGGAGAACATGCAGGTCTACACGATGGTGGCGATGCTCCTGCTGGGATTCCTCGGCGGCATCCTGTTCCCGGTCACGCTGTTCCCGAACTGGCTGGCCAACATCGCGAAGGTGCTGCCAAGCTACTGGCTCGCGGACATCGGTCACGGCCCGGCCGTCGGCTATGACCAGTTGGGTACCGCGCTGATCGTGCTCGCGGTCTGGACTGTCGTGCTCGCGTTCGCGGTTGTCCGGCGCTACCAGCGCGACAGCGCCCGGAATTGAGACAATGGCCGGCGGAGGTGGCATGGTGCGAGCCAGGGACGAGTTGAACCGGGGCTGGGAGTGGCCGGACTGGACGTTCGGCAAACCCCCGACGACCCGGCGGGAACGGATCGGCGCGGCCGCTGGGCCCTCGGTCTTCCTGTTCTTCCTGTTCCAACCGATCTCTCAGGCGTTCGGCTCTGGCCACCCGCAGTGGTGGCGGGTCGCGGTCATCGCCACCGTCGTCGGCTACGCCGTCACCTACTCCGTCTCGGTGGCCAGGGGGAACAGCCGCAAGCTCCCGCACGCGGAACGGTACTGGTGGATCGCGGGGCTGAGCGTGTTCCCGATCCTGCTTGCGGTGCTGGACGGCCCGTCCGCGCTGGTGTTCGCCACCTACGTGGTCAGCTCCGCGCTGATGTGCCTGCCCCGCAACGTCGGTTTCCTGATCGGGCTGGGGTTCTCGGTCGCGCTGGCGATCGGCACCAGGGTCAGCGAGGGCGCGGTGGAGTGGACCAGCGTGTGGGTGCTGTTCGTGCTCACCATGAGCATGTTCGCGTTCAACGCGCTGCTCAACGCTATTCGCCAGCTGAAGAAGGCCCAGGTCGAGATGGCCAAGATGGCTGTCGCCGAGGAACGCTCGCGGCTGGCGAGGGACCTGCACGACGTGCTCGGGCACAGTCTGACCACGATCACGGTGAAGGCGGGCCTGGCCCGGCGGGTGCTGGAGAGCTCCACCGACCGGGAACGGGCCATCGCCGAGGTGCGCGACGTGGAGGAACTGGCCAGGCAGACCATGGCCGAGGTCCGCGCGACGGTGTCCGGCTACCGGACGCCGTCGCTGGCGGCGGAGCTGGTCGGCGCGCGAGCCGCGTTGCAGTCCGCCGGTATCGCGGCCGATCTGCCCCAGGCCGTGGACAATGTGGCGCCCGGACTGCACGAGGCATTCGCCTACGTGATCCGGGAGGGCGTCACCAACGTGGTCCGGCACAGCGGCGCGACCCGGTGCGAGGTGCGGTTGGGGCCGAGCTGGGTCGAGGTCAGGGACAACGGCAGAGCGTGCGGTGATTCGGTGACCAGGTCCCGCGACAACGGCGGCGGGCACGGCCTGACCGGGCTCGCGGAGCGGCTAGCGTCGGTGGACGGCACGATCGATGCCGGTCCGTTGCCGGAAGGGGGATTCTTGTTGAAGGTGACCGCGAAGACACCGGTCAAGCCGCCGCGTGTCGAGTTCGACGAGTCGCGGCTGTCGGAGCTGGCTCCCGCCGCGAAGCCGTGGCTGGCCACCCAGTGATCCGAGTGCTGCTCGCCGACGATCAGGCGCTGGTCCGTGGCGCGCTGGCCGCCATGCTGAACCTGGAGCGCGACATCGAGGTGGTCGCCGAGGTCGGCTCGGGCACCGAGGTGCTGCCCGCGGCTCAGCGCAGCAATCCCGACGTCGCCCTGCTGGACGTGCAGATGCCCGGCAAGGACGGGCTGACCGCGGCAGGCGAACTGCGCATCGCGGTGCCGACCTGCCGGGTGGTCATGTGCACGACGTTCGGCAGGCCCGGTTATCTGGCGCGCGCGATGGCCGCGGGCGCGGTCGGGTTCGTGGTCAAGGACGCGCCACCGGAACAGTTGGTCGACGCGGTGCGCCGGGTGCACAACGGGCTGCGCGTCGTCGATCCCACGTTGGCCGCCGAGTCCCTGGCCAGGGGTGCGAGCCCGCTGACCGACCGGGAACGCGACGTACTGCGCGCGGCCAGCGACGGTGGCACGGTCGCCGACGTGGCGAAGGTGCTGCATCTGTCCGAGGGCACGGTGCGCAACCATCTGTCCGCGGCGATCGGCAAGACCGGCACCAGAACTCGCGCCGAAGCCGCCAAACTCGCTGAGGATTTCGGCTGGCTGTAGACCACGCACCCGGTGGGAAGTCAATACCCGGGTCTTGAGAGCATTGCCTCGTGGGTGCCGCGGGGTCCTGGCTGGCGATGCGTCGCTGGACTCTGCGCGCGGTGCTTGGCCTGATCGTGGTCGCGGTCGTGGTCGTCGGGGGCACCGCGTTTCGCGTGTGGCAGTACGGCCGGGTCGACGATCGCAACCACGCCGACGTGATCCTGGTGCTCGGCGCCGCCCAGTACAACGGTGATCCGTCGTCGGTGCTGGCCAACCGGCTCAACCAGGCGCTGTCCCTCTATCACCAGGGCGTCGCGGACCAGATCGTCACGGTCGGCGGACGCCAGCCACGCGACCGCTACACCGAAGCCCAGGCGGGCGACCGGTACCTGATCGACCGGGGCGTGCCGGACACCAACCTCACCGAGGTCAACAGCGGCAGCGACACCCTGACCAGCCTGCGCGCGGCGGCAGCCGTGTTCGCACAACACGGCTGGCACACCGCGGTACTGGTCAGCGACCCGTGGCACATGTTCCGCGCCAAGCGGATGGCATTGGACAGTGGCATCGACGCGTGGACCTCGCCGACGCACAGCGGCCCCGCGGTGCAGACCAGGACGGTCGAGATGGAGTACGTCGTCCGGGAGACTGCCGCGACGCTCTACTACCGGTTCACCAAGTCACCGGCCGATGACATCGGCGTCGGGATCGGCTGAACCCGACGTACGCTGACCGGGTGACCGCCGGTTATGTCGAGCACGACCGGGAGCGCCTGTTCGCGGAGGACCCCAAACGGGCCCGGCTGCCCGGTGCCTTCGCCGATGCCCGTAGCGCGTTCGCCCGCGATCGGGCCAGGGTGCTGCACTCGGCGGCGCTGCGCAGGCTCGCGGGCAAGACCCAGGTGGTCGGCCCGCACGAGGGCGACGTGCCGCGCACCCGGCTCACCCATTCGCTGGAGGTCGCGCAGATCGGCAGGGGGATAGCCGAGGACCTCGGCGCCGATCCGGACCTGGTCGACATGGCAGGCATGGCGCACGACATCGGCCATCCGCCGTTCGGCCACAACGGCGAGACCGCGCTGGAGGAACTCGCGGCGCGCTGTGGCGGGTTCGAGGGCAACGCGCAGACGCTGCGCATCCTGACCAGGCTGGAACCCAAGGTGCTCACCGACGACGGCGCCAGCCACGGCCTGAACCTGACCCGCGCCGGGCTCGACGCCGCCTGCAAATATCCGTGGCCGCGCAGGGCCGGGGTGCGGAAATTCGGGGTGTACGACGACGATCTGCCGGTCTTCGAGTGGATGCGCGACGGCTCGCCCGATGACAGGCGCTGCATCGAGGCGCAGATCATGGACTGGTCCGACGACGTCGCCTACTCAGTGCACGACGTCGAGGACGGCGTCCTTTCGCACCGGATTTCCCTTGCCGTGCTGGCGAACCCGGCCGAACGGGCGGTGGTCGCCGAGCTGGCGGCCAAGCATTTCTCGGCGGAACCGGTATCCGCGTTGGAGGACGCCGCGATCACGCTGTCCCGCCTGCCGTCGGTGGCCGGGCTGATCGAACACGACTACGCGGGGTCGCTGGCCGATCAGGTCGCGTTGAAGCGACTGACCAGCGAACTCGTCGGCAGGTTCGCCTCGGCCGCGGTCACCGAAACCCAGCGCGTGCACGGAGCGCGACCGCTGGTCCGCTACCCGGCGGACCTGTTGGTGCCCGACCAGGTCGCCGCGGAAGTGGCGCTGCTCAAGGCGTTGGCGCTGCGTTACGTGATGAGCGACCCACAACGCCTTGCCATGCAGCGCCGACAGCGAGAGCTGCTCGCCGAACTCGTGGACGCGCTGGCCGATGGCGCACCCGACACGCTCGATCCCGCGTTCCGCCCCGCGTTCGCGGATGCGCGGGACGACTGTGCGAAGTGGCGGGTGATCGTGGACCAGGTCGCGTCGCTCACCGACGCGCAGGCATTGCGCTGGCACGAACGGCTGCTGCACCGATTCCGCTGACGGTGAACAGCAGCCGGACCCCTGTGAGCGGTGGCACACTCGGAAACAGGACATTCCGATTTCTGCGAGGTGGGTATGGGCAGGGGCCGAGCAAGGTCGAAACAGAGCAAAGTCAACCGGGAAGTCAAGTACCCCGGCACGCGCAGGGCGCAGCGCGAGCCGGTCGACGCCGAAGTGCGCCGGTTCCTCGACGGTGGCGAGGATGGCGAGGGCTCGGCGGGGGTGCGTGAACCCCGCAACCCCAAACCGAAGCCGTTGTCCTCAGCGGGCGAGCGGCCCATGCCGCAGCAGCAGTTCGCGTTGTCGCTGCCCGATCCGAGGTACTAGACCGTGCCGGTATCCACTCTTGATCAGCAGCACCTGAGCTTCGCCCTGGCCATGCAGCGCGCGGTCGCGCCCGATCCGAGCGTGACCGCCTGCTGGTCGCCGTTCTCGGTTGCCTGCGCGCTCGGCCTGACCGCGTCCGGCGCGCGCGGCGCGACCCGCGCCGAATTGGTGGCCTTGCTGGGTGAGGATTCGGCGGCGCTGCTCGCCAAGGCGGCCCAACTCGACGACGACGCCACGTTCGGCATCACGAACACGTTGTGGGCGCGCGAGAACGTCGCGATCCGGCCCGAGTTCGCCGACGAACTCCTCGCCGACTGGCCCGGCGGCGCCATCCGCGACGCACCCTTCGCCACCGACCCGGACGGCGCCCGCCAGTCGATCAACGCCGACGTCGCGGACACCACGCACGGCCTGATCCCGGAACTGCTTTCGCCAGGCGACGTCACCGCGAGCACGATCGCCGCCCTGGTCAACGCGCTCTACCTGAAAACGGCCTGGCGCAACGTGTTTCCCGACCGCGACACCACGCCTCGCGCCTTCCACGGCGTCGGTGAGGTGCCCACCATGCGGCTGACCAAGCGCCTCGGCTACGCGACCGCGCCCGGTTGGCAGGCCGTGTTCCTGCCCGCGCGCGGGGGAGTGGAAGGCGTCGCGCTGCTGCCCGGCGCGCCGCTCACCGAGGCCGAACCCGCCCTCACCGCGGCCACGCTCGCGGACCTGTTCGGTGGACGCGCTATCCGCCAGGTCGAGCTGTACCTGCCGCGTTTCCGGGTCCGCGCCCGGGCCGACCTCACCGCGCCGCTCGCGGGCCTCGGCGTGCACACGATGTTCGAACGCGACGCCGACCTGAGCGCGATCAGCGACGATCCGATCCAGGTCAGCAAGGTCCTGCACGAGGCAGTACTCACCATCGACGAGCAGGGCCTGGAAGGCGCGGCGGCCACCGCGGTCGTGATGCGGATGATGGCCATGGCCACCCGCCCCGAACAGCCGATCGTCGTCCACGTGGACCGGCCGTTCCTGTTCCTGGTCCGGCACGCCGAAACCGGCGCGATCTACTTCCTGGCTAGGGTTGTCCGACCTGGGTGAGCTTGTCCGGGTTGACGATGTCGTAGAGCGCGGACAACCGTCCATTGTGGATGGCCATGCCGAAGACCCGCCGGTCGAACGGCGGGTGCTCGGCGTCACCAGCCCAGGCGGGCAGGTAGATGCCCAGCTCCCCGTTGACCAGGACGAACCGCATGCCCGCGAAGCTCTCCGCGCCGTAGCGGGTCTGCAGGCCGAGGATGAACCGCGCCACCTTGTCCGCGCCGCTGATGATGTTGACCGCCGTCTTCGCCTTGCCGTCGCTGTCGCCGACCAGCACCGCGTCCGGATGCAACAGCGCCACCACCGCGGTCACGTCGCCGGTCGCCATCGCGGCGAGGAAGCGCCCGAGCACCTCCTGCTGCTCGGCCAGCGCTGGCCGGGCGGGTGGTTGCGCGTCCGCGACCGCGCGCCGGGCCCTGGTCGCGTGCTGCCGGGTCGCCTCGACCGACGAACCCAGCAACTCGGCGATCTCACCGAACGGCACCCCGAACGCGTCGTGCAGCACGAACGCGACGCGTTGCTGCGGGCTGAGGCGGTCCAGCACCACCAGCGCGGCCATCCGCACGCCGTCGTCGCGCACCACCGCGTCCAGCGGGTCCTGCCCGTCCCCGTTCGGATCCGTGACCAGCGGCTCCGGCAGCCACGGGCCCACGTACCGCTCGCGCCGGGCGGTGGCCGAACGCAGCCGGTCCAGACAGATCCGGCCGACCACCGTGGTCAACCAGGCGCGCAGGTCCGTGATGCCCGTGCGGGCCGCGTCGGTCAGACCGGCCAGGCGCAGCCACGACTCCTGCACCGCATCCTCCGCGTCGGCTCTGCTGCCGGTCAGCCGGTAGCCCACGCCGAGCAGATACGGCCGGTGCTCGGTGAACTCGACGGCCAGGGCGTCGGTGCTGGACATGACCCAGATCATCCCGCAGCCGAGGGCGCCCGGCGCAACCTGTCGGTCGCGGCAACTAGAGTGGTGCGTTGTGGCAGGCCGTATCCGGGACAGTGACGTCGCACTGGTGCGTGAACGCAGCCGGATCGACGAGGTGATCGGCGAATATGTGTCACTGCGCCGTGCCGGTGGTGGCGCGCTGAAGGGCCTGTGCCCGTTCCATGAGGAGAAGTCCCCCTCGTTCAACGTGCGCCCCTCGCACGGCACGTTCCACTGCTTCGGCTGTGCCGAGGGCGGCGACGTCATCGCGTTCCTGATGAAGATCGAGCACATCGGCTTCGTCGAGTCGGTCGAGCGCCTCGCGGACAAGATCGGCCTCCAGCTCACCTACGAGGGCGGCCGGCCGGGCGCGCAGCGCGACCGCGGCACCCGCACCAGGATGATCGAGGCGCACCGCGCCGCCGCCGCCTTCTACGCCGAGCAGATCGAAACTCCCGAGGCGGAGAAGGCCCGCGAATACCTCACCGAACGCGGCTTCGACCGCGCGATGTGGCAGAAGTTCGGCTGCGGCTACGCGCCGACCGGCTGGGACAAGCTCACCAAACACCTGCTCAACCGCGGCTTCGAGCTCGACGAGCTGTACAAGGCGCAGCTGGCCAAGGAGGGCAGGCAGGGCGCGATCGACCGGTTCCACCGGCGCCTGGTGTGGCCGCTGCGCGACCTCGGCGGCGAGATCGTCGGGTTCGGCGCGCGGCGTCTGTTCGAGGACGACGGCAGCCCCGCCAAATATCTGAACACCGCGGAAAGCCCGATCTACAAGAAGTCCCAGGTGCTGTTCGGCATCGACCTCGCCAAGCGGGAGATCGCCAAGCGCAGGCAGGCCGTCGTCGTCGAGGGCTACACCGACGTGATGGCCATGCAGGCTGCGGGCGTACCGACCGCGGTCGCGTCCTGCGGCACCGCGTTCGGCGACGACCACATGACCGTGCTGCGCAGGCTGATGATCGACGACGAGGTCACCTGGGGTGAGGTGATCTTCACGTTCGACGGCGACGCCGCCGGTCAGAAGGCCGCGCTCAAGGCGTTCGAGGGCGACCAGCAGTTCGTGGCGCAGACCTACATCGCGGTCGCGCCGGACGGCATGGACCCGTGCGAACTGCGCCAGGCCAAAGGCGACGCGGCCGTACGCGACCTGGTCGCCCGGCGCACCCCGCTGATCGAGTTCGCCATCCGCAGCCAGCTCGCCGAGTACGACCTGGACTCGATCGACGGCCAGATCGCGGCGCTGCAGAAGACCGCTCCGCTGGTCGCGCGAATCAAGGATCGCGCCAAGCGGGATGCCTACGCGGCCAAACTCGCCTGGTGGGTGGGCTGGGCCGACGAGGCCATGGTGGTCCGCCGAGTCCGCGAAGCCGCGGGTGCGCCCGCCGAAGCCGCGTCGACCAAATCCAGGCCGAGGCGACCGGCCGACCCGAACCAGGGCGCGCTGCTCGCCGAACCGCAGGGCCCGCCGCGGCCGGACCCGCGCGACGTGCGCATCCGCAGCCAGCGCGAGGTGCTCAAGCTCGCGTTGCAGGCGCCCGCGCTCGCCGGCCCGGTGTACGACTCGCTGCCCGAGGACGCCTTCACCGTCCCCGCGTACGCGCAACTGCACCGCGCGATCCTGGCATCGGGCGGAACCGCGACCGGGCTGTCCGGTGCGATGCTGGTCGACCAGGTCACCCAGCACTGTCCAGAAGGGACAGTCCGCTCGCTGCTCTCCGAACTGGCGGTCGAACGCATCCCCACCCGGGGCGAACTCGAAGTGAGCTACGTCTCGTCCATGCTCGCGAAACTCCAGTGCGAGCAGGTCGCGCGGCAGATCGCCGAGATCAAGTCCCGGTTGCAGCGGATGAACCCGATCTCCGACGCCGACGAGTACCGCTCCGCCTTCGGTGACCTCGTCGCGTTCGAGGAATACCACCGAGGCTTGGTCAAGCAGGCGTCCGGGGCGTTCGAATGACCTTCTCCGACAAGGAGTTCAACGCGCGCCCTCGGCGGTTCGGCAGCGGCTGGCGGCACCGCGTCGCCAGCAAGCTCACCGGCCGCGACCTGGTTCCCGAAGGTTTCTCGGGCAAACTGGTGGACGACGAACACGTGCTCGGCTCCGCCGAAATCGTCGACGGTGGTTTCCTGGTGGCCACCTCGCTCGGCCTCTGGCTGCCCGGCGAGGACGGCCCGCGCCGCGTCTACTGGCACCTGATCAGCAAAGCCGTCTGGGCGCAGAAACCCGGCCGCGAGCTGACCGTCACCGAGGCCACGGAAACCGGCACCATCGAGGGCGCCGTGCTGCTCGCCGACCAGCGACCGCACCGATTTATGCTGGCCACTCGCGGATCACTACCCGAAGTGGTGAACGCGCGGGTCACCGCGTCGGTCAAGTCCGCGCACCACCGCGACCTGCCCGGCGGGGGAGCGTGGTTCGTGCAGCGCAAGATCTCCGGTGCGGACGGCATCGTGCTCCAGGTGCGACCCGACCCCGGCACGAACCGGGACGCGGTCGCGTCGGTGACCACCCAAATAGCGGGCAAACTACGCGAACTGCACGAAGCCCGCGAAGAATCCCGCTGAACCCCTCGCGCTGCCCTCTGGTGGCCTACGCCTGGCTCTTATAAAGTACGTACGTACGGTTTTTATGGACGAGGAGGCGTCATGTGGGACCCGAGCAAATACCTGGCCTTCGCCGATCACCGCGGCCGCCCCTTCCATGACCTGGTCAACCGGATCGGCGCGGAAAAGCCCTGCCGCGTCGTCGACCTCGGCTGCGGACCCGGCAACCTCACCGAAACGCTGAGCGCCCGCTGGCCCGACGCCACCATCGAAGCCCTCGACTCATCACCCGAAATGGTGGAAGCCGCCCGCGCCCGAGGCATTGACGCGCATGTCGCCGACGTCAACACCTGGCACCCCGAGGCCGACACCGAGGTCGTCGTCACCAACGCCGTCCTGCAATGGGTACCCGGCCACCCCGACCTGCTGCGCACCTGGGCGAGTGAACTTCCCGCCGACGCCTGGCTCGCCGTCCAGGTCCCCGGCAACCTCGGCGCCGACTCGCACGTCGCCATCCGCGAACTCGCAGGCACCTCCCGCTGGCGCTCCCGCCTCGCCGACCTGGTGCTGCGCGAAGACGACGCCGTACTCACCCCGCAGGGCTACGCCGATCTGCTCACCGACGCGGGCTGCGCCGTCGACGCCTGGGAAACCACCTATATCCAGCAACTCTCCGGCCCGGACCCCGTCCTCGAATGGGTGACCGGAACCGCACTGCGCCCCATCCGCGCCGCACTCGGCGACGACGACTGGCAGCACTTCCGCACCGACCTCGCCGCCGATCTGCGCACGGCCTACCCAGCCAGGCCCGACGGCACCACCTGGTTCCCGTTCCGCCGCGTCTTCGTCGTCGCGCGCATCCAGGGCTGAGAGGGTTACTCCGGGGCGGAGCCGGATCGCTGACCCAGCTTCGCCCGCGCCACCCCCGCCGCACCCTGCACCAGCGGATGATCCACGAGCGTCCGGTAGGCACGTACCAACTGGTCATACCGGCCCCGGCCAGCGCGAGTACCCAGCACGTAGCCGATGGCGACACCCAGGGCGAAGGTCTTCATCTCGGGTCTCCTTCCGTGACAGGGTGGCCTGCGCCACCCATCCTCCTCCACTGGGTAGCCAACTGCCGGGGGGTGAAAAACCGCTGTCGGGGATGCGCTATGCTTCTTGTTGTCCGGCCCGATCGGACGTACAAGTGAACGATCCTCCATAGCTCAATTGGCAGAGCATGCGACTGTTAATCGCAGGGTTGTTGGTTCGAGTCCAACTGGAGGAGCAAACCCACAGGTGAGGCCCTGTCCATTGTGGACGGGGCCTCACCTATTGCGTGATCACCCACGCTTTACCCATGTCATTGACCGCGACTCATTCTGCGTCATGCCCGACCGGTTCGAGCACCTTCGCGGCGCCGGTCTTGGCTACCCGCCGCTTCATGTAGCGATTCTGCGTCATCGACACCTGAGCATGACCAAGCTGATCAGCGGCAGCCCGGGCGGACAGCCCAGCGTCGTCCATGAGTGAGGCCACAGTCTTGCGGTAGATGTGACTCGTCACCCATGCGTACCCAGCAGAGTTGAACGCGTCACGCAGGTCAGCATTCGTGTTCGACGGGTCACGCAGGCCACCCAACGGCGCCGTGAACACCGGATCGCCCGATCGAGCATCCACAGGCCTCCGAGCACAAAGCATCGCGACCGCCCACGACGGCAGCTCCAGCGTGCGGTAGCCACTCTCACTCTTCGGCTTCCACTTGATATAGAGGCCGACGCCCTTCTCCCGGATCACGGTGCCGCGAACCTCGACCGTCCCGACCTCCAGGTCGACCGCGTCCCAGACGATGGCAGCGGCTTCGCCGATCCGAAGACCGGTCGCCAACATCATGTCGGTGAAGTCCGGCAGACCACGATCAACCGCTACCTGATCGCACGCGATCTTGGCCCGAAGATCTCGCGCCTGATCCAGCTCCAACGCGCGGGCCGGTTTGGCGGGAGCACCGTCGATCCTCCGAACTTCCCGCGCTGGATTGTGGTCGTAGACATCATGCCGAGTGGCGAGCCCGAGGACTCCGTTCAGGACAGTACGCACGACCTTCGCGGTAGCGTTCCCGTGCTTGTCCTTCACGTCCTTGACGAGCCGATCAGCCCTGGAAACGGTGATCTCCTCCAAACGCAGCTCGCCAAGTCCCGGGATGATCTGGTTATCGAGCCGTTCCCGGTACTGCCGAGCAGTATTCGGTGATTTCTTGCCCTCCTTGACCTCCGCCTCGACATCGGAGAACCACAGTTCCGCCAACGCGGACAACTTCGTTCGCGGAGTGATCTCGGCGGCAGCGTCCACCCGGCCACGATCGCGAAGCGCTTCTTTCAACCGGTTCCGGGCTGCTGTCTCCGATTTCCCAACGCGCTCAACGGGTCGCTTCACCCCGTCGTAATCCCGAAAGTCCGCAATCGCACGGAACTTGGCACCGACCGGGTAGACGCGAATCTCGCCATAGGTACCTACCGGCAATCGCGGACGGCCCATTACACGGCGCCTTGATCCGCTACCCACTGCTCAACGTCGGTGGGTAGGTAGCGGACGTACTTGCCGACACGGCGCCCGATCGGGCCGTAACCCTTGGTGCGCCACGCGTAGAGGGTGTTGACCGGGACGCCCAGATACTCGGAGACGTCCTCCACTCCCCATAGTTTGCTGCTCATGCTGCTACCTCTCTTTCGTATCGGTTGATGCGTTGTTGGCGGATGCGTTCGTAGATCGCGCCCGCGAGTTCGCGTTCGGCGTCGGTGGCGTATCCGGCGCCGGTGGTGCGCCAGTCGTTGA
>DASXOJ010000249.1:0-46246 GCA_036494465.1 Pseudonocardiaceae bacterium
GCGTTGCGTTTCCTGTTGAGTTCGGCGAAGTCGGTGAGGTACTTCGCTCCCTCCTCTTTGGATAGTGTCCAGAGGAAGAACACCCGCAGCAGGGCGGCGCTGCGGTAGACGAGGTCGATGTCCGGTTCGGTGAGCCAGCGCCGCAACTCCGCGCGGCCCACGTCGGTGATGCCGTATTCGCGCCGGTTGCGCGCGCCGGTGCCGGTGACTTCGATCCAGCCCTGGTCGTCCAGGCGGGTGAGCTCGCCGTAGACCTGGCTCTGCTGGGCGGGCCAGACCATCGACAGCTGGCTCTCGAACTGTTTGATCAGGTCGTATCCGCTGGCTGGGTGTTCCGCGAGCAGTCCGAGCAGGGCGTGGCGCAGGCTCATGCCCCCTCACTACTACTCCGAAAGTCACCTGTCAAATCTGGACAGACCAAGATGCACATGTCAAACGTCGACAGTCTAAAGTTGGAGTATTGAGCCTTGAAGGAGCTCCCGGTGAACTACGTCCGTGGCTTCGCGCCCTGGCTGTGCTACGCGGTGCTGAGCGCGTTCGACTGGCGCCTCGGCCTGAGCGTGGCCGCGCTGGCGTCGCTGATCCTGCTGGTCACGCAGTTACGCGGTGGTACCGGCCTCGACATTCTCGGCGCCGCGACCACGGTGTTCTTCGTGGTCATGGCCGTGATCGCCATCGCTGACCCGGAATCGGTCCTGCACAACTGGACCACCGCGCTCTCCAGCGGCGTCCTCGCCGCGGTCGCGCTGATCTCGCTGCTCGTGCGCCGACCGTTCACTGTGGCGATATCCCGCACGCAGGTGCCCGAGAAGTTCTGGCACGCGCCGCGATTCATCCATGTCAACATGGTGATCACCGGCATCTGGGCCGCTGCCTTCACCGCGTCGGCCATCGCCAGCGCCCTGGTCATCGCCGTCGCATACGCCGAGACCGTCGCACTGGTCGCGATCCAGATCCTGGCCTTCGTGATCCCGCTGCTCGCAGGCGCCCGCTACGCCACTCATGCCGAAGCGGCGTGATCGCTCAGCCGTTCGGGCGCCAGCGGCGGTGGGCGACGCCGGTGGCACCGGCGCGGATCAGGTCGAGGCGGGGTTTGGGGCCGTCGGTGCGGCCGGTTTGCGGGCGGCGCGCGCCGGCTTTCCATGGGGCGGGCCAGTCGGCGCCGGGGCCGGTGTAGTCCTGGTCGGCTGCGGCGTGCACGGTCCAGTTGGGGTCGTAGAGGTGCGCGCGGCCCAACGCGCACAGGTCGGCGCGGCCGGCGAGCAGGATCGAGTTGACGTCGTCGTAGGAGGAGATCGCGCCGACGGCCATGGTGGCGATGCCGGTTTCGTTGCGGATCCGATCGGCGAACGGGGTCTGGTACGAGCGGCCGAACGCGGGCCGTTCTGCCGGGTCGACCTGGCCGGTGGACACGTCGACCAGGTCCGCGCCCTCGGCCTCGAACGCCTGCGCGATGAGCACGGCGTCGTCGGCGGTGATGCCGCCGTCGCACCAGTCGGTGGCTGAGATGCGCACGCTCATCGGCCGGTCGGCGGGCCAGACCTCGCGGATCGCGGCGAACACTTCCAGTGGGAAACGCAGCCGGTTCTCCAGCGAGCCGCCGTAATCGTCGGTGCGCTGGTTGGTGAGCGGCGAGATGAACGACGACAACAGGTAGCCGTGCGCGCAGTGCAGTTCGAGCAGGTCGAAACCGGCGTCGACGGCGCGCCGCGCGGCGACAACGAACTGTTCACGGATCTCGGCGAGGTCGTCAACCCCGAGTTCACGCGGGATCTGGCTGACACCCGCGCGATAGGGGAGTGGTGACGGGGCGACGAGCTCCCAGTTGTTCTCGGGCAGCGGCTGGTCGATGCCCTCCCACATCAGCCTCGTCGAACCCTTGCGACCGGAGTGGCCGAGCTGCGCGCCGATCTTCCCGGTCGACTCGGTGTGCACGAAGTCGGTGATGCGCCGCCACGCCGTGGCCTGCTCGTCGGTGTAGAGGCCGGTGCAGCCGGGGGTGATCCTGCCGATGTCGGACACGCACACCATCTCGGTCAGCACGAGCCCTGCGCCGCCGAGGGCCTTGCCGCCGAGGTGGACGAGGTGGAAGTCGTTGGGGAGGCCGTCGACCGCGCGGTACATGTCCATCGCCGACACCACGACGCGGTTCTTCAGCTCCAGGTCGCGCAACCGCAACGGCTGGAACATGGGTGGGCGGCAGTCCTGGCCCTGCGACTTGGCGAACCAGTCGTCGGCCATCGCGACGAACTCGGGGTCACGGACCTTGAGGTTGTCGTAGGTGACCCGCCTGCTGCGCGTCATGATGTTGAACGCGAACTGCACCGGATCCTGCTCGACGTACTGACCCAGGTTCTCGAACCATTCCAGGCTGGCCTGCGCGGCGCGCTGGGTCGACTGCACGACCGGGCGGCGCTCGGTTTCGTACGCGGTCAGCGCAACGTCCACATCGGACTGTTCGTGCAGGCAGGCAGCCAGCGCCAGTGCATCCTCCATGGCGAGCTTGGTGCCGGAGCCGATGGAGAAGTGCGCGGTGTGCGCGGCGTCGCCGAGCAGCACGATGTTCTCGTGTCGCCACGACTCGTTGCGGACCGTGTTGAACGCCAGCCACTTCGAGTTGTTGACGTACACCTCGTGCTCGCCGAGCACGTCCGCGAACAGTTCGCGCAACACCCGCACGGACTTCTCGTCCGACTCGCCGGGTAGCCGGGCGTCGTCCGCGAACGCGGCGAAACCCGCGTTCTGCCAGACCTGTTCGTGCATCTCCACGATGAACGTGCTGTGCCCGGCGTCGTACGGGTACCCGTGCACCTGCATGACGCCGTGCGGGGTTTCCTTGATGTAGAACTTGAATGCGTCGAACACCTTGTCCGTGCCAAGCCACATGTAACGCGCGTGCCGGGTTTCCAGCGTCGGGCGGAAGATCTCGGCGTAGCGGTTGCGTATCAGGGAGTTCGCGCCGTCCGCGGCGACCACGAGATCGTGGCTCACGCGCAGTTCCTCGATGTCCGGCGCCAGGGTCTCGAAATTGACCGTGATGCCGAGTTCGGCGCAGCGCTGCTGGAGGATCTGCAACAGGCGTTTTCTGCTCATCGCCGCGAACGCGTGTCCGCCGCTGGTCAGCGTCCGACCGCGGAAGTGCACGTCGATGTCGTCCCAGAACGCGAACTCGCGCTGCATTTGCTGGTGGATGCGTTCGTCGGCGTGTTCGATCCCGCCGAGTGTCTCGTCCGAGAAGACCACGCCGAAGCCGAACGTGTCGTCGGCCGCGTTGCGCTCCCAGACGGTGATCTCGTCGTCCGGGCCGAGTTGTTTGGCCAGGGCCGCGAAGTACAAACCGGCCGGGCCGCCGCCGATCACCGCGATACGCATGGGCCTATGTTATGTCTCTTCGTGACGGTCGTCAAATCTGCGTAATATCAGCCGTGTTCGCGGAGCACGTGCCGTTGCAGCTTGCCGGTGGTGCTGCGCGGCAGGCCGGTCACGAACTCGATCGCCCTCGGATACTTGTAGGGCGCCAGATTCTGCTTCACGAACTTCTGCAACTCCGCGATCAGCGCGTCGTCGCCGATCTGCTCGTCGGCCAGGACCACGAACGCCTTGACCAACTGGCCGCGTTCGGTGTCCGGCACGCCGACCACGCAGCATTCGGCCACCGCCGCATGCGTGACCAGCACTTCCTCCACCTCGGGTCCGGCGATGTTGTAGCCGGAGGAGACGATCATGTCGTCGCTGCGCGCCTGGTAGCGGAAGTAGCCGCGCTCGTCGGCGACGAACGTGTCACCGGTCAGGTTCCAGCCCTCCTGCACGTAGACCGACTGGCGCGGGTCCGCGAGGTAGCGGCACCCGGTCGGGCCCTTCACCGCGAGTCGCCCTGGTGTGCCGGCTGGCACGGGTTTGCCGTTCTCGTCGACGATCCGTGCCTGGTAACCGGGCACCGCGCGACCGGTGGCGCCGGGCACGATGTCGTCATCCGCCGCCGACACGAACACGTGCAGCATTTCCGTCGACCCGATGCCGTCGATCAGTCGCAACCCGGTCTGTTCGTGGCATTCCCGCCAGGTCGACTCGGGCAGGTGCTCACCAGCGGAGATCGCGCGGCGCAGACCGCGCAGGCTCGCCGCGCGACCGGAGCGCAACATGGCGCGGTACGCGGTCGGTGCGGTGAAACAGATCGACACCCGGTGTGCGTCGATCGCGTCCGCGAGTTCCTCGGGCGTCGCCTTCTCGATCAGCAGCGTGCTCGCGCCGACCCGCAACGGGAACAGCACCAGCCCGCCGAGGCCGAACGTGAACGCGATCGGCGGCGTGCCGGTGAAGACGTCCTCCGCGCGCGGCTTGACCACGTACCGGGAGAACGTGTCGGTGACCGCGAGCAGGTCGCGGTGGAAGTGCATGGTGGCCTTCGGCCGACCGGTCGTGCCCGAGGTGAACGCGAGCAGCGCGACGTCGTCGGCAGCGGTCTCGACGGCGCGGAATTCGGCCGAGGCAGGCCGGGTTTTCAGCTCGTCGAAGGTGAGCACCGGGGCACCGCCGAGGTCGGCATCGCGGAGGTCGTCGACGAACCGGTCGTCGCACAGGGCGAGATCGATCTTGGCGATGCCCGCGATCGTGGTCAGTTCGCCCGCGCGCAGCAGCGGCATGGTCGATACGGCCACCGCGCCGGCGCGCAACACCGCCAGCCAGCCCATGACCAGGTAGGGCGTGTTGGGGCCACGCAGCAGCACCCGGTTTCCCGGCACGATGCCCAGTTCGGTGAGCACGTTCGCGATCCGGTTCGTGGTATCGCGGACCTGACCGTAGGTCCACTGTTCACCGGACGGGGTGAGCAGGCACGGGCGCGCCGGGTCGTGCGGTTCGAGCAGTTCGACGGCGGCGTTGAGCCGGTCCGGGTAGTGCAGCTCGGGCAGGTCGAAAACGAACTCCGGCCACTGGTCGGTCGGCGGCAGGTTGTCGCGGCAGAAGGTGTCCTGGTGCGCCGTCATGGACCTATCATTCGCTTATTATGACGACAGTCAAGAGTGCGCTACAAAGACGTGGCCGCTATCGTGAGCGGGTGGCAATGGAAGCAGACGAAGCGGGCGGGCGCGGGCAGAAGCCCAGGGCGCTGATCATCACGCTGTACGGCCTGTACGCGCGGGAAACCGACGGGTGGCTGTCGGTGGCCTCGATCATCCGCCTGCTCGGCGAATGCGGCGTCGACGAACCGTCGGTGCGCTCGTCGATCTTCCGGCTCAAGCGCCGTGGCCTGCTGACCGCCGAGAAGATCAGCGGCGCCGCCGGTTACGCGCTGTCCGAAGAGGCGCAACGGATCCTAGCCGCAGGTGACCGGCGCATCTTCGAACGCCCGCAGGCCGACGCCGACGAAGGCTGGCTGCTGGCCGCGTTCAGCGTGCCCGAGTCCGAACGGGACAAACGCCACCAACTGCGGTCCCAGCTGACCTGGCTCGGTTTCGGCACGGTGTCGGCGGGCGTCTGGATCGCGCCTGCGCACCTGCTCGACGAGACCACCGACACCCTGCGCCGCCACCACCTCGACGTCTACGTCGAACTGTTCCGGGGCGAACACCTCGCGTTCGCGGACACCGCGCAGCGGGTTGGCCAATGGTGGGATCTGCCTCGGCTGCACGGGCTCTACCAGGAATTCCTGGACGCGTACGCGCCGATGGCCGCGAAGTACAAGCGGCGCGGCAAGATCGACGACAACCAGGCGTTCGCGGACTACCTGAACGCGCTCACCGACTGGAGTCGACTGTCCTATGCGGACCCCGGCCTGCCGGTGAAGGTGCTGCCCGGTGACTGGAACGGTGTGGCGGCGGCGCGCACCTTCTTCGAACTCCGCGACAAACTCGCCGAACCCGCGCACACTCTCGTCGACGCAGTGCGCGCGGGCTGAACCCCATCAACGATTGGCGAAGCGACCCAGCAGTTCGGTGAGCACGATGCGCGCCGGGAACGGCTGGACTGCTTCGAACGGCTTGTCGCCGTTGACTTCGGCGACGAGGTGGTAACGACCGCCGTCATCGAGTTCGAACACGGTCAGGTTTGGTTCGATCGGATCGATCACCCAGTAGTTCGGTACGCCGAACCGCTCGTAGAGCCGCTTCTTCTTGTTCAGATCGACGACGCTGGTACTGGGTGAAAGCACCTCGACCGCCAGCAACGGCGGCGCAGGCAACTTCTTGTCGGTGAAGTCCTCGATCGGTGCAACCAGCAGGTCCGGCTGAACCTCGGTGTTGAAGCTCAGCTGCACGGCGTACGGGGCGCCGATCACTTCCAGGTGATGCGGACATACCGCGTCCAGCACGTCGTGCAAGCGGTAAACGATCTTTTGATGGCGCGTAGCCGGGGCGGCGCTCACGTACAGTTCTCCGTCGATGAGTTCGTAGCGGTTGCCGTCGTCCGGCATGCTCTCCAGGTCGCGCACGGTCAACGGACGTCCGTGCTGCCTGGGGTGGGAACCGCTCTCATCGGCCATGACACTCATGGTGCCCTCCTTCCTCGATCGGCGCCAATTCCAACACCCGGAACCGACAAAAGTCGATCAGTTCCGGGCAGCCCGGAACAGGACCACTCGATCGAGAAAATCCTTGCACCGCTTGAAATCCGTTGCCTGACAAGAAATGTCAGTTAATCGATGACCGCGAAGCCCTGCACCTCCACCAGGGCTTCCTTGTCCCACAACCGCGCGACGCCGATACCGGCCATAGCGGGGTAGTCGCGGCCGACCAGGCGTTGCCACACGCGGCCGATGTCGCGGGCGTGCGCGCGGTAGTCGTCCATGTCGGTGATGTAGACGGTGAGGCTGGCCAGTTGCGCTGGTGCGCCGCCTGCTTCGCGCAGCGCGGTCAGCAGGTTGGTCAGGGCCTGCTCGAACTGCTCGACGATCGTGTCGCCGACGATCGTGCCTTCGGCGTTCAACGCGGTCTGACCGGCGAGGAAAACCGTGGTGCCATGCCCGACGACCGCATGGCTGAAACCCTTGGGCTCAGCGAGATTCGCCGGGTTGATCCGGTTGATGGTCACTGCACGGCACCTCCGTCGACCTTGATGCTCTGGCCGGTCATCGCCTCGCTGTGCACGCAGAACAGCACCGCGTCCGCGACCTCGTCCGGCCTGATCAGCCTGCCGATCGGTTGCCTGCGCGCCAACGTTTCCCGGGCTTCCTCCGCGCCGCGGCCGGTGGTGGCGACGATGTTCGCGATGGTCTCGTCGGTCATCGGCGTGTCCACGAAACCGGGGCAGACCGCGTTGACCGTGACGCCCTCGCGCGCCAGTTCCGCCGCTGCCGAGCGGACCAGGCCGAGCACGCCGTGCTTGCTCGCGGTGTAGGCGGCGATGTACGGCTCGCCGACGTGCGCGGCGGTCGACGCGATCACCACGATCCGGCCCCAGCGTGCCGCGCGCATCGCCGGAATCGCGCGGCGCACGCAGCGGAACGGGGCGGTCAGGTTGAGGCCGATGATGCGCTGCCAGTCCTCGTCGGTGGTCCGCTCGATCCGGGCCGACGCACCCGCACCCGCGTTCGCCACCAGCACTTCGACCGGGCCCCATGAGTCTTCCACCTGTGCGAATGCCGAATCGATCGCCTCGGTCGAGGTGACGTCGGTGGGGATGACCATGGTCGGACCGGTGCACGCGGCGGCAGTGTCCCTCAACGCGGCCTGGTCGCGGGCGAGCAGGGCGACGCGGAAGTCGTCCGCACTCAGTTGCTGCGCGATCGCGCGCCCGATACCCCGGCTCGCGCCGGTGACCAGCGCGACGCGGCCGTTCATCGGAAGGCCGGAATGCCGGTCACGGCGGCGCCGATGCTCAGCGCGTGCATCTCCTCCGTGCCTTCGTAGGTCGACACGGTTTCCAGGTTCACCATGTGCCGCATGACGTTGTGGTCCAGGGTGATGCCCGCCGCGCCGAGCAGGCCACGCGCGGAGCGGGCCACCTCCAGGGCGGAGCGCACGTTGTTGAGCTTGCCGTAGCTGATCTGTGCGGGCTCGACGGTGCCCGCGTCCTTCAACCGGCCCAGCCGGGCTGCCACCAGGCCCGCGTTGTTGACCGCGAGCACCATTTCGGCGAGCTTGCGCTGGGTGAGCTGGAAGGCGGCGAGCGGCTTGCCGAACTGGGTCCGTTCCAGCGAGTACTGCAATGCCTCTGTGTAGCTGGCGCGCGCCGCACCGACCGCGCCCCAGACGATGCCGAACCGCGCTTCGTTCAAACAGGACAGTGGGCCCTTGAGGCCGCGTACTTCCGGCAGCATCGCTTCGGCCGGCAGCCGCACGTCTTCCAGCGTGAGCTCTGCCGTGATGGAGGCGCGCAGCGAGAGTTTGCGGTGGATCTCGTGGGCGGTGAAGCCCGGGGTGCCGGTGGGGACGACGAAGCCGCGGATGCCGTCGTCGGTCTGCGCCCACACGATCGCGACCTTGGCCAGGGTGCCGTTGGTGATCCACATCTTGGCGCCGTTGAGGATCCAGTCCGCGCCGTCGCGCTTGGCGTGCGTGCGCATCGAACCCGGGTCGCTGCCCGCGTCCGGTTCGGTCAGACCGAAGCAGCCGAGCGCCTCGCCGGTCGCCATTCGCGGCAACCATTCCTGGCGCTGCTCCGCCGAACCCCAGCGGTGGATCGCGAACATCGCCAGCGAGCCCTGCACCGACACGAAACTGCGCAGCCCGGAGTCGATCGCCTCCAGTTCGCGGCAGGCGACGCCGTACGCGGTCGCGCTGGTGCCCGCGCAGCCGTGGCCGGTCAGGTGCATGCCGAGCAGGCCGAGCTTGCCGAACTTCGGACCGAGGTCCGCGGGCAGCGTGCCGCGCTCGTACCAGTCGGACACCTGCGGCGCGAGTTCGGCGCGCGCGAAGTCGCGCACGGTGTCCCGGACCGCGCGGTCCTCGTCGGTCAGTTCGGCGTCGAGGTCGAGGTAGTCGTCAGCGCGCACTGGTCAGCGTCCTTCCCAACGAGGCGGGCGGCGTTCGTTGAACGCGGCGTGGAACTCGGCGTGGTCCTTGCTGGTCATCAACAGCGCCTGGGTCATCGCGTCCAGTTCCATCGCCGACCCTATCGGCATGTCGAGTTCCCTGGTCAGCAGGGATTTCGTCTGCGCGAGCGCGAGGGTGGGGCCCTCGGCGATGGTCCGCGCCAGGTCGGCAACCGCCGCGTCGATCTCGTCGTCGGCGACCAGCCGCGAGGCGAGGCCGTATTCCTTGGCGGTCGCCGAGTCGATGGTGTTGCCCAACATCAACAGCTCCGTCGCCCTGCCGAGCCCGACCACGCGCGGCAGCAGGTACGCCGCGCCCATGTCGCCACCGGACAGACCGACCTTGGTGAACAGGAACGCGAACCGGCCCGACGTGCTGACCACCCGGAAATCCGAGGCCAGGGCGATGACCGCGCCCGCGCCCGCCGCGATGCCGTGGATCTTGGTGATGATCGGGATCGGGCACTCACGCATCGCCCGGATGACGTCGCCGGTCATCTTGGTGAACCGCATCAGGTCGCGCGGCTCCATCTTGATCAGTTCGCCGATGATCTCGTTGACGTCGCCGCCACCGCAGAACCCGCGCCCCTCACCCTGGATGACCAGCGCGCGCACGTCCTGGTGATGCGGCAGTTCGGCGAGCAGATCGCGCAGGTCCGCGTAGCTTTCGAAGGTCAGCGGGTTGAGCTTCTCCGGCCGATCGAGGGTGACCGTGGCGACGCCGCCGGCCTTGGCGAAGCGGAAGTGCTGCCAGTTCTCGGTGAGCGCGGGGGAGGCGTGGAAGCGGTATTCGGTCATCGGGTGCTGTCCCTGCCGATCAGGTCGCGGGCGATGATGGAGCGCTGGATTTCCGAGGCGCCCTCGTAGATCCGCAGCGAGCGTACGTCGCGGTAGAGGTGTTCGAGCAGGTGACCGCTGCGCAGCGCGACCGCGCCGTGCAACTGGACCGCGCCGTCGATGATCTGCTGCGCGGCCTCGGTCGCGTACAGCTTGGCCATGGCCGACCGGCGCGCCTGCTGCTGCGGTTCGGCGCCGTCGTCGTAGGCGGACGCGGCCGCGTAGACGAGCAGGCGCGCGGCTTCGAGCTGGGTCGCCATGTCCGCGACGCGGTGCGCGACCGCCTGCTGACTCGCAAGCGGCGCCCCGTAAACCTGGCGTTTACGCACGTGCTCGATGGTGGCATCCAACGCGGCCTGCGCCATGCCGACCGCGAACGCGCCGACACTGGGCCGGAACAGGTCCAACGTGCGCATGGCGACCACGAAACCGGCGTCGACCTCGCCGAGCACCGCGTCCCGTTCGACACGGACGCCATCGAAGACGAGGCGACCGATCGGGTGCGGAGAGAGCATGTCGAGCGGTTCGCCCGACAACCCTGGGCTGTCACCGGGGACGGCGAACGCGGTCACGCCCCGAGCGCGGGCGCCCTGTGTCGTCCGGGCGAAGACGGTGTAGATGTCGGCGTCGGGGGCGTTGGAGATCCAGATCTTCTCGCCGGTCAACCGCCAGCCGTCGCCGTCGGCGTCCGCGCGCAGCTCCAGCGCTGCCGCGTCCGAGCCGGCGTTCGGTTCGGACAGCGCGAACGCGGCGACCGCCTCGCCGGACACGACCTTGGGGATCCACCGTGACACCAGCTCTGCCGAGCCGGACTGCAGGATCGGGTAGCTGCCCAGGCCCTGCAACGCGAGTGCGGTCTCTGCCTCGCCGTTGACCTGCGCGATCGACTCGCGCAACAGGCACAGTTGCAACGCGGCGGCATCGCGCGGCGCCTCGTCGGCGGCGCCGCCGAACAGGCCGCGCAACAGGCCCAGTTCGCCCATGCCGCGCACCAGCGGCCGGTTCACCCGCCCGGGCGAACCGGAATCCGCGCGGAGTTTGGTGCGCGCGATCTCGCCGACCTGGCGCGCGAACGCCTGTTGCTCGTCGCTCAACCCGAATCCGGCCACCGGGCCAGCATAGCGTATTGGTGACGACCGTCAACGATGCGCAAATACTTGGCGGACCGACTCCGGCCACGGCACGGCCGAAGCCACGTCCGGCGGCGAGTACACCGTGACGATGCTGCCCTCGGCCGCGATCTGTCCATTCGGGCCGGTCACCTCGAAGGTCAACCGCATCGAGGTGCGCCCAAGGTCGACCAGCTCCATCCGGGTCGACGTCTCGTCGCCGAACCACAACCGGTTGCGGTAGTTGACTTCCTGGTGCACCCGGGGCGTGCTGCCGAACAACCAGTCGAGCCCGTTGACCCGCAACAGTTCGGCTTCGGCGGCGTCGGCCAGGCGGAAGATCACCGAATAGTGGTGATGTCCCGCCGCGTCCGTGTCATACCACTCGATGCGCCGCCGCACCGTCGCTGCGAAGACTGGCTCGGTTCCCATGCGGACTCCTGCTGGTTCGGCCGGTTGCCGCCCAACGGTAACCCGCACGGTGACCGATCAGCCGAACATGCCGGGCTCGTAGTCACCGGCAGGCTGCTGGTTGATCACATTGATCCGGTTGTAGGCATTGATCAATGCGATCAACCCGATCAACGCGCCGAGCTGCTCCTCGTCGTAGTGCTTGGCGGCGTTGGCCCACACGTCGTCGGGCACGCCGGTGGCCGCGTCCGCGATGCGGGTGCCCTGCTCGGTCAGCTCCAGCGCGGCCCGCTCGGCGTCGGTGAACACCGTGGCCTCGCGCCAGGTCGCGACCAGGGTCAGCCGCTGCACGGTCTCGCCCTCCTTGAGCGCGTCCTTGGTGTGCATGTCCAGGCACATGCCGCACCCGTTGATCTGGCTCGACCTGATCTTCACCAGCTCCTGGGTCGACATCGGCAGCGTCGAGTTCGACAGGGCAGCACCAGCGGTGTTGAAGCCCTTCATGATCTTGCCGAGGGCCGGGTTGGCAAAGGCGTTGATCCGCGCTTCCATGACGATCTCCCTTCCAGTTTCGGTGGCTACACAGCAATGACCCGCCGCGCCGCGCGGATGTGACTGGATTGGATGTGACCTGCGTCTCGCGACATCTGTCGCGACGCCCGATCGGACGGCCAGACGTCTGTCCATCGCGCGCGTCGCCGGAAACCCGACACGATGAAATGGTGTCCACCATCGATCTGACTTCAGCCAGTTGGCAGCCCGGCGAACGCGACGCCTACCTCACCGCCCAGACGGCGGTGCGCGGCAGAGCGGGCACCGCGACCGGCCGGAACGGCGCGGTCACCGTGGCCTACGGCGCCTATGCGGCACGGGCGGGCCTGGCAGCGCTCAAGCAGGGCGGCACATCGGTGGTCCACCAGGACGCGAAAACCGGCGCAGTGCACACCATGAACGCCGAGTGGAACACGGTCGCTGCCGAAACCGATCCGCGTTCCATCCCCGGCAAGCGAGGAGGCCCGGTTCACCGGTGAGGGCGTCTGGGTGGCGATCGAACGCGATCCCGACACAGGCGTGCTCAACGCGGCGTCGCACAACCGCAACAACAGCGCCGCCGTGGCCTATTAGCCGAATCCCGTGCCGGGCGGGTCGGTCATGCGGAACAATCCGCGCATGAATCCGCAGAGATGGAAAGGCGCGGGCATCGTCTTCCTGGCGATCACCGTGTTGTTGGCGGTCGGCGCGCTGATATCCGTGTACACGCCGATATCGGTGGCCTACGGGGTATCGGAGTACGTGCCCACCAGTTTGTTCGGGCTCTCCTCCGGGCTGCTGCGCGGTGTGGTGCTCGGCTGCTTTGCCGGTGTCGCGTTCTTCGTCGGGTTGGCCTGCTTTATGTGGAGTGGCGTCGCCGAGGCCAAGCAGCAACGCGCCGAAATCCTGATCGAGCTGACCGCGCTGCGCGCCCGCGTCGACAAAACCCCCTGATACGTTCCGGGGTGACCGGGGGCCGGAGCGGGAGGCGTTGCGTGGACGTCGAGCAGCAGACGCGGTTCTCGATCGACTTCACGGCCCGGCCACTGGTCAGTTATGCCATGGCGCACAACGGTGTCTCGGTGCTCAACCGCCTGGTCATCGAGGGTCGCGGTGCTGGCGAGGGCATGCTGCGTCTGGACGTGACCGACGCGAACGGTCCGCTGAGCGCGGAATGCACCCGTCAGGTCGATCTGTCCGGTACCGGGCAGTTGATTCTCACCGACCTACCGCTGCTGCTCGACCCGGCCGCCATGCTCCAGGTGGAGGAACAGCGACCGGGCACCGTGCGCGCCCGGCTGGAGATCGACGGCGAGACGTGCGCCGAGCACACCGTCCGGGTTCGGGTGCTCGCCGCGCGGCAGTGGCTGGCCGAACCGCTGACGCTGGGGCTGGAACTGCTCGCCGCGCACGTCATGCCGAACGATCCGGCGATCACCGCGCTGATGGGCGAGGTCGCGGACAGGTTGCTGAGCTCGACCGGAAACCCGTCGATCCAGGGCTATCAGGCCGGACCGGACCGGGTCGACGAGATCGTGCGCGCGGCGTTCGAGGTCATGCAGGCCCGCGGCATCCGCTACTGCGAACCGCCCGCGAGCTGGGCCGATGTCGGTCAGAAGGTCCGGACCCCCGGTGAGGTGCTCGACCAGCGGTTGGGCACCTGCCTGGACACCGTCGTGGTCATGGCCGCCGCACTGGAACAGTCCGGCATCCGGCCGCTGCTCTGGCTCGCGCAGGAGCATGCGTTCCTCGGCTACTGGCGGGAGGAATCCTCGCTCGGTATCGCGGCTCAGACCGACGTCGCGGAGATCGTCAACCGGGTCGACCTGGACCAGGTCCACCTGGTCGAGACGACCATGCTCACCGGATCGTCCAGCTTCGCCGACGCCCGGTCGGCGCCACGGGCTCGGCTGACCGGTGACCTGGACCAACTGCTCGGCGTGACCGACGTGTGGCAGGCGCGCAAGGAGCGGATCGTGCCGCTGCCCGCGCGCACCCGCGACCAGGACGGCGAGGTGCACGTCAGCCTCTACGTGCCGCCCGCGCAGCCCGAACCTGCGATCGCCTCGGCCGCGCCGACCCCGGACGCACCGGCGCCGGCCGCGCTCGGCGAACCGGCCAGGGTGGCGCAGTGGAAGAACGCGCTGCTGGACCTGAGCCTGCGCAACCGGCTGCTGAACTACCGCCCGGCCTCCGGCCTGCCGATCGCGTTGCCGGAACGGAGCCTCGGCGAGGTCGAAGACCTGCTGCACCAAGGCATCGGCGTGCTGCTGCGCCCGTCCGACGATGTCGCGGCCATTGACCGCGAGCGCGGCATCCGCGCCGGTCGCGAATTACCGGACGGCCAGCTCGCCGAACTCCTGGCTGCCCGGCACACCGCCTACGTCGACGTGACCGACGCCGCCTACAAGGGAAAACTGCGCGGTCTGGCGCACAAGGCACGTACGATCGTCGAGGAGACCGGCGCCAACAACCTCTATCTCGCGCTCGGCACGCTGACCTGGGAGCTGGACGGGCGGGCGCTGCGCTCGCCGCTGATCCTCGTCCCGGTCATCCTCAAAACGGCGGCGCACCAGCGTTATCGCGTCCACCTCGACGAAACCGGCACGTCGACGCCGAACTACTGCCTGGTGGAGAAGCTCCGCCAAGCGTTCGGATTGGACATTCCAGAGCTGGCCAATCCCGCGCAGGACAACGCAGGCATCGACCTCGACGCGGCGTTGCAGGCGACCAGAACCGCGCTGGCCGAACACGGTCTGCGGTTCCGGGTCGAGTCGACCGCCGACCTGACTGTGCTCCAGTTCGCCAAGTTCCGGCTGTGGAAAGATCTCGACGAGAGCTGGCCGGTCTTCGCCGCCAACCCGTTGGTGCGCCACCTGATCAGCACCCCGACCGACGCGTTCATCGACCCGGTCGTCAGCGAACTCATCCCCGACCTGGAAGGGCTCGGCGAGGACTGCCCGGTGCCCGCCGACTCGTCGCAGCTGCGCGCCGTCGCCGATGCCGTCGCGGGTCGCACGTTCGTGCTGGAAGGCCCACCCGGCACCGGAAAGTCGCAGACCATCACCAACCTGCTGGCGCACGCGGTCGCCAACGGCAAGCGGGTGCTGTTCGTCGCCGAGAAACGCGCCGCCCTCGACGTGGTGCACAAACGGCTCGAACAGATCGGCATGGGCCCGTTGACCCTTGATCTGCACGACAAGGGCAGCAGTCCGGTCGCGGTGCGCGAACAGATCAAGCAGGCGCTGGAGCACACGGTCGCCACCGACCAGGTCGGCATGGCGGCAACCCTGGACGACCTGCACTCCGCGCGGCGCGATCTGATCCGCTACACCTACAAACTGCACGACAACAACCAGGCCGGGCTCTCGCTCTACGGCGCGGAAGAATCGGTGCTGGCGCGGCGCGACGGCGTCACCGCCCTGCCGATCCCGCCCGAGCTGCTCGGTTCGATCAGCCAGGACGGGCTCACTCGCCTGCGTGCGCTGTGCCAACTGCTGCCTGACTTCGTGCATCCCGCGCGGCCTCGACCGGATCACCCGTGGGCGTTCGTCACCGACGGTCGGGTCGATCCCGCAGCGGTACTGCCGACCGCGCGCCGCTTCGACGAGGCGCTGCGCAGGCTCGCGGGTGAACCGGCGTTGCGCACGGTGCTGGCCGCCGCGCTGGTGCCGGAAGACCTGCGCGTGCTCGCCGTGCTGCTGGCCGACGGCACCCCGCTCGCGGTCCTCGACGAGACCAGGACGCCCGGCTGGCGCGCGAAAGTGGACGCGGTGCGTGGCGAGATCCGCGCGTTCACCGGTGCCGCGCATTCCGGCCTTGACCTGGTCGAACCTACGTTTCTCGACCTGCCGCTGGCCGAGATCCACGCCGCGGCGGGGGAGGCGGCGGCAGCCGGTTTCTTCGGCAGGAAGAAGCGGTTGCGCGCGGTGCGCGACCGGCTGCCGGTGCGGCCGGGCGCCGAAGTGCCGCCGAAGAAGGTCGTCGAGCTGACCACCGCGCTGGTCGCGATCGCGGAACAGGTGCAGCGGCTGGCCGCGAAGGTCAACGAGCTGCCCGGTGTCGCCATCGCCGCCGACTGGAACCCGTTCGTCGCCGTGCTGGACGAACGCTTCGACTATCTGCACTGGGCAGCGGCTTCGGTCGAACCGGGGCGAGGACCCTTCATCGAGCCGCTGCGCGAATTCCTCGGTCTCGGCACGTCGGTCGACCCGGCACCGGTCGCCGAAGCCGCCACCGCAGCCGCCGACCTGCTGGCCGCCTGCCGCACCGAACCGGATGACTTCGCCGGCTGGGCGGGGCGTGGACTGGTCGAACAGTGGGAGCTCGGCAGGCTGGAACGCGCGCTCGGCGACGACCAACTGAGTTCGCTGCGGCGCTGGCTTGCCCTGCTCACCCACGTCGAGCCGCTGCGCACCGAGCACCTCGACGACGTGCGCGAGCAGATCCTGCGCGGTGAACTGTCCGCCGACGACGCGCTGCGCGGTTTCGAACTCGGCCTCGCCATCGCGTCCATCGCCGAACGCCGGTCAGCGGGCGGCCTCACCGATTTCGACGCCACGACCCAGGAACGCACCATCGGCCGCTACGTGCGCGCCTCTGATCAGCGTCGCGACCAGCTGACCAGCGAACTGCCCCGGCAGGTGCTCCGTTCCCGCTCGTTCGACCCGACGACCACCGGCGGCCGGGTCGGCCTGCTGCACCGGCAGATCACCCGGCAGCGCGGTGGAATGCGGGTGCGCGAACTGATGATCCAGTTCGGCGACCTGATCACCAGGGCCATGCCCTGCGTGCTGGTCAGCCCCGACTCGGTCGCCCGGTTCTTCCCGGCGAAGGCGGATCTGTTCGACGTCGTCGTGTTCGACGAGGCGTCGCAGGTCCGGGTCGCCGACGCGATCGGCGCCATGGGGCGCGCCACCTCCGTTGTCGTCGTCGGCGACAGCAAACAGATGCCGCCCACGTCGTTCGCGGAGAGCAGCGTCACCACTGTCGACCTCGACGACGCTGGCGAGCAGGTCGAGGACGAGGAGTCGATCCTCACCGAATGCGTGCAGGCGAGGGTTGCGCGGCACCGGCTGAGCTGGCACTACCGCAGCCAGGACGAATCGCTGATCGCGTTCAGCAACAACCACTACTACAACGGCGACCTGATGTCCTTTCCCGCCCCGGTCTCCGGCGGCGCGGGCGCGACGACCGGGGTCAGCCTGGTGCGGGTCGACGGCGAGTTCCTGCGTTCCGGCGAAGGCGCGCTGTTGCGCACCAACCCGATCGAGGCGCAGGCGGTCGTCGCCGAGATCCGCCGCCGCTTCGCAGCGTCCCCGGACGCGCTGCCCTCGATCGGCGTGGTCACCTTCAACCAGCAACAACGCGCCCACATCGAGGAACTGCTGCGCGACACCGAGGACGAGCGGATCATCGAGGCGCTCGACGACGCGCACGAGGGCCTGTTCGTGAAGAACCTGGAGAACGTGCAGGGCGACGAGCGCGACGTCATCTTCTTCTCGACCGCGTTCAGCGTGAACAAACGCGGCGTGCTGCCGTTGAACTTCGGTCCGTTGAACCGGGCGGGCGGCGAACGCAGGCTCAACGTGGCGGTCACCAGGGCTCGGCGGCAGGTCGTGGTGTTCGCCAGCTTCGACCCTGGCGCGCTGCGCGCCGAGGAAACCACCTCGGTCGGCGTCAAACACCTGCGCACCTACCTGGACATGGCCGCGTACGGTGCGAGCGCGCTACCCGCCGACCGGCAGCGAAGCTCCATTGTGGACCGGCATGGCGAGGACATCGCCGATGCGTTGCGCGCCAGGGGGTTGGCGGTGCGCACCCGGGTCGGCCTGTCCGAGTTCAAGGTGGACCTCACCATCGCCGCACCGGAGGAACCCGACGTTGCGCTGGTCGCGGTGCTGCTCGACGGCCGAGCCTGGGCGGACCGGCTCACCGTGCGCGACCGCGACGGGTTGCCCGAGGAGGTACTGTCCCTCCTGCTGCACTGGCCACAGGTGCGCCGGGTGTGGCTGCCCGACTGGCTGGACAACCGCGACGCGGTCGTCGATCGCCTGGTCGAAGCCGTGCATGGTGATGCGCCGGAGCCCGTCCCCACGACTCCAACGGCCGAGTTCGCCCCCGCGCCGCAGCCGATCGAGTCCGTCGCGCCGCCCGCTTTCCTGCCCTGGCAACCGATCGAGGCAGGCGCGGTCCAGGTACTGGACCAGCTGCCCGCACCGGCCGCCGCCGCGACGGTCGCCGGGGTCATCGCCGACGTGGTGACCGCCGAGGGGCCGATCCACGTCGACCGCCTCGTCAGACTGGTCGCAGGCGCCTTCGGCCTCACCCGGGTCGCCGAATCCCGGCGCGTGGCCATCCTGCGTCATGTGCCGACCGAGCTCCGCCAGGACGACTACGAACCGGTTGTCTGGCCAACGAGCCTCGATCCCGAGACGTGGAACGGTTTCCGCCCCACCCCGCCCGACGTCGACCGTCCACTTGAGCACGTCGCACTGCGCGAGATCGTCAACGCCATGGTGGACGCGGCGCGCGCGGCTGCCGGTATGCAGGTGCCGGAACTGCGGCGTCAGGTGCTCGGCGTGTTCGGCGGGAAGCGGCTGACCAACAACATCTCCGAACGCCTCAACAACGCGCTGGAACTGGGCACCAAGCAGAACCTGCTGACGATCGACGCGGGCGGCACGGTCACCGCCTGATCGCCTCAACCGCAGTTCGGGCAGGCACTCATGCCGCACCAGAGCAGGTCGATCAGGCTCGCCGCCTCGTTGCGCCAGTTGCCATGCGGGTCGAGCAACATCAGCCCGGACAGTCCGCGCAGCACGACCGTCGGGGTGAGATCCGCACGTACCGTGCCCGCCGCTACGTTCGCGGTCAGCAGCGTCTCAACGGCGCCGACCATCGCGACGTAGGCGTGCGCGGGCAGCGTGCCGCGCGCGGAGGTCGCCGCGCTCAGCGCGTTGGCCAGACCGCGCTTGGTCATCATGTACCGGGCGAGGTGGTCGATCACCCAGCGCCGGAACGCCTGTTCTGGCTCGTGCTTGGCGAGCAGTCTCGGCACCACCTCGACCAGGTGGTCGACTTCGCGCTGGTAGACGGCGAGGATCAGCGCCTCGGGGTTCGGGAAGTGCCGGTACACCGTGCCGACGCCGACCTCGGCCTTTCTGGCGATGGTGTTGAAGGAGAGTTCGCCCGTCTCGGCCAACGATTCCGCGGCCACGGCGAGGATGCGTTCGTGGTTGCGCCGGGTGTCGGCGCGGCGGGGACTGACCGATCCGGTCGTCATCGTTCCTCCTCCCCTTGCTGCGTTCTGTCTGAAATGTACTGCAAGTCTGCTCGGTCTGGACTTACTCAGCGTTGAGCACCATCATTGCGTACCGGATTATTATCCGATAGTGTTCCGGTGAAGCGGATGAGTATCCGGTTCATCATCTCCCCAGTCGGGAAAGAGATCCAGTGGACATCTCACTCGAAGTCAACGGCCGGACCGAGTCGCTCGACGTCGACCCCGGAGTCACCCTCCTGGACGCACTGCGCGAGCGCCTGGAGATCACCGGTCCGAAGAAGGGCTGCGACCGCGGCCAATGCGGTGCCTGCACCGTGCACGTCGGCGGACGGCCGGTGCTGTCCTGCCTGACCCTCGCGGCCACCGTACGCGAACCGGTCACCACCATCGAAGGTCTCGCCGACGGCGAGAACCTGCACCCGGTGCAGCGCGCGTTCGTCGAGCGAGACGCGTTGCAGTGCGGTTTCTGCACATCCGGCCAGATCATGTCCGCGGTCGCCGCGATCGAGCAGGGCGTGGACGACGTGCGCGAGTTCATGTCCGGCAACATCTGCCGCTGCGCCGCTTACCCGAACATCGTCGCCGCCATCGAGCAGGCCGCTACACAGAAGGCAGCCATGGAGAATGCGAGCGCCGATGCGACCGTTTGAGCTGACCGCTCCCACCACCGTCGACGCCGCCATCGCCGGCGCAGGCACCTTCCTGGCCGGCGGCACCACGCTCGTCGACCTGATGAAGCTCAACGTGCTCACCCCGCAGCACGTCGCCGACATCAACCAGCTTCCACTGCGCGGCATCGAAGCCGGCGCGGACGGGCTGCGGATCGGCGCGCTGGCACGGATGAGCGACGTGGCCGCGCATCCGGCCGTGTACCCGATGATCTCCCGTGCGCTGTTGCAGAGCGCCTCCCAGCAGCTGCGCAACATGGCCAGCATCGGTGGCAACCTGATGCAGCGCACCCGGTGCGGCTACTTCCGCGATGTGGCCATGCCGTGCAACCGGCGCGACCCGGGCAGCGGCTGCTCCGCGATCGACGGTGCCAACCGGATGCACGCCATCTTCGGCACCAGCGACTCCTGCGTGGCCACTCACGCCAGCGACCTCGCCGTCGCGCTGGTCGCGGCGGACGCGCGGGTGAAGCTGGTCGGACCGGACGGCGAGCGCACCATCGCGCTGGCCGACTTCTACCGCCAGCCCGGCGACACCCCCCAGATCGAGCACAACATCGCCGACGGCGAACTCATCGCAGAAGTGCTGGTGCCGCGCCTGGACTGGGCCAGCAACTCCACCTATGTGAAGGTGCGCGACCGGCAGTCCTATGAGTTCGCGCTGGCCTCCGCCGCGATCGCATTGGACATCCGCGACGAGCACATCGCCGACGCGCGGGTCGCGGTCGGCGGCGTCGGCACCGTGCCGTGGCGACTGCCCTCGGTCGAGCGCGAACTGCGCGGCGCGCCGTTGACAGTCGCCGCGTTCGAAGCCGCCGCCTCGGTCGCCGCCGACGGCGCGAAGACGTTGTCCGACAACGGTTACAAGCCGTCGCTCGTCAAGCGCACCATCGTGCGCACCCTGCTGGAACTGACCGAAGGGAGCCGAGCATGACCAACCGGGTGGACGGCCCGCTGAAGGTCACCGGCAAGGCCAGGTACGGCCTGGACCGCAACTTTCCCGGCATGGTCTACGGCTACGTCGTGACCAGCACCATCGCCAACGGCGAGATCGAAGCCATGGACACCACCGCGGCCAAGGGCTCGCCCGGCGTGATCGGCGTGTACTCGCCGTTCGATTCGCTGGAGATGAGCAGGCCGTCGACGATCTTCGGCGAGACCTGGGTGCCGTTGCAGGATCGCGAGGTCGACTACTACGGCCAGGCGATCGGATTCGTCGTCGCGGAGACCTTCGAGCAGGCCCGTGACGCGGCCATGCTCATCGAGATCCGATACCAGCAGCGACCGGCGCTGACCTCGTTGCAGCAGGGCCTCGCCACCGCAGAAGACGCGCCACCCGGACGCGACGGCGGCCCGTCGACGTTGTCCATCCTCGCCGACGGCGTCGAATCGATCGACGACGCGATCGCGGCAAGCCCGGTTGTAGTCGCGACAACATACTCGACGGCGACGCAGAACCACGCCCCGATGGAACCGCACTCCGCGGTCGCCCTCTGGGACGGTGCCGAGCTGACCATCTACAGCGGCAGCCAGGCGGCGAACTACCAGCGCGACGAGATCGCCGACTCGCTCGGCCTCGACCGGGACGCGGTACGCGCGCTCAACCCGTTCGTCGGTGGCGCGTTCGGCGGCAAGGGCCGTACCTCGGCCCCGGCCTTCCTCGCCGCCGCGGCGGCGAAGGCACTCGGCCGACCGGTGAAGGCCGCCCTGACCAGAGAGCAGGTCTTCACGGTCACCGCGGGGCGCGCGTCCACGGTGCAACAGATGACGCTCGGCGCACAGCGCGACGGCACGCTGGTCGCGCTGCGCCACGACTCCTGGTGCAGCACCGACACCCGCCGTTCGTTCGTCGAACCGACCTCGCACGGCACCTCGCGCGAGTGGTACGCGACCGAGAACCTGCACATCAGCCAGAAGATCGTGCCGCTGAACATTCCGTCCACCACGTTCATGCGCGCGCCCGGCGAGGCACCCGGTTCCTTCGCGCTGGAAAGCGCCATGGACGAGCTCGCCATCGCGCTGGACATGGACCCGATCGAACTGCGGCTGCGCAACAACTCGGCCGCGCCGCCCGGCAAAGACCTGCAGTGGTCCAGCAAGCACCTGGACGAGTGCTACCGGATCGGCGCAACGCGCTTCGGCTGGGAGCACCGCTCACCGACCGGGCACGTCGACGGCGACTGGCTGGTCGGCATGGGCACCGCGACCGCGATGTTCCCGGCGCTGCGCTTCCCGGCGTCCGTCCAGGTCACCCTGAACGCGGACGAGAGCGCGTCGGTCGGCACCAGCGGCGCCGACCCCGGTACCGGTCTGCTGACCGTGTTGTCGCTGGTCGCGGCGGAATCGCTGGACATCTCGCCGGACCGGCTCAACCCGGAACTCGGCGACTCCGCATT
Organism: Pseudonocardiaceae bacterium; assembly: GCA_036494465.1. Taxonomy (GTDB): domain Bacteria; phylum Actinomycetota; class Actinomycetes; order Mycobacteriales; family Pseudonocardiaceae; genus CAJCJE01. The sequence goes on from DASXOJ010000249.1 coordinate 22,206, forward strand.
GCCCTCCGGCGGCCTCTCCGGCGGTTCGACCGCGACCGCGAGCGCGGGCACCGCGATCATGATCGCCGCGAGCAAGCTGGTCGACGACCTGCTGGACGTCGCGTCCGGGCCGGAAGGTCCGTTCGCCGGTCAGGAGGTCTCCTACGCGGCCGGTCGGGTGCTGGCCGGTGGCCGGTCGATGAGCTTCGGCGAGATCCTGCGCGCCACCGGCCGCACCACGCTCACCGCGCAGGGTTCCTCGGCGCCGGGGGAGGAGCTGACCAAGCACTCGTTCAGCTCGTTCGGCGCCCAGTTCGTCGAGGTCCGGGTGCACCGCTGGACGCGGGAAACCCGGGTGTCGCGGATGCTCGGCGTGTTCGACGCGGGCCGGATCATCAACGAGCAGACCGCGCGCAGCCAGCTCGTCGGCGGCATGATCTGGGGCATCTCGGCCGCGCTGCACGAGAACATGGAGATCGAAGCCAACGGCCGGCTGGCCAACGGCGACTTGGCGGGCTACCTGCTGCCGGTCAACGCCGACATCCCGCAGGTGGACGTGCACTTCGTCAAATACCCGGACACCCTGCACAACGCGTTGGGTGCCAAGGGCGTCGGCGAGATCGGCACCGTCGGCATGGCGGCGGCGGTGGCCAACGCGGTGCACAACGCCACCGGCGTCCGCGTCCGGCACATCCCGATCACCATCGAGGACCTGCTGGTCGACTAGTTGCGCAGATCCAGCATGCAGAAGACCTTGTCGTAGCGGCGATCGCCGACCGCGACGAAGTCGGGCAACCGGCCGTACTCGGTGAAACCGAGCGAGGCGTACAGGCCCAGCGCGGCACTGTTGTCGCCGCGGGCGTCGAGGGTGAGCACCTCGATGCCCGCGGTGCGCGCGTCCGCGATCAACGCGGCGGTCAGCGCCCGCCCGACACCGCGTCCGTGCGCGCTGCCGCCCACCGCGAGCTTTTCCAGGTCGGCGTGCGGTCGATGGGTCGGCCGCACGTACCGCAGCCAGTAGCCCAGCCCGGCCAGCCGACCGTCCACATAGGCGGCGCGCAGCGCCCCGTCGCCGATCTCGACGGCCGCGGTGACCTGCTCCAACAGTGCGGCGACCTCGGCTGACGATGGCGGCTCAACCCACCCGAGCGCGGCACCACCGCTGACCAGATCGGCAAGGATCCGGTGCGCGTCTGCCGCGAACCCCGGTTCGGACGCCAACCCGTGCGCGCCGAGGATGACCATTCACTCAGTGAAGCTCAGCACCAGACGGCCGCGCACACCGCCCTCCGCGAGCCGCTGGTGCGCCAGCGCCGCCTGCTCGGCGGGCAGCACGTCGGCGACGCGCAGCGTCAACACGCCGCTGCTGGCCTGATCGCGCAGGCGCTGGATGCGCGCGTGGTCGGTGATGATCTCGTTCACCCGGGTCGGATGTACTCGGATGCCGCGCTCGGCAGGACCGGACCAGCCCCGGATCGTCGACAGGCCGCCGTTGTCGCGGATCGCGGACAGCACCAGCCCGTCCAGCACCGCGCCGTCGAGCACCGCGTCCACCCCGTCCGGCGCCAGTTCCCGGAACCGCTGCGCCACGTCGTCGCCGCGCGGCACCACCACGTCCGCACCGAGCGACGTCACCAGCTCCACATCCTTCGGCGCCGCGTCGGCGAGTACCCGCAGACCGTCCGCTTTGGCCAGTTGCACCGCATATCCACCGAATGAGCCCGCGGCTCCGGTGACCGCGACCGTGCCACCGGCGGGTGCCGCGACCAGGTCGAGGCCGAAGCGCGCGGTGAGCGCGTTCATCAGCAGCGTCGACGCGGCCGGAAAATCAGCACCGTCCGGAATGGACACCACGGAAGCCACCGGTGCCACCACGAAATCCGCATACGCACCGCCGCGTGGGCCATATGGACGCACCACCGCGATCACCCGGTCGCCGGGCCGCAACGTGGTGTCGGTGTCCGGCCCGATCACGTCCACTACACCGGCCAGATCCATCCCCGGCACGTACGGACCCGGTCGGCCCTCGAACCGGTCCACCCGGGCACCCGAGCGCAGTACCGTGTCGGTCGGGTTGATGGTGGCCGCGTGCACGCGGATCCGCACCTCGCCGGTTTCCGGTTCAGGCTTGGGCAGATCCAGTACCCGCAACACTTCCGGGCCACCGAATTCGGTCAGGCCGATCGCACGCACAGCCACCTCCACAATGTTCGTCGACGGTCGAACAATTCGACTATAGCCAGTGGAGGCACCGGGAAACTGGTGGCGTTACTACCACCCTCGCGCGAGCCGCGCACCATAACCGACTTTCGCCGGAGTGTAAACCGTCGAATGGACCTGTTTGTTTGCGCTGCCTTGAACATACGGTGTGATCGCAGGTAGACGGGGCTGCCTCGGGAAGAACTCGTGCGAACGAGTCCGTGCCGAAGTTTGGGGTATTGAATGTTAAGACGCACGATGATGCGTGGCGTCACGTGTGCTGTCGCGGCATCCGCCGTGCTCGGCATGACAGCGACAGTGAGCGCGAACGCCCAGGACGCCAACGCGCGCACCCTGGTCGCCGACACCGCGCCCGCCTGGCTGGGACACGCCAAGCACACCGGTCAGGCCAACGCGAACAGCGCCGTGAACGCGCGCGTGTACCTCGCCCCGAACGGCGGGCTCGCCAACCTCCAGGCCGCCGTCGCCGCGGTGTCCACCCCCGGCAACAAGGCCTACCGCCACTTCATCACGCCCGCCCAGTACGCGGCGACCTACGAGCCCAGCAACGCCACGGTCGCGTCGGTGTCGTCCTGGCTGAACTCCTCCGGTCTCAAGGTCACCGGAGTCGAGGGTCAGCACCGCTACCTCACGGTCACCGGCTCGGTCGCCAACGCGCAGCAGGCGTTCGGCGTCTCCATCCAGCGCTACGCGCACGACGGCCAGAACGTGCAGGCGCCATCGGGTTCGGTCACCGTGCCCGCCGCCCTGTCCGGCTCCGTCCTGAGCGTCACCGGCCTGGACACCAGCCAGCACGTGAACTCCGTTGCGGACACCCCGATCCCGCCGCCCGCCGGCTTCAACAACGCGCGCCCCTGCTCGGCCTCCTACGGTCAGCTCTCCGCGACCTACGAAGGCGACTACCAGACCAAACTGCCCAAGTACGACGGCAAAACGCTGTCCTACGCGCCGTGCGGCTACACCGGTCCGCAGTTCCGCGCCGCCTACGAAGGCAACTCCAGCCTGACCGGCAAGGGCGTCACCGTGGCCACCACCCTGTGGTACGCCTCGACCACCATCGCCCAGGACGCCGCCACCTACGCCGCCAACCACGGCGACGCCGGCTACGCGCCCGGTCAGCTGACCCAGGCCAAGTACCCGAAGTTCAACGTGGTCCCGGAATGCGCGCCGTCCAACTCCTTCCCCGAGGAAGCGCTGGACATCGAAGCCGTGCACGCCATGGCACCGCAGGCCAAGATCCGCTTCTACGCGGCAGCCGACTGCTACGACACCAGCCTGATCGACAACCTGGGCCGGATCGTCGACGACAACAAGGTGCAGGTCGTCTCCAACTCCTGGGGCGGCAACTCCGCCGGTGAAGCCGCCGGTTCGATCGCGGCCTACGAGCAGATCTTCATGCAGGGCGCGTTGCAGGGCATCAGCTTCATGTTCTCCTCCGGCGACAACGGCGACGAACTCGCGGCCACCGGTCTCAAGCAGACCGACTACCCGACCTCCGACCCGTACGTCACCTCCGTCGGCGGCACCGCGACCGCGATCGACGCCAACGGCAACCTCGCCTGGCAAACCGGTTGGGGCACCAACAAGTACACGCTCTCCGCCAACGGCAAGTCCTGGACCTCGGTCGGCTACCTCTACGGCGCGGGCGGTGGCTACTCGTCGCTGTTCGACCGCCCGGCCTACCAGAACGGCGTCGTCCCCACCAGCGCCCCGCCCGGCCGCGCCGTCCCCGACGTCGCCATGGACGCCGACCCGACGACCGGCATGCTGATCGGTCTCACCCAGCAGTTCCCGGACGGCGCGCACTACGGCGAATTCCGTGAAGGCGGCACCAGCCTCGCGTCGCCGCTGTTCGCGGGCATGACCGCGCTCGCGGTCCAGAGCGCCGGTGGCGCGGTCGGATTCCTCAACCCGGTCGTCTACGGCCAGGCCAAGTCCGGCAACTTCACCGACGTCCAGGGCGCGCCCGTCGACGCCGGCGCCGTCCGCCCGGACTACGCCAACACCGTGGACCCCTCCGGTGGAATCCTCTACTCGGTCCGCACTTTCGACCAGGACGCCACCCTGACCACAACGCCTGGCTGGGACGATGTCACTGGCATCGGCTCGCCGAACACCGGCTACCTGACCGGCCTCAAGGCTCAGAAGTCCGGCAAGTCCTGATCTGATTCGGCAAAGCTGGCCCGTCCTTGTTCGCAAGGGCGGGCCAGCTTTTTCGTCAGCCTCGCGGGAACGTGGTCAGTCCGTCCGCAACCAGCCGAGCGGCCCGGCGGACCTCCTGAGTCACGGCGTCGATCGCGTCCTGCACTGGGTGACCGGGCCGCAAGTGGGTCCGGAGAGCATGGAACTGGACTCGCCACAGGCCGACAAGGGTGGCCGCGGCGATCTGGGGTTCGGGGTCGTCGGGCCGCAGTCCGGTCCGGGCGGCGAGTACCTCGGCGGCCACGTCGACGAACCGGTCGGCGATGTCACTCCGGTAGGCCCGCAGCGAAGGGGTGTCGCGGATGAGGTCGCCGAACTTCCGGTACTGCGCCAGCGCGCGGTCGGCGTCGGCATCGGTGGCAAGAGTCGCGGTGAGGCCGCGCAGGTCGTGGTCGAGGATCGTCAGCATCGCGGTGACCGGGGGGAGTGCCGGGTTCGACAGGTGCGTGCGCAATGCGTCGGCCATCGCCTCCAGCCGGTCCAGGAGCAGCGCCTCCTTGCTGGGGAAGTAATTGAAGACGGTCTTCTCCGACACCCCGCACGCCTCGCCGACGTCGGCCACCCGGACGGCGTCGAAGCCGTGCTCGACGAACATCCGCGCGGCGGTGTCGGACAGTTGCTGGCGCATCGCGCGCTTCTTGCGCTCGCGCAACCCTTCGCTGGCCGGTCCGCCGATTCCCGCTGTCGCCACGTGATCATCCTACTTCAGCCACACGAAAACTTCTGCTACTATAATTTTATAGTCAATGAAGTTTTCTATGCTGAGAAGGTCACCATGTCCGAGATCCACATCGTCCGCGACTACCCACACTCACCCGTACAGGTCTGGCGCGCAACGACCGACCCGGACCTGATCCCGTACTGGACCTCGACCGGGAAAGGCGCTCGTGCCGTTGGGTTCCAGCCCGTGGTCGGCAACCGGTTCCAGTTCGTCGCCAAGCCGATGCCCGGCTGGCGCGGGATCGTCGACTGCGAGGTGCTGGAGGTCCGCGAGCGGGACCTGCTGCGCTACACCTGGGTCGGCGCGCAGGGCGACACGCCCAGCAACGTCCTCTACCGGTTGCAGCCCACGCCCGAGGGAACCCGCTTCACCTACCACCACACCGGATTCACGGGCATCGGCGGGTTCGCGATGGCCAGGATGCTCGGCTCGGTCCGGACCAGGATGCTCACCGTCGGGGTCCCGGCCGTGCTCGCCGAGTTGGACGAGACCGGCGCGCTACGCCCGGACGCGACGCTGCGCCTGCCGCAACCCCGATGAGTATCCCGCACTCGCGCCGCGTCAGCCGCGAAACCGCGTTATGGGCTCTGAAGCGGCTGCGTTGTTGATGCCATGCCCGCGACGTAGACATCCACGAGGCGGCGCGCTGCGCGATTCCAGTCGGGGACGTGTGGGAGTTGCTGTGCCAGCAGTGCCCCGAAGATCACCAGATCAGCCGTGCGCACGCCGTGCCGGATCGTGCCGTCGTGCTGGCCCTTGCGCAGCAGCGCGCCGAGTCTGCGGTGCACCTCGGCCTGGACGGTGGCGGTGTCCTGGTCCATCTGGAGTGGACCACCGTGCAGCGGCAATACCAGGTCGGCGCCGTGTTCGACGGTCTGGTCGAGGAAGTCGCGCACGGCCGCCAGTCCCGACTGGTCGGTCTCGGCCGCTCCGGCCGCCGCGTCGAGTACGAGGTGGAATGATCGACGCGTCAATGCTCCGAGCAGTGCTTCGCGGGACGGGAAATGGCGGTAGACCGTGCCGACGCCAACCCCGGCTTCGGCGGCGATGGTCGCCATCGGTACTGCGGTGCCCTCCCGGCGGACCGCTGCGGCGGCCGCCGCCAGCACTCGGTCCCTGTTGTCCACGGCGTCACGCCGCAACTCGCGCCTCACGGCATCGATGATGACACCCGAAACCCGATGACGTGATTGACAGGGTCAACAATCGGACGATATCGTCCGTTTAATGAGCATGGCCTATCTCGCCCAACCCGAACAGCAGCAACAACTCGAATGGCTCGACGGTGGCACGCTGGCGATCCTGCTCGACGGCAAAGCCACCAATGACCAGCTCATGGTCGGGCGTTTCGACGTCAGCGAAGGGGAAGCGCCGCCCTATCACAAGCACCTCCATGAGGACGAGATCTTCCTGCTGATCAAGGGCACCGCTCTGGTCTGGTGCGACGACCAGGAGTACGAACTCGCCGAAGGCGGCGTGGTGTTCCTGCCCAAGCAGATCCCGCACGGGTACCGCATCACCTCCAAGAAAGCCGACCTGTTGATGATCAACACGCCGGCCGGTATCGAGGGGATGTTCCGGGAGACCGGCCGCGACCGGTCCACCCCGCGCCCACCCGGCTTCGAAGTGACGCCCAAACCCGATATCGCTGACAAGTACGGCAACATCGTTTTGGGCCCGCCGCGCTGATCCCGCATTCTCAAAGCCCGGAGGGCACGCCATGACCCAGCAACAGCGCAAGGCCCTCGACCAACTCCTGCGCGACAGCCCGCTCGATGTCGGGGGCGAGGTCGCCGAGCAGCGAGCGATCTTCCACGAGATGATCGCCGCGGTACCCACGCCTGAGGATGTCTCCGCCAAGTCGGGCGAACTCGGCGGCGTGCCCGTCGTGACCGTCGAAACCCCGGGAACCGACCCATCGGTTGCCGTGCTCTACTTCCACGGCGGCGCCTACGCTCTCGGATCAGCGGCCGACTCCGTCGGGCTGGCCGCCGACGTTTCCCGTCGTGCCGCGGCCCGCGCGATATCGGTCGACTATCGCCTTGCGCCCGAGCACCCGTTCCCGGCCGCTCTCGATGATGCCGTGGCCGCCTACCGCGCCCTGCTCGACGCGGGCGTGCCCAGCGCGAAGATCGCGATAGTGGGGGAGTCCGCCGGTGGCGGCCTGGTCGCCGCGACCCTCGTCGCGCTCAATGACGCCGGCCTGCCGCAGCCCTCCTCGGCCACGGTCTTCTCTCCGTGGGCCGACCTGACGGTCTCAGGCGCCAGCGCGACCACAAAAGCTGGCCTCGATCCGGCGCTGACCCCCGAGGCGCTACGAACCCGGGCCCGCGACTATCTCGGCGAACGCGACACCGCCACGCCGCTGGCCAGTCCCATTTTCGCCGACCTCACCGGACTGCCGCCGCTGCTCATCCAGGTCGGCTCGCACGAGATCCTGCTCGACGATGCTGTCCGTCTCGCATCTCGCGCCGCCGACCACGACGTCCAGGTGGAGTTGCAGGTGTGGCCGGAGGTGCCGCACGTCTTCCAGGGTTTTGCCGCCCTCCTCGACGACGCCGACCGTGCACTGCTCGCCGCTGCCGCCTTCATCAAGCGCAACTGGCTCGCCTGACGCCCAGGTAGCCAAGACGGATTCGACCGTGGGCGTGGCGTCGCAGACGGGTTGCTGGTGTTCAGTCGCCGGCGGCGATGCGGTCGAGCCATTCGCGCAGCAGGTGTTGCTCGCCGTCGCTGAGTTTCGTGTCGTCGGGGAGTACCGCGCGCAGCGCCCGGGCGGCGCCTGCTGGGCCGACGTCGGCGACGGCGGGGGTTTCGGTGGTGACCGCGCCGACCATGGCTTCGCGCAACGCGGTCAGCAACGCCGGGTTGCGCTGGTTTTCGGGCAGTGACAACCAGGTGAGCACGGCGCCTCGCGCGGTGGCGTTGATGATCGCGACCGCGAGTTCCTCGTCCACCCGCAGCCAACCGCTCGCGGCGAGCCTGCGGATGCGGCTTTTGAGGATCTTCATGCCTGCCTCGTACGCGGGCGAGGCGAACTGCGTCGGTTCGTGGTACATCAGCAGGTAGAGCGCTGGGTTGCGCAGGCCGAACTCGACCGCGAGGTCCCAGCCGGAGCGCAGGTCGTCGATGGGGTCCGGGAGCGCCGGGTCCAGTCGCTTGCTCGCCAGGAACGTGGTGAAACCGTATTCGGCGACGGCTTCGAGCAGACCGTCCTTGTCGCCGAACAACCGGTAGATGGCGGGCGGTTGCAGCCCGGCCGCCGCCGCGACCGTACGCGTGGTGACCGCGTCGCGGCCGTCGCGGGCCAACAGATCGATGGCGGCGTCGATGACGCGTTGCCTGGTCTGCTCGGCTGACATGAATCAATGGTACCGCGATCCTGGTTCCAGTGTTATTTCCAGTGTTATCGTGTTTATGATTCCACTGGAACCATGATCGGAGAACCATCGTGATCGTCGTTACCGGAGCAACCGGGCAACTCGGCAGGGAGGTCGTCGAGCGGCTGCTCACCCGCATACCCGCCAGCGATATCGGCGTCAGTGTGCGCGACCCGCAGAAGGCGCAGGACTTCGCTGATCAGGGCGTCCGAGTCCGCGCGGGGAGCTTCACCGATCCGGCGAGCCTGGCGCACGCGTTCGAGGGCGCGGCCCAGGTGCTGATCGTCTCGGTCGACAGGCTCGGCGACGAAGCCGTCGCGCAGCACCGCGCCGCCATCGACGCCGCCGTCGCCGCTGGCGCGCGTCGCATCCTGTACACGAGTCACATGGGCGCGAGCCCGACGTCACGGTTCCAGCCCGGCCGCGACCATGCCGCCACCGAGGATGCGCTGCGCGCCTGTGGCGTGCCGTTCACTTCGCTGCGCAACGGTTTCTACGCGACCAGTGCGCTGCGATTCGTGCTCCCGGTGCTCGAATCCGGTCGGCTCGCGCTGCCCGAGGACGGACCGGTCAGCTGGACGACGCACGCCGACCTGGCCGAGGCAACCGCCGCGATCCTCGCCGACGAAGGCCGCTTCGACGGCCCGACCCCGCCGCTCACCGCGAGCCAGGCGCTGACCTTCGCGGACATCGCGCGCATGGTCACCGAGACGACCGGCCGCACGCTCACCCGGATCACGGTGTCCGACGAGGATTTCGTGGACCAGACGGTGCGCGACACCGGCACCCCGGCCGAGTTCGCCCGGCTGCTACTCGGCATGTTCACGGCCAGCCGCGCTGGCGAGTTCGCTGCTGTCGACCCGACTCTGGGTGAACTGCTCGGTCGCGAGACGGGCACTGTGCGCGCGATGTTGTGATCAGGTCACCAGTCGCATTGGCGCTTCGAGCGCTTCGACGAGCGCGGCCATCCACCGCGCGGCCAGGGCTCCGTCGATGGCGCGGTGATCGACGGACAGGACCATGATCAGCTGGGTCGCCACGGTCAGTTCACCATCGACGACGGCAGGGCCGGGCTTTCCCGCGCCGACAGCGAGGATCGCGGACTGCGGCGGGTTGATGATCGCGGCGAACTCGTCGACCTGGTACATGCCGAGGTTGCTGATGGTGATCGTGCCGCCTTCGAGGTCGCGCTGCATCAGCTTGCCGTCGTCGGTCGTCTGAGCGAAAGCCTTGACCTGACTGGAAATTGTGCTCAGCGAGGACGATTCGACCGTGCGCAGCACTGGTGTCACCAAGCCTCTGCTGGACGCGATGGCAACGCCGATGTCGACGGTGTCGTAGCGGCGCAGGGCGTCGTCCGTCCAGATCACGTTGGCATCCGGCACAGCGCGATGCGCGATCGCGACCGCCTTGATGATCAGGTCGTTGACCGAGATCTTCGCGGTCGACACCTCGTTGAGCTGCTTGCGCAGTGCCAGCAACGCGTCGATGCGCGCGGTGCGGCGGAGATAGAAGTGCGGGATGGTCTGTTTGCTCGCCGTCAGCCGGGTGGCGATGGCGTGCCGGATCCGGCTGTGCGGGACGTCGCTGAACCGGGCGCCGGAGGGCGCGGGCACCGGTCGCGGCGCCGGGGTTTGCTGCGAGGTGGGCTGCGCCGAGGCTGGCTGCGATGCGGAAGGTGCGGAAGGTGCGGAAGGTGTAGGAGATGCAGAAGAGGTGGGGGGAGGTGCGGGGGATGCGAGAGATGGGAGAGTGGGGCGGGCTTGGGCTATGGCGGCTTCGGCGTCTTTGCGGACGATGCGGCCGTTCGGGCCGGTGCCGGTGACCTCCGCTGGGGCGATGCCTGCTTCTTTGAGGAGTTTGCGGGCCAGCGGGCTCGTGAAAACTCGCCCCTGCGCCGCAGCGGCTCCAGAGGTAGGCGCGGGGGAGAAATCGGCCAACAGAGCGCTGATGTCTTCGCCTGCGGTGCCCAGTACGGCGATGGGCGCGCCTACCTCCACAGTGGACCCGCCGGTGACCAGCCGCCGCAGGATCATCGCGTCCGACTCGGCCTCCACTTCGACGGCTGCCTTGTCGGTTTCCAGCACGGCGATCGCCGCGCCTGCCGAGAACGCCTCGTTCTCGGGCACGAGCCACTCGGTGAGCACGGCCTCGGTCGAGCCGGTGGCGACCTCGGGTACCCGCAACAGCGTTGCCATTGTTGATCTCCTCAGTCGGTGATGCGCCGCAGCCCTGCGACGACTTCTTCGGTGCGGGCGATGGCGGCGCGTTCGAGGATCTTGCTGATGCTGGGCGACGCCTCGCCGCCGGTGACGCGTTCGATGGGCGCGTCGAGCCAGTCGAAGAGCCTGCGCTGGATCTCGTCGGCGAGCCGCGCGCCGTAGGACGTGCCGATGGCGCCTTGTTCGACGATCAGCACCCGGTTGGTTTTGCGGACGCTGGTTTCGATGGTGTCCCAGTCGAGGCTGGCGTGGTCGAGCCAGCGCAGGTCGATCAGGTCGGCGCTGATTCCGGTCTGGTCGAGCGCTTCGGCGCAGTGGGCGACCATCGACAGGTAGCTGATCAGGGTGACCGCGTCGCCGGTGCGGCGCAGTGCGGCTTTGCCGACCGGGATGCGGTAGTCGAGGTCGTCGACGGGCGCGGTGCCGCTCGACGAGTACAGGTCGACGTGTTCCAGCACGACTACCGGGTCGTCGCAGGCGAGCGCGGTGTTGAGCAGGCCGACGTAGTCGAACGGGTTCGACGGCGCGACGACGCGCAAGCCGGGCGCGGTGGTGAGGATGCCCGCGGGGTCCATCGAGTGCTGCGAGCCGTACCCGGTTCCTGCGGCGAGTTTGCTGCGCAGCACGAACGGCACACTGCCGTCGCCGCCGAACATGTGGCGCGCCTTGGCGACCTGGTTGAACAGTTGGTCCGCCGCCACCCACATGAAATCGGCGTACATGTACTCGGCGATGGGCCTGCTGCGACCGTCGATGGCCATGCCGCCTGCGAGGCCGGTGAACGCGTTCTCGCTGATCGGCGTGCCGAGCACCCGGTCAGGGAACGTTTCGATGGCGCGTTTGGTGGCGCCGTTGGTGCCGCCTTTGAGGCGGTGCACGTCCTCGCCGAGGACCACCACGCGTTCGTCGGTTTCCATCCGGCGGCCGATGACATCGCTGATCACATCAATGAACCTGCGCTCGGTTGTCTCGACGTCGGGCTCCTCCGCGTAGCGGCTACCGTCCAGTTCGGACAGATCGCCGCGCACCCCGACGTCGACGAAGGCCGGATCGGGCCAGGCGGAGTCCTTGATGCGGGGTTTGCCGTCCGGTCCGGTTTCCAGGAACGTGCCGCCGATCTCGTGCAGGGTGTCCACGAATTCGGTCCGGGCGGCTTCGAGTTCTGCCTCGGTGGCGAGGTCGCGCCGGATTATGTTGGTGCGCAACAGATCTATTGGGTCACGGTCGCGCCAGGTCTGTTCCTCGGCCTTGCTGCGGTAGCCGAACGCGCTGCCGGGGTAGGGGCCGTTCTGGTGGAAGTAGCGGTAGACCTCGGCCTCGATGATGGTCGGACCGTTGCCCGCGCGCATGTGCTCGACGGCCTCGGTCATCGCCAGGTGCACGGCCAATGGATCCATGCCGTCCACCCGCCAGCTCGGGATGTTCACGCCAAGGCCGCGCGCGGACAGGCGAGGCTCGGCGGTCGACTCGCCGACGTGGGTGGATACCGCGTACTGGTTGTTCTCGATGAAGAAGCACAGTGGGAGCTGCCAGGCGGCGGCCAGATTCAACGTTTCCAGGACCGAGCCGATGTTCACCGCGCCGTCGCCGAAGTACGTCACGGTGACCGCGTCAGTGCCGGTGTTGCGCTGGTTCCAGGCGAACCCGGCGGCCTGCGGCACGCCACCGCCGACGATCGCGTTGGTGCCCATCGCTCCGGCTTCGCGCCACTTGAGGTGCATGGAGCCGCCGCGACCGTGCCCGAAACCCTCGGCGAGGCCGCAGATCTCGGCGAGGGTGCGGCGCAGCACGGTGCGCACCTCGTCGTCCAACTCCGGGAGTTCGCCGGATTTCGGCTTGGCGATGTGGCCGAACGCCTTGGCCAGGAACTGGTGGTGGCCGCGGTGCGAGCCGTTGACGTAGTCGTCGCTGCGCAGGATGAGCGCGGAGCCGACCGCGCCGCCCTCCTGGCCGATGCTGGAGTGCGCGGGGCCGTGCACGAGGCCCTGACCGGCCAGTTCGAGCACGTACTCCTCGAACGATCGGATCCATTGCGCGCGGCCGAGCAGGCGCAGCAGCACGTCGCCGTCGGCGTCGTCCCAGTCCTGCGACGTGGCGCGCAGCTGGATCCAGGGCGCACCGGCGACCAGGTCCTCGTGGGTGGGCATCGAGGCTCCTTGTCCATTGATTGGATCCATTTGAAGGCTTCTGTCGTAGACTATGCGAGGTCGAGAGTGAGAATGCAAGGGCTAATGGATCCAATGGAGGTTGTGATGCCCATCCCTGGGGTGACCGGCGTGGACCACTTCGGCATCACCGTGCCGGACCTCGCGCAGGCCCACGAGTTCTTCGTCGACGTGCTGGGCTGCGCATACCTCTACAAGCTCGGGCCCTACCGGCACGAGGACAGCTGGATGAGCGAGCACCTCGGCGTGCCGGATCGCGCGGTCATGCGTGAACTGCACTTCTACCGGCTCGGCGGGCGCGCGATCTTCGAGGTGTTCCAGTACGAGGCGGCCGACCAACGGCGTGAGTTGCCGCGCAACTGCGATATCGGCGGGCACCACATCGCCCTCTACGTCGAGGATCTCGATGCCGCGGTTGCCGATCTCCATCGGCGCGGGCTGCGTGTGCTCGGCGCGCCGACCGCCAGCAAGAACGCCAGCGAGGGGCAGCGCTGGGTGTACTTCCTGTCGCCCTGGGGGATGCAGTGTGAGTTAGTGTCCTACCCCGACGGCAAAGCCTTTGATCATCATCCGGAGCTGTTCGACTGAGGAAGGATGGCAGCGTGGCCGAACCGGCGGGCGTGGCCAGCCAGCGGATCGCCGACGAACTACGCGAGCGGATCCTGGCCGGTCGACTCGCCCCTGGCACGCGGATCATCCAGGACGAGCTCGCCGAGGAGCTCAACACCAGCAGGCTGCCCGTCCGCGAGGCGTTGCGCATCCTGGAATCGCGCGGTCTGGTCACCCTGCGCGCCAATTCGGGCGCCTGGGTGACCTCGATGGACATGCGCGAGTGCGAGCTCAGCTACCAGATCCGGGAGCGCCTGGAACCGTTGCTGCTGGCCGAATCCGCGCCACGTCTGTCTGATGAGGACATCGAAGCGATGGCCGCGATCCAGGACCGGATCGAGCAGACTGACGACGTCGAGGAGTTTCTGGTGCTGGACCGGCGACTGCACTGGGCGGTCTACCAGCACCACGACGCCGAGGATCTGGCCGCGATCGTCAACCGGCTCTGGGACACCACCCAGCACTACCGCCGCGCGTTCACCCGCCTCGCCTGGCAGCGGCGCGCCTGGATCATCGGCGCGGAACACCGGCTGTTGATCCAGGCGCTGCGCGACCGCGACCACCCCTCCGCCGAGCGCGTGCTGGAGCTGCACATCCGGCGCACCCGGGTGGAGCTGGCGAACCATCCGGAGTTGTTCAGCTGATCACCGCCGTCGCGGCGATCTCGTGCAGGTAGCCCTCCATCCACAGGCCGGGCACGGCCGCCGCCGTCCAGACCGGTTGGTTGGCGCCGAAGTAGTCGCCTGCCACGGCCAGCACGCCGGGTAGGGCGCGCGGGTCCTTGTGGAACGAGCTGACCTCGACGACGTCGGACAGGTCCGCGCCGACGCCGGCTAGCGCCTCGCGCATGCTCTCGAAGATGTAGACGGCCTGCTTCTCGGGGTCGCCGGGTGCGTGGATGCTGGCGTCCGGGTTGCACGCGACCTGGCCCGCGACGGTGATCAGCGTGCCATCGCGTTTGCGCGCGGCGCCCGCGATCGGCAGCACGCCCTTCCACCAGATGCTGTCCGGCGTGCAGCCGGCCCGCCCGCCACCGGATCGGTCCGCGAGCGCGTGGAACGTGCCGAGCGCGCCCCTGGTGATCAGGCCGGTCGACCCGAGATGACTGGTGGTCGCGGCGAGGTCGGTGTCCACGCCCGCCATGATCTCCGGGACGTAGACATCGTCCATTGTGGGCAGTGCGCCCCGGATGTCCTCGTGGAACGAGGTGAAGTCGATGACGTCGCCGAAGTCCGCGCCCGCCGCGCGCAGGCAGTCCAGCATGCCCGCATAGCACTGCCGCGCCTGGGCGACATGGTCGAACGGTGGCTCGGCGACGCCCTCGGCGTCGACCGCGAGCTGCCCGCCGACGAACACCAGCGGGCCCTTCACCACCGCCGCCGACATCGGATACCGCGCCCGCCACGTCTGACCGGGCGGGATGATGCACACCTTCGGTTCCACGCCCACGTGCGCGACGACCCGGATCAGCACCAGCGCGTCCGGGGAGGCGGGCGATCCGGTGAATCCGGCGAGTGTCCAGGCGGGTGGATCGACGGGGAAGAACGGGCGGGCCGCGTCGAGCACGGTGGTTGCCCAGCGCGGGTCTTTGACGAACGCGAACACATCCACCACGTCGCGCAGGCTCGCGCCGACGGTGCCGAGCAGTTCGGCGATCCGGGTCAGCACGGCGGCGGTCTGGTCGGCGATGCCGGTTGCTTCCGGCGCGATCTGGCCTGCCACGAACACGAGATCGCCGGCGCGGCGCACGTCGGCGGTCAGCATGCGACGAATCCGCCGTCCACGACCAGCGTCGTGCCGAGCACGTAGCGCGAGAGGTCGGAGGACATGAACACCACGGCATTGGCGATGTCCTGCGGTTCGCCGAGCGTGCCGGTCGGGGTGGCGTCCAGGGCTTCGCGTTCCAGCACCGGGTCCTCGAACCGCGCGGTCATCCTGGTCCTGGTCATCCCTGGCGAGACGATGTTCACCCTGATCCCGCGCGGCGCCAGTTCGATCGACAACGCCCGCGCCATCGCTTCGACGCCGCCCTTGGTCGCCGAGTAGGCGGCGGTCTGCGGGAAACCGACGGCGGTCACGTTCGAGCCGACGAACACCACCGCCGAACCGGGCTTCAGGTGCGGCAACGCGGCCTGCATCAACGCGAACGGTGCGCGCACGTTGGAGAGCCACTGCGAATCCAGGCTTGCCAGCGAGGTCTGCGCGAAGACCTCGAACGCGAACGTGCCCGCGTTGTGCACGATGATGTCGAGCCTGCCGAACGCGTCAAGGGCGTGTTCGACGGCGCGTCGCGGACCGTCGTCGCCGGTCAGGTCGATGGCGGCGGGGGAGATGGTGCCGCCCGCCGCCGCGATGCCCTCGGCGACCGCGTCCAGGCGGGTCTTGTCCCGGCCGATGGCGACCACATCGGCGCCGCACGCGGCGAAAGTCTCTGCCGCGGCGACTCCTATGCCCGCGCTCGCTCCGGTCACGAGCACGGTGCGTCCACGCAGGTCGACGTGAAGACGGGGATCGGGCATGGGCACTCCCGCAGTGTTCAGTCAGCTCGGCCACATGTTTACGTTAGATGAACATAGCAGCCGAATTGGGCTTTGTGTAGTGGGGCCACCAGGGAAAATCTAGCGTGATGTTTGATAATACTGAACATAGCGTTATGTTGACTGAACATACCCACAGTCGAGGAGAAGCCGTCATGTCCACGCCGTTCGAGCCCGTCACCATCGGCGCGCTCACTCTGCCGCACCGCATCGCCATGTCCCCGATGACCCGCAACCGCGCCCCGGGCCAGCTCCCCAACGACCTGATGGCCGAGTACTACGCGCAACGTGCGAGCGCGGCGCTGATCATCACCGAGGGCACCCAGCCCTCCGTCGTCGGCCAGGGCTACATCGACACGCCCGGCATGCACAGCGACGAGCAGATCGCAGGCTGGCAACTGGTCACCGGCGCGGTGCACGACGCGGGCGGCCGGATCTTCTGCCAGCTCATGCACAGCGGGCGGGTCGGCCACGTCAGCATGCTCCCCGAGGGCGTTCGGCACGTCGGACCCTCCGCGATCCGCGCCGACGTCCAGGTGTTCATCGGCGACGGCATGGGCGACACGCCAGTACCGGTCGCGCTCACCGAGGAGGGCATCGCGTCGACCATCGCGGGCTACGCGCAAGCCGCCGCGAACGCCATCGAAGCGGGCTTCGACGGCGTGGAACTGCACGGCGCCAACGGTTACCTGATCCACCAGTTCCTGTCCACCAACGCCAACCAGCGCACCGACGACTGGGGCGGCTCTGCGCAGAACCGGATCCGGTTCGCGGTCGAGGTGGCCGCCGCGGTCGCGGCCCGGATCGGCGCGGACCGGCTCGGCATGCGCATCTCGCCCGGTGTGCCGAACAACGACATCCACGAGGCCGACCCGCACGAGACCTATGCCGCGCTGGTCGACGGCCTGCGCCCGGTCGGCCTGGCCTACCTGCACATCTTCGAGGGCCCGTACCGCGACATCACCGTGCGGATCCGCAAGGAGTTCGACGGCGCGCTGATCCTCAACCCGTCCACTCCCGGTTCGTTCACCAACCGGGAGGAACTGAGCCTGATCGAGGACGGCACCGCCGACGTGATCACCTTCGCCCAGGCGTTCCTGGCCAACCCGGACCTGCCGAAGCGGCTGCGCGAACACCTGCCGTTGAACCAGCCCGACCCGAAGACGTACTACGGCGGCAACTACCACGGCTACACCGACTACCCGGCCCTCTGACGC
Organism: Pseudonocardiaceae bacterium; assembly: GCA_036494465.1. Classification (GTDB taxonomy): domain Bacteria; phylum Actinomycetota; class Actinomycetes; order Mycobacteriales; family Pseudonocardiaceae; genus CAJCJE01. Next base: position 39,458 of record DASXOJ010000249.1, read on the forward strand.
GCCGACGAGCCCTCCCGATCCGGGAGGGCTCGCCCGGTGTCAGCCGCGCCCAGCCTCGGTGTTCAGGTGCGACTGCGATTCGCGCAGCAGGTTCAGCGGACCGTCCACAGTGACATATCGGCGGCCACCGGCGACCAGCAGCTGCTCGGCGGGGAACTTGGTGATCAGCTCAGCGCCGTCCGCGGTCACCACCAGTTCCTCCTCGATCCGCGCCGCGCCCACCCCGTCGGCCGATGGCCAGTAGGTTTCCAGCGCGAACACCATGCCCTCCTCGATCACCTCGGGGTGGTCGAGCGAGACGAGCCGGGAGAAGATCGGTTTCTCCCAGATGGACAGTCCGATGCCGTGCCCGTACTGGAGCCCGAACGCGGATTCCTCGTCATCGAAACCGAATTCTCGCGCGGTCGGCCACAACCGCACGATGTCCTCGGTGGTCACCCCCGGTTTGACCGCCGCGATCGCCAGGTCCATGTACTCGCGGGCGCGCAGGTAGGCGTCGCGCTGGGCGCGGGAGGCCGAACCGACCGCGAACGTGCGGTAGTAGCAGGTGCGGTAGCCGTTGAAACTGTGCAGGATGTCGAAGAACGCGGGATCGCCCGGCCTGATCAACCGGTCCGAGTAGACGTGCGGATGCGGCGAACAGCGCTCGCCCGAGATCGCGTTCACGCCCTCCACGTACTCCGAGCCGAGGTCGTAGAGCTTCTTCGCGACCAGGCCGACGGTTTCGTTCTCGCGCACGCCCGGCCGCAGGAACTCGTAGAGATCGTCGTAGGCCGCGTCGACCATTGCGGCGGCGTGCGTGAGCAGTGTGATCTCCTCGGCGGTCTTGAGCCGCCGGGCCTCCATGAACACCTGCTGCCCGTCCACGACGCGAATACCGGCTTCCTGCAACGCGAACAGCACCGGCGGCTCGACCACGTCGACCCCGAGCGGTTCACCGGCAAGACCGTGCGCGTCCAGTTCACGCTTGATCTTGGCAGCGACCTCCCGCGCGATCCCCGCGTCCGGATGAAACGCGCCGCGCAGGGTGGAAATACCGGCCCTGGCGCGCGGCTCGCCGTCCATCAGCCACGGGTTGTGCAGCTGGTGGTGGCGAGCCGCGGAACCGAAGTCCCAGGAGATGGGTTGCCCGGTGCGGGTCAGCAGGCTGAACCGGATCAGCTTGTCCATCGCCCAGGTGCCGATGTGCGTCGCGGTCATGTAGCGGATGTTGGCGAAGTCGAACGCCAGCACCGCGCCCAGTTCCGACCGCTCCAGCTGGGCCAGCAGGCGGGCCAGCCGGTCCGTGCGCAGGCGGTCGAAATCCACCCGCTGTTCCCAGTCGACGCCCATGACTCCGGTTGTGCCGGTTGCGCTCACGGTTTCCCCTCGTTACTGGTTGCTCGGCACGGTGAATCCGGCCGGGTAGAGATCCGCGTTCGCGGTCGGCGAGCCGATGTCGGACTTGCCGAGCGTCGGCGCGGGCAGGCAGGTCGTGGTGGGCACCTTGTCGCCGTTGAGCACGCTCACCGCGCGCGCCACGGCCAGGTAGCCGACCTTGATGTTCTGCACCGAGGTCGTGGTGGTCAGGCTGCCGTCCTGCAACGACTTGATCGCGGTCGGCTCGTAGCCGGTGGTGACGAACGGAATTCCCTTGTACCTGGCCGGAATCGACTCGGGCAGCAGCTGGTAGTAGTACACCGAGTACACCCATTTGACGTCCGGATGCGCCTGCGCGGCGGTGGTGAAGTCCTGCAGGCCCTGTGCGGGATCGACCGGCTGGGTCGGCGCGGCGACCACCTTCAGGTTCGGGTACTTGGCTTTCAGCTCATCCTCGAAACCGGCGGCGCGCCGCAGCGACCAGGTCGCGTTGCCGGGACCGGCGATCACGATGCCAGGACCGCCCTGCCGCACCGCGCGCGCCAACTGGTCGGCGCCGACCTTGCCCAGCGCGTAGTCGTCCTGGATCACCGAGGCGGCGGTCTGCTTCGACGCCAGCTCGGTGCTCATCACCACCACCGGAATGCCCGCCGCTTTGGCCTTGGTCACCACCGGCACTGATCCGTTGACATCGCTGGGGAACAGCACGATCGCGTCCGGCTTGCGCGCCAGCACACTGTCCACCTGCGACACCTGGAGCGCCGGGCTCGCGTAGCCCTGCGCGGCGGTGGTGGTCAGCGTGACGCCCGCGTCCCTCGCTGCCTGCTCGGCGCCGTAGACGTTGGCCTGGTAGTAGTAACCGGCGAGGGTGACCTCCATCAGGCTGATCTGGTAGGGCTTCTTGGCTTTCGGCGCCTTGAAGGCGAGGACCTGTTGTTCGGTCGGGCTCGAATCGCAGGTGTTCGACGTCGACGAGGCGGTCGTCTGCGGTTTCGGCGTTGCCGAGCAGCCGGCGGCAATCGCGAGCACGGCGAGCAGCAGGGCCGTTGATCTGGTTCTGTTCATGTGGATTCTCCGGGGTTCGCCGCGACGGTGGTGGTTTCCGCGCTGGTCGTCCGGTTGAGCCGGATGCCGCGCTTGGACTGGAACTGGGCCAGCAGCACGGCCAGCACCAGCACGCCCCCAGTGATCATCTGCTGGGTGAACTCGTTGACCGCGCCGATGTCCAGGCCGGTCGTGAGCACGGTGAACAAACAAACCCCCAGTACCACGCCGGAAAGCCGACCGGCGCCGCCACCGATCGCGACCCCGCCGATCACGGCGGCCGCGATGGACAGCAGGTCGTAGTCGGTGCCGAGCGCGGCCTGCCCGATGCCGACCCGCGCGGAGAGCATCAGCCCGGCCAACGCGGACAGCGCCCCGCACAGGCAGTAGGCGGTGGCCTGCACCGAGGCGACCCGGACGCCGGCGAGCTTGCTGGCCTCGGTACTCCCGCCGACCGCGAACAGGTACAACCCGAACCGGGATCGCGCGGTGATCAGCCACGCCACGATCAGCACGATGATCGCGACGCCCAGTCCGGCAGGCAGGAAACCCCACCGTCCGGTGCCCAGACCGGCGACGAACTTCGGATCCAGGCCGGACACGGACTGGCCGTGCGCGAGCAGGTTGGCGCATCCGGTGAGGAAGGTCAGCATGCCGAGGGTGGCCACGAACGGGCTGATCTTGAGGTAGACGACGAGAATTCCGTTGATGGCGCCGATCAGCGCACCCGAGCCGACGCCGGCCAGAATGGACACGATCGGCGCGGCGCCGCCCTGCATGAGCAGCGCCGAGATCGTGCTGGCGAAACCCATGTTGGCCGCGACCGACAGGTCGAAACCGCCGACCACCAACGCGAACATCTGTCCGGTCGAGACGACCAGCAGGATGCTGCCGACCCGGGACATGTCGTCGAGGTTGGTCAGGTCCGCGAACATCGAGCCCTGGCGCAGGACGAAGTAGCCGGCGAGCAGCACCAGCGCGACGAAGATCTGTAGCTCGGTGCGGCCGCCCCGGAACCACCGCCCGGCAGTAGTTAATCCTTGCTGAACGCCTGACCGGGATTTGCGGCGTTCACTGTTCATCATGACTGAACACGATGCGGCTGTGTACGATGAAAGTCAACAGTCCGGAACATGATTTTCGGCGAACAGGGGAGACACGCGTGGAACGGGTGGACGCCCTCGGTGACATCGGCGCGCGGCTACGTGAAGGCAGGACCGAGGTCGGCATCAGCGTGCGCGAACTCGCCCGCAAGGCAGGCGTGTCGCCGAGCCTGGTCAGCCAGATCGAAACCGGCAAGGCCCGACCGTCCGTGGCCACGCTCTACGCGCTCGTGCAACACCTCAACCTGACCGTCGACGAGCTGTTCGACAACGACAAACCCGAAGTCGTCGTCGAACAGGCGCACGGACCAGGCGCGCCGATCCCGGCGCCCTTTGCCATGGCGCGCAAGCTGATCAGCGCGCCGATGATCCAACTCGGCGAGACCAGGGGCACGCTGCGCCTGGAAGGCGGCATCACCTGGGAGCGGTTGACCCCGTGCGACGTGCCCGGCGTCGACTTCCTCAAGATCACCTACGACGTCGGCGGCGCGTCCTGCCCGGACGGTCTGCGCCAGACGCACAGCGGCCACGAGTTCGGCTATCTGCTCAGCGGCCGCCTCGGCGTCACGGTCGGCTTCGACACCAGCGAGATCGGCCCCGGCGACTCCATCTACTACGACTCGGCCACCCCGCACCGCCTGTTCAACGCGGGCGACGAGCCCGCCGTCGGCATCTGGATGGTGCACGCCCCGTTCGCGAGCTGATCCGGCTCACGGCAGGGCGTGCTGCAGGATCTCCTGGTAGGAGGTCCGATGGCCGTCCAAAGTGGCCACGATCCGGCCCGCGCGCAGCACCAGGATCTGATCCGCCAGCCCGATCAGGTCCTCGAACTCCGACGCCGCGATCACCACACACCGGTCCTGCCCGGCGGCCCGGCGCAGCAACGCGCGGATCTCCGCCTTCGCGCCGATGTCGACGCCCTGAGTCGGCTCGTCGATCAGCAGCACGGCCGGGTCGGCGGCGAGCGCTCTGGCCAGCGAGACCTTCTGCTGGTTGCCGCCGCTGAGGGTGTCCGCCGCCTGGTGCACGTCGCGGCAGCGCACGCCGAACTCGCCCACGTACCCGTCCGCGACCCGCGCTTCCTGGCGTGACCAGCGAAAACCGAACCTGCGCGTGCGGCGATCCGATCGAGCCGGCAACGCGAGATTGCGCTGAATCGACATCCGCCCGACCACTCCGGCGCCGCGCCGATCAGCAGGCGTCAAGGCCACCCCGGCCCGGTACGCCCGCGCCACCGAGCCCCGCCCGACCGGTTTGCCGCGCACCCGGACCGAACCCGTCTCGTAACCGGTCTGCCCGGCGATCGCCGCGAGCAACTGCCCCTGACCGGAGCCCTGCACGCCGGCGATGCCCAGAATCCGGTGCCCGGCAACGGTGAACGAGACGTCCGTGAACCGCCCCGCCACACCGAGCCCGTCGACCTGCAACACCACGTCACCAGCGGGCGGCGCGGTCGTCGACGTGTCTGCGAGCAGGGACGCCTCGGTGCGTTTGGTCATCACCGACACGATCGTCGCCCGGTCCAGGCCGGGCCTGCTGAACCGGCCCACCACCGCACCGTTGCGCAGCACCGTGACCACGTCGGCCAGCCGGGTCACCTCGCTGAGCCGGTGCGACACGTAGACGATCGCCTTGCCGTCCGCGCGCAGCGCCGCCAACCTGGCCAGCAGGTGATCGGCATCGGCGGAGGACAACGCGGCGGTCGGCTCGTCCAGCACGACGACCCGGCCGGTGCCGATCAACGCCCGCGCCAACTGCGCCAGCCGCAACTGCGGCACGCTCAGGTCGGCCGTCGGCGTGCTCGCCTGGAAATCCGCGCCGACCTGCGCCAGTGCCGCATCGACCAGCTGTCGCTCGGTCGCGGCCAAAGCCGCCTTCCTGACCAGCGCGCCCTCGCCGCCGAGCAGCACGTTGCGCCCGATGGACAGCCGGGGCACCAGCACGACGTCCTGTGGAACAGAGGTGATCCCGGCTTCCCGCGCCGCGCGCGGCGACGGCAACCGGACCGGCAGACCGTCGAGCACGATCTCGCCGGCGTCCGGCTGGATGACACCGGTCAGCACCTTGATCAGCGTCGACTTGCCCGCGCCGTTCTCGCCGAGCACCGCGTGGACCTGACCAGGTTCGATGCGCAGTGACACGTCCCGCAGCGCGGGCGTCCCGCCGAAGTTCTTGCCGATACCGCGTAGCTCCACCGAACCGTCCATGCCGGCCTCCTCGCGTTCAGCGAGACTGTACGTTGCGCCGACTGGACGGTCAACGGCGTCAAACGGTCACTCGACGCCGAGCATGACCTCGGTGGACTTGATGATCGCGGTCACCGGCGAGCCGACCGACAGACCCAGGTCGGCCACGGCCTCCTTGGTCACCGACGCGGTCACCGACTGACCGCTGCCGAGATCCACCTTGACGATCGTCATGACCGCGCCGTCGTCGATCGTCGAGACCGTGCCGGTGAGCTGGTTGCGGGCAGAGAGCTGCATGGGATCCTCCAACAAGGGGAAGCGGAAAAGGTGCGGCCAAGCTACCGGCCGAACCCGGGCGCCGCCGGTCGGGAAAACGCGAATCTTCCTGTGCCGCAGGGGATTGCCACGATCGAGGCCGCAGGTGCGTGCGGCCACGACAGCGCGCACCCGCGACTGCGGCGGCATGATCTGCGCCACAGTCGAAAGTGGAGCGTCGCCCGTGCCATGCTGATGCCCTGTGACCACCCTCGATCTCGCCGCCACCGTCCGCGACCGCTGCCGACTCACCGGCACCTTCACGCTGCGTTCCGGCCGCGTTGCCACCGAGTACTTCGACAAGTACCAGTTCGAAGCCGACCCGGCGCTGCTCGATCAGCTCGCGGCCGCGATGGCCGCGATGGTCCCGGCGGGCACCGAAGTCCTTGCCGGACTGGAAATGGGCGGCATCGCCGTGGTCACCGCGCTCGGTCGGCACACCGGGCTGCCGTGCGCGTTCGTCCGCAAGACCGCCAAGACCTACGGCACCGCCCGGCTCGCCGAAGGCGCCGCCATCCCGGGCAGGCAGGTGCTGGTGATCCAGGACGTGGTGACCTCCGGCGGGCAGATCGCGATCTCCACCGGCCAACTGCGCGACCTCGGCGCGCGGATCGACCACGCGCTCTGCGTCATCGACCGCCAGGAAGGCGGCACCGAAGCCCTGGCCGGGCACGGCATCGCGCTGCGCGCACTGCTCACCCGTGGAGACCTCGCCAAAACCAGGTGATGCGCGCGCGGAATCAGGTGTTTTCACGGGCGCGGCAGCCGGTTTCGCGTCATTA
>DASXOJ010000250.1:0-76282 GCA_036494465.1 Pseudonocardiaceae bacterium
CGTAGGTCGCCTCGTACTCGGCGGCCTGCCTGGCCAGCCGCTGCTGCACGCCGATCAGCCGGTCCGCGTACACGGCGAGGCCCGCCACCCGGTCGACGAGCCGGTGCCAGCCCTGCTCTATCGCGACCGCGCGCTGATCACCGGCCACCTGCACGCCCGCCGCGATCTGCGCGCGCAGGATCGCGAGGCCGATCGCCTGCTCGTCGATCTGGTCCAGTTCGGCGCCCAGGTTCAACCGGGTGCGGTGTTCGGCGAGCTGCCCGGAGGTCCACGCCGGGCTGGACACGATCCGTTCGACCACGTCCCGTGCGACGATCACCAGCCTGCGCTCGATCGACCCGGACAGCGGCCCGATCCAGTTCTGCCTGCTCTGCCAGCGTTTGGTCTGGTGCAGCGCGTGCCGCTCCTCGTGCGTCAGGCGCAGCGGGTCGCGGTTGGCGTAGAGCGAGATCGGGATCGCCGCACCGATCCCGCCGACCAGCGCGACCAGCCCGGCGATGGTCAGGATCAACGAGATCAGGCCGCCGCCGACCACCAGATCGATGCCGTCGACCAACACCAGCAGCCCGCCGAGCAACACCATCAGACCGGCGAACACACCCCCGCGCATCGCCGGTGACCTGCGCGGATAGTCCAGCCCTTCGGGGCTGAACCCGGCCGCCGCCCGCGCGTCCAGCTTGTTCGCCAGCTCGGTCGGTGGTTCGCAGAGCCGCTGCTGGCTGTTCAGCGAGGTCGGCCGCAGACCAGGGCCGCCGTACTGGCCGAGCTTCTCGACCTGCGCCAGCACCCAGGCGCGCGCCGCGTCCAGCTCGGCTGCTTCGGCAGCTCGATCATCCCGCACACCGTCGATGATCCTCGGTGCGCACCGACCTCGCCAGCAAGGTGCGTCACTTGCCCAGTTTGTCCCGCCAGTCGACCCAGGCGCGCACGACGGACAGGTCGAAGCCGGGTCCGCGCGTTTCCACCGTGAACGTGGTGACGCCCTGCTCAAGCAACTCCGGCCCGACCTCCTCGGGATCGCCACCCACACCGGCGGACAGCTCGATCTCGTCGACGTCGCGGCCGATCTCCGCGCAGTGCTGTGCCAGCACCTGCTTCTTGCGGGCGAACTCCGCACCGGAGGAGAACCAGTGCCACATGGTCGCGTGCCGCGCCACCAGCCGCAGCGTGCGCTTCTCGCCGCCACAACCGATCAGCACCGGGATCGGGTGCTTCGGCGCCGGATTAAGCCTGGCGAAGCGCTGCTCGATCCTGGGCAGCGCCGCGGTCAGTGTGTCCAGCCTGCTTCCTGGCGTGCCGAATTCGTAGCCGTACCCGGTGAAATCCGCTTCGATCGCGCCGGCGCCAATGCCCAGGATCAGCCTGCCGCCGCTGATGTGGTCGACCGTGCGGGCCATGTCCGCGACCAGGTCCGGGTTGCGGAAGCTGATCGACGTCACCAGCGGACCCAGCCGCACGCGCGTGGTGTCGGTCGCGAGCGCGGCGAGCATCGTCCAGCATTCGAGGTGCTTGCCGTCCGAGGCGCCGGACAGCGGGAAGAAGTGGTCCCAGTTGAAGATGATGTCCACGCCGATGTCCTCGGCCTCCGCCGCGGCGCGACGGATGGCCGAGTAGTCGACGTGCTGTTGACCGAGCTGCACACCGATCCGGACGGGACGAGAATTCGCATTCGCCATGATCGGAGCCTAGGCCGTGTTTCAGTCGAATGTGGACTTGTTGCGCCAATCGACCCAGGCGCGCGCGGTGGAGAGGTCGAAGTCGGGGCCCCGGACGCCGATGGTGAACGTGGTGATGCCCTGCGCCAGCAGTGCGGGCCCGTTCACCTCGGGGTCGCCGCCCGCGCCGACGGACAGCTCGATCTCGCCAGGGTCGCGACCCACGTCGGCGCAGTGCGCTGCCAGCACCTGCTTCTTGCGGTCGAAGTCCGCGCCCCTGGCGAAGGAGTGCCACATGTCCGCGTGCTTGGCCACCAGGCGCAGCGTCTTCTTCTCGCCACCGCCGCCGATCAGCACCGGGATCTTGCGGGTCGGCGGCGGATTCAGCTTGGCGAACCGCGCCTCGATCCTGGGCATCGCCTCGGCCAGGTCGTCCAGCCTGCTGCCCGGCGTGCCGAACTCGTAGCCGTACTCGGTGTAGTCCAGTTCCTTCCAGCCCGAACCGATGCCCAGGATCAGCCTGCCGTCGCTGATGTGATCGACGGTGCGGGCCATGTCCGCGAGCAGTTCCGGATTGCGGTAGCTGTTACAGGTCACCAGCGCGCCCAACTGCACCCGCGAGGTCTGCTCGGCCCAGGCGCCGAGCATCGTCCAGCATTCGAAGTGCTTGCCGTAGGTCTCGCCGGAGAGCGGGAAGAAGTGGTCCCAGTTGAAGATGATGTCCACGCCGATGTCCTCGGCTTCGGCGGCGGCGCGCCGGATGTTCTTGTAGTCGCCGTGCTGTTGCGCGATCTGCACACCGATCCGGATGGGGCGCTGCTTGGTATCTGTCACAGGACAGAAGCTTAGCCAGCCGAACGAAACAACGGCACCGTGCGCACCACGATTTCCGGTCTGGCAGGCTTGCCGCATGGGTTTGTTCACGGTGGCCGAAGCTCGCAAGGAGCTGAGCAGGCTGCACCCGGTGCTGGATGAATTGGTCGCGGTGCGTGCGGACGCCGCCGAACTCGCCGCCTCACTGACCATCGGCGGTCCGCCGAGCAGACTCGGCGGGCTGCCCGAACTCAAAGGCGCGCAGGCCAGACTCGACGATCTGATGACCACCGTGCAGCAGACCGGCGCCGAGCTGAAGGGCTTCGCCCCGCTGCTCGTCGATTTCCCCGCCGAGCTGGACGGGGCGGACGTGCTGCTGTGCTGGCTGGAGGGCGACGCCGAACTCGGCTGGTACCACCGGGTGGAACTCGGCTTTGCCGGACGGCGCCCCCTGCCCGACACTCAGTAGACGCGGTTCGCGGCCAGGTCGAACAACCGGTCCAGCACGCGTTCGCCGGACATCCGCAGGCCGCCGTGCTCGTACTCGTTGGTGATCCACGGCCGCAGGCCGCGTACGGTTGCCGCGGTCTGCATGGAGAACGTGCTCTCCACGTACAGGTCGTCGTAGTACACCGACGCGGCGGCCGGGACCTCGTTGCGCCGCAACACGTCCGCGTCGTAGAGCGTCGGCCATTCGCGCGCGGCAAGCAGTTCGGCTGCCTCGCGCAACGGGGTGAGCGCGCCGAAGTCCTCGCCCATCCAGGAAAACACGTGCTCGCCGGTGAACAGCGTCGGATCGCTCGCGTACTCCTCCGGCATGACCCGCTGCGCCGACCAGTTGGTGGCGAAACCGTCCGAATAGCTGGATTCGTGCAGGATCCAGTAGATCGGGTTGCGCGGGAAGGACATGATGTTGTGCAGTACGCCCGCGCCGAACGCGGGGGAGTCCAGCGGCAGTTCGAGCAGGTAGTGCAGGTGCTCCATGCCGTCGGTCGAGCCGAGCACGTTGCCTGCCAGGCGCAGCCTGCGCGCGGTCAGCCGGTCGCCGTCCGGCAGGATGATCTTCTCCTGCTCGAGGCGTTCGCACGCGGCGCGCATCCGGTCCCGGTCGGCGGGGTAGCGCTGGTAGTAGCGTCGGTTGCGTTCCAGCATCCGCGTGTAGGTGGCGCGGTAGATCTCGTCCGGGTGCAGGCCGATCGGTGGCAGGCCACCGGTCATGAACGCGGCACTGAGGCTCTGCGGCGCGACGGAAAGGTAGTGCAGCGCACAGAATCCGCCGAAGGACTGGCCGAGCACCGCCCACCTGTCGACGTCGAGTTCGCGCCGGATCCACTCCAGATCGGCCACGATCGAGTCGGCACGGAAGTGGCTGAGGTGGTCGGCCTGCTGCTGCGGGGTCCGGCCGGGCAACGTGCCGACCGGGGTGGAGCGGCCGGTGCCGCGCTGGTCGAGGAACAGCACCCGGTAGTCGCGCAGTGCCCGGTTCAGCCAGGACGGCGAGGTCGGGTTGCGGGTGGGGCGCGGCGATTCGAATCCGGGACCACCGGCCAGGAATACCAGGAACGGTCGATCCCGGCCGTCCGGATCCGCGACCTCCCTGGCGAACACGGTGATCCGGTCGCCGTCGGGCTGGGCGTGATCGAGTGGGATCTGGAACTCGTGCTCGACGAGGACAAGGCCGAAGGTGTGGACTGTGCTGGACATGCCGGCCATGCTGCCCAAGATTCCGCTGTCCGGCCAGCGCATTTCCGCCGGATCGCCCCTCGGCAGGGTGATGTCGTTTTTTCGCCAGTGCGGGACTGCCAGAACGGGCATGCTGGAGAGGTGCATGAGGACTTCGACCGGTGCGTCCGCGCCGTACAGGCCAAAGATGCCCGCTTCGACGGGTGGTTCTACACGGCGGTGACCACGACCGGCATCTACTGTCGGCCGAGTTGCCCTGTGGTGCCGCCCAAGGAGCGCCACATGGTGTTCTACCCGAGTGCCGCCGCCGCGCAGCAGGCCGGTTACCGCGCGTGCAAACGCTGTCGCCCCGACGCCAGTCCCGGCTCTCCACTGTGGAACGAACGCGCCGACCTGGTCGCCCGCGCCATGCGGCTGATCGGCGATGGCATCGTCGACCGGGAAGGCGTGCCCGGATTGGCGCGGCACCTCGGTTACAGCGTTCGACAGGTCGAACGACACCTGATCGCCGAACTCGGCGCCGGCCCGCTCGCGCTGGCCAGGGCGCAACGTGCGCAGACCGCGCGGGTGCTGATCGAGACCAGCGCGCTGCCGATGGGCGAAGTCGCGCTGGCCGCCGGGTTCGAGAGCATCCGCACCTTCAACGACACGGTGCGCGAGGTGTTCGCGCTCAACCCGACCGAACTGCGCCAGCGCGCGAAGCGCGGCAGTGTCATCGCCGACCCCCTGCCGGGTGCCCACCCCCACCGGCCCGTGACCGGCAACGTCGGACTCTCGCTGCGGCTGCCGTTCCGCGCGCCGCTGTGCCCGGACAACCTGTTCGGTCACCTCGCCGCGACCGCGGTCCCTGGCGTCGAGGAATGGCGCGACGGCGCGTACCGGCGCACGCTCACCCTGCCGCACGGGCACGGCATCGTCGCGCTGAGCCCGTTGCCCGACCACATCGCCTGCCACCTGGTGCTCACCGACCTGCGCGACCTGACCATCGCGATCAGCCGCTGCCGTCGCCTGCTCGACCTGGACGCCGACCCGGTCGCCGTCGACGATCTCCTGCGCACCGACGAGAAACTGGCGCCGCTGGTGAACAAGGCACCCGGCAGGCGGGTGCCGCGCACCGTCGATCCGGACGAGTTCGCGGTGCGCGCCGTGCTCGGCCAACAGGTCTCCACCGCCGCCGCCCGCACCCACGCGCACCGCCTGGTCCTCGCGCACGGCACCCCGATCGAGGACCCGGCCGGTGGCCTCACCCACCTGTTCCCCAGCCCGGCCGCGCTGGCCGACATCGACCCCGAGACGCTCGCCTTCCCCAAGGCCCGGCGCACCACGCTGACCTCGCTGATCGCCGCGCTCGCGAACGGCGAACTCGACCTCGGCGTCGGTAGCGACTGGCCGCAGGTCCGCGCCCGGCTCGCCGAACTGCCCGGGTTCGGCCCGTGGACGGTCGAAACGATCGCGATGCGCGCGCTCGGCGACCCGGACGCGTTCGCCCCGACCGATCTCGGCATCCGCAACGCAGCGGCCGAACTCGGCCTGCCCACCACCCCGGCCGCGCTGACCACGCATTCCTGCGCCTGGCGACCGTGGCGCGCGTACGCCACCCAGTACCTGTGGGCGACCAGCGACCACCCGATCAACCGCCTGCCGGCAGAACGAGGAGCGGCATGAACCGCACGCACTGCGTGATCGAGAGTCCGATGGGCCAGCTGACCCTGGTCGCCGACGACGGCGTGCTGGCCGGGCTGTACATGGACGAACAGCGGCACCGCCCCGCCGAGGAGACCTTCGGCGAGCGCGTCGCCATCGACGAGGAACCCTTCGATGCGGTCCGCGCGCAGCTCGACGAGTACTTCGCGGGGGAGCGGACCGAGTTCGACCTGCCGATGGCCATGGCGGGCACCGACTTCCAGCGCACGGTATGGGCCGCGCTGTGCCGGATCCCGTACGGCGAAACGGTTTCCTACGGCCAGCTCGCCGACCGGATCGGCAAACCCAGCGCGTCCCGCGCCGTCGGCCTCGCCAACGGCCGCAACCCGATCGGCATCATCGTGCCGTGTCACCGGGTCGTCGGCTCCACCGGCGACCTGACCGGCTACGGCGGCGGCATCGAACGCAAGCGCGCCCTGCTCGCGTTCGAGAAGAAGACGGGACAGCTCTCGCTGATCTAGTCGGCCCAGCCGGGGGAACCCGCCGCGAACCGCGTCGCGGTCGAACTCAGTCCTGTTCGGACAGTGCGTTGAGCAGTTTCGGCAGGACCCGCGCGGCGAGCCGATCCGGTGCGGTGGCGTCGGGTCGGCTGCCGTGCCGCAGCGACAGGCCCGCGTAGACCGCGATCACCAGGCGGGCCAGCTCATCCGCCTCGATCGCCGGTCGGCGCCCTGCCGCGCGCAGGGCGCGCCCGAGCAGTTCGGCGATGTGCGCGCGCAGCCGGAGTTCGTGGTCGAGCAGCTCCTGGGCCGCGTCAGGGTGCCGCATGGCGAACAACCGGAATTCCAGGCTGACCAGCGTCCAGACCGCCGTGTCCTGCTCCGGTTCGACGGCGTCGCGCAGCAGGTCGTCCAGTAACCCGGGTTGGCTCTCGACCCGGTCGGTCAACTCCTCGAAGTGCGCGAGCACGCTGGTGGCCCGCGCCTCCAGCAAAGCGAAGAACAACTCCTGCTTGCTGGCGAAGTTCGAGTAGAACGCGCCGGTGGTCAGACCCGAGCGCTCGCAGATGTAGCCGATGGACGCGCCGTCGAAGCCGCGCTCGGCGAACGCGTGCAGCGCGCCGTCCAGTAGGGCCGCGACCGTGCGCGGACGGCGCCGGGTCGGCGACTTCGGCATGATCATCACCTCGACTCGTTGCCTTCGTCACCCTGATGATAGCGATCCCTATCGGATAGGGAATACTATTCGTTGAGAACGGCGCCCGCGTTCGGGCTACGGTCCGGCACGCAGTGTCAATTGCTCAGGGTGAGCGGCTTGGGGACGGGGTCAACCGATGACGGCGGCGACAACACGCGAGGACCTGCCGGTGGCAGCCGAACCGGTGGTCAGCGCGCGGCAGCTGAGCCTGCGCACGAAACGTGGCTGGGTGTTCCGCGACGTCGACCTCGACCTCGCGCCTGGCGAACTCCTCGCCGTCGCGGGGCCCGCGAGCAGTGGCCGCAGCATGCTGCTGCTCACCCTGGCCGGGCGCGCCAAACCCAGCGGCGGCACGGTACGCGTCGCGGGCAATCAGCGCCGAGGCAAGATCCGCCAAGTCGCGTCGGTGGCGCGCATCACCGGCGCCATCGAGCTGGAAGGTGACCTGCGGATCATCGACCACCTGCACGAAGTCCAGTGGCTGACCCGCGGCGAGGTCGACTACCGGCACGCCGCCGAACTCGTCGGCTTCACCCCGGACAGTGCCACCCGCGTCGAGGACCTCACCCCGGACGAGGCCACCCTGCTCGCCGTCGCGCTGGCCGCCGCCACCCGGCCGCGCCTGCTGGTCGTGGACGACGTGGACGTGGCCGCCACCGTCGACCAGCAGCGCCGCATCTGGTCCGCGCTCGCCGACGTCGCGCGCAGCGGAATCGCGGTCGTCGCCAGCACCGTCGAGGCCGACATCCCGGAAGACCTCGGCGTCCGCGTGCTCCTTCTGCCGGTCCACGGCGAACACAACGAGATCCAGACCAAGATTCAGGACGGTTCCGATGCGACCGATTAGGTTGGCGCTGCTGGAGATCAAGCGCTTCCACAAGCCGCTGCAACTCCTGGCGCTGGCGTTCATCGTGCTGGTGCCGCTGCTCTACGGCGGCCTGTACCTGTGGTCCAACTGGGACCCGTACGGCCGGTTCAGCCAGATCCCGGTCGCGGTCGTCAACGACGACCAGCCGGTCACCGTGAACAACCAGAAGGTCAACGCCGGTCAGCTGTTCGTCGACGAGCTCAAGGCCGACAAGATCTTCGACTGGCACTTCGTCAGCGACGAGCAGGCGCGCCAGGGCCTGAACAACACCGACTACTACTTCGCGATCTCCATCCCGCGCGACTTCTCCGCCAAGCTCGCCAGCGGCGCGACCGGCACCCCGCAGCGTGCGGGCATGCTGATCACGCTGGACGACTCGAACGGTTACATCGTCGGCAAGATGGCCGAGACCGCGCAGTCGGAGTTGCAGAACAAGATCAGCGCAGCGGCGGTCAGCGCCTACTTCGAATCGGTTTTCGGGAACCTGCAACAACTCCGCGACGGCATCACCCAAGCGGCGAACGGCGCAGGTCAGTTGCGTGACGGCCTGAACCAGGCGGCGACCGGCAGTTCGAGCCTCGCGTCCGGGATCGGTCAGCTCAAAACCGGCGCGGACCAGCTCGCGCCAGGCGCGCAGCAGGTGTCGGACGGCGTCAACAAGATCGCGGGCATCGTGGTGCCTGCCGCCAACCAGATCGCCGCCGCGATTCCCGGCGTGACCAGCGCCGCGTCCTCGGCCGCGACCAGCGCGGCGTCGCTGGCGAGCGGTGCCGCGCAGGTCACCGGCGTGATCTCCGGTGGCACCAACACCATCCAGGGCCGGATCACTCAACTCGGCCAGGACAACCCGAGCCTGCAGAACGACCCGAACTACCAGGCCCTGGTCAGCCTTGCCAGCCAGGCGGCGAGCAACGCGAACCAGGTCAACACCAACGCGGACAACGTCAAGAACACCACCGCGCAGGTGGCGGCGGCGGCCAAGACGCTGGCCAACAACGCGCCGCAGTTGCAGGCGCAGGTGAGCGGCGCGGCCTCTCAAATCCAGCAGTTGGCCGACGGCGCCAAGCAGGTCGCCTCGGGCGCTTCGCAACTCGACACCGGTCTCGGTACCGCGTCGACCGGGGCCAACCAGCTCAACTCCGGCATCACCCAGTTGCAGACCGGCGCGAACAAACTCGCCAGCGGCCTGAACAGCGCCGAAGGCCAGCTGCCCGTCCTCTCGCCGGACCAGCAGAAGAACAACGCGAACACGCTCGCGTCCCCGGTCGACGTGTCGCTGACCAACCTGCACCCGGCGTCCACCTATGGTGTCGGCCTCACGCCGTTCTTCTTCTCGATCGCGCTGTTCGTCTTCGGCATCACCGCGTTCCTGATCCTGCGGCCGTTCTCCGCGCGCGCCATGGCCAGCCGAGCCAGCAACGTGCTCGTCGCCATCTCCGGCTGGCTGCCTGCAGCGGCCTGCTGCATCGTCGCGGGCCTGCTGTTGTACCTGGTGGTGGACTTCTCGCTCGGGCTCAACCCGGTCCATCCATGGCAGACCTTGGGCTTGCTGATCCTGGCCGCCGCCGCGTTCACCGCGATCGCGCACCTGTTCCGGACCTGGCTGGGCGGCGTCGCCAGCGCGGTGATCCTGGTCCTGCTGTTGTTGCAGCTCACCACGTGTGGCGGCACCTATCCGTACGAGACGCTGCCGCTGCCGTTCAAGGTGCTGCACCCGCTGCTGCCGATGAGCTACCTTGTCGACGCGTTGCGGGTGACCACGGTCGGCGGCAACGGCGCCCACCTGCTGCGCGACACCCTCGTGCTGGTCGGCTTCCTGCTCGCGGCGCTGGTCCTGACCACCGTCGTGGTGCGCGGCAAGCGCGAATGGCGCATCGACAAGATCAAACCCGACCTGAGCATCTGAGGTGCTGGTGAAATCTTGACCTGTTGGTAGTACGTCGGCTACCGATGCTCAGCCCGCGTGCCATGTTTGGCCGGGATGATCCACCGTGTGCTGACGGACAGGACAGCTCGTGCGGCCTCGTCCAGGACGGTGGGCACCCTCGTCGTCCTCGGCGACTCGGTCGGTGTCGGCCTCGGCGATCCCGTGGCGGGCGGCGGATGGCGCGGGTTCGCGCCGCTGCTGGCGCAGGCGTTGGCTCCGCAACGGTTCATCAACCTCGCGGTCAACGGCGCGCGGCTCGGGGCGGTGCGTCGTGACCAGCTCCCGGTGGCGTTGCGCTCCCGGCCGGACGTCGCGATCGTCGTCGCGGGCATGAACGACACGATGCGCTCGGATTTCGACCCGCACCGGTTGCACGCGGACCTGGATCGGATCGTCGCCGAGTTGACCTCGGCGGGCGCGCTGGTGTTGACCATCCGCTACCACGATCACGGCAGGGTGTTCCATCTGCCTGCCGCGCTGCACCGCGTGCTGCTGGCCAGGATCAACGAGCTCAACGCCGTGTTCGACGTGGTGGCGCGGCGGCACAGCACGCCGGTCGTCGACCTGGCCCGGTTGCCGGGGATCTACGCCAGGAGCGCGTGGGCGGTGGATCGGCTGCACCCGTCCGAACTGGGGCACCGCCTCCTGGCCAAGGCGTTCGCCGGGCATGTCGCCGAGGCCGGTCTGGTCGCGGGCGAGGTGTCGCTGGCCTGCTCGGGCGGCCGGGTGGTGACCAGGACGCAGCGGGCCGCGTGGCTGATCGTGAAGGGTCTCCCGTGGCTGCTGCGGCGCGGCAGCGACCTGGTGCCGCACCTGGTGGTGGCCATGGTGCGCGCGGCGTTCGCCGAGCAGGTCGCGGCCGGCCGGGCCCTCTGGGAGGACGAGCCCGAACCGGCCGGGACCGTCACAGAGCAGGTTTGACGCTCAACCGCGCGAGGCGCGCCGGGCTCGGCCAGCGCACGTCGTAGACCCAGCCTGCCTTTTCCAGCATCCAGATGACCCGGGCGGACACGTCGATCTGACCGCGTCGCACGCCGTGCCGGGCGCAGGTCGGGTCGGCGTGGTGCAGGTTGTGCCAGGACTCGCCCATGCTCAGGATCGCCAACGGCCAGAAGTTCGCGGAGCGGTCGCGCGCCGCGAACGGCCGTTGCCCGATCATGTGGCAGATCGAGTTGATGGACCAGGTCACGTGGTGCCCGACGCCGACCCGGACCAGCCCGGCCCAGAAGAACGCGGTCAGCGCGCTCCACCAGGACCAGGCGACCAGCCCGCCGATGGCGGCGGGCGCGGCCAGCGTGACGAGGGTGAGCGGACCGAACAGCCGGTGCACGATGCGCATGTCCCGGTCGGCCAGCAGGTCTGGCGCGAAGCGGCGCTGGTTGGTCAGGTCGCGTTCGAGCACCCAGCCGAGGTGCGCGTGCCAGAATCCGCGCACCACCGCCACCGGCGACGTGCCGAACAGCCACGGCGAGTGCGGGTCACCTTCCCGGTCGGAGAAGGCGTGGTGTCGCCGGTGGTCGGCGACCCAGTGCAGGATCGGGCCCTGCACGGACATGCTGGCGAGCACGGCGAGGCTGACGCGCACCCACCGCTTGGCTTTGAACGCGCCATGCGTGAAGTAGCGGTGGAAGCCGACGGTCACGCCGAGGATGGTGATCGTGTACCAGACCGCGGCCAGGACCACGTTCACCCAGTCCAGGCCCCAGCCCCACACCATGGGCACGGTCGCGGCGATGGCCAGCACCGGGATGATCACGAACGCGTACACCATGATGTGCGCGGCGAGGCCCCGTTCGGGGCCGAACAGCGGGGCCGGGCCTGAAGGTTGGGTAGTAGTTGGTTGGGAGGCAACGAGCGTGGGTTCCATGACCTGATCACCTCGGTGTCCGCAGGAAACGGGCACGGTCAGGAGACCGGATCAGATCGGCCAGTCCGTCACGTCCCCACCAACCGCAGCGCACCGCGAGATGAACAAATCCCGGTCGGCTATTTGACGGCCAGCACGGACCAGGTGTGCCCCGCGTCGGTGCTGCGGTAGAGCAGGGAGGCGCCGATGGCGCTGTCCGGCAGGCCGGCGACCAGATATCCGGTGTTGGCACCGGGGAAGCTGAGGTCCCACAGGCCGGGCAGGTCGTCGACGGTGAGCGTGGTCTGCCAGGTCGTGCCGCCGTCGAACGTGCCGTAGAGGAAGTTCTCGCCGCCGCCCTGCGCGGCGACTGACGCGTTGCGCGGACCGGCCGCGGCGAACTCGTTCTGGAGGCCGGTGACCGGGGCCGGGCCGGCGTCCGCGAACGACTTGCCCAGCGCGGGCGCGATCACGAGTTCCTTCTGCTGGTCACCGGGCTGCGGGTCGGCCGGGTCGCCTGCGCAGGTCGCCAGCACGTGTCCGGACTGGATGCCGGTGATCGAGGGCGTCGTGGTGTTCACCGGGCAGGGGACGGGCGCACCGGTGAACGTGGTGCCGTCGTGGGAGTACCAGTAGCGGGCGGTGTGATAGATGTTGCCTGCGACGACCTGGAGTACGCCACCGGACGCGGTGATCTGCGCGTAGTCGTAGGGCAGCCCGGACCAGGCGAGCCGGGGGAGCGGTGTGAGCGTGTTGGCGTTGACCGTGCCCGAGTAGATCACCGCGGTGTTGTCCGGACCGGTGCCGACCGCGAACACCTTGCCCGCGAACACGGTCACCGACGAGATGTTGATGTGGTCGGTGGGGTTGAGACCGGCGAGCGAGACCGTTGACCAGTGCTGCGCGCCGTCCTGAGTGGTCCAGAGGTATTCGCCGTCGGTGGCGAAACCGATCTTGTTCGACGCGAACGTCAACTGGATGTGGTTGGAGTTGGCGGGTAACGCGATCGGCGGCGCGGTGAGCTGCTGCCAGGTCTTGCCGCCGTCGTTGGTGTCGAACAGGAACTGGCAGGAGTCCGACCACGAGCAGGCGGCGTAGCCGAAAACGAAGCCGTGCCGCGCGCTCAGCCAGCTCGCGGAGGCCGGCTGGAAACCGGCGGGCACGGCGGAGGGAGTCGCGGCGGATGCGGCCGGGGCGATCAGTAGGGCCGCGCTCAGGGCGGCCAGGACGCTGGTGACGACTCGGAGTTTTCGCACACTTGGCAGACGCGCGACCACCGTGCGGCGTTGTCCCGGTGATCTTGTGAATGCCTACCAGCGCGGTCCCCACCGCGCGTCGACCGGTTCTTCTCCCCGCAGCACCGCGTCGAGATAGCCGTGGTCGGCCGCGAACCGGGCCGCCACCTCGGGCCCGTTGGCAACTGTGCCGTGGCCGGGGACCACGACGTCGACGTGCCGGGCGGCCTCGCCCAGCAGACCGAGTGCCGCCTCGTAGTCGCCCAGCGGATCGGCGCCGCGCCGATCGGGCATCGGAACCAGGACGTCGGAGAGCATGTCGCCGACGAGCAGGACGCCCGGTCGGCGAGCAGGACCGCGGCGTGGCCGACGGCGTGCGCCGAGTGTTCGATGATCTCGCCCGGCACGGGTCCGCCGCCTTCGGGCAGCGGGGTGAGGAGTCCGAGCAGTTCCAGCGGGATGCCCGACGCGCTCTCCGCCGCCATCTGCTGCCCGCGCTCGCGGCCTGCCTGAGCGGCCTGGACACAGGCGGGCGTGCCGTAACGCGGCACGTCGCCGAACCGGGAATGCCAGAGCAGGTGGTCCCAGTGCGGATGGGTGGAGAACCCGGCGATCACCGGCATGCCGAGCCGGCCGAGGTCGTCGGCGAGCTGGTTCAGCTCCGCGCCATCGATGCCGGGGTCGACCAGGATCAACCCGCCCTCGCCGCGCACCGCGATGGTGTTGCTGGAGACCCATTCGCTCTGCCGCACCCAGACGCCGTCGGCCACCTGATTCAGCACGGGTACACGTTACCGAGGCGCTTGTCATACCAACTGGTTGGTATTAGGTTTGCCGGAACCCCCCGCAGGACGACCAACGGAGGTCGCATGTTCCTCGGCAGCACCATGCAGGACTTCCCGCTCACCATCACCGCGATCCTGCGGCACGGCGCCACCGTCTACCGCGACAGCGAATGCGTCACCTGGACCGGCGCGTCGTCGACCACAGCCAACTATGCCCAGATCGCCGCCAACGCGGAACGCCTCGCCGCCGCGCTGACCAAACTCGGCGTCGAAGAAGGCGACCGGGTCGCGACCTTCGCCTGGAACAACCAGGAGCATCTGGAGGCGTACTTCGCGGTGCCCTGCATGGGCGCGGTGCTGCACACGCTGAACATCCGGCTGTTCCCGGAACAGCTCGCGCACATCGTCAACCACGCCGAGGATCGCTTTGTCATCGTGGACGGGACGCTGATCCCGTTGCTGGCGCG
Organism: Pseudonocardiaceae bacterium; assembly: GCA_036494465.1. GTDB lineage: Bacteria > Actinomycetota > Actinomycetes > Mycobacteriales > Pseudonocardiaceae > CAJCJE01. The sequence goes on from DASXOJ010000250.1 coordinate 14,121, forward strand.
CGTGGTGAACGAACTCAAGACCGTCGAGGCGTTCATCGTGATCGGCGACGCGGACGCTTCCGCGCTCGGCGACAAGACGGTGCTGCGCTACCACGACCTCATCGCCGCCGAGGAGCCCGGCTTCGCCTGGCCCGAGATCGACGAACGCGCGGCCGCCGCGATGTGCTACACCAGCGGCACCACCGGCGACCCGAAGGGCGTCGTCTACTCGCACCGCTCCACATTCCTGCACGCGCAGGCGCTGCTCTCCGCGACCGTCGCCGGTATCACCGAATCCGACCGCGTGCTGGCCATCGTGCCGATGTTCCACGTCAACGCCTGGGGGCTGCCCTACGGCTCGTTCCTCGGCGGTGCCAGCCTGTTGATGCCCGGCCCGTTCCTGCAACCCGAACCGATCGCCCGGTTCGTGCACGAGGAAAAGGCGACGGTCGTCTCCGCGGTGCCGACCATCTGGCAGGCGCTGCTGTCCTACGGCGAGAACCACGACATCGACCTGTCCTCGTTGCGCTCCGGCACTTCCGGTGGCGCGGCCGCGCCGAGGAGCCTGTTCGAGAAGTTCGAGCAGCGCTACGGCCTGCGGATCATCCAGGGCTGGGGGATGACCGAGACCAGCCCGCTCGGCGGCATGGCCTGGCCGCCGCCCGGTGTCGAGGAAGGCACCGGCGAGGACATGGACTGGCGGATGAAATCCGGCCGCATCCCCGCCGGAGTGCAGATGCGCATCGTCGACGCGAACGGTGTGGAACTGCCCTGGGACGGGGAAGCGACCGGCGAGATCGAGGTGCGCGGGCCGTGGATCACCGGCGCGTACTACCGCGACCCGGCACCGGAGAAGTTCGACGACGGCTGGCTGCGCACCGGCGACATCGGCACCATCGACCGGCGTGGCTACTTCCAGATCACCGACCGCGCCAAGGACGTGATCAAGTCCGGTGGCGAGTGGATTTCCTCGGTGGAGCTGGAAAACCACCTGATGGGTCATCCCGCCGTCGTGGAGGCCGCGGTGATCGGCGTCCCAGACCCCCGCTGGGACGAACGACCACTCGCGTTCGTGGTGATCCGCGACGGCGTTGAGGTCGACGCCGTCGAACTCGCCACGTTCCTGGCCGATCGGGTCGCGAAGTGGCAGGTCCCGGAGAACTGGACGTTCGTCGCGGAGATCCCCAAGACCACCGTTGGCAAGTTCGACAAGAAGCCGCTGCGCGCCCGGTTCGCGGCCGGCGAGATCACCGTGACCAGGACGATCTAACGAACCCAGTGCGGGTCGCGCCCGAGCGCGGCCAGCATCGTGTCGAACTCGCTCGCGCCCGCTGTCGGCAGGGCGGGCGCGAACGCCGCGCCGGGTGCGAGTCGCGACGCGTCGTCCGGGATCATCGCCACCAGTGCGGCGGTCGCCCACACCGCGTCGCCGTCGGCTTCGAACTCGACGCCGATGGCGCGCGCCACGTCCCAGGCGTGCACGAGGTAGTCCACGGTGTGCATGGCGATCGCGATGTCACCGGGGAACCGGGCGTCCGCGTTCACCTCCGGAATGGCGAACTCGCGGCTCACCACGCCCTCTTCCGCGAACGCCGTGAGCACCTCCTCGGCGGCATTGCGGTACTCGGCAACCGGATCCGGTCCGAGCGGCAGGTTCGCCCACGCCTCCAGTTCGGCGCCGTTGCCGCGCGCGGCGGCGGTGAAACCGCGGTGCTGCGCGGTCATGTGGGTCAGCAGATCGGTCAGGTTCCAGTTGGCGCAGGGCGTCGGGCTGGTCAGGTCGGTGGCCTTGATGTGGTCGACGACCGTGATGCTCGCGCGCACCACGTTGGCGTCGTGCGTGACGATATTAGTAAGCATTCGCATATGATGTGCTCATGCGTATGATCTGTCAAGGCGTACCTTGTCAGCCATGGCGTCGAACCGGGCCGATCTCGCGGCGATGATGTATCCGCTCAGCCGGGCCCTGATCGCGGCGGAACTGCCGATCCTGCGCACACACGAGATCTCGATGTGGGGCTACGCGGTGCTCAACACGCTGGTCGAGCAACCGATCCACACCCAGTCCGCGCTGGCGAAGGCGATCGGCGCCGACAAGACCAGGATCATCCCGGTGCTCGACGAGTTGCAGGAGCGCGCGCTGATCGAACGCACCCCCGACCCGGAGGACCGCAGGGCCCGCCAACTCGCCGTGACCGACGCGGGCCGCGCGCTGCGCGATGCGGTCCAGACCGACATTCAGCGCGGCGAGGACCACCTGCTCGCCCGGCTCCCCGCCGCCGATCGGAAAGCCTTTCTGCGCGCCCTCGCGCTGCTCGCCGAACTCCCGCCCGAGGAGATCATCTACCCAGCGTCGTAACCGCTCGGCGAGCAGCCGCTTCAGTAATCCGGCGCGCTCGACCAGGAGATCGAGTGGACCGCCCGCATCCGCAGATTCGGCTGACCACCTGCAACACGCCTGCCGTGCCGTGTACTTCACCACGGCGACCTGCGCCTGCCCGCACTGCTGATCGATAGGGTCGGGTGGGTGACCACCGACATCGTGATCCACAAGCCCGATCCGGCCTGGCCGGATCGGGCGTCGGCACTGCTCGCCGAGATCCGCGCCGCGCTCGGTCCGGCCGTCGTGCACGCCGACCACATCGGCAGCACGTCGATTCCGGGCATGGCAGCCAAGAACGTGCTCGACCTCCAACTGTCCGTTGTGGACCTCGAAGCGGCTGAGCGCGATTTCCGGGCGCCACTGGCCGAACTCGGCTTCGCGTTCAAGCCCTACCTCGGCGACCACGTGCCAGCAGGCAGCACCGATTCGCCGCAACAGTGGGCGAAGCGGTACTGGTCGCGCCGCGACCACCCCGGCGACGACGCCAACCTGCACGTCCGCCGCGTCGGTTCAGCCAACGAGCGGCTGGCGCTGCTGTTTCGCGACTGGTTCCGCGCGCACCCGGAGGCCGTGCCCGGCTACGCGGTGTTCAAGCGGACCCTCGCCCGTCGCGTCACCGACATCGAGGGCTACACCGACATCAAGGACCCGGTCGTCGACCTGGTGATCGGGATCGCAGCCGACTGGGCCACCGAGACCGGGTGGCAGCCGCACAATGTGAAGCATGCGGATTGACCGGCTCGACCACCTGGTACTCACCGTCGCGGACATCCCGGCCACGGTGGCGTTCTACACCCACGTACTCGGCATGACCGAGATCAGCTTTCGCGGCGGACGCACCGCGCTCACCTTCGGCACCAGCAAGATCAACCTGCACCAGGCAGGCAACGAGTTCGAGCCCAAGGCCGCGCACCCGACACCGGGCAGCGCCGACCTGTGCCTGATCGCGGCGGACCCGTTGACCGAGGTGATCGCGGATCTGGCCGAATCGGGTGTGCCGATCGAGGAAGGCCCGGTCCAGCGCAGCGGCGCCACCGGGACCATCACCAGCGTCTATTTCCGCGACCCGGACGGCAACCTGATCGAGGTCAGCAACTACGCCTGAGCGATCCGGTCCAGCCACTGCACGAGCAGCGCCTGCTCGGCTCCGGTGAGCCCGGTGGGCGCGCCGGGCAGGCTCGCCTTCAGCGCGATCGCGTGACTGGCGGTGCCCGCCTCGCCCGCTGGCACCGCGCCGCCGGTGGTGATCGCGGCCAGGATCGCCTCGCGCACCCGTTCGGAGAGTTCGGGGTCGCGGTCGGCCGTCTTGGTCGCGATCAGGCTCAAGGTGACGCCGGAACTGGCCGAGTGGATCATCTGCGCGGCACGTTCCACGCTCACCAGCAACCGGCCCGCCGCGGCGACCCTGCTGACCAGCGAGTGCAGGATCTCCTGGGCGCGCTGCGCGGCGGGCGCCGTGTTCGGCCGGGCCTCGCCGTACATCAACGTGTAGAACGCGGGATTCGCCACGCCGAACCCGACGTGCAGATCCCAGCCGATGCGCAGGTCGTCGACCGGGTCCTCGGCGAACTGGCGTTCGGTCTTCGCCTTGAGATAGCCCGCGAACCCGTAGCTGGCCACCTCGTCGAGCAGGCCCTGCATGTCGCCGAAGCCGCGGTAGATGGTCGGCGCCTGCACCCCCGCCGCCGCGCTGACCGCACGCGTGGACACCGCGTCCCGGCCGCCTTCGGCGAGCAGGGTGGCCGCTGCCCGGATGATCCGGTCCCTGGTGGTCAGCGCTTCCTCGGTCATGGAAACAATGTTAACAGTCACGTGTTAGCGAACAGGCCCTTGCGCACCAGCAACGTGCGCTGCGCTTTCGTCGTCAGCGGCAAGGGCCCGCCCGATGGGACTACTTGGTCAGCGTGATGATCGCCGCGCTGGCCGGGTTGATGCTCACCGACAGCGTGCTGCCGCTGACCGTCAACGCGGTCGTGCTCGGCGCGCCGAGCGTGCCGCCCGCCGAAACGCTCTGCCCGCCAAGGGTGATCCCGCCGGTCGCGGTCAGCCCGCTCGCGGTCAGGTTCTCCCTGGTCGCCTTGGTGAACGTGGCGCCGAGGTCGAGGGTGAGCGCGGTCGCGCCGTTGCTCGCCGGGTCGTCCACGTTGTCCAGCACCACCTTCATCGTCGACCCGTTCACCACCGCGTAGGCGCGCACGTCCGCCCACGCCGGGTTGTCCAGGTTGGCGAACTTGCCGGTGCCCAGCTGGTGCACGAGCGCCATGCCGTAGTACTCCGGCTGCGCGATCACGTTGCCAGCGTTCGCGTCCGCGGCGGTCGCCGCGCAGAACGGGGTGTAGTACATGTACAGCGGCTTCGGTCCGTTGCACTGGACAACGGTGCCGTGCATGTAGTCGCCTGCCGCGCCTTCGCGCGCCATCACCAGCTGGTCGTCGATCTCCCACAACGCCGACGCGAACACGTTGCTCACGCCCTGCTCGCCCTCGCAGACCACCGAGTTGCCCTCGTCGAACACACCAGGCACCTTCAACTTCGCGGCAGCGGTGACCATCAGGTCGGCGGTGGCCTTCTCGTTGTCACGGGTGGTGGTGCCGAGCAGGTCCGCGATGGTCGGGTTGCTCCCGGCGCTGCACGCGCTGAGCGGGTAGTAGTGGCTGGTCAGCTCGGTGATGTCCGGGTGCGCCTGCTCGTTGGCGATGAACGCGGACTGGAACGCGCTGTTCGGTTTGCCGCTGGTGTCCGAGCCCTCGATGGCCACACCCGGCGCGGCCGCCTTGATCGCCTTCGCGTACGCCTCGAACGCGGTGTAGTAGGACGAGGTCGAGCTGTAGTAGAAGTCCGGCTCGTTGCCGATCTCGATCGCGGCCAGCGAGGAACCCAGTGCCGCCTTGGCGTGCGCTGCCTCGTCGGCGGCGCGGTTCACGTCGTACTGCTTGAGGTTGACGCCCAGAATCACCTTCCAGCCGCTGGCGGTGGCGATCTTCGCCAGGTTGGCCAGTCCGGTCGGGGTGATGGTGGCGAGCGCCCAGGACGGTGCGGTTTCCCCGCTGGAGGTCCAGAACGACTGGTCAACGGTGTTCCCGCCGACCCGCAGCACCGAGCTGCCCAGGGTCTTCAGGTACTGCGCGAGGTTGCCCGAGCCGAACGAGGGAATCGCCAGGTCGGACGCTTCCAACGAGAAGCCTTCCGCGTTCGCGTTGAGCGGGGTGGTGGTCTGGGTCGGGTCGATGGTGATCACCTGCGCGGCTGCCGGTGCGGCGTTCGCGGTGACCCCCATCGCCGCGACCAGCGCGCTCGCCGCGAGTGCGACGGCTCCGGTGCGTAAGCCGGACCGAATAGTCCGGTCCAGACCGCGTCGTCTGGTCTGCATCTTTCGCTCCTCTAACGCCTGTTCATATATGTGGACAATGCCATGCTCGTGAACAGCATCGATGAGCGTAGGACGGGCCGTCGACAAGGGTCAAGGACCGGTGGTTTCCACCGTTGACGCTGGTCTTGCCTTTACTCTCACGTCGCGTGAGGCTCTAGCGTCTACCGGCATGACCAGCAGGGACGAGGGCAAACGAGTCGGCGAGGTGGTCAGGGCGACCGGCCTGACCGTGCGCACGCTGCACTACTACGACGAAATCGGCCTGCTCGTGCCCTCCGCGCGCAGCGACGCCGGCTACCGGCTCTACCACGCACCCGACCTGGAGCGGCTCTACCGGATCATGCGACTGCGCAAGATCGGCATGACCCTTGACGACGTCCGGCGCACCCTCGACGACGCCGACTGGCCGCTGGACACCGCGCTGGCCCGCCACCTCGACCAATTGGACCGGCAACTCGCTGTCGGCAGGCGGCTCCGGGCCAGCCTCGGCGCGGTGCTCGGCAGCGCCACACCGTCCACAACGGACCTCATGACCGTACTGGAGGACATGACCATGATCGACACCGTCGTGCAGCGCCGCATCCCCGGCCTCGTCTACGCCGACATCGAAGCCGCCTACCACTACCTCACCGACGTTTTCGGCCTGGAACCCGGCCGACTCGACCGCGACGACACCGGCACCGTGCACCACGGTGAAGTCGGCGCGGGCGACGGCGTGATCTGGCTGCACCAGGTCTCGCCCGAATTCGGTCTCGACTCGCCGTTGCACACCGGCGTGGAAACCGCGGGCCTGTCGATCATGGTCGATGACGTCGACGCGCACTACCTGCGCGTGAAAGCCACCGGCGCGCACATCGTCTACGACATCGCCGACATGCCTTACGGCGTCCGCGAATACGGCGTCCGCGATCTGGAAAACCGCCTCTGGTCCTTCATGACACCGCTCGACCAATAGTGTCCGGCCTGGGGCGGTTCTGTGGAGATTCTGTGCGCAGCACAGGGAAATTCCGTTCACCCGTGTCAACCGGTGAGCTGACCGGCTAGGCTGGACCTGCCGCACTGGCGCCAAGGGGGGAAAGCCGTCGTGAACAGCTAGCCAGGAATCCAGGCCACTCGCCGCGCGAGTTCACCATCACCATCACCTTCGCCGTGTCCGTGACGGGCGCGGTCGCTCCGGCCTGCGCGCTGCTTTTCGCTGTGTCAATTCAATACAGGGGGGAAACACTGTGGTGGACGCCAAAGTCCTGCAGGCACAACAGTGGGTGAATGCCACCTATGGCACCGTCGCTGGTTATGTCAAATGCCCCGAGGACGGTAAAACGGCCTGGTCGGTGATGTATTCGCTGACTATGGGCTTACAGCACGAACTCGGGATCACCGCGCTGTCGGCGAACTTCGGACCGGCGACCCTCGCCGCGCTCGGCGCGGGCGTTCCGGTTTCGACACCGAACCAGAACCTCGTCCGGATTATTCAATCCGGCTGCTTCTGCAAGGGTTACAACGCGGGCGACATCGACGGCAACTTCGGCATCACCACCCAGGGCGCCGTCGACTCGATGATGGTGAACGCCGGCCTGACCGACGGCCTCGGCGCGGTGCTCACGCCGAAGGTGATGAAAGCGCTGCTGTCCATGGACGCGTACGTGGTCCTCGCCGGTGGCAGCGATGATGTCCGCACCATCCAGCAATGGCTCAACGGCCGCTACATCAACCGGCGCGACTTCTTCATCAGCCCGTGCGACGGCCTTTTCTCGCGCGGCGTCGAAACGGCGATGATCTACGCCATCCAGTACGAGCTCGGCATGGCCGACGGCGTGGCCACTGGCGCGTTCGGGCCAGCCACCCAGGCCGGACTGCGCCAGCACACCGTCAAGAACGGCGATTCCGGCGTCTGGGTGAGCCTGTTCAGCGCGGCGATGGTGTTCAACGGCTATGGCTCGTTCATCGACTCCTTCGACAGCGACCTGGCCGCGTCGGTCACCAACTTCCAGCAGTTCTCCCAACTCACCGCCTCCGGCCAGGGCGACTTCGCCACCTGGGCGGAGCTGCTCGTTTCCACCGGCGACCCGACCCGGCCGGGCACCGCGTGCGACTGCATCACCACGATCACTCCGGCGATCGGCCAGACGCTCTACGGCGCGGGCTACCGCATCGTCGGCCGCTACCTCGACGAACGCGGCACCACGCTGGACAAGAAGATCAAGCCGGGCGAGCTGGAAACGATCTTCGCCGCCGGTCTCAACGTGCTGCCCATCTCCCAGTACTACGGGGGAGAGGCGGCATACTTCACCCATGCGCAGGGTTACACCGACGCGGTCGACGCCCAGACCGCCGCGCTCGGCTTCGGCTTCAACCCGGGCACGGTGATCTACTTCGCCGTCGACTACGACGCCACCCAGGCCGACATCGACGCCAACATCGTGCCCTACTTCTACGGCATCGTGGCCGGTCTCGCCTCCCAGGGCAACCGCTTCATCCACGGCGTCTACGGGTCGCGCAACGTCTGCGCGCAAGTGACCAGCAGGACCGACGCGCGCTGGTCGTTCGTATCCGGCATGTCCACCGGGTTCTCCGGCAACATGGGCTTCCCGCTGCCGGACAACTGGGCGTTCAACCAGATCCAGACGCTTACGGTCGGCTCGGGCGCAGGCGCCGTGCAGATCGACAAGGACGTGCACAACTCGAACACCGACCCCGGCGTGTCGTCGATCAATTCGATCACCTACCCCGCCGATGGCTTCGTCGACTTCGTCAGCAACCTCTACGTGCTCGCGACGACGTACGGCAAAATCAACCCGAACCTGCTGGTCATGCAGTACCTCCGGCAACTGGACGCGAAGTACATCGGTGTGGCCTGGCAGCTCCTCATCGGCGATGTCGACCAGGACTTCATCACCTACGCGCAGAGCAACGGCGCGCTCAGCAGCCAGGTCACGCAGTACGCGGACCCGTTCTACGGCAACCAGATCGACGTGGCGCACTTCGGAGCGTCCGCCAACGGCCAGTACCTCTCCCTCCAGCCGACCGGCATCACCGATTCCACCATCGGTGACGTGACAGCCTGGGGCGGCGACCTGATGACCTTCTACGGCGAATGGCGGGCCAACAGCGACAGCTACTCCTCCGGCTACACCTACTGCCAGGAACGGCTCGCCAAGATCGACGGCGGCGGCACCTTCAGGTTGTCCGACCTCATCGAAGACGCGGACTCGTACAACGTCGTCAAGAGCGTCCTCGGCGGCGGCGACGTGTCCAGCGTGGTGAACGACTACTACCGGCACGGCGGCTACAGTTCCCGGTTCAAGCAGTTCTTCCAGGGGCGCTTCGGCGGGACTTCGGCCGGTGCGGCCGCGGCTGCCAACGCCATCCTGCTGAGCACCGACCCCGCCATCTCGGTGCCCAGGCTTGGGCTGATCCAGTCGACCGGCGGTGTCTATACCGTGATGCCGAATGTTCTGCCGACAGACAAACTCAATGAGTTCTGCGCCGGATTCGGCGACGTACTCCAAGCAAGAGTGGAAGAAGAACAGGGAACGTGAGTCGCCTTCTCGCCGTGCTGATCCTCGGCTTCGCATTATTCGCCCCGGTGATCAGCTTCGCTCTGCTGGTCATAAAACTGATCTTCACCGGGCTGAACCGGCGGTTTATCCCGCCTCGCCGATCCGTCGCCTGGACACAGGCGGCGGTGGCGGTGTTGTGCGCCGCGGCCACCGTGTACTCGATCGGAGTGTGGTCGGGCGGGTTCTTCGACATCGCCAGCAGCCCGTGCGCCGACAAGCTACCTGCGAACCCTGCCTACCAGCAGAGCTGGCTTCCGCTGGCCAACGCCTGCCGGTACCTGGATGGCACCACCTCGCCCCAGTTGGTGCCCTCCTACGTCAACCCCACCGTCTTCACCTGCCTGGCAGGCGCCGCGATCTGCGTCGCGCTGGTCGTCTGGTCGGCAGTGCGTGAAATCAACTACGAGAGAGCGAGTTACGCGGATGAGTGACCACAGACCAGTCTCGCGACGACGACTGCTCAGCTATGGACTCGGCACGGCAGGCGGCGTCCTGCTCGCCTCCGGCCTCACCCAACCCGCCTTCGCCGCCCGGCCCGCCGCCGCGTGGACCGCGAACACCACCGCGAACGGCTGGCCGGTGATCTCGGGGCCGAAACCGCTGGAGATCGAGGGCACCGACCTCGCGGTCGCGGTCCTGCCCGGTCCGGTGGCGACCGTGCTGCTGCACTGCGCCCGCCGGTTCTGCTACGAGATCGACGACACGCTGACCCAGGCGGACGTGTCCGGGTATTCCGCCAGCCGATCGGTCGGCGCGGCGTTCGAGAGCAACTACCTGTCGGGCACGGCACTCGCGCTGCGACCCAACTTCTACCCGCTCGGCGTCAAGAACGGGTTCTTCCCCCACGACATCGTGATCATCCGGGACATCCTGGCCGACTGCGAGGGCCTGGTCCGGTGGGGTGGCGACCTGAATCCGGCCAAGGAATCCCACTTCCAGATCGACGTCGCGCCGGACAACGGCAAACTCGCCGGGGTCGCGAACAAGATCACCCGCTGGCAGCAGCTACCCGGCCAGGGCGCGGGTTCCGCGATCGATCCGTTCAGCCCGAACCGGCTCCGCGCCGCGCAGGCGTTGCAGACCCAGCAGAGCCACCACTAGTCACCGTCGGTGGAACCCAGCGTTTCCAGGACGCCCTCGCCGTACTTGGCGAGTTTGTTCTCGCCGACGCCGCTGATCTTGCTCAGCTCCGCCAGGCTGGTCGGCGCGTCGGCGGCGATCGCGCGCAGGGTGGCGTCGTGGAAGATCACGTACGCGGGCACGCCCTGTTCCTTGGCGGTCGCCGCGCGCCAGGAGCGCAACTGCTCGAACAGGCCCGCGGCGGGGCCGGTCAGCTCGACAGCGGGAGCCTTGCCCTTGCCACCGCTCGACGTCGAGCGCGAGCGCGACTTGGTACGTTCCGGGTCGCGGCGCAGCAGCACGTCCCGCTGCCTGCTCAGCACCTCGCTGCTGGCCTCGGTGAGTACCAGCGTGCCGTAGTCGCCCTCGACCGCGAGCAGTCCTTCCGCCAGCAGCTGCCGGGCGACCCCGCGCCATTCGCTCTCGTTGAGCTCGGTGCCGATGCCGAACACGGTCAGCGTGTCGTGGTCGTGCTCGATGACCTTCGCGGTCTTGCGGCCCAGCAGGATGTCGATGATCTGGCCAGCGCCGAACTTCTGCCGCCGCTCCCTGGCCAGCCGGAACACCGAGGACAGGAGCTTCTGCGCGGCGATCGTGCCGTCCCACGACTCGGGCGGGGTGATGCAGGTGTCGCAGTTGCCGCACGGCTCCGCCGACTGACCGAAGTAGTTCAGCAGCCGCACCCGGCGGCACTCGACCGTCTCACACAGCGCCAGCATCGCCTCCAGATGGGTGCCGAGCTTGCGGCGCTGGGCGGCGTCCCCTTCGGACGTGTCGATCATCTTCCGTTGCTGCACAACGTCTTGCAGCCCGTACGCCAGCCACGCGGTCGACGGCAGCCCGTCGCGGCCTGCGCGGCCGGTCTCCTGGTAGTAGCCCTCGACCGACTTGGGCAGGTCCAGGTGCGCGACGAAGCGCACGTCCGGCTTGTCGATGCCCATGCCGAACGCGATCGTGGCGACCATGACCAGGCCGTCCTCGCGCAGGAATCGCGACTGGTTGGCCGCGCGCACGCTCGAATCCAGACCGGCGTGGTAGGGGAGCGCGGCGATTCCGTTCTGCACCAGGAATTCCGCGGTCTTGTCCACCGACGCCTTGGACAGGCAGTACACGATGCCCGCGTCGCCAGGGTGCTCGGTGCGCAGCAGGTCGAGCAGCTGTTTCCTGGGCTCGTTCTTCGGCGCGATCCGGTACTGGATGTTCGGCCGGTCGAAACTCGACACGAAGTGCTTGGCCTGCTCCAGGTTCAGCCGCTGCGCGATCTCCGCCGCGGTCGTCTGGGTCGCGGTCGCGGTCAGCGCGATCCTCGGGATCGACGGCCAGCGCTCGTGCAACGTGGACAGGTTCAGGTAGTCCGGCCGGAAGTCGTGGCCCCACTGGGAAACACAGTGCGCCTCGTCGATGGCGAACAACGCGATCGAGCCGCGTTCGAGCAGCCGCAGCGTCGCCTCGTTGCGCAGCCGTTCGGGCGCGAGGTAGAGCAGGTCGAGTTCGCCGTTGACGAACTCCAGTTCGACCAGGCGCCGCTCGTCCGGGTCCTGCGTCGAGTTGAGGAACCGCGCGCGGATGCCCAGCGCCTCGCACGCGTCGACCTGGTCCTGCATCAGCGCGATCAGCGGCGAGACCACCACCCCGACCCCCGGCCGTACCAGCGCCGGGATCTGGTAGCACAGCGACTTGCCGCCACCGGTCGGCATCAGCACCAGCGCGTCGCCGCCACCGACGACCTGCTCGATGATCTCCTGCTGCTGACCCCGGAACGAGTCGTAGCCGAAGACCCGGTGCAGCACGTCGGCGGCATCGGTCCGCTGATCCTGATCTTGCTGAGTTTCCACCCGCGCGAGTCTAGGCGCTCCGTCCGACAACGGCGTTCCAGCACGTGGAAACTGCTCGGCAAGAAGGGCCCGGTTCGGGCGCGGTCACCGGGCCCCTCCCTCCTGCCAGACAGTTGGCCCGCCCTCGTTTTACCTGCCCAGTTCGATGTTTTCCAGCACGCCCAGCGCGTCCGGCACCAGGACCGCCACCGAGTAGTAGACGCTCACCAGGTAGGAGATGATCGCCTTCTCGCTGATGCCCATGAACCGCACGGACACGCCCGGCTCCACCTCGTCCGGGATGCCGGTGTGGTGCAGGCCGATCACGCCCCGGTCGTCCTCGCCGGTGCGCATGGCAATGATCGACGTGGTGTTGTCCGCGCCGATCGGCAGTTTGTCGCACGGCAGGATCGGTACCCCGCGCCACGCCGACATCGCGCGCCCGTCCACCACCACCGGATCCGGGTAGAGGCCGAGCTTGTTGCACTGCCTGCCGAACGCCGCGATCGCCTTGGGATGCGCCAGGAACAACCGGGTCTTGCGGCGCAGCCGCAGCAACTCGTCCATGTCCTCCGGCGTCGGCGGACCGCTGCGGGTCGGGATCCGGAACTTGAGATCGGCGTTGTGCAGCAGGCCGAAATCCGGGTTGTTGATCAGGTCGTGTTCCTGCCGCTCGCGCAGCGCCTGGATGGTCAGCCGCAACTGCTGCTGCGTCTGGTCCATCGGACCGTTGTAGAGGTCGGCCACCCTGGTGTGCACGCGCAGCAGGGTCTGCGCGACCGCGAGTTCGTACTGGCGCGGCGCGAGCTCGTAGTCCGCGAACGTGCCGGGCAGTTCGTACTCGCCGGACTGGCCGGACGCGAGGTTGATCTCCGCCTCACCGCGCTTGTTCTGCGCGTGTTGCGGCTGCGCCCTGAACTCGGCGACCTGCGCCCGCAGCGCCTCGGACGAGTCGGCGACCTCCTGGAATGCCTGCCTGGTCAGGGTCAGCACGATGCACGAGGTCACCGCCTTGACCGCGTAGTGCCACTGGCCCTCGTCCAGCAGCGCCTCGGCGCCGAACTGGTCACCGTCGGACAGTGCGTCCAGCACGATCTCGTCGCCGTACTTGCCGTCGGCGATCCGGTTCGCCCGCCCGTGCGCGAGCAGATAGACCTGGTCAGCGGCCTGACCCGGTTCGACCAGCACGTCACCGGCCGCGTAGTCGCGCTGGGTGAACCGGCCGGCCAGGGCGATCAGCGCCAGCTCGTCGCCGAACCCGCGCAGCAGCGGAAGTTCGCCCAGCTCCGCGGGGATCACCTGGACCTGCGAGCCGACGTTCGTGAACTCGATGCGCCCATCGCCCAGCGTGTATGTCAACCTGCGGTTCACGCGGTAGACGGCGCCCTTCGCCTCCACCCACGGCAGGTGCGAAAGCAGATAACGCGGGGTGATGCCCTGCATCTGCGGCACGGACTTGGTGGTGGTCGCGAGTTTCCGCGCGGCTGCCGTACCCAGGCTCAGTTGCGACGATTCCGTCGTGATATCGGGTTCCTCGGTCTGCGTCATTGTGCTCAGCCCTCGCGGCCGATTTCCACGTCCTCGAGCATGGCCATCGCGTCCGGCACCAATACCGCCGCGGAATAGTAGGTGCTGACCAGATACGAAAGAATTGCCTTTTCGCTGATGTTCATGAATCGCACGGAAAGGCCCGGCTGGTATTCATCCGGAATTCCGGTCTGGTGCAGACCGACCACGCCCTGGTTGTCCATGCCGGTGCGCATCAACAGGATCGAACTGGTGCGCTGCTCGGTGATCGGGATCTTGTTGCACGGGAAGATCGGCACGCCGCGCCAGGACGGCACCTGGTGGCCGTTGAAGTCGACCGCGCTCGGGTAGAGGCCGCGCTTGTTGAACTCGCGCCCGACCGCCGCGATCGTCTTCGGGTGCGCCAGCAGGAACGCCGGTTCCTTCCACACCAGGGCCAGCAGATCGTCAAGGTCGTCCGGGGTGGGCGGACCGGACTGGGTGGCGATGCGCTGGTCGAGGTCGACGTTGCGGAGCAGGCCGAAGTCGGTGTTGTTGATCATCTCGTGTTCCTGCCGCTCGCGCAGGGCCTCGATGGTCAACCGCAACTGCTGCTCGGTCTGGTTCATCGGCTCGTTGTAGAGATCCGCGACCCGGGTGTGCACCCGCAGCACGGTCTGCGCCACGCTCAGCTCGTACTCGCGCGGCGATTCGTCATAGTCGACGAACGTGCCCGGCAGGTCGTACTCGCCCCGCTGGCCGGAGGTCAGGTCGATGTTGGCCTCGCCGTGGTTGTTCGCGTCGACCGCGGCGCTCGCCTGGTAGAGCACCACCTGCGCGCGCAGCGACTCGGACTGCTCGGCGAGTTCGTGGAACGCGCCGCGCGACACTGCCAACAGCGTGCCGCTGGTCAGCGCCTTCACCGTGAACGCCCAGTTGCCCTCGGCCTCGGTCAGCACCTGCTCGCCGAAGTACGAGCCACCGGTCAGCACGTCCAGCACGCTCTGCTCGCCGTACTTGCCTGCGCCGATCTTGTTCACCTTGCCGTGCGCCAGCAGGAACACCTGATCAGCGGGCTCGCCCTCGGTCACCAGCACGTCGCCAGGGGCGAAGTCGCGCTGCTGGAACCGGCCGGCCAACGCGCTCAGCACGTCCGCGTCGTCATATCCCCGCAAGGCAGGCAGTTCGCCGAGCTCGGCTGGGATGACCCGGCACTCGGAGCCGGTCTGCACGAATTCGACCCGGCCGTCGCCGACCGTGTAGGTCAACCGCCGGTTCACCCGGAACGTGCCGCCCGGCACGTCGATCCAGGGCAGCAGTTTGAGCAGCCAACGCGACGAAATACCCTGCATCTGCGGCACGGACTTGGTCGTGGTGGCCAGGTTCCGTGCTGCCGCAGTGCCCAGACTCAGTTGTGACTGGTCGGCACCACCGTCGACATTGGACTGAACTTCGGTCACAACACACACTCCTCAAGCGATCTACCGGCTGGGCGTCGACGGGCACTGTCGAAGACCGCGACCGCCGGATAGGCAGCCCGGTCACCTGTGGGATTGTGCTGGAATGCTGCGATGAACTTGCGGGAAACTATTGGGGAAAAAGTGTTTCGATGGGTGCGCCCTTGCTGTCATGGGGACGCTAGCACCGCCGTTCGTACGCACGCAGTCGCCCGAACGGGTTGCGCGGACACGATATCCGACCCTGTCGATCATGCGCTCCATCACCCGAACGGCCGCATTGTCGGTGAAGCTATCCGGGCCGAATTCACTCGTCGATACCAATGGCCGCCACGGCCGAGCAGGAATTCATGATGCCAGTGGTGCCCAACTGAATCTCGCTGCTCTGAACGGGCGACCCGGTTATTTCGGCCCTCGCGCGCGAGCTGAAGCACGCCGCGCGGCGACCGCGCCGCCACCGAAGACGATCACCACGGTGGTCAGCGCCCAGCGGCGTTCGGTATTCCGTTCTTCGTGGGAGGGTTGCGCCAGCAGTCGAGCCTTCGGCAGCACCGCTGGTGCGCTGGTCGGTTTCGGCGGGACTGGCGGAGGCGGCGGTGGCACGGTCGTGGTTGGCGGCGGCATCGTTGTGGTGCTGGGTGGGATGACCTGCGCGGGAACGGGTTTCGGCGTCGTCGTGGTGGTCGTGGGCGGTGGTGGTGGCCGGTGGGTCGTGGTCGGCGGTGGTGGCGGGCGAGTGGTCGGCGGGGCGGGCGTCGCGAGACAACCGGCGAGGTCGGTCACGTCCGCGGCGGACCAGTTCGCCTCCAGGGCTGCCGGACCCGAGCCGTCCAGCGGAATCCGGTACAACCGGCTTTGCCCGAACACGTCGTCCGCGATCGCGTACATCGTCTGGCCGGCCAATACGACCGAACCGTAATCCGCCCAACCGGGAAGTCCCGGCACGGCGCGGACTTTCCGCACCGCGCCGGAATTCGGGTCGATGCTCACCACCGCATCGCCGTGCAAGCCGTAGAGCAGGCCGTTCGCGGTGTCCACCGCGAAATCGTCCACATCGCCGGCCAGCAATTCCGGGCGCAACCCGACCGAATGAGTCACCGCGCCGAATTGGCTGCTCGACGGGTCCACGTCGATCGCGAACAACTTCTCGTCAGCGCGAACGTAGAGGTCGCTGCCGAGCACCGCGCCGGCCACCGCGTCGGCGAGCCTGCCGCCCGCACCGCGCACCTGTCCGAGGTCGGACAGACCGCCCTGCGCACCGAGCCGTACCAGATGGCCAGCGCCGCGGGTGGCGATGCCGTACACCTGATTCTGTTGCGCGGCATATCCGATCGCGTTCACCGGTGATCCCAGTTGAGTCACGGTCGAGCTGGTACCGGCGGTCAGATCCACGCGCATCAGGGCGGACGCGCCACCGCCCCATTCAGCCGTTCGGACCTCAAGTGCAACACAGTTGGTGGTTGCGCTCGAGGGTTGCGCGGACAAAAGGGACAGCCCTATCACCGCGACGACGCAGAGAAGGCCCACTATCGGGTAAACCCGGGAAATACGGTTCGGTGTTCCGGTGCGCATCGGCCGCCAGTTCCGATCGGTTCAGCAACTTGGGGGTATGGGGTCCACGGTAACCCGTGTTCTAATACGGGGCCAGAGAGGACAGTGTTGAATGAATATCCTTGTTTCCGGGATCATCTGGGTTCTCGGTTCCGCGCTCATCGCGGTCGGGATCGCATACTTGTTGCACCGGAGGAACCCGGCGGAAAACCGGTCGTCGAACAACGATTCGGCCAGCAATGTGTTCACCATTGTGGGTGGTCTTCAGGCGGTGCTCATCGCATTCGTGCTGATTTCCCTTTTCGACAACGTGAGCACCGTGTCCACCGAATCGTCCACCGAGGCGAACGGAATCGTCGCTGTCTACTGGGACGCCGACTCGTTACCCGCGCCCGCGAAGACCAAGATCCAGCAGCTGTGCGTCGACTACGCCAACACGGTGATCAACACCGAGTGGTCCCAACTGGCGAACGGCGCGACCTCGGTCACCGGACCCGGCTGGCAGCAACTGCAGAGCCTGCACAGCGCGATCACCGACGCCGCGGTCAGCAACGACGACGACTGGCGGCTCAACGAGAAGACCGACGCGGCCAACCAGCTCTGGCAGGTCTTCCAGGCGCGCCAGAGCCGCCTCAGCGCGGCCGGCGGCGGCGGAGTCAGCCTGGTCGTCTGGCTCGCCATGGTCGTCGGCAGCCTGCTCACTCTCGCGCTGGCCTACCTGTTCGGCGGCGCCAAACTCGTGCCGCACATGGTCATGGTCGGCGTGCTCGCGGGCACCATCGCCATGCTGCTGTTCGCCGTGTCCCAGATGCAGGACCCGTTCACCGGCGGAGCCGCGGTCGGACCCGACGCGTTCACCTCCGCGCTCAACAGACTGCAGTGACGGCGCGTTGACCGAACCTCAAGCCGGATGCTTGTACGGTTGGTCCGGCACAGCCGTCCGCCACCACGAGGGAGACCCATGACCACCGACACGGTCACCGAACAGGTCGTGCTGCTCACCGAAACCGGCGAGCCGGCAGGGGTCACGCCCAAGGCGACCGTGCACACCACGGACACCCCGCTGCACCTCGCGTTCTCCTGCTACCTGTTCAACACCGACGGTCAACTCCTGCTCACCCAGCGCGCGCTGTCCAAACCGACCTGGCCCGGTGTGTGGACCAACAGTTGCTGCGGCCACCCGGCCCCCGGCGAGAACCTCGCCGACGCGGTCCGGCGCAGGCTCCAGCGCGAACTCGGCATCACCGTCGACGAGGTCACTCTGGTGCTGCCGAAGTTCCGCTACCGCGCGGTGATGACCAACGGCATGGTCGAAAACGAGATGTGCCCGGTGTTCCGCGCGTTCACCGACGCCGACGCGATCCCGGCCGCTGACGAGGTCGAAGCCTTCCAGTGGGCCGACTGGTCCGGACTGGCAGGCGACGTGCTCGCCGGCCGCCGCGCCATCTCGCCCTGGTGTCTCGACCAGATCACCGAACTGGCCACCTTCCCGGCCGACCCCCGCGACTGGCCCACCGGTGACCCAGCCGACCTTCCGCCTGCCGCCCGGATCTGACCCCGCCTGACCAGCACCGACACTGCCTGACCGGGTCCTCCCCGGCGTGCCGCGACGCCAAGTCACCAGATCCCGCCCGCGTGATGTCGTACCCTGCGGATACTCTCGAACATGGGTTCGGCAGCTGACGCCGGGCCCGATCTGGCTGCGCGCGACCTGGGAGAAGAAGCTTCCGTGACTGCTGAGACCCTGTACGGGGCCGACGACCTCACCCACCTGGAAGGTCTGGAAGCGGTCCGCAAACGACCCGGCATGTACATCGGTTCCACCGACAGCCGGGGCATCAACCACCTCTTCACCGAGATCGTCGACAACTCCACCGACGAGGGCATCACCGGCGACGCGAGCAAGATCGTCGTCACCCTGCACGCCGACGGCAGCATCCAGGTCGACGACGACGGCCGCGGCATCCCCACCGGCACGCACGCCAAATCCGGTCTCTCCGGCGTCGAACTCGTGCTCACCCGGCTGCACGCGGGCGGCAAGTTCGGCGGCTCCGGCTACAAGACCTCCGGTGGTCTGCACGGCGTCGGCGCCTCCGCCGTCAACGCGCTGTCCCGTCGCTTCGACGTGACCGTCAAGCGCGAGGGCAAAGTTCACCAGATGTCCTTCGCGCACGGCGTTCCCGGCGAGTTCGACGGACCCGGCCCCAAAGCCAAGTTCACGCAGCGCTCCGGCCTGCGCGTGATCGGCAAGATGAAGCGCGGCGAGTCCGGCGGGACGTCCATCCGCTACTGGTACGACCCGCGCTACTTCGACAACGGCGCCGCACTGGACGTCGAGGCCGTGCGCGCCAAAATGCGCAACACGGCCTTTCTGGTGCCAGGCGTCGCCTACGTGCTGCGCCAAGCCCTCGAGGACCGAATCGACGAAGAGGTCTTCCACTTCGCGCACGGCCTGCAGGACATGGTCGACTTTCTCACCCCGGACGGCGAACGCGCGGTGTCCGGCATACTGATGGCCAAGGGTGAGGGCATCTACTACGAGAACGCCGCCGACGAGAACGGCGTGATGCGGTCCAAAGTGGAGCGCAAGGCCGAGATCGAGGTCGCCTTCCGCTGGGGCACCGGCTACGAGCGCACCGTCGAGTCCTTCACCAACACCATCCGCAACGTGCACGGCGGCACCCACCGCAAGGGCTTCGAACGCGCTGCGCTGCGCTCGATCCAGGACGCGATCGGCAAGACCCGCGGCCTGCTCAAGCCCAAGGAAGACCCGCCAACCCTGGACGACGTGTTCGAGGGCATGACCGCGGTCATCCACGTGCGCATTCCCGAACCGCAGTTCACCTCGCAGACCAAGGACGAACTGTCCACCGCTGGCATCGTCAAGGTCATGCAGGCGGTCGTCGAGAAGCACGTCAAGGAATGGGTCGACGACCGCAAGACCAAGTCCGAAGCCAAGATCGTGCTGCAGAAAGTCGTCGACGCCTC
Organism: Pseudonocardiaceae bacterium; assembly: GCA_036494465.1. Classification (GTDB taxonomy): domain Bacteria; phylum Actinomycetota; class Actinomycetes; order Mycobacteriales; family Pseudonocardiaceae; genus CAJCJE01. The sequence continues at coordinate 33,848 of DASXOJ010000250.1, forward strand.
CCGCGTCCGCCTCACCCAGAAGCAGCAGAAGGACGCCGCCCGGCGCAAGACCGCGCTGGAAGGCGCGGCCATGCCAGCGAAGCTGGTCGACTGCCGGATCAACTCGGTCGAGCGCAGCGAACTGTTCCTGGTCGAGGGCGAGAGCGCGCTCGGTTCGGCCAAGATGGCGCGAGTGTCGGAATACCAGGCGCTGCTTCCGTTGCGCGGCAAGATCCTCAATGTGCAGAAGGCCAGCCTGGCCGACACCCTGCGCAACGTGGAGGTCTCCACCATCGTGCAGGTGCTCGGCGCGGGCAGCGGTCGCACCTTCGAGCTGGATCAGATGCGGTACGGCCGGGTGATTCTGATGGCCGACGCCGATGTGGACGGTTCGCACATCAGGACGCTGCTGATCACCCTGTTCGCCAAGTACCTGCGGCCGGTCATCGCGGACGGCAGGCTGTACTCGGCCATGCCCCCGCTGCACAAGGTGGTCACCAAGGGCCGCAACCCGGAGACACACTTCACCTTCAACCAGCGCCAGATGGAGCAGACCGTCGCGCGGTTGGAGAAGGCTGGCAAGACGGTGTCCAAGCCGGTGCCCCGGTTCAAGGGTCTTGGCGAGATGGACGCGGACGAGTTGTGGGAGACCACGATGAACCCGGTCACCCGCTCGGTCCGCCGCATCACCATGGATGACGTGGATGCCGCGGAAGCCGCGCTGGAACTGCTGATGGGCGAGAAGGTCGAACCGAGGCGCAACTGGCTGGTCGAGTCGTCCTCGCGGGTCGACCAAGAAGCCATCGACATCTGAGCAAGGGCCTTTGGTTCTAAGGAGAAGTTGAACAATGGCCAAGCACAAGGGCCGCCCAGCCAGCAAGATCGATCCGGCAGCCTTCGACTCGGCAGGCGCGCAAGTCTACGAAAATCCGCTGCGCACCGAGATCGAGGACTCCTACCTGGAGTACGCGTACTCGGTCATCCACTCGCGGGCGCTGCCGGACGCGCGGGACGGTCTCAAGCCGGTGCACCGCCGCATCATGTACTCGATGCACCAGCAGGGCTACCGCCCGAACTCGCCTTACGTGAAGTCCTCCCGTGTGGTCGGCGACGTGATGGGCCGTTACCACCCGCACGGTGACGTGGCCATCTACGAAGCGATGGTGCGCCTTGCGCAGGACTTCTCGCTCAACGCGCCGCTGGTCGACGGACATGGAAACTTTGGTACGCAGGACGATGGCCCGGCTGCGAGCCGATACTGCCTGACCGGTGATACGCGTATCCGATTGGCCGATGGATCGAGCCCTCGCATCGCAGACCTGGTGAACCTGCCCGCCGACTCGGAGGCGGACGCCGACTTCGAGGTCCTGGATAAGGACGGCAAGGCCGTTCGGGTCAACAAGGTCTTCAACTCCGGCGTACACCCGGTCCTGCGGATGCGGACGAAGATGGGATTCTCACTGAGCGGCAGCGAGAACCACCTCGTGCTGTGCCTGGAAGCCCCCATGGGTGTGCCGATCTTCCAGTGGCGCAGGCTGGATGAGGTCAAGCCGGGCGCGGTCGTGTGCATCGCGCGGAACGCCTGGATGGAGGTCACCCCGACAGCTCGCGAATATATGCTCGGTGTGTTGGCAGGTGCCTGGGTCTCCGAGGGATTCGCCAGTGAGCACCGCGCCGGCTTCAACAACACCGACGAGCACTTCTTCGACGAGGTGCTGCACGCCTACGACCAGATCGTCGGCGGAAACCGCTACATTTCCGAACGCCAGACCAGGCGTGACCGCAAGCGAATTCACGAACTCGACATCCAGGAGTTCCGCGGTGGTATGGATGCCTTCCGGGCGAGTCCACTTGGCGAACTCATCGGTGCCCAGGCGCGGGACAAGTACGTTCCAGACTTCGTCTGGCAGGGCGGCTGGGGAGTCAAGCGCGCCTTCCTGATGGCCGCTTTCGAGGGCGATGGCGGCGTTCGGGTCGCGTTGGACGGCTTCACTATCCAATATTCTTCCTACAGTGAGCGTCTGTCACGAGAGTTGCAGGAGTTGCTTGCCGAATTCGGCGTGTCGGCACGGCTTTGCAACTATACCCGGCAGAGCGGTTCGGTCGAGTATCGTCTGGTGGTTTCCGGCCTGAGCAATGTTCGAGGCTACGCGGAGCGGGTCGGGTTCCTGCGAACGAAGCAGGCGAAGCTCCGTGAGTTGCTGACTCGTTCACCGCTACGGCCGCATCGCCTCAGCCATGACCATGTTCCCTTTGTCGCGGACTATGTGCGCAACGCGCTTGATTTTGGTCGGCGCGGCACCGGAAAGTCGTGGTTGACCAACCACGACTTCGATCGCCAGGAGCGTTGGGCAACCGAGCGCCTGCGCATCATCGACCGGATCAAGGATCCGGAGATCCTCGCGACGATCCTGCCGATCATGGATTCTGGCTACCGCTTCGAGACTGTGACTTCGATCGAGCGAGCCGAGGCTGAGCAGGTCTATTCGGTTCGAGTCGAGTCGGAGGACCATTCGTTCCTCGCCGGTGGCTTCGTCAATCACAACACCGAGGCTCGACTGTCCAATGAGGCCATGCTGCTGGTCGGCGAACTCGGCGAGGACACCATCGATTTCCGGCCGAACTACGACGGTTCCGAGCTGGAGCCGACCGTTCTCCCTGCCGCTTTCCCGAATCTGCTGGTGAACGGCACGTCCGGGATCGCGGTCGGCATGGCCACCAACATGATTCCGCACAACCTCGGTGAGGTGATCTCGGCGGCGCGCTGGCTGATCACGCATCCGACCGCGTCGCTGGACGACCTGATGAAGCGCATTCCCGGGCCGGACCTGCCGACCGGCGGCATGCTGCTCGGCCTTGACGAGGTGCGCAAGGCGTACGAGACCGGTCGCGGCGTGGTGCGGATGCGCGCGCGGGTGGAGACCGGGCCGCTGGAGGGCAGCCGGGGTCGTCAGGCGATCACGGTAACCGAACTGCCTTACGGTGTCGGACCGGAGAAGATCATCGAGAAGATCACCGACGAGGTCACGAAGTCCAAGCGGCTCACCGGAATCGCGGACGTGAAGGACCTGACCGACCGGGAGAACGGTACCCGGCTGGTGATCGAGTGCAAGGTGGGCGTGAACCCGACCGCGCTGCTCGCCGACCTGTACCGGTTGACGCCGATGGAGCAGTCCTTCGGCATCAACAACCTGGTGCTGGTCGACGGGCAGCCGCAGACGCTGGGGCTCAAGGCGCTGCTTGAGGTGTTCCTCAAGCACCGCTACGAGGTGGTGACGCGGCGGACCCGGTACCGGCGGCGCAAGCGCGAGGAGCGGTTGCACCTGGTCGAGGGCCTGCTGATCGCCCTGCTGGACATCGACAAGGTGATCCAGCTGATCCGGACCAGCGAGAACGCGCAGGTGGCCAAGGACGGCCTGATCAAGCGGTTCAAGCTCTCCGAGGTCCAGGCGACCTACATCCTGGACACGCCGCTGCGCCGGTTGACCAAGTTCGACAAGATCGAGCTGGAGGGCGAACAGGACCGGCTGCGCGCGGAGATCGCCGAGCTGAGCACGATCCTGGACGACGAGTCGGTGCTGAAGAAGCTGGTCTCGGACGAGCTCGCCAAGGTGGCCAAGGATCTGGCTGGTCCGCGCCGGACCGCGTTGATCGACGGTGACCTCAAGGAGGTGCTGGCGGCGTCGGTGCCCGCCGGTCCGCTGGAGGTGGCCGACGATCCGTGCCAGGTGATCCTGTCGGCGACCGGGCTGGTCGCGCGGACGGCGGCCGAGTCGGAGGAGTCGTCGGAGGCGCGCAAGCGCAGTGGCAGGGCTCGGCACGACGCGGTCGCGGCGATCGTGCACACCACCGCTCGTGGCCAGATCCTGCTGATCACCAACCGAGGTCGCGGCGTCAAAACGGATGTGTTGCCGTTGCCGGTGTTGCCGGACGCCGAGGGCACGGTGTCGGTGAGCGGCGGCATGGCCGCGAACGAGCTGGCGGCGTTGGACAAGGGCGAGAAGGTGATCGGCATCGCTCCGCTGGCGGAGGAGGGTTCGCCGGGTATCGCGCTCGGTACGAAGCTCGGCGTGGTGAAGGTGTGTTCGCCGGAGTGGCCGGTGCGCTCGGACGAGTTCGAGGTGATCACGCTCAAGGACGGCGACGAGGTGATCGGCGCGACCTGGCTGACGGACGGCTCGGAGACCCTGGCGTTCGTGTCCTCGGAGGCGTCGCTGTTGCGGTACGCGGCGTCGCTGGTGCGGCCCCAGGGCTTGAAGGGCGGCGGCATGGCGGGCATCAACCTGACCGGCGACGCGCACGCGGTGTTCTTCGCCGCGCTTCGGACGGATGATTCCGAACATGGTGAACCGCTGGTTGTCACCTCGACCGGGATGACGGTGAAGGTGACACCGTTCGAGGAGTATCCGGCCAAGGGCCGTGCGACCGGCGGGGTTCGGGCGCAGCGGTTCCTGAAGGGCGAGGGTCCGTTGCGGCTGGCCTGGATCGGTTCGCGCCCGGCCGGCATGAGCGAGTCCGGCGCCCCGGTGGAACTGCCCGAAGTGGACATGCGGCGCGACGGTTCGGGTTCGGCGCATCCGGGTCCGGACGTGGTCGGCCACCTGATCGAGCGCGGCTAGCGTGGCGATCCGGCGGCCCAATCCGTTGTGGTGGGTGTATTACGCCTACGGCGGTCGGCTGCCGGATCGGTATCAGGAGTGGGTGTTGCACGACTGCACCTGCCGGACCTGGCTGCTGCGGGTGTTCCTGCGCGGCTTCGTGCAGGTGCTGCCGGTCGCGATCGGTCTGCTGGTCGCGTTCCTGGTGCTGGGGTCGGGTTCGTGGCCGCTCGCCGTGGGCGCGGTCGTGCTCGGTCTGGTCGGCATGTTGCGGTATGTGTTGTCGTACTCGGTGGAGAGTGTGAACAGCAGGTTGTCGCGCTACGGCTACCCGCCCGGTTACGGCACCGAGGTCCGCAAGGCGCGCTACAAGGCCGCGCACGCCGACGAGCAGGCTCGGTACGAGGCGATCTGGCGGCCGAAGGACGACCAGGTACCGTAAACCTCGTGGTGAAGCACCCTAATCCGATCCTGTGGATCTGGTACTGCTTCGGCGGTCGGCTGCCGGAGCGCTACCGCGACTGGGTGGTGCGCGACGCGACCGCGCGCACCTGGCTGTTCCGCGCGGTGGTGCGCGGGCTCGTGCAGGTGACGCCGTTCGCGGCGGTGTTCGTGGTGCTCGTCGTGGTGTTCGCTCATTCGTGGCTGATCGCGATCGTGGGCGTGGTGATCGGCATCGGCGCCATGCTGCCCTACTCGCTGGCCTACGCGGAGCACAGCGTGAACGCGCGCCTCGGCGCCTACGGGTTCCCGGCCGATCACGCGAGCAACCTGCGCAAGGCGCGGTACAAGGCCGAGCACGCCGACGAGGACGAGCGCTACCGCGCCACCTGGCGAACCAACACCGACACCACCGGCGGCAATCCGGACTGATCGGGTTATCGGCTCCAACGCCGGGGTACTCGCTGAGTACGCACGGTAGAGAGGAGCTGGTCGCGGTGGATACCGAGCACGTCGCTTTTCTCGTTGTCGGCGTCGTCGTCGTTTTTCTGGTTGGCCAGTTGCTGATCAGCGCGGGCCGGCGTTATCTGGCCCGGTCCGCACCCGGTGAACAGGGCGCGGCCGCACCGGCGGCGACGCTGCTCGCGGTGCTGTTTCACCTGTTGACGCTCGGCATCGTCGCGCTGATCGCGGTCCTGCCCATCGGGGGCAGTTCGACCACGAAGTTCCTGGTGCAGGCGGGCATTCTGCTGATCGCGCTGGCGATCATCTACGGCATCGCGCTGAACCTGCTCGGCAGACGACGGGACGAGGCGATGGTCGCCGAGTTCGAGTCGCGCGCCCATCCGCCTGCCACCGATGCGCGGCTGACGGTGCGGCCGAAGGTCGACTACGACAACGGTGAGCTCGGGCACAGCGAATACGGCCGGGGGATTCCCAGTACCACGCCGATGGACCCGTCCTCGGGTACCGCGATGGGACAACCGGAGAGCTACGACTCGCTGTAACGCCCGGTGGACAAACAGCTTGGAGGTGGGGCGGCATGGCCGATATTCGTCGGTTGCCGAGGCCGGTAGCGGAAGTGTGGGACTGGCAGTTGCGGGCCAGCTGCCGGGACATGGACGTCGACGTGTTCTTTCACCCCGAGCACGAACGCGGGGATATGAAGCAGGACAGGGAAGAACGCGCCAAGGCGCAGTGTCAGGGCTGCCCGGTGCGCGAACCGTGTTTGCAGCACGCGCTCGCGGTGCACGAGCCGTACGGGGTGTGGGGCGGGATGACCGCGCGGGAGCGCAACGCCGAACTCGCCGCGCGCCGCAAACAGAGCGGCCATGAGCACGGCAGCCGCAGATCGAGCAGTCACAAGGAGACCAGCGCGGCATGACCGAAGGCTCGTGTCCCCGTGCGGCGCACCCTCCCCTTGCCGCGCGGGGACACGTCGGCGTCAGGGCTTGTTCTCGTCGTTGAGGATTTTGCGCAGCGTGCGCAGGCTGCTGGCCAGCAACCGGGACACGTGCATCTGTGAGATGCCGACGCGCTCGGCGATTTGCGTCTGGGTGAGGTTGCCGAAGAACCGCATGACCACAATGGACGCTTCGCGCTCGGGAAGCTGGGCCAGCGCGGGGTAGAGCGCTTCGCGATCCTCCACCAGGCTCAGGTCGCCGTCGACGGTGCCAAGCTGGTTGGCGGCCTTGCTCGGCCCGTCGTCACCAGGCTGCTCGTCCAGTGAGTCGCTGTGGTAGGCGAGACCGGCTTGCAGGCCCTCGTACACCTCGTCGATGGGCAGGTCCAGTTCGGCCGCGAGCTCACTGGGTTTGGCCGAGCGGCCCAGTTCCTGGCTCAGGCGGGCGGCCGCGGTGCTCAGCGCGGCGTGCAGTTCCTTGAGCCTGCGCGGTACCCGTACCGACCAGGTGGCGTCGCGGAAGTAACGGCGGATCTCACCGGTGATGGTGGGTACCGCGAAGGACAGGAAGTCGTTGCCCCGCGCGGGATCGAACCGGTCGACGGCGTTGATCAGGCCGACCGTGGCGACCTGTTTGAGGTCCTCTTCGGGCTGGCCCCGGTTGCGGAACTTGCGCGCGATGTGTTCGGCGACCGGCAGATACTCGGTGACCAGCCGGTCACGCAGCCGGGTGCGTTCGTCCGGACCGGTGGCGGGGTCGGCGAGCTGGGCGAACAGCGGAGTCAACTCCGCGTATTCGCTGCTGGAGCCGTTCTCGGTCGCTGTCACGGGGTGATACCGCCCACCATCGGAGTCTGCCGCGTCACCACACGGTCGAAAACGCCGAGGACGCCCACAAAGCCGGAAACATGCTTGCGCGCGGCTGTGTGCTCAACCGCGTCGCTCACCCTACGACCGCGCCGAAAACGGGGCAAGCTGCCCTCCTCAACCGTGCTCAACCGATTCGGAACCGTACTTCGACCGTGGTGGCACCCGGCCGCGTGTGCAGCCGCACCAGGTCGGCCAGATCGTGCACGATCATCAGGCCACGACCGCGCACCTGGCCCGGTAACGCGGGGTGTCGCCCGGCGAGCGGGTCGGTGAGGTCGCCGGCATCGGTGACCTGGCCGACGAGTTCCCTGCCTTCGGTGAACATCCGCACCACGGCGTGCCCGCCTGCGTGCTCGATGCTGTTGGTGACCAGTTCGGTCAGCACCAGTGACCAGTCCAGCCGGGTGTCCTCGTCGAGCCCGGCTGCGGTGGCGATGTCGTCCGCGCCGGTGCGCAACAGGCGCAGTTCCTGGGCGCCCACGGTGAACCGGGTCGCGTCCGGCGGCGCGGACAGCGGCTGGTTGTAGTCGGTCAGCACGGCGTCCGGGCAGTAGCTGGCGCTGTGCTGGCTGCGGCCACCGTCCAGCACGACCGGGTGGGTGCGCACCGCGTCGATCAGCGCGCGCGAGTCCAGGGTCTGGAGGTCGTACGGGCACAGCACGGACACGGCGCGGCCGGCGAACGCGCGGTTGACCAGGGCCTCGTGCTGGGCGCAGGCCGCGTACTCCGCGGGGGAGCGCTCCGGCCAGACCGGCTGGCCGATGATCCGCACCCACTGGTCCGGGTAGTCGTCGGCGAACGCGCGCAGCACGCCGCCGAGGATCCGGGTGGGGTTGCGGCCCGCTTCGGACATGTCGACCAGCCTGACCAGCTCGGCGTCGCGCCCCAGTCGTTCGGCCAGCAGCTCCACCTTGTCGCCGGGCACGGCGATCAGCACGGCGTCGCCCCTGCTCAGCCCGTCCGCGACGAAATCCAGCGTGCCGCGCAGGTACTCCTGGGTGCTGCGGTAGAACAGGGCAGGGTGTTCAAAGGCGGCAGTCGGGCCCCGCCACGGCTCCGCGGATGTCGCCGCGGCGTGGGTGATGCTCATGTTCGGCTCCTTAGCGCAGCCCGGCCGTCAGGCCGGTGGCACTGCGCCGTCCTCCTGGATCTGCACGGTCCACATCAGCAGCTGCACGACGACGCTGGCCAGTTCGACGTGCTGACCCGTGTCGCAGACCAGCGCGAGCTGTTCCATCGCGTCCTGCTCCGAACCATTGACCAGCGACAACACCATCCGGATCGCGCTGCGCAGGGTCGGTTCGAGCTCGTCGATGCCGACCTCGGTCCCGTCGACGTCGGTGAGCCGTAACTCGACGAGCGGGTCGATGGCCGGGTCGGGGAACAGCCGTCTTATCAGGCCCGCGCCTGCCGTGGCCAGCTTCAATGCCGCGGCGCGCAGCGCGGGTTCGCCGAGTGCCGCGAGGTCGGCGAGCGCGTCCATGGTGCCGTCCGAGTCGCCGACGCGGATGGCGGCCAGCGCACATCCGATCGCGTCCTCGAACTCCTGTTGGTCGTTCATGGGTGGTGGCCTGCTCCCTCGCGGCGAGTCGGTATGCCCAAGAGTGGGTTTCTCGGTAGGGCCAACGTTCCCCGTATTCGGGCCGACCAAACCCGGACTGGTGATTCTGGCCTCGACGGGTAGGGTTTTGACCGGATCAAGCTGGGCACCCTAGGCGCGAGCAGGCCGGCTGCCGCGCCGGCACGGGTGAGGGAATATCGAGGTGAACCTGTGTCCCAACCGCTGACGGGGCAAGCTGAGCACAAGCAGGGCGACCTGGTCGACGTCGAACTTCGCCTGGTCGCTGACCTTGGCCAGCTGTTCGTGGTGCGTGCCCTGGCGGCCACCATCGCCATCCGCCAGGACTTCGCCCTGGACGCCGTTGAGGACGTCAAACTCGCGGTCGACGAGATCTGCTCGACGCTGGTGCCCAGGGCGGCGGCTGGCGAGCAGCTGAGCTGCCGATTCACCGCCTCGGAGGGCCGCATCAGCGTGTTGGCCTCGGTGGTGTCGGACAGCGCCGCTCCGGTGGACCAGGAGACGTTCGGCTGGCGGGTGCTGACTACCCTGACCGACGAGGCGCGCTCGTCGGTGACCCCGCTCGGCGACCAGGGATTCCAGGTCGCCATCGAGGTCAGCCAGTCCTAGCCGCTAAGGTTGCATCGATGAGTTCAGTCAAAACCGCTCAGGAGGCACCAGTGGGCGAAGGTCACCGGCAGTCCGGTGAACCGGACCAGCAGGCGACGCCCGTGCAGGCCGCCGCGGATGGCGTTGCCATCGCGGTGGAACCGGTAGGGGAGCGGTGGTTGGTGTTGCATGTCACCGGTGAGGTGGACATGCTCACCGCGCCGGTGCTCGCCGAGCAGATCGAGTACCAGGTGGGTGCGGACGGCGTGGCCAGCGACCGCGCGCTCGTGTTCGACCTGACCGGCGTCGGGTTCCTCGGCTCGGCGGGGCTCGCCGTGCTCGCCGAGGCGTCCAAGCGCGCCGCCGATCAGTCGCTGCCGAAGGTTCGTGTCGTCGCGGGTTCGCGTTCGGTGTTGCGACCGATCGAAGTGACCGGTTTGGACAGTGTCCTGGACATTCACCCGGACCTGGCCAGCGCAACCTCGGACTGACGCGTTTGCCTCTCGCCGTGCCCGGGTAACAAGCACCTCGGGGTGAGCGGCGAGAGGTGGTTCGTGGTGGCAGTTACTCGGGTCGAGATCGGCGCGGACATGGCGTTGCGCTGTGTCGGCTGCGATCGGTGGGACCTGCGGGAAGCGCTGTTGGTGGACGAGCGCGGTTTCGTGCTGTTGCGCGGTACCGCGTGCCTGAACTGCCGGCGGCACCGCGCCGAGGGCTATGACGAACGGGACGAGTTCTTCGCGCCGCCCAGCTACTCGTTCGGCTGATCGCTACGGCAGCCGGGCGGCGTGCTCGGCCATGTCCGCGAGCAGATCGCCGTGTTCTTCGACGCGCGCAACGACCTCGTCGGGCAGGAACATCAGGTCCGACACGCGGTCGCAGTCGCGCACTTCGGCCCAGGTGACCGGAGTGGATACCGTCGGCGCTTCGCGGGCGCGCAGTGAATACGGTGCGATCGTGGTTTTCGCCGGATTGTTCTGGCTCCAGTCGATGAACACCTTGCCCTTGCGCTGCGCCTTGGCCATCACCGCGAGGATCTGCCCGGGATGCTCGCGGGCGAGCCGTTCGGCGAGCGCCTTGGCGTAGGCCGAGGTCCGGTCGGCGGAGCTGACCCGGACCGGCACGTAGAGCTGCATTCCCTTGGCGCCGCTGGTTTTCGGGTACCCGACCAGGCCGTCCTCGTCGAGCACGGCCTTGATCAGTTCGGCCACCCGGCAGCATTCGACCAGGGTCGCGGGCGCGCCAGGGTCGAGGTCGAACACCATCAGGTCCGGCGGGTGCTTGGCACCCCGCCCACCGACCCTCCACTGTGGAACGTGCAGTTCGATGGCGGCCAGGTTCGCCGCCCAGATCAACGTGGGCAGGTCGTCGATCATCGGATAGTCGGCGGTGTCCGTGCCCTTGCTGCTGTTCGGCGTCTCCAGCCGCATCGTGCGCACCCAGTCCGGCGCGTGCCGGGACACGTCCTTCTCGAAGAACGACGCGGCATCCACGCCGTCCGGGTAGCGCTTGAACGTGGTCGGCCGGTCGGCGAGGTGCGGGAGCAGGACCGGGGCGATCTGCCGGTAGTAGTCGATCACTTCGGCCTTGCTGAACCCGTCAGTCGGGTAGAGCACCTTCTCCATGTTGGTCAGGCGCAACTGCCGCTCGCCGACCCGGACGGTGATCTTCGTCTGCGTCGCAGGTGGGTCGTCGGACCCCTTTTTCCTGCGGACGAGCCAGTTGCGCTCGTCCTCGTCGTGCGCGCGGAAGAACACGTAACCGCCCTCGACCCGGTCGCCGTGCAGGATCACCTCGACCTCGTCGTCGGTCCACTTGATCGTCTCGTACCGGCCGCGATCCCAGATGACCATCTCGCCGGCGCCGTACTCGCCGTGCGGGATGCGGCCCTCGAACGCGGCGTACTCCAACGGGTGATCCTCGGTGTGCACGGCGAGCCGGACCTGACCCGGTTCGATCAGCAGCCCCTTGGGCACCGCCCACGACACCAGCACGCCGTCCCGTTCCAACCGCACGTCGTAGTGCAGTCGCCGGGCGTGGTGCTCCTGCACGACGAACAGGTCGTTGTCGCCTGCCGACAGCGGACCGTCCGCAGGCACCGGCTCGGGCGTCTTGGCTGCGTCACGTTTACGGCGGTACTCCCGCAGGTTCGCCACGCTGTCGAGGGTAGGCGCTCAGCCCACGTCGCGACTGTTGGCGCGCAGCTTGTGCGGGTCGATGTCGGCCTTCTCCAGGCCGAAGCTGATGATCCGACCTGGGGTGATCCGGATCAGTTCGCCCTCAACCGCGCCGGTGCCGCGAATCTCCAGGCAGCGCACCCGCCAGGGGTCCACCGACACGATGTCGTCCACCACGAACGCGGCATGCCCGTTCGCCGCCACGTTGCGATACTTCCTGCTCTTGGTCATGTTGAAGCCGCCGATGTCGATCGTGCCGAGTTCCGCGTTGTAGCTGAACCCGACCGGGCTGACCTGGAGCGTGCCGTCCGGTGCCTGGGTGGCGAGCCGGCCGATCCGCTGCTCGGCGAGGTAGTCCAGTTCGTCCTGGGTGAATGACATGGACCGATTATGAAACCTGCACCATTGTCGAGGTCAATCCCGCGGCTACCATCGTCGTTACATATTGCGACGAGGAGGGGGAAACGTGGCAGTCGCCGACATTGCCGGTCAAACGGTCCATTACGAGGTGACCGGGGACGGCGCACCCGTGGTGTTGTTGCACGGCGCGCTCGGCGGTGGGGACGCCTGGTTCCGGCAGATCCCGGCGCTGGCCGAGGCGGGTTTCCAGGTGTGGGCGCCGGACCGCAGCGGTCACGGCCGCTCACCGGACGTGGCAGGCCCGTTCAGCTACGACGCCATGGCCGAGCAGACCGCAGCCTTCCTGGACACGGTCGTCGACCGGCGCGCGCACCTGGTCGGCTGGAGCGACGGCGCCGTGGTCGGCGCGCTGGTCGCCCGGCACCGCCCGGAACTCGTCGACCGGCTCGTGCTGATCGGCCAGTACTTCGACCCGTCCGGCGAGATCGAGGACGGTCTGGTCGACCAGTTGGCGGCGATGCGCGACAACCCGCCGGAGTTCTTCCGCGACGCGTACGCGGCCACCTCGCCGGACGGCGGCGATCACTTCGCGGTCGTCTACGGCAAGACCATCGACATGGTGTCGAACTGGACCGGGCTGCCGCTGGCCGAACTGGCCAAGATCGGCGCGCCCACCCTGGTGCTGCAAGGCGACCAGGACGAGGTGCGACTGGAACACAGCGCCGCGGTCGCCACCGCCGTCCCGGAGGCGCGACTGGCCGTGCTGCCCGGCACGCACGCGCTGCCGCTGGAAAGCCCGCACCTGGTCAACCCGCTGCTGATCGACTTCCTGCGCGGCGGCCCGGCCACCTTCGGCCTGCCCGGCTGAGCGTCACCGCTCGCCGCCGCGCAGCCAGGTCTCGGGGGCGTCGTCGGAGTCCTGCCGGGGGCGGCCCGGGTCTTGCGGTGCCGGTTCGTCCGGAATCCCGGGCAGCATGTCGGCCAGCGAGGGCGCGCCCGGCACCAGATCCGACACGTCCGGCAGGTCCTCGGTCAACGGCCGCATCAGATCCGCTGCCTGGCGGCGCACCTGCGCGGTACCGCGCACCACGAGCTCGGTGATGGTGCGCGCGAGTTCTTCCGGGGTGGTGTCGTCGAACGCGGTCCGCCCCAGTCGCAGCTCGGTGAGCGTGCCCGCGCTGTCGATCCGTACCCGGACAGTGCCATTCGGTGACGACAGTTCTGCCGACAACGCGGCAGCCGCCTGCTGCGCTTCGCGCAATTGTTCGGTGCGCTTGTCGAAATCGCCGAGCAGTTCGCCGACTTTCGCGCGTAACGCCGCGCTGCGCGCGTCCAGACGCGCCTTTCTGTCCGAAGAATCCGGTGCGGGTCCGGTCATTGCTCAATCGTACGTGCGCGAAGGACAGTATTCTCTCGATTGACGGACCGAGCGGCGGACCTGGGGGTTCGAGTGGCAGTCGACGACTTACCCGGACCGGTGGTCAATTTGTTGAACGTGCTGGGCGTTCCGTGGCCCTACGTCAACGAGGACACCGTCACCCAGTTCGCCGGCCTGGCTCGGGAATTCGGCCAAGCCGTGCAGACCACGCACGCCGACGCGACCCAGGCCATTTCCGGTATCGCACAGGCGCACCAGGGCGCGTCGACCGAAAAGATGAATTCCGGTTGGGCCAACATGTCCAGTGCCCACGTGGACGAACTGGTCACCGCGTGCGGCGTCCTCGCCGACGCGCTGGACGTCGGCGCCGCCTACATCGTCGCGCAGAAGCTCGAAGCGCTGGTCACGTTGATCAGCATGGCCATCGCGTTCATCGCCGACCAGGCCGCGTCCGTGGCCACGCTGGGGTTGGCAGAAGCCGCGGTGCCGTTGATCATCGAAGGTGCGGAACGGCTGGTGAAATCCCTGGTCATGGACCTGCAACAGGAGATCATCGGGAAGGTCGTCGAAGCGGCGGCCAAACCGCTGTTCGCGAAGGTCGAGGCGGCCATGGCCGGTCTGGACTGGTCCAAGAGCGGCGGGACGAGCGGCGCGAGCACCGGTTTCTCCCTGGATGCGGACACGGTCCGCACGCACACCGCGGCGCTGCGCACGCACGCGGCGACCATGCGCCAGCACGGCGCGAATTTCCAGCAGGGCGTGCAGGGACTGAGCTTCTGATGGCGGACAGCGAACTGGGCGTGGTGTTCGAAGGGCTTGCGCAGGACGCCGAACCGGCCGCGGGCAACATGGCCAAATCCGTTGCCGACGTCGCCGAGAATGCCGCGAACATCGAGGACGGCAACGTCGCCGACACCCTGGCCAGGGACGCGAGCAACGCCAAGTCCTTCGACGACATCGCGCCCGGCAGCGAACCCGTGCCGCCGGAGCCGACCCCGACCGACGGAGGTGCACCCTCGGACGACGCCGGCGCACCGCCCGGCCACCCCGACGAACCACCCACCCCGGGCGGCCAGCGGGCCGAGGGCAACGACGGCGTCGACGGCGAGGGCGGCGACCCGGTCGACGTGGTGTCCGGGCAGATGATCACCGACGCGGCCGACGTCACCCTCGCCGGGGCGCTGCCGCTGATCCTGCGCCGCGCCTACGCCTCGGGCTACCGCGACGGCGCCCGGTTCGGACCGGGCTGGTCGGCAACCATCGACCAGCGCCTCGAATTCACCGCCGGGTCGATCCGCTACCTCGGCGACGACGGCCAGGTTCTCGTCTACCCGCACCCGGACGGCGCGCCGGTGCTGCCCGCCGCGGGCGCGCGCTGGCCGTTGACCAGGGACGGCGCCACCTACCGGGTGACCGACCCCAGTTCCGGCCTTGTCCGCCACTTCGCGCCCGACGAGACCACGCCCGACCGGTTCCCGCTCGCCGCGCTGACCGACCGCAACGGCAACCGGATCGCCTTCGCGCCCGACCGGGTCAGCCACGACGGCGGCTACCTGATCGCCGTCGACACCACCAGCACCCCGGTCGGTCAGCGGGTCAGCGGGTTGCGGCTGCTCGACGGCTCGCCAGACGGGATCCGGCTGGTTCGCTACGGCTACGACGACCGGGGGCGGCTGACCGCGATCACCGACTCCACCGGCGCCCCGTACCGCTACGACTACGACGACGCCGATCGCATCGTCGCCTGGACCGACCGCAACGACTACCGCTACACCTATACCTACGACCCGTCCGGCCGGGTGATCCGGGCGCGAGGCCAGGACGGCGCGCTCGGCTCGTCCTTCACCTACGACACCGAGAACCGCACCAGCACCGTCACCAACGCCGCCGGCGACACCACCGTCTACCACTACGACCGCCACAACCACCTGACCAGGGTGATCGACCCGCTCGGCAACACGGTCGGCATGGAGTACGACGCCTACCACCGGTTGCTCTCCCACACCGACGGGCTCGGCAACACGATCCGCTACACGCTCGACGAGAACGGCGATCCGATCCAGGTCGACCAGCCGGACGGCTCCCGCCTGAGTATCGAATACCGGAACCAGCGCCCGGTACTGGCGATCGACGCCGACGGTGGACGCTGGGAACACCGCTACGACGAGCGCGGCAATCTGCTGTCCGTCACCGACCCAGCGGGCGGCGTCATCGCCTACACCTACGACGCGCGCGGTCATCGCATCGCCCGCACCGACCCGCTCGGCCGCGTCGAACGCTACGTCACCAACCCGGCCGGTCTCGTCGTGGTTGTCACCACGGCGCGTGGTGACAACGCCCAGTTCACCCGGGACGCGTTCGGCCGCATCGCGGCGATCACCGATCCGATGCGCGGCGTCACCCGGCAGGGCTGGACCGTCGAGGGCAGACCGATGTGGCGCACGTGGGCGGATGGCGCCCAGGAACAGTGGCGGCACGACGCAGCAGGCAACCTGATCGAATACCGCGACCCGGCCGGTCGCGCCACATCCTTGAGCTACGGCCCGTTCGGCCTCCCAGCCGCGCGCACCGATCCCGACGGCGCGGTGTACCAGTTCACCCACGACCACGAACTGCGGCTCACCGCCGTGACCAATCCGCTCGGCCTGCGCTGGCGGTACGTGTTCGACGTGGCCGGGCGGCTGGTCGAAGAGACCGACTTCAACGAACGCACCGTGCGCTACACCAACGACGCGGCCAACCGGCTTGCCTCGCGCACCAACGGCGCGGGCCAGACCGTGCGGTACGACCGCGACGCGGTCGGGCGGGTCACCCGGGCTCTCGCCGACGACGGCCGGACGACGAGTTTCGGCTACGACCTGGCGGGCCGGACGGTGCGCGCCGCCACCGACGACTGCGTACTCGAATACGGCTACGACGCCATCGGCCGGATCATCGCTGAGACCGTGGACGGCCGAACCCTGCACCACAGCTACGATCTGGCCGGTCAGCGTGTCCGCCGCGTCACCCCGTCCGGCGCGGTGTCCACCTGGACCTATGACGCGGCCGGACTGCCCGCCGGGCTGACGACGGCAGGCGGAAACCTGGCATTCCGGCACGACGCGGCAGGGCGGGAGATCGGCCGGACCTTCGGCAACGCCACCCTGACCCAGGACTGGGACCCGGCGAATCAACTCATCGGGCAAACGATCTGGAGCCGGGACAACGCCGGTTCGGCCCAGCGGCTGCAGGCTCGCGGCTACACCTACCATCCCGACGGCCGCGCGGCCGCGATCGCGGACCTGCTCGCGGGTACCCGCCAGTTCGACCTCGACGCGGCGGGCCGGGTCACCGGCGTGCGCGCGGCCAACTGGCGGGAGACCTACGCCTACGACGCGCTGGGCAACCTGTCCGCCGCCGGTTACCCGGCCCGCGACGACGACGCGCAGGGACCGCGCCAGGTGCAGGGCACGCTGGTCCGGCAGGCCGGTCGCTGCACGTACACCTACGACGCACAGGGCCGCGTGGTGCGCGCTATCCGCCACACGCTGTCCGGGCAGCGCCGGGAATGGCGCTATGGCTGGGATGCCGCCGATCGCCTCACCGGCGTGGTGACTCCCGACGGCACCACCTGGCGCTACCGCTACGACCCGATGGGCCGCCGCATCGCCAAGACCCGCCTTGGCCCAGATGGCAATCCGGTCCAGGAAATCGAGTTCAGCTGGGACGGCGCGGCTCTCGCCGAACAGCGGACCGGCGGCGGTGGCCTCCGGGAGGCCGTGACCTGGGACTACGAACCCGACGGCTACCGGCCCGCGACCCAACTGCACCGGACCTGGCGGTTCGACGCGAGCAGTCAGGAGGAGATCGACCGCCGCTTCTACGCGATCGTCACCGATCTCGTCGGCACCCCGAGCGAACTCCTCACCCCCGACGGCCGCATCGCCTGGCGCCGGTTCATGAGCCTGTGGGGCGTCGCCACCTCGACCGGTGAGTCCGGTGTGGACTGTCCACTCGGGTTTCCCGGCCAGTACGACGACGCCGAGACCGGCCTGCGCTACAACCTGATGCGCTACTACGACGCCGACACCGCCGCGTACCTCTCGCCCGACCCGTTCGGCCTGCGCCCCGCGGTCAACCCGCACCGCTACGTCGACAACCCGCTGCTGCTGATCGACCCGCTCGGCCTGTCCGCGTTCACCCCGCTACAGCTGGGATTCACGAACCTCTGGTCACCCGTCGAATACAACGGCCAGCGCGTCTACCAGCGCGACGACCTGATCGACCCGGACTACACCTCGCCCCTGGACAAATACGGCCGGACGAACCTGAAACGCATGACCCAGGGCCTGGCCCCGATGGGACCGGACGACAAACCGATCAACATCCACCACATGCTGCAAACCCAGGACGGCCCGCTCGCCGAAGTGACCCAGTCGATGCACCTGGCCCAAGGTGCCTACCAGGGGAGCGGTTCCTACAATACGTTGCACTGGAAGGCCGGTACCGACATTCCGAGCGGCATCGACCGGCCGGCGTTCGAGGACTGGAAAAAGGGCTACTGGAAAGAACGCGCCAAGGGATTCGGATGGTGTCCTAAGACATGAGCGGTGTCGACTCCGTGCGGGAACTCGTCGAGCTGATCCAGAACAACCCGGACGAGGCCAACTTCACCGGTGGCTTGAGCGAGGAGGACATCGCCCGCGCCGAAACCGAGCTCGCGGCGACCTTCCCGCCCTCCTACCGCTTCTTCCTGGCCGAGCTGGGCAGTTGCGAGGCGGGCAGCGTCGAACTGCTCGGCGTCTACCGGACCGCGGCGCTGGGCGATCGACTGCTCGGCACCGTATCGGAAACCCTCGACGCCCGTGGCGACGAGCGTTTTCCCCGCGATCTGCTGGTGATCGAGTACGACGGCATGGGCGGGATCATTTCGCTGGACGCCTCTGCGCCGGACCAGGACGGCGAATATCCGGTCGTCGTCTGGGATCCGGGTGCAGACGCGCGCGGTGGCCCCGAGCGGCTGGCTGACGATTTCGGCACGTACGCCTTGCGTCGTTGCCAGGTCGGGTTGGGCTGAGTCAGATCCCGGTGGTCACGCCGGTTCGGCGAACAACGCGTTCATGCAGCGCGGCCCGGTTGTCGCCGGGCAGGGTCCAGGTCACGTCCGGCGCGAGCGCGCCGCGCAGCCCCTCCCAGTCTTTTGTGGACAGCGCGGTGACGAACGCGGTGGCGAGGTCGTGCTTGGTCTGTTCGGCGGTCGGCATGCGAAACCCTTCCGGTGACAGTTCGATTTATTTTGAACTGTAGCGCGTATCATGGTGGGCGTGGAACTGGATCACCCGGCGACCGATGCACTGCGCATCGAGGACGTGCTGGCCGCGCTCAACCACCCGGCTCGGTTGCGGGTGGTGCGCACGCTCGCCTCCAACGACGAGCTGACCTGCCAGGAGATCCTGCCCGACATGACCAAGAGCAGCGCCAGCCACCACTGGCGGATGCTGCGCGAGAGCGGCATCGTCGAACAGCGCCGCGAGGGCCGCTACCTGTACCTGCGGCTGCGCAAAGCCGACCTGGACACCCGCTTCCCCGGCCTGCTCGACGCGGTCATCAAGGGTTGAGCATCCGAACCGGCGCCCCTGCCCGCCAGGCCGCGATGTCCTCGACCGCCTCGCGGAAGTAGACCCGGTAGTTGGTGTCGCTCACGTAGCCGAGGTGCGGCGTGGCCAGCACGTTCGGCAATGTGCGGAACGGGTGCCCGGCAGGCAGCGGTTCCTGCTCGAACACGTCGAGCCCGGCCCCGGCGATCCGGCCCGAGCGCAGCACGTCGACCAGCGCGTTCTGGTCCACGATCGCCGCGCGCGAGGTGTTGATCAGCAGCGCCCCGGGTCGCAGCAGCGCGAGGTCGTCCGCGCCGAGCAGGCCCCGCGTGCGGTCGGAGAGCACCAGGTGCACGGACAGCACATCGCTGGCCCGCACCAACTCCGCCTTGCTCGCGGCGAGCCGAACCCCCTCGGCTGAGGTCCGTTCCTCGGTCAGGTTCTGGCTCCAGGCCACGACATCCATCCCGAACGCCCTGCCGACCCGCCCGACCGCGCCGCCGATCTTGCCGAAACCGAGCAGCCCCAACGTCTTCCCGGCCAGTGTCGTACCGACCGTGCTCTGCCACGGTCCGTTGGTCCGCAACTCGGCGTTCTCGACGGTGATGCGGCGAGCCAGACCCAGGATCAGCGCCCAGGTGAGCTCGGCGGGCGGTTTGCTGTCGCTGCCGGTCCCGCACACCGTCACGCCCGCATCGGCGGCCGCGGTCAGATCGATCGACGCGTTGCGCATGCCGCTGGTGATCAGCAGGCGCAACGCTGGCAGCCGGGCGAACAACTCGGCGGGGAACGGGGTGCGCTCGCGCATGATCACCAGGATCTCGCAGTCCCGCACGGCCTCGACCAGGTCGTTCTGGGAGGCGAAATGCTCCTGGTAGCTGCGTACTTCGACGCCGTCCAGCCCGGCCCAGTCCGCCATGGCCAGCGCGACATCCTGATAGTCGTCCAACACCGCGACACGCACGGCATCAAGCTAACTTGCCTGGCCGGTCGGCAGATCCTCGGGCCAGCCGATCACCCGCCGCGCCTCGATCGCGCGCACCACGGCGCCGGTGAAGTTCGCGCCGGTCACGTCGGTGAGACCGGCGGGCGTGCCAGTGTTGACGTAGCCGAACCTGGCCCAGCTCAGGTCGGCATTGCTCAGGTCGGCACCGCGCAGGTAGCAACCGGAGAACGCGGCGCGCCGCAGCGACGCCGCGCTCAGGTCGACGCCGCGCAGGTCGCAGAACAGGAAGTGGCAGCCGTCCAGGCTGGCGTGCCGCAGGTCGGCGTTGCGGAACGAGCAGTGCCGCAGCCACAGCGGTTGGCAGCGCAGAGAAGTCAGGTCCGCACCGTCGAACACCTGATCGGCGACGTTGCCGTACCGGCGCTGCGCGTGCAGGAACTCGCGCGGCGTCGCCATGAAATAGATCATGACATTCAGATCACGGTGAGGCGACCGGATTAGTCCAACATCGCCCTTTGGTGCGGGTCTGGCACTATGCGTAGGAGTATTCCTACGCTTGACGGGTAGGAATACTCCTACCTATTGTGGTGGGGTGCCCCAGCGAACCAAGGACTCCGCGACCGACCGCCTCTTCGGCGCGCTGGCCAACCCCACCCGGCGCGACGTGCTCGACCTGCTGCTCTCCGGTCCGCGCACGGTCGCGGACATCGCGACGCACTTCGACATGGCCCGGCCGAGCGTGTCCGAGCACCTGAAGGTGCTCAAGGACGGCGGCCTGGTCGCGGAAACCCGGCACGGCCGGTTCCGCCACTACGCGGTCGAGCCGCAACCCCTGCACGACCTGGGGGAGTGGCTACGCCCCTACGAACGCTTCTGGCGCGAACGGCTGGCCGCCATGGCCGAACTCGTCGACCAGATCGCTGCCCAAGACACGGAGGAATCCGAGTGACCGAGGACCCGACCAGCATCAACGTCGACCAGTTCTTCCCGCACCCACCCGAACTGGTGTGGCGCGTGCTGACCACGTCCGAGCTGATGGCGCGCTGGCTGATGCCCAACGACTTCAAACCCGAGCTCGGCCACGTGTTCACCTTCACCAGCAAACCGATACCCGGCACGGACTTCTCCGGCACCGGCCGCTCCGAGGTGTTATCGATCGAGGAACCGGCCCTGCTGCGGATCAGCTGGCAGGACGCGGCAAAACCGGACGGCCCGGTCACCTTCGTCACCTGGCGCCTGGAGTCCGAGGGGCGCGGCACCCGGATGTTCCTGGAACACAGCGGTTTCGACCTCGACAACCCGCAGCAGCGAGCCATGCGCAAGATCATGGGCGGTGGCTGGCGTGGCATCGTCGAGCGCGGTTTCGGTGTCGTGCTGGACGAGATCGCCGGCGCCGAGGTTAAGTGATCGGTTAACGACGGCATCCGGACACCTCCCGGCGCGACGTAGCCTTGGGGCTCGCCCGTCACCCCGGGAGGTGTCTGATGCAAGGCAGCGAGCAGGCGTTGGACGTGCTGCGCGACATCTGGCACGCGCGCTCGCAGACCAGCGCCGAACTCGACGAGATCCACGGCCAACGCCACCAGAAGACGTGCAAGAACATGAAGAACGTCGGCTTCGGTGGCAATGCGGATCCGGTCGACAACGATCTGCGCGTGGCCTGGCGGGACCGGCTGGAACGCGACGGCAAGCTGCGCCCGGACGCGGAAAGCGTCGGCGACCTGCTGCGCGACCCGGCCGACCGTGGCTGACCCCACCTCGGTCGCCGACCTCACCGACACGCTGCTGGCAGGCGGTTATCTCGCCGATCGAGGACTGGCCACCGCAGTCTATGTCGCGATGTCGTTGCGCCGCCCGGTGTTGCTCGAAGGCGAGGTCGGCGTCGGCAAGACCGAGCTCGCCAAGGTGATCGCGGCACGCTACCAGCGCGAGCTGATCCGGTTGCAGTGCTACGAAGGCATCGACACCAACCAGGCACTGTACGAATGGGACTACGCGAGGCAACTCCTGCACATCAGGGCCCTCTCCGAACACCAGCTAGCCGACGACACCACGGTGGACGCCCTGTTCGGCCCCAAGTTCCTGCTGGAACGCCCACTGCTCAAAGCCATCCGGACCGGCAGCAGCGCCGTCCTGCTCATCGACGAGATCGACCGCGCCGACGACGAGTTCGAGGCTTTTCTGCTGGAGTTGTTGTCCGACTTCCAGATCAGCATTCCCGAGATCGGCACCATCGCCGCCGCCGAACCGCCGCTGGTCATCCTCACCTCCAACCGCACCCGCGAACTGCACGACGCGCTCAAACGCCGCTGCCTCTACCACTGGATCGACTACCCGAGCCCCGAACGCGAAATCGAGATCGTCCTGCTCCGCCAACCCCAGGTCGCGCAGGCACTGGCCGAACAAGTGGTCGGCGCCGTGCACCGCCTCCGCGAACTCGAACTGGCCAAGCCGCCCGGCGTCGCGGAAACCATCGACTGGGCCCGCACCCTCGATTTCCTCGGCGAGACCAACCTGACCCCGGCCGCCGCCGACGCCACCATCGGCGCGGTGATCAAGGAGCACGACGACCTCACCCTGGTCCGCGCCAACCTCGACGAGCTCACCGGCTGACCATGGCCGAAGCAGGCATGATCGCCGTGCTCGTCGAATTCGCCGACGCCCTGCGCGCGGCAGGCATCGTGGTCGGCTCCGGCGACGTGCTCACCTACTCGTCGGCGCTCGCCCGCCTGGACGCCACCGACCTCGGCGACCTCTACTGGGCGGGCCGCACCACCCTGGTGACCCGCCGCGAAGACATCCCCACCTACCACGACACGTTCGTGCGTTTCTTCCTCAACAGCACAACCCCCATGGCGGACGTCCTGCGCCTGCACGAAGCCGCGGCGACCCTCACCACACCGGCGGCCGAAGGCGTCGAGGGCGAACCCGACGACAATGCGCCGCTCGGCTGGCAAGCGTCGGCGGCAGAAGTCCTGCGGCACAAGTCCTTCGCCGCCTGTACCGAAGCGGAACTGGCCGCGCTGCGCAAGATCATGGCCGCCATCCGCCTCACCCCACCCCGCCGCCGCACTCGGCGCACCCGACCGGCCCGCACCGGTCGCACACCGGACCTGCGGCGCACCATCCGCACGTCGCTGCGCACCGCAGGTGAACCCGTGGCCCTGCACTGGCGTCAGCGCCAGGCCCGCCCGCGCCCGCTGATCCTGATCCTGGACGTGTCCGGGTCCATGGCCGACTATTCGCGCGGACTGCTCCAATTCGCCTATTCGACGCGGCGCGCCGCGCGCAAGGTCGACGTGTTCTGCTTCGGCACCCGGCTCACCAGGATCACCGCGCCGCTGCACCACCGCAGCCCCGACGAGGCACTGCGCCGCGCGGCCGCGCTGGTCGTCGACTGGGAAGGTGGCACCAGGATCGGTGGCTGCCTCGACGAGTTCGTCCGCACCTGGGGCAGGCGCGGCGCCTGTCGTGGCGGCATCGTCGTGATCTGCTCGGACGGCCTGGACCGGGGCGACCCGGACGTGCTGGCCACCGCCATCCACCGGCTTTCCCTGCTGTGTCACCGAATCGTCTGGCTCAACCCGCACAACGCCGACCAGCCGCCACTCGGCATGGCGATCGCGAAACCGCACATCGACGAGCTGCTCTCCGGCCACGACCTGGCCAGCCTCACCGAACTCGCGGCACTGCTCCCGAAGTTGGCCTGAGGTTGACGTTGTGGGACCGGCGCACTCCGGTCCCACAACGAATCACGCGGCGGCCTCTTCCGCGTCCGTGCGGTAACCACTGCCGCGCTGGGCCCGGCTCAGTTTCGACGCCAAGGCCCACGGCCCCGGCCCCATCACCGCGATCAGCACGAAAATCCAGGCATACAGCGCGGCAGGCTCGCCGCTGTTCACGATCGGCAGCAATCCGTGCTTGATGTGCACGGTGAAATACGCGAACGCCATGGACCCCGAACAGAGCAACGCCGCGACCCTCGTCCCGACGCCCAGCGCGACCAAAACACCGCAAACCAGCTCGATCACCGCTGCCCACCAGCCAGGCCAGGTGCCGAACGCGACCGTCCCGCCGTGCGTGCCCGACGCTCCGCCGAACACACCGAACAAGGACGCGGCACCGTGACAGGCGAACAGGAAACCGACGACGATACGAAATATTGACTGTGTCGGGCCGGTTAATGACGCGATTGTTAACGCAGGCTTCATGTGTCCTCCAGTCATGATGTGAATTTCATGTCCGACATCGACACAGCGCGCACTCCCCAGTACGCGAACCCTGTGTCAGTCGCAGTGAGCCTGCTTGCTGCTGGTGCGCTCACCAGTGAAGCGCCCATGGACACGCACAGTCAAGACCGGAAGACGGTGTGAAAACTTCCTTGGAGAAATATTGGAATTCGCGGATCGTCTTGGTCAGCCGTTCACGGAACCTCTATTCGCTCGCCCTCGAATCAAGACGGCGATTGAATCCGCAAATACCGAGACCGGAATTGCCGCCCGACTGCGCCGATCGCGTGAATGTGAATTCAGTACCGATTGGGGCTCGACGCGATCACCGGGTACGGCTGCGTCGCCCGCCCGTCCACGGTCGCGCCGGCGAACTGCAACAACGGCGCGCTGTGGTTGGCGGAAGCCGGGAAAGCGAGTTCCGGCGTAGAGATCTCGTCGAGTTCAGCGCGGTGCTCGTCGCCCAGGTCCAGTTCCAGCGCGGAAATGTTGTCCAGCAACTGGTCCACCCGCCGTGCGCCGATCAGCGTCGAGGTGATCCCCGGCCTGCCCTGCGCCCACGCCAACGCCACTGCGGCCGAGCTCACGCCCAGGTCGGCGGCGACCTTGTTGACCAGGTCGATCACCTGGTACTGCCGCTCGGTCGGCGGCTGGAAGTAGTCGGCCGACGTGGTGCGCGTCGTCGCCTCCGGCACCGGACGATCACTGCCGAACCGGCCGGACAGGAACCCGTTCTTCAGCGGGCTCCACGGCAGCACCCCGATACCGAACTCCCGCGCGGCCGGGATCAGTTCCCCTTCGGACGTCCGCTCCAGCAACGAGTACTCCAGTTGCAGCGCGGTGATCGGCGTCCACGAGGTGTACCGGGTGATCATCGCCGCCTGCGCGACCCGGAACGCGGGCAGATCGGAAAGCCCGATGTAGCGCACCTTTCCGGCGCGCACCAGGTCGTCCAGCGTGCGCAGCGTCTCCTCCAGCGGGGTGACCGGGTCGTAGTTGTGCACCCAGTAGATGTCCACGTAGTCGGTGCGCAACCGGCGCAGTGAATCCTCCAACTGGTGCAGGATCCCCTTGCGCCCGACCCCGCCACCGTTCGGGTCGCCCGCGTGCAGGTTGGCGAAGAACTTGGTGCCGAGCACGACCCGGTCCCGGCGTTCCGGGTGTGCCACGAAGAAATCGCCGAGGATCTTCTCGGCATGGCCGTTGGTGTACATGTTCGCCGTGTCGATCGAGTTGCCACCATGATCGAGATAGGCGGCGAGCACGTTGGTCGACTCCTCCGGGCTGGCGCCCCAACCGTGGTCCTCGCCGAAGGTCATCGTGCCCAGGGTGAACGGGCTGACCCGCAGCCCCGACCTGCCGAGGGTGACATAGGAGTCCAGTGCCATGATCTTTCGCTCCAGCTGTTGTCGGATTCACTCACCGGTGTTTCGGTGATACTTCATTCCACCTCGAATCCGGTGCTCGCGGTAGCTAGATCGACTCAGGTCGTTGCACGATCCGCGCAAGCTTGCTTCAATGGAGGAGTGCGCACCCTGACCGAACTCGCCGAGCGGATCGCCGCGCTCAGTGCCCGCGAGACGCCGTCGCCGCTGCTGCCCGAGCTCAAGGTCTCCAGCATCGCCGACCCGACCACGCCGACCGGCAGTATCACCCAGCCGATGGTGGCGATCGTCGCGCAAGGCAGCAAGCGCACCGTGCTCGCCGACCACGTCTACGAGTACCGCGCTGGCCAGTGCCTGATCAGCACCATGGACCTGCCGACCATCGGGCACGTCACCGAAGCGAGCCGCGACCGGCCGTTCCTCGGCATGGGCCTGCCGCTGCGCGAGTCGATCATCGCCCAACTCGTGCTGGAAACCGACCTCGGCAAAGCCAAGGACACCACCGGCCTCGGCATGGTCACCGCCGACGCCGGCGAAGAACTCATCGACGCCGTCGTCCGCCTGCTCCGCCTGCTCGACCACCCGCGCGACTTCGCCGTGCTCGCCCCGAGCATCGAACGCGAAATCCACTGGCGCCTGATGACCGGACCGAACGCCGCGCTGGTCCGCAAGATCGGCATCTCCGACAGCCGCGTCTCGATCGTCCGTCGCGCCGCCCGCTGGATCACCGACCACTACGACCGCGCCATCCGCATCGCCGATGTCGCCGACCACGTCGGCGTCAGCGAAGCCACCCTGAACCGGCACTTCCGCGCGATCACCGCGATGAGCCCGTTGCAGTACCAGAAACAGATCCGCCTCAGCCGCGCCCGCGCCCGCCTGATGACCGCCCCCGACGACATCGCGGGCGTCGGCCACGCCGTCGGCTACGACAGCCCCTCCCAGTTCAACCGCGAATACCGCCGCATGTTCGGCGTCCCGCCAGGCCAGGACGCCGTCCGTCTACAGGAGACAGTCCTGGTCGAGACCGTGTGAGGGCCGGGCCGCTTGGGTGCAAACCTGCTCGGCAACCAAATTGTCATCACTCTGCGCACCCGATCAGACACGATAAGTGCTTACACTGTGGGTATGGCGGTGACACGGGATACGACGGCGGCTCCGGTACAGGCGACCTTGGTGCACTCGTACCTGTTCCTGCGACGGGCGATGGGCATCCTGGGCCTCGCTCTGCCCGCGGTGCTGATCGTCGGCAAGTATCTGATCCAGGGCGGGCCGCTGCTCGACTCGATCAGCGACTACGTCTACAGCGACATGCGCGGCGTGCTGATCGGCACGATGGCCGCGCTCGGCGTGTTCCTGTTCTCCTATCGCGGCTATGGCTGGGTCGACGATCTCACCGCCGATGTGGCCGCGGTCGGCGCGATCGGGGTCGCGTTGTTCCCGACGACGCCGTTCACCGGTCAACCGAGTAGCGCCGCGCAGGCGGTCGGGCTGGTGCACATCATCAGCGCGTCGATCTTCTTCGCCGCACTGATCATCTTCTGCCTGTTCCTGTTCACCCGCAGCGATTCCGTGCAACCGACCGGACGCAAGCAAGCCAGGAACATCGTCTACATCGCCTGTGGCGTGATCATGTTGGGGTGCCTGATCACCATCGGCATCGTCGAATGGCTGCTCCACGTCGGCGGACTGGTGCTGTGGCTGGAATCCGCCGCGGTGATGGCCTTCGGCGTCGCCTGGCTGGTCAAGGGCGAAACCATCCTGGCCGACTGACTCCGCCACTACTCTGTGATACTGTGTACTGGTACTTGGTAGTACGCAGTACCGGGAGGCGTGGCTCGCGATGGATGACCTGACGGAGATGTTGAAGGGCACGCTTGAGGGCTGCGTGCTCGAAATCATCGGCAACGAGGAGACCTACGGGTACGCCATCACGCGTCAACTGAACGAGCTGGGCTTCGCCGATGTCGTCGAAGGCACGGTTTACACGATCTTGCTGCGACTGGAGAAGAACAAGCTCGTCCAGGTGGCGAAGCGACCGTCCGGAATGGGGCCGCCGCGCAAGTTCTACGCGCTCAACGATGCGGGGCGCGACGAACTCGGCAGGTTCTGGGCGAAGTGGGAGTACCTCTCCTCGCGAATCGACAAGCTCAGGGAGGGTGGCAGATGAACTTCTGGGAGACCATCACAGGCAGCGATCTCACCAGGGAATCGAAGGCGTTCGACGCCAGGGCCGAGGCGTTGCCTGCCGACTATCAGCAGGCGTGGGGGCAGATCACGGCCAGCCTCTTCCCCTACGGGAGCTTCACGGGCCGCAACCTGATGCCGATCCTCGACGGCGCGCTGGGTCTGCTCGAAGAGACGGCAGCGGACGGGCAGAGCATTCACGACGTGCTCGGCGACGACATCAAGGGTTTCTGCGCGGCGCTGGCCGGCGGCGAGGGATCTCGGACCTATCGCGACCGGTGGCGCGCGCAGTTGAACCGGAACGTGGCAAGGAAACTGGGCCGGACAGGAGGCTGACGTGAGCATTCGGGACATCATCGACGGCAAGAAGCAGTGGCGGGCACACGTTGCCCGGGTCAAGGCGCTCCCGCCGGACTATCAGATCGTCTACAAGGAGATTCAACGGTATCTGTTCAAGGTCGGACCGGTCGACCTGGCCGACGGGCACCTGCTGTCC
Organism: Pseudonocardiaceae bacterium; assembly: GCA_036494465.1. Lineage (GTDB taxonomy): Bacteria > Actinomycetota > Actinomycetes > Mycobacteriales > Pseudonocardiaceae > CAJCJE01. The sequence continues at coordinate 62,039 of DASXOJ010000250.1, forward strand.
GGGATCGTCGATTTCTTCGCGGAAGGCGTCGCGGCGGGCAAAGGCGTGCTTGAACTGATCGGCGACGATGTCGCGGCCTTCTGCGACGACCTGATCAAGGACTCGCGCACCTACGCGGACATCTATCAGGAGTCCGTCAGCGAGAAATCCTAGGAGTCGAGCTCCGCCGCGCGCGCCTGCACGTCGCGCAGGGCTGCCGCGGCGAGGAGTGCGAACGGCTCGTCGGGCTCTACCGGGCGGCGGTCGAGCAGGCTCCGGCGGGCGCGGTGCTCAACGCCGTCGACGACGAGGGCGTGCCCGTCCGGGAGATCGCCGAGGCCATCGGCCGACACCTGAACCTGCCCGCCCGGTCGCTGCCCGCCGAGGAATTCGCGGGAATGCTGGTGCACCTGCTCAGCACCGACCTGCCCGCCTCCAGCGCCATCACCCAGGATCTCCTTGGCTGGAAACCCACCCACCCCAGCCTGATCGAGGACATCGAGCAGGGCCACTACGTCAGCTGACCCGGCCGGGTCAGCGGTCGTCCGGGCCGCGCTCGGCGAGGGGGCCGGTGTCGCGGGCGGTGTACTGGCCGATCCACTCGGCCTTCCACGCGTTGTCGTAGCGCTCGGTGTTGCAGCGCGGTCGGTAGATCGCGATCAGCTCGTTCGCGATCTGCTCGCGGTGTCCGGCGCCGGGCATGTCCAACGTGGCGATGTACACCTTCCACTTGGACCCGGCTCGTTTCAGCCAGCACGACGCGCGCGGATGCCGGAACGGGAGGCGGCCGTCGGCCAGGTCGCCGGTCTGACCGACGTAGGTGACCGCGTACCGATCGGGTTTCGCGTCCGGGGCAGGGCGGTACAGGATCGCGTAGACGGCCGCGGTGCTCGGTGGCAGCCAGCCGCCGAGCAACCGGGGACCTTCGAAGAAATAACCGGCCAGCGAACCAAGGCGGATCATCAGTGCCGCGACGGGCTGAAGCCGACCGTTTCGTGCAGCCGGGACCGGCGCGTGCCGGAGGCCGGTCGGGTGACGCGGTGGTCGGGCGGCTTCGGGGTGGGTGTCACGTTGGCGATGATCTTTTCGGCGAACCCGTACAGCAGCGGCAACGCGCTCGCGACCACGCCACCGGACCGGTTGATGTGTTCGACGCCGGGCTTGATCACCGCGGCATGCCCGACGATCGTGCGGACGTGCTCGTCGCATTCCTCCAGATGTGCGGCGATGCGGTTCAGCAGGGCGCTCAACCAGATCAGGAAGAACGCCAAACCGGCGATGAACAGCACGATCTCGACGACGGTCAACACGACCAGCGTGGTCACGCTCATGATTGGTCTCCTGCGGCCAGGGGAGCTGTGCCGGTCGCGGTCGCGACCCGGCCGAGGAACAGGTGGTGTTGCAGGCCCTCCGCGAGCACCAGGTCGACGCCGTCACCGACTTGTGGGATCAACGCCGCGCTCTCGGTGTTGGCGCTTGTTTCGACGAGGGTCTGCTTGACCTCGACGACCCGCTTCTCGATCACCTTCACGAAGTAGACCAACAGACTCAGCAGCGCGACCACCGCGAGGATGACCACGAGGCCGATGAGCAGGATCCAGGCCCAGTAGGTGGTGTCCACGTCCGCTCAGCCTCCCAGCCGGGTGCGACCGCGCCTGAGGCCGCCGATGATGCCGACCGCGTAGTCGATCGTGGTGCTCAACGCGGCCAGCGGTGCGGTGTTTTCCTTCGCCTGCTGGAGCGCCTCGTTGATCTGCGGCGCCTGTTTGCCGATTCGGTGGGCGAGGATCAGGATCGGGGTCACCAGCGCGACCACGACCACCACGATCACCAGCCCGATGATCAGGCCGAGGTTCCAGCCGAAGTCATTCATCCGGGTAGCCTCCTCAGACCGTGTCGGTCCAGTCCTTGACCGGTTTGAGCGTCGCGTTCACCGACGTCAACCGGGCGGGCACGGTGCTGGTTCTCTCCGCTATCGCGCGGACGCCGCCGATGACGGCGCCGAGCGTGTCCGATGTCTGTTTCAGGTTGATGACCACGCGCAACAGCGCGAGCGCGACCAACGCCACGATCAGCGCTGTCGCCACCAGGGTCACCCAGGCGACGGCCGGCAATCTTCTCACCCTTCCTGTGCGTCGAGGAGCTTCTGCACGCTGCCCGCGTACCTGACCGCGCCGACCTGCACCTGCTTGATGGTGTCGTCGGTCTGCGCCAGCAGTTCCGGCACGGCGTCCACCTCACCGAGCAACTGGACGCCGTGCACCAGGATGTCCTCGGACGCGTCCCTGATCCGCTCGATCGCGGCGAGCAGGCGGTTCAGCAATATCGCGACCACCGGAACCACTACGATCAGCAGTACCAGGGCGCCGATCCACCACAGTGTCATAGCGCCGCGATCCTCTCCGCCGGGAGCGGCCTCGTCCGGATGCCGAACAGCCTGCGGACGAAGCGTTTCAGGCCGTTCACTGTCGCTTGCAGACCGATCGCGAAGCCCTGCGCCGGGGCTGACGACGGTGTGGCGCGGTCTTCGCCTTTCGTCCAGCGCGGGATGTCCTCGGCGATGTTGGCGGCGAAGTTCTGCATGAGGACGTTGGTGACGTCCGCGATCATGCCCCGGCCGAACTGCGCCGCCGCGCCGGAGATCTGCAGGTCCTGTTCGACCTTCGCGCGCGTGCCGCGCCCGGCCTGGGACAGCGTCGCGGTGATGGCCATGTTGGCCTGGCCGCGGCCTTTCTCGTCCGCGCCTGCCGCGTTGATCACCACCGTGTGCTTGGCTTCGTCGCGCTTGACGATCTCGACCGTGCCCGCGAACCGCATGGACACCGGGCCCATCTTGGTCGTCACGCGGCCCTTGTAGTTGTCGTCGTCGATGACCTCGGTCAGTTCGGCGCCGGGCAGATTCGGGGCCATGCGGGGGACGTCGAGCAGGTACTTCCAGACCGTTTCGACGGGCGCGGCCACCTCGAACTCGCTGTCGATCAGCATCGTGGCCTCCTCAGTCCGTCCGCACCGGTGGCGCGCCGGAGATGTCGTTGCCGGTGTTGATGGCTTCCCACACCCGGTCGGGCAGCAGCGGCATGTCGATGTTGCGCACGCCGGTGTCGTCCAACGCGTCCAGGACCGCGTTCACGAACGCGGCGGGCCCGCCGACCGCGGCGCACTCGCCGACGCCCTTGGCGCCGATCGGGTGGTGCGGGCACGGGGTGACCACCTCGTGCAGCTCGAATCCCGGTGTCTCCCAGGCGGTTGGCAGCAGGTAGTCCATGTAGTTCGAGCCGACGCAGTTGCCCTCGGCGTCGAACGTGATGAACTGCATGTTGGACATGGCGTACGCCTCGGTGAGACCGCCCATGATCTGCCCTTCGACGATCATCGGGTTGATCCGCACCCCGCAGTCGTCGACGGCGACCGTGCGCAACACGTCCCACACTCCCGTTTCCGGGTCGACCTCGACGGTGACCAGATAGCAGGCGAACGGCCAGGTCAGGTTGGGTGGGTCGTAGTAGGCGTTGTTCTCGAGGCCGGGCTCCATCCCGTCCGGCATGTTCCCGTACGCCGCCGCCGCGCACTCCTGGATGCTGACACCGTGCGCGGGGGTGCCGCGCACGTAGAAGCGGCCCAGCTCCCATTCGACGTCCTCTTCGGACACTTCGAGCAGGTGCGCTGCCAGTTTCCGGGCTTTCGCCCTGACCTTGCGAGCGACCATGGCTACCGCGGCGCCTGCCACCGGTGTCGAACGAGACGCATAGGTGCCCATGCCGAAGGGAGCGGTGTCAGTGTCGCCTTCTTCGACCACGACGTCAGCCGCCGGAATGCCGAGTTCGTGGCTGACGATCTGCGCCCAGGTCGTTTCGTGGCCTTGGCCCTGGGATTTCGCGCCGGTCCTGAGCAGCGCTTTGCCGGTGGCGTGGACGCGCAGCTCGGCGGAGTCGAACATCTTGATGCCGAGGATGTCGTATTCGCGGCTGTTGCCCGCGCCCAGTGGCTCGGTCATCGTGGAGATGCCGAGGCCCAGACGCCTTCCCCGGGCTTTGGCGCGTTCCTTGTCGACGAGGAACTGTTCGTAGCCGATCGCCTCCAGGCCGACGTCCAGACACTTCTGGTACTGGCCGGAGTCGGTGAGGAAACCGAAGGCGGTGCGGTGCGGGAAGTCGTCGTCCTTGACCAGGTTGATCCGGCGGAACTCGGCCGGGTCCATGCCGAGGTCGGCCGCTGCCGCCGCGATCATGCGCTCCTGGAAGAACATCGCCTCGGTGACCCGGAACGAGCACCGGTAGGCGACCCCGCCGGGCGCCTTGTTGGTGTACGCGCCGCGCGCGGTGATGTGCCCGTACGGGATGTCGTAGCAGGCGAACGCCGAGTGCACGAGGCCGATCTTGAACTTGCTCGGTTGCGCGTCCGAGAAGAACGCGCCCTGGTCGGTTTCGGCGTGGAAGCGGACGCCGAGGATCCTGCCGTCCTTGCGGATGGCCAGTTCGCCGTTGAAGTACATGTCGCGGGCGAAGCCGGTGGAGATCAGATTGCCGGACTTGTCCTCGACCCACTTGACCGGTTTGCCGCACAGGATCGAACAGAGGATCGAGCAGACATAGCCCGGGTAGACCGGGACCTTGTTGCCGAAACCGCCACCGATGTCCGGCGACACGATCCGGATCATGTGCTCGGGCAGTTCCGCGACCAGCGCGACGGCCGCGCGGATGATGTGCGGGGCCTGCGTTGTCATGTACACGGTGAGCTTGCCGGTCGCCGCGTTGTAGTCGGCGACGGAACCGCAGCATTCGATGGGGGACGGGTGCGAACGCGGGTAGTGCAGTTTCAGTTTGGAGACCACGTCCGCTTCGGCGAACACCCGGTCCGTGGCTGCCTTGTCGCCGACTTCCCACTGGTAGCAGACGTTGTCGGTCTGGCCTTCCTTGTCGTCGCGGATGATCGGCGCGTCGTCGGCGAGTGCCTGTTCCGGGTTGACGATCGCGGGCAGCGGCTCGTACTCGACGACGATCGCCTCGCAGCCGTCCTTGGCGATGTACGGGTCATCAGCCACAACGCAGGCGACTTCCTGGCCCTGGAAGCGGACTTTGTCCGTCGCGAGCACGGCCTGGGTGTCGTAGGAGAGGGTGGGCATCCAGGCCAGGTTGCGCTGCGCGGCCATCTCACCGGTCAGCACCAGTCGCACACCCGGGATCTGCCACGCCTTGCTGGCGTCGATCGACTTGATCCGCGCGTGCGCGACCGGGCTGCGCAGGATCTCCATGTGCAGCATGCCGGGCAGCTTGACGTCGTCGACGTAGTTGCCGCGCCCTCGGATGAATCGGTCGTCCTCGACCCGTTTGCGGCTGGCGCCGAGCCCACCGAGCTTGATCTCGTCGAGCGTTGTCACACCGACTCACCTCGCATCTTGGCCGCAGCCCACAACACGGCCTTCACGATGTTCTGATAACCCGTGCACCGGCACAGATTCCCCGACAACGCCCAGCGCACGTCGTCCTCCGTCGGGTTCGGATTGCGTTCCAGCAGGGCGGTCGCGCTGATCATCATGCCGGGTGTGCAGTAGCCGCACTGCAAACCGTGTTCCTGCCGGAACCCTTCCTGTACCGGGTTCAACTCACTGCGGGTCGCCAATCCCTCGACGGTTCGCACGTCGCGCCCGTCGGTCTGCACCGCTAGCATCGTGCACGACTTGATCGGCCGACCGTCCACAAGCACCGTGCACGCACCGCAGTTCGTGGTGTCGCAGCCGATGTGCGTGCCGGTCAGGCCGAGCCCCTCGCGGAGCAGATGCACCAGCAGCACGCGCGGCTCGACGACCACCTTGCGGCGCTCGTCGTTCACGGTCACCGTGATCAGCTGTTCCGGGACCTCTTTCTCGGTCTGCGTGACCTGTGTTCCGCCGTAACCAGCCATCAGGCCGCCACCTCCGAAGTCTGTGCGCTGCTCGCGCCGAGCAGGCGCGCCACGAACGTCGCCACCACTTGCCGCTTGTAGGCCGCACTGCCGCGATGGTCGCTGCGCGGGTGCGCCGCCTGGGCAGCCAGTCCAGCCGCCTCGTTGATCGCGACGGGGTCCAGCCTGCTGCCGACCAGCATCCGCTCGGCGGCCTCCGCGCTGATGTTGCTGGGGCCGACTCCGGTCAACGCGATCCCGGCGCGGGTGACCGTGCCGCCCGAGGATTCGACCGCGACCGCGACGCCGACCGTGGCGAAATCGCCGACCCGCCGTTCGAGTTTCAGATAGCCGCCGATGGTGTCGCCGTGCGCGGCCGGAATGCGCGCTTCGATGGCGATTTCACCTGGCAGCAGGGCATTCTGGAAGGGGCCGAGCACGAAGTCGGCCATCGGGATCGTCCGTTTTCCGCGCGGGCCGAGAGCGACGATGCTGCCGTTGAGCGCCAACAGGACCGATGCCCAGTCGCCCTGCGGATCCGCGTGGCAGATGGAACCGATGAGGGTGCCTCGGTTGCGCACGATCGGGTCGGCGATCAGCGGGGCCGCCGCGGCCATGGTCGGCTGGTGTTCCGGTAGCAGTTCGGAGAATTCCAGGTCGACGTGCCTGCACAGCGCGCCCACCGCGAGCGTGCCGTCGGCTTCGCGGCGGTGGTAGTCCAGGCCGGGCACGGTGTTCAGGTCGACGAGTAGTTCCGGCGACGCGAAACGCAGCTTCATCATCGGCACCAGGCTCTGCCCGCCTGCGAGGATCTTCGCGCCGTCACCGTATCGATCGAGCGCGGCGATGGCTTCGTCCAGTGATTTCGGTGCCAGGTAACGGAATCGGGAGGGGTACATGCTCAGTCCTCCTCGTCGGTGTCCGCGACGGCAATGGGCAGACCCTCGTCGTCCGGATCCGGACGGGGTTGCTGGTGCGGCGGCCACGGTCCGGGCACTGGTTGGCTGGCGACCTTCAACCAGCCGACCACCTCCGGCCACGCCCAGATGGTTGGACTCGTACCGGTTTTGGGGGCGTTTTCGATCAGTTCGTAGATGCGCGGATTACCTCTGCGCCCCGGAGCGTCCTCGGCCATCTGGTCATGATCGGCAGTGACCCAGGTCACCCGCAATGAGCGGGTAACCATTTGCTTATCGGCTCAGCTCCACAGGGTCACGTAAACCGGCGGGCGGAATTTGGATGGTGGCACACCGGCACCTGGTTCGCGCATCACGCGCAGCGCGGTCGCGGTGGACATCCAGTGCCGGAACGATTCCGCGGCGATCGACCTGCGCTCCGGTACCAATGTGGTCAGATACCAACTCGCTTCGGCGGGCGTCGCTGGCGTGGTCACTGTGCGCAGTTCGCCACGTCGCAATCGGGCACTGACCAAATGGGCCGGTGCCACCGCGACACCAGCGCCATCGGCCGCTGCCGCAAGCGCGGCGGTCTGACTCGGAAACATCCGCATCCGCGATTCGCCGATATGTAGTCGCGACAACAATCGGCCGCAATCGCTCGCTGGATCGGTGCCGGACGAGTCGACGAGCCACGACCACTGCGCGGGCACGCCTGCCAACCGGGTGCCACCGGCCGCGACCACGACGAGCTGCGCGCGGAACACCGGCTCGCTGATCAGTTCCAGGTTCTTGTCCAGGCCCAGGTTCGGGCCGAGCGCGACATCGGCGAACCGGTTGGCCAGCAGCACCGGCATCTCTTCCGTCTCGGCGACCCCGACCGACGTGTCGATTCGCCGGCCCTGTCGTTCGGCGAACGCGTTGGCCAGCGGCGAGGCCACGAACTCCATGACCGTGCCGGAGGCGACGATCCGCAATTCCTCCGGCGCGCCCTTGCCCGCGCGGACGGCGGCTTCCGCGTCCGCGCCGAGCGCGACCATCTGGGTGGCGATCGGCAGCAGCCGGTTGCCCGCGCTGGTCAACCGCATGGTCGGCCCGATCCGTTCGACGAGCTGGTCGCCGAACTGCTGGCGCAACGCGGCGAGCGCCTGGGACACCGCGGGTTCGCTCACGCCCAGCGCGCTGGCCGCGGCTTTCACCGAGCCGAGCTTGGCGACGAGGACGAACGTGCTCAACTGGGTCAGCGTCATGGCGGCTCCGGGGCGGTGAAGAGGGCGGTGGCCTGCTCGGCGATCCGCTCGGCGTGGCGATCCAGGAACCGCAACGAGCCCGCCACCTCGGCAGCGGATTTGCGGCCGTGCGCGGCCGACCAGCAGTCGATCAGCAGCGGTCGCGCCTTGATCGCGCCGGCCAGCCGGGCCAGCTCGCCGGGTTCGAGGGTGACGTGGCGACGGTAGCGGGTAGCGACGATGTCGAGAAGTTTCGGGCTGCGCATCCCCGCTGCCCACAACAGGAATCCCAACGACCACAGTCGCGGCCCGCGCCCCGACCCGGCCCAGTCGACGATGACCACGTTGCCCTCGGCGGTGGTGATCGCATTGGCGGGCACGAAGTCCGGGTGCACGAAGGCGTGCGGCAGGTCCGCGCAGTCGTCCAGTTCGCACACCTCCGCGATGAGCCGGTGGTCGTCGAGCAGTGCGATGGCCGCCGCGATCTCGTCGGCAGGCGTACCAGACGCGAGATGATGCCACGCCCCACCCGGTCGCAATTCTGCGCCGTCGCGCGCGTGCAGCCTGCCCAGCAACGCACCCAGGTAGGCGAACGTGCGTCCAGGCTTGTTCGCTGGGACGCCCTCGACGAAGTTGGTGACCAGCACCGCGCATCCGGCGAATTCGGACACCGGCTCGTCGTGCGCGCGGCGTTCGGCGGGAAAGCCGCCGTCTTCGAGCTTGCGCAGGATCTCCGCGTCGCCGTGGGCATCGCCCAGCGAGCGCGTTTCGGGGAACACCCGCGCCACCCAGTTCGGGCCGTCGACGCGATACACGCAGGTGTCCAGTTCGGCCAGTCCCGTCACCCGGATGCCGTAACAGTCGGTGAGATGGCCAGCCAGTCCGTCCACCCGCCCAGAATCGCACAACGCCGAAAGAATCGCCCTGATCGGCTCGATAAGTGTTTACTTATGGCCACGTTGTGTGCAGGGCATCGCCACGAAGAACATGGTTTCCACCAGGGAGGGCGTATGCAGGTACCCGCCTCGTTCCAGTACAGGAAGGCGACGAGCATCGACGAAGCACTCGCGTTGCTCGCGCGGTACGGTCCGGAGTCCCGCGTGCTCGCCGGTGGTCACAGCCTGCTGCCGATGATGAAACTGCGCCTTGCCCATCCCGAAGCCCTGATCGACATCAACGAATGCACCGAGATCGCCGGGATCCGCGTCGACGAGACGGGTATCGGCATCGGCGCGATGGCCAGACACGCGGACGTGCTGGCTTCGTCGGTGATCGGCGAACAATTCCCGATCCTGCACGACGCCGAACGCGTGATCGCCGATCCGATCGTGCGCAACCGCGGCACGGTCGGTGGCTCGCTGTGTCAGGCCGACCCGTCCGAGGACCTCTCTGCCGCGTTCGCCGCGCTGCGCGCCGAACTGCTGGTGCGCGGCCCGGACGGTACGCGCACGATTCCGGTGCGCGAGTTCTTCGTCGGCCCGTACCAGACCGCGTTGGCGGATGGTGAGATCCTGCTGGAGATCCGGCTCCCTCGGCACGCACCGACCAGCGCGTACCTGAAGGTGGACCGGAAGGTGGGGGACTGGGCGGTCGCCGCGGCGGGCGCGGTGCTGGACATTGCCGACGACGTCATCGCCGAGGTCGGCATCGGGCTTACCGCGGTCGGCGCCCGTGGGTTCGTCGCCGAGGAGGCCGAGGACTTTCTGCGTGGTGGCCCGGCGAGCGAGGAGCGGTTCGTCGAGGCGGGCCGGATCGCCGCCGAGCACTGCGCACCGGTGGCCGATCAGCGTGGGCCGGTCGATTTCAAACGGCACCTCGCCGGTGAACTGACCACCCGCGCCCTGCGCGGTGCTGATGGTCTTGGGCAGGTGGGCTGATGCAGATCACCGTCTACGTGAACGGCGCCGAGCACATTCGCGACGTCGAACCGCGCCTGCTGCTGGTGCATTTCCTGCGCCAGGAACTCGGCCTCACCGGCACGCACTGGGGCTGCGACACGTCCAACTGCGGCGCCTGCGTCGTGCACCTGGACGGAGTGGCTGTCAAGTCGTGCACGGTGCTCGCGGTGATGGCCGACGGGCACGACGTGCGCACCGTTGAGGGCCTTGCCAATGGCGGCGAGCTCGATCCGGTGCAGCAGGGGTTCATGGCATGCCACGGTGTGCAGTGCGGGTTCTGCACGTCCGGCATGATGATGACCGCGCGCTGGCTGCTGGACAACAATCCCGATCCGTCCGAACAGGACATCCGCGAGGCCATTTCCGGGCAACTGTGCCGGTGCACCGGTTACGCGAACATCGTCCGGTCCGTGCAGTGGGCGGCGCAGCAGTGAACGGCTTCGGGCGCCTGCCGCGCAAGGAGGATCACCGGTTCGTCCGTGGCGCCGGTACCTACGTCGACGACATCCAACTGCCCGGCATGCTGCACGGCGCGGTGCTGCGCAGCCCGTTCGCGCATGCGCGCATCCTCGGTATCGACACCACCGCCGCCGAGGCACATCCGAAGGTCCGCGCGGTACTGACCGGCGCGATGCTGGACGAGATGAATCTCGCCTGGATGCCGACGCTTTCCTCGGACACGCAGGCGATCCTGGCCACCGACAAGGTCCGCTTCCAGGGCCAGGAAGTCGCCTTCGTGGTCGCCGAGGACCACTACGCGGCCCGCGACGCGCTCGCGCTGATCGACGTCGACTACGAACCACTCGACCCGGTCATCGACGCGCGGCACGCGCTCGATCCGGACGCGCCGCTGATCCGCGACGACAAACCAGGGCAACGCGACAACCACATCTTCGACTGGACGGCAGGCGACAAGGCCGCCACCGACGCGATCTTCGCCACCGCGGACGTGATCATCGGCCAGGACGTGCTCTATCCGCGCGTGCACCCCGCGCCGTTGGAAACCTGCGGCACGGTGGCCCAGTTCGACCCGATCGGCGGCAAGCTCACCGTCTGGTCGACGAGCCAGGCCCCGCACGCGCACCGCCTGCTCTACGCGCTCATCGCCGGTATTCCGGAGCACAAGATCCGGATCATCGCGCCGGACATCGGCGGCGGCTTCGGCAACAAGGTCCCGATCTACCCGCCGTACCTGTGCGCGGTCGTGGCAGCGAGGCTGACCGGCAAACCGGTGAAATGGGCGGAAGACCGCTCGGAAAACCTGATGAGCACGGCATTCGCGCGCGACTACCACATGCACGGTGAACTCGCGGCTACCCAGGACGGCACCATCCTCGCTCTGCGCGCGACGGTGCTGGCCGATCACGGCGCGTTCAACGGCACCGCCCAGCCATCCAAGTTCCCCGCCGGTTTCTTCCACATCGTCACCGGCTCCTACGACCTTCGTGCCGCGCACTGCGCGGTCACCGGGGTCTACACGAACAAGGCACCCGGCGGCGTCGCGTACTCGTGCTCGTTCCGGGTGGCAGAGGCGTCGTTCCTGGTCGAACGCCTGGTGGACCTGCTGGCGCGCGAACTGGACATCGATCCGGCCGACCTCCGGATGAAGAACCTCCTTCGTCCCGAACAGTTCCCGCACGTCTGTCCGACCGGGTGGGAGTACGACTCGGGCGACTATCCCAAAGCGCTCGAACTCGCCATGGACATCGCGGACTATCCCGCGTTGCGCAAACAACAGGCGGAAATGCGCGGACGCGGCGAATACCTCGGCATCGGCCTGTCGGTGTTCACCGAGGCGGTGGGCGCGGGCCCGCGCAAGCACATGGACATCATGGGGCTCGGCATGGCCGACGGCGCCGAACTCCAGGTGTACCCGACCGGCAAGGCCGTGTTGCGGATTTCCGTGCAGAGCCAAGGGCAAGGGCATGAAACCACCTTCGCGCAGATCGTCGCGCACGAGCTCGGCATCGACCCGGACGATGTCGACGTGGTGCACGGCGACACCGACCAGACCCCGTTCGGCCTCGGCACCTACGGCTCGCGCTCCACCCCGGTCTCCGGCGCCGCGACCTCGGTGGCCGCCAGGAAAGTCCGCGATCGGGCCAGAACCGTCGCATCCGCGATGCTCGAAGTCAGCGAGGACGACCTGGAATGGGAGCCGGGCCGCTGGTTCGTGCGCGGCGACCCGCACAGCGGCAAGACCATCGCCGAGATCGCCATGGCCGCGCATTCCGACCTCGAACTCCCGGACGGCGTCGAAGGGCACCTCGATGCGTCCTGTGTGTACAACCCGCCGAACCTGACCTACCCGTTCGGCGCCTACCTGTGCGTCGTCGACGTCGATCCGGGCACCGGCGCGGTCAAGGTCCGCCGGTTCGTCGCGGTCGACGACTGCGGGGTGCGGATCAACCCGATGATCGTCGAAGGCCAGATCCACGGCGGCCTCGCCGACGGCATCGGCATGGCGCTGATGGAACTCATGCCGTTCGACACCGACGGCAACTGCCTCGGCGGCTCGTTCATGGACTACCTGCTGCCGACGGCGGTGGAATGCCCGATGTGGGAACTCGGCGAAACGGTCACGCCATCGCCGCACCATCCGTTCGGGGCAAAGGGAATCGGGGAATCGGCAACGGTCGGCTCACCGGCCGCGGTCGTCAACGCGGTCATCGACGCGCTCGCGCCCTTCGGGGTCACGCACGCCGACATGCCGCTGACGCCTGCCGCTGTCTGGTGCGCGATCAACGGCAGGCCGCTGCGCAGCGATCTGGCGATCGAATGAGAGGTGCCCCGTGAACGACGTGCTCGCCAGAGCCGAAGACCTGCACGCGGACCGCATGCCGTTCGTGCTGGCCACGGTGGTTCGCGCGGAACGGCCGACCAGCGCCAAACCGGGCGACCGCGCCCTCATCCTGCCGGACGGCACCATGGAGGGCTTCGTCGGCGGCAGCTGCGCCGCCTCCACCGTGCGCGTGCAGGGCCTGCGCCTGTTGCGCACCGGTGAGTCCACCCTGCTGCGCATCACGCCGACCGCCACCGACGAAACGGTCAGCGAAGGTCTGGTCACGGTCGGGAATCCGTGCCTGTCCGGTGGGTCGCTGGACATCTTCCTGGAAGCCATGCTCCCGCCCACCCTGGTCTATGTGGTCGGCGAGGCACCGGTGGCGCGATCGCTGGTGGCGGTCGGCACCGCGCTCGGTCACGAGGTCCGCCAGCTCGCCGAAGGCGCGGACGCCGCGCTGCCCGCCGACGTGACCGCGTTGATCGTGGCCTCGCACGGTCGCGACGAGGAAGCCATGCTCACCGCAGCGCTGCGCGCCGACATTCCGTACGTCGGGCTGGTCGCCAGCCGCAAGCGCGGCAGCGCGGTACTTGCCTCGCTCGACCTCACCGAAGCGCAGCGCGCCCGCGTGCACACCCCCGCCGGTCTGGACATCGGCGCGCGCACCGCACCCGAGGTCGCGCTGTCCGTCTACACCGAACTGATCGCCGAACGCCGCCACCACGACCTGCCCACCTTCGACACCCGTGCCCCCGCGAGCACCGAGGCCCTCGACCCGGTCTGCGGCATGACGGTCGCCGTCGGGGAGGCCGCGTTGTCCGTGCGCGATGGCGACGAAGTCCGGTACTTCTGCGGTCCCGGTTGCCTGCACGCGTTCGCGGACAACCCGGACCGCTACCGCGACTGAGGCTTGTTCGCTACGGTTGCCGGCGCACTTGCGGGCCCGCAATCGAAAGGCTGTGTCAGATGCGTCGCTGCACCCTCCCGGTCGCGCTCACCGCCGCCCTCGCCCTGACCGCCGTCGCGATCCCCGCGTCCGCGGCGCGGCAGACCGGAGTTTCGGTCAGCGGTGCCGTCAGCACTCCGACCAGCTACACCGCCAGCCAACTCGCCGCGCTTCCGCAAACCAGCTACCCGGTCGCGCACGGCCGCGCCGTCACCGGGGTCAGCCTCGAAGACCTGGTCGACCGGTCAACGCTGGTCCTGCCCACCGGCAAGAACACGCTGCTCCGCGCGCGGCTCACGGTGACCGGCGACGGCAGGCGCGACGTGTTCGCGTTGGGCGAATTGGATGCCGAGTTCGGCAACCACCCCGCCGTGCTCACCACGTACGGCCACGATGTCGCGCTGATCGTCCCCGGCGACACCAACTGCTCGCGCAGCATCGCCGACGTGCACGCCATCACGGTCACCGTGTCCTCGGCCGCCGCCGCGAACCCGCAGGCGGGCGCCGTGATCGTCGAAACCCCGCGCCGCACGTTCACGCTCAGCGCCCGCCGCATCGCCGCGCTGCCCGCGCGCACGGTCACCGTGACCTTCAAGGCGGGCGGTGTTCCGCAGACGCACACCGAATCCGGTCC
>DASXOJ010000251.1:0-22999 GCA_036494465.1 Pseudonocardiaceae bacterium
CAGTCTGGTCACCGCGCCGAGTGCGGACCGGGCACGAGCGCTGTGGATGGCCGCCTGGTTCGCCTTGATCCAAGGCAATCGGGACACCGCGACACCGCTGCTGCGCCAGTGCCGGGAACTGGCCGAACTACTCGACGACGAGGCGCTGCGGGCCCGCGTCGTGCAGTTCACCGGGCTGGTCCGGCTCTACGCGGGTGACCTCGACGCGGCCGTGCACAGTCTGGAGGAGGCGTTGCGCCGCCACCGGGCACTGCACGACCGCGACGGCATGCAGTTGACGTTCGCGCAGCTCACCATGGCGCAATCATTCGCGGGCCACCCCAATGCCGATGCGAACATTCAGCGCTGCCTGGCCCTCTCCGACCCGGTTCGCCGACCGAGGAACCACGCGTTCGCGCTGTGGTACCGCGCGGTCGAACGCTGGCGGGTCGGCGACTTGCCCGGCGCGTCAGCGTCGGCCCGCCAGGCGCTGGCCCCGCCCTCGATCCGACAGGACCGCTGGTTCGTCGCGCTGTGTCTTGAGGTCCTTGGCTGGGCGACCACCGACCCTGTCTCGGCGGCCCGGCTGCTCGGCGCGGCCGACGCGAGTTTCCGCGCCGTCGGCACGATGCTCGCCGGTCTGCGCCACGTCGCCGATCCGCACGAACGCCGCCTGCACGAGCTGCGCAACGCCCTGGGTGAGGACGCGGTGGCCGCCGCCTACCAGCAGGGCAGCGAACTGAACACCGACGACGTGCTCGCCTTCGGCACCGAAGAAAGCGTTTCCACGCCGCCCGCCCCCGTTCCCGGGCGTGGCCCACTGACCCGACGCGAACGCCAGATCGCCGAACTCGTTGCCTCCGGCCTGAGCAACAAGGAGATCGCCGCCACCTTGGTCATCGCACCGCGCACCGTGGAAACGCACGTTGAACACATCTTCGCCAAGCTCGGTTTCACCAGGCGTACCCAGATCGCCGCGTGGATGAACGCCGCCGCCAACGCTGCCTCGGCGTCGCCCTGATCCCGCGTATTCCGGAACGCCTGCGCGAACCGGTCCGGATCACGCTTGGCGTTCGTCCGCGGCGAAGTCGGTCCGCAGAAACGAGCGCAGCGTGCCTGCCGCGTGCTCGGACTCCTTGGCCATGTCGGCGTAGCGTCGGGCCATGACGCCGTTGTGCCGTTCGACGGCGCTTGCGTGCATCCGGTTGGCCAGGCTGGTTTTCTCGTCCAGGGTGCGCAGCGCCGTCCAGAGCGCTCGCTCCAGGTCGTCGTTCTTCTGTTGGAGCAGTGCTTCTTCGGTCCAGGCGTGGCCCACCCGGCACCGGTATCGGTGGGTGCCACGCAATGCGAGCAGCACGCCCTGGCAATCCGGGCAGCTGAAACCGGACGGCACGCCGACATCGTCCGTTTCGTATTCTGACTGCCATTCGCCATGTTTGGCCAATTCGGCCTCCAACGCCGTGAGCGTACCTGGCTCTACCGCCGGTTCCGAGTCCACTTCCCGGCGCACGAGTTCGGCCAGCGCTTGGCCCATCTCCTGGACTGGCAGCACGCGAGAGCCTGGTACCTCGCGCAGGGCTGCTTCGGGCATACCCGGGTAGAGCGCCTCGGCAGGGTCCTGCACCATCGCCACACCGCCTCTGGCCGCGATCGAACTCAAGCCCGCCGCGCCGTCGTCAAGCGCGCCGGACAGCACGACACCGACGCAGCGAGGGCCCAGCGCCGTTGCCGCCGAGCGGAACAGTGCGTCCACCGCGGGCCGGTGCCCGTTCTCGGTCGGCCCCTTGGACAGCGCCAGCACGCCGTCGACCACCAGCAGGTGGAAATCGGCGGGCGCGGCATAGACGTGGCCGTGCTGGAGCGGTGCCCCGTGCCAGGCGGAGTCGACCGGCAGCGGCCCGGCCCGGTTCAGGATCGCGGCCAATGCGCTGGCCCCTCCGGCTGGCAGGTGCAGCACGATGAGTACCGTCGCCGGAAAATCGTCGGGGAGCCCCGCCACGAGTTCGCGCAGGGCCTCGACGCCACCCGCGGACGCGCCGACTACGACAACATCCCGATTCGCCACGGTAGGCAGGCCACCTTTCGCCGGTCGGAAGCAGTCGATCCGTCGGTTACCCATGATGTTCCGTGCTGAGCCCCTCGGCAATCGAGGTGGCCATCCACGCAGGCACGACTGGGTTGGTGCGCCAGTGGTACCCGTTCACGAACCGCAGTGCGCTCGGGCCTGACGCGCGGCGTTGTGCAGGTGCTCCAGCGCGTCGAGGACGACCGTCTGTTGATACCAGTCCAGCCAGGCCGCGCTCTGCGTGGCGACCACGTTCAGCGCGTCCGCCTGGACGGGGGTCGCACGCGTCGCCGGTTGCCGATGCAATGTGGACACCACGCCCGCGGCGGGATGACCTTCGGTCAGCAAGGGGACGCTGTGTACCGAGTCCAGCCCCTCGCGGTGGAGCAGGTTCCTGGTGCTCGGGTCGAGTTCGTGGTCGAGGCTTCTCGTTGTCGGGTAGCCGGAGTAGAAGGCCGCGCCGCAGGCACTGTCCGTCCCGCCGACATGGCTCAGGGACTGGCTCAATTCATCGGGCAGGCCGTGCTGGGACTCCAGTTGCAGACCACCCAGGAAATGGTCGGCGAGCTGGAGATAGCCGACTTCACTGTCCATGATGGACATCGTGCTGCGAAGTACGGCACCCAGGAAGCTGCCTCGGCTGTGCGGCCATTCCCGGCTCGGCGTGGTGAAGGTGATCGATGGCGCCGCCTCACGATGACGGCCACCGAACCACAGCGGCTGTCCCGGCCGCGCCGGCGGAGCCGACAGAAAGGCGAGCGCAAGCGTGTGGAGCTTGAGGTTGTAGCGCTGCGAACTGCGCCTCAACAGCGTGAAGGCCGCATCCGATTCGGATAGCTCGTACCGCTCGCGCAGTTCGTCGATGGTGCCCGCGATCAGTGGCCGGGTACGCAAGGTGACCGGCAGGTTGCGTGCCCGCTGCCGCAGCAGCGCGAGTCCGTTGGCTTGTTCGGTCTCGACCGGCTGTCTGGATTCGGCGCGGCTGGCGGCGAGCGCGGCGGCGACCGATGGATGACTGGGTAGCGTGTGCGGCGCGCCGACGTACCGGATGACGTCGCGCACGGTGGCGTGACAGCGGGCGAGCAGCAGGCGCCGTCCGCTTTCGGCCAGAGTCGCGGCGGTCTCGCTCAGTGTTCGAGCCCCGGCCGCGGAGACCAGCGTCACCCGGCCCAGATCCAACACGACACCGACGTTCGCCACGTTGATGGCGTCGAGCAAATGCGTGAGCAGGGTAGTCGAGGAGTACGCGTCCAGTTCGCCTGCTGCCGTGAGCACCACGGTGTCACCCGCGCCCGCTGAATCCACCCTTCTCACCTGGAAGTGAGGGGTTGCCAAGCAGACGTCGTCGCGCATCGTGGTCACCTCCGAATCGACCGGAAATGTGCCACTCTGCTGGACACAGCGATGTGGAGCCTACCCGCTCCAGCCACAGGTCGCTCCGATCTGGTCGATGTTCGGTCAGCGGATGCGGTTCGACACGTTCTCGTAAGTGAATACCCAGGATCGTGCCCAGTGATGCCTCTGCCGGGCGATTTTGCCCGGGGGCTGAGCGGCACGGAGTGGTGCTGTCGGTGGCCGGTTGTGGGCGTGCTGAAACACGCATACGATCAGTTTGGCGGCACGGTTGACCAAGCAGCCCGGCCCAGTGAAATTCGATGCCATCGCAGGCGGCGCGACTCAACCGGATTCGACGACATCACGTCGTGTCCGCGAGTGGCGCGCGTTGGCGGAATGCGCGGGTGCTTGCCATGCCCAGCCAGGCCAACCGGCACGAAACCGGCTACCGCGATCTTTTGCCACTGTTTCAGCAGTTGGCGGATCCGGCACTGTCCGAGGCGGAGAGACATCGGCTCCGGGACGAGATTGTGGACGGTCACCTTCCGCTTGCCGAGCACATCGCGTGGAAATATCGCGAACGTGGGCAATCCGTCGAGGATTTGCGCCAGGTCGCGCTGGTTGGACTGCTCGGCGCGGTCGACCGGTTCGACCCCGACCGCGGCACGGATTTCGTCGCGTTCGCGGTGCCGACGATCATGGGGGAGATCCGCCGGTATTTCCGCGACTCGACCTGGATCGTCTCCGTGCCGCGGCCGCTCAAGGAATTGAACCGTTCGATATCGCGGGCCGTCGCGGCCCTCAATGTCGAGTTGGGACAGTCGCCGAGGCCGAAGCAGATCGCCGAACGGCTCGGCATCTCGCTGGAGGCTGTGTACGAGGGGCTCCAGGTCGGCCACGCCTACTACGCGGACAGCCTGGACAGCCACACCTCGCGCGAGGACGACGATCGCGAATCGGGCCGGCTCGGTGTTGTCGAACCGGGCTTGGCCCAGGTGGAGAATCGGGAAACGCTGCACAGCGCGCTGGCCAGGTTGCCGGAGCGGGACAGCGAGCTCGTGCGGATGCGTTTCTTCGAAGAGCTGACGCAGAGCCAGATCGCGGCCAGGCTGGGTATCTCCCAGGTGCATGTTTCCCGCTTGCTCGCCCGCACGGTCAGCCGGTTGCGGGAGTCGTTCGTGACCGACGAGCGTTAGCGACACCGGCCAGTCATCGAACAACGCGTTAGCAACGCGCCAAGCCAGTGCACCCGTTCGGCGAGGGCCCGTAGTTTTGCCTTCACCGTCGATGGATAGCCGCCGGAACGGCGGGGCATGCGTCGAACATGGGGTATGGCCCTGGGAGTCCGTTGACGATCAGTTGTGCGGAGGACGACCGGTCGAGAATCGTCGTGACCGTTCGCGGCGAACTGGACCTGGCGACCGCGCCGTACCTGCGTGACGTCCTCGTGACGGTCCTCGGTCACAGTGCCACCGAACCACCGGCGCGACCACTCCCCGAAGCGGTGGTGGTGGACGTGTCCTCCCTGGAGTTGTTGACCGCCGCCGGTGCCACCGTGCTCTACGCGGCCCACCAACTGGCCGCCGACATGGGGGTGCGGCTGCGCCTGGTGACCGGAGTGCGCCCGTCGGCCTCGGCGCGCATCCTACGGATCACCGGGCTCGATTCGGTGCTGGACGTCTATCCCTCGCTCCAGGCAACCGTGGTGTGCCTGCCACCCCTCGCCGATCTGTGAACGTGTCCGGTATCGCCGTGTGTCCGCCAGGGTATGCGCAGCACATGACCGCCACCGGCCGAACCGGCCGACCGCTCGGCGGCTGACCGGGACCGTCGAACTGCCCGGTGAATGACCGACGACAAGGAGCCGGCATGCCCAGTCACGACCAGCAGGTCTCGATCGGGCCTGACCTCCCCACCGAGACCGAACCGACCCAGGAACCCGCCGTCGCGAGCATCGCCGACACGCTGCGGGTGCTCGCCACCGTGCTGGCGCCCACCACCTCGATCGGTCTGATCAAACGCAGGCCCGCGGCCATGCGCGCGGCTGACCGGTTCGGCTTCGATCGGGCCGCGATCGCCACGCTGCGCTCGCTGCGCGCCCGTTATGGACACCGCACCCTGATCCTGCGCCTGCCCGGCCGGTCCGTCGAACTGCCGCTGTCCGCCGACGACGTCGGCAGGGTGCTGGCCGGAACCCCGGACCCGTTCAGCGCGTCGACAACGGAGAAACGTGCCGCGCTGGCCCATTTCCAGCCACACGGTGTGCTGATCTCGCGCGGCGAGGCCCGCGCAGAGCGCCGCGCGTTCAACGAACACGTGCTGCGACCCGATCTCGCCCTGCACCACCTCGCTCCCGGCATCGTCGACGTGGTGCGCGAGGAAGCCGTGCACCTGGACGGCCAACTGGACTGGTCCCGGTTCACCGCGGCCTGGTGGTCGGTGATCCGCCGGGTTACGTTGGGGGACAAGGCCCGCGATGACCACGAGATCACCAACCTGCTCGGCACGTTGCGCGCCGCGGGAAACTGGGCATATCTGAGGCCAGGCAACCGCGCAGCCCGCGACCGGTTCCAGCGAGCCGTCACCGAGTACGTGCGCGGTGCCGAACCTGGCAGCCTCGCCGCCGCCGTCGCGGAAACATCGGCGGAGCCGGGCGTCGACCCGGCGGGGCAGGTGCCGCACTGGTTGTTCGCCTTCGACGCGGCCGGCATCGTCACCTTCCGGGCACTCGCCCTGCTCGCCACCCACGGCGAGGCCGCCGAAGCGGCGCGCGAGGAACTGCGCGGCACCGACCTCACCCAGCCCGCGCAACTGCCCTATCTGCGGGCGTGCGTGCTCGAATCGATCCGGCTCTGGCCGACGACGCCTGCGCTGCTGCGCGAGACGACGCGGGAGACCGCGTGGGGCCGGAGCGGTACCACGTCGCTGATCTTCACCCCGTTCTTCCATCGCGACGCCGACACTCTGCCCTACGCCAACGTTTTCAGCCCCCGGATCTGGCTGGACGGCACCGCGCGGCGGAATCCGGCCCTGGTGCCCTTCAGCGCGGGACCAGGCGAGTGCCCCGGGCGCAACATGGTGCTGCTGGCCACGTCCACCATGCTCGCCGCGTTGCTGGCGCGGCACGACTTCACCCTCATCGGCAAACCGGCCATCGACGATCCCGGACGGTTGCCCGCCACCTTGGATCACACCGGACTCCGGTTTGCCACGCTGGCACGATCGGGTATGGAAGGGAACTGACCGGGAAGTCGGTGCCTGAGACATCGCAGTGGCAGCACCCGGCCAGGGGAGTGGTGCGTCCGAAGTGGATGGATGGCCGCCGCCATGCGGGTATGCGGGCGTTGGCGCCAGCCGACTCGGGCAGGTCAGAAGTTCACCGGCGACCTTGGGGCCGTTCGCGCGGCGTTGCGCTGCCGAGTCTGCTCGATGGTGTCGAAGATCGGGATCGCATCGGAAAACCCGAGCAGGTCGATGATGTGACGGGTGTCGCTGCCTGTCGGGGCCACCCAGTAGGTGCACACGCCGCGCAGCGCGCAGGCCCGGTTGAACGTGCACAGTGCGCGAGCGCCCAACGCGGACAGGAACCCGACACCGGACAGGTCCAGCACCGCGATCTGTGGCGGCGTGATCGCACTTGCCGCATCGGCCAGCTTTTCGATCACCTCGCCGCTGGTCATCATGTCTATGTCGCCGACCAGCCGTACGAGCTGCTGGTGTTCCTGGGCGATCTGGGTGAGTTCGACATGTTCCACAGCTGTCCTCCTCGCCACGTCGAACCGCGTCAGTGGATCGACCACCTTTGAGTACCCGGTCGCGCCGCCGCCACGCGGAAATCACCCGAATATGACCGGGTAATGGCGGAGGGGTTTGCGCCAGGGCAATGAGGGTATCGCTGCGACACCGGATCGTTTCGCACGGGCAGGAGTGAACATGATCAGCACGTCGAGTCGTCGACTGTCCCGAATGGATCAAGCGCTGTCCGGAGATGTTCTCCTGTCGACGGTGCTCGAGCTGTTTCCGTCCCCGGCGCTCGCTGGTGAACTCGTCGAGGCGCCGTCCAGGGTGGCTCCGGAGACCAAGCCCGCTGGGCCACGCCTGAGCCTGCGCGCGGCGGTGCGCAGCCCTGAGGTCATCGCCATCGTGGCGGTCGTGGTCCTGACCGCGTGCGCGGTCACCGGTAGTTTGCTCGGCAACAGAATCGTCGTGCTGGCCGGCCTCGGCGCCGCGATCCTGCTCGGCATCGGATGCCACTTCGCGATCAGGCGTCTCGACACACCGTCACTGAGCGAGCGCTGAGGAAAGATCCGGATAGATCGCCAGATCGGCGGTCAGACCGGTCAGCTCCAGCGGGCGCAGCACGATGCGGTCGGTGGCCACCACCCGCACCGCGACGCCGTCACGGTTGCCGTGCGCGAACATGAGCACCGCGATGCCCGCCGAGGAGAAGAAACTGGCATCACCCAGGTCGATGACCAGCGTGGCCGGTTGTTCGGCGGGCGAGCGCCGAACCGCATCCTCGAAGCCGGGCGCGGTGGTCATGTCGATCTCGCCGTCCACCGTGAGGACGATGGCGCCCGGCAGATGCCGCACCGAGACCGTCGACGCGCCACCCGTGTCCGCCCTGCCGGAACCGTTCACCTGGCACATCATGCCGGGCCGCGCGCTGATCGCCTAGCTCGACGACCAGCTGGTCGATTCCGGTTCGGAGGTATGCCGACGCCGCGCGGCGGTAATCGTTGAGCGGTCGGGGCCTGTGTGCACAGCGGCGATCGGAGGACCGAGGATGCCCGAACTGGCGGACGTGGAAGGTTTCCGGCGCGTCCTGACCGAGCACGCGATCGACCGTCCGGTCCGCTCGGTCGAGGTGTTCGACGGTGGGGTGCTGCGCGCCACCACGGCAGGCGAACTGCGCCACGGTGTGACCGGCCGACGGTTGCGCGCCCCACGCAGGCACGGCAAATGGCTGATCGTGCCGATCAGCGGCGGCGCGGCCATGCTCATGCATTTCGGCATGACCGGTGCGCTGACCTGGTCGACGGTCGAGGAGCCCCGGCATGCCCACGATCGGGTGGTGTTCCGGTTTCGGGGCGGCGAACTGCGGTACCGGGATCAGCGCAAGCTCACCGGCATCCGACTGGTCGCAGGGGAAGCCGACGCCGCCGACGACCTCGACGATCTCGGTCCGGACGCGTGCACCGTGTCCCGTGACGAGTTCGCAGGCCGGCTGGCCACGATTCGACGTGGTTGCAAGGCGGCGCTCACCGACCAGTCCGTGATCGCCGGTCTCGGCAACCTGCTCGCCGACGAGATCCTCTGGCGCGCCCGGATCCATCCGCGTCGCGGGTGCGCGGACCTGGACCGTTCCCAGCTGACCCGGCTGCACGCTCGCATGGCGACGGTGCTGCGTGCCGCCACGAAGGCAGGCCGGGTACCGCCCAGAAAGTCGTGGCTGACCGGCCACCGCGACGAACCGGACGCGTGCCCGCGCTGCGGCACCCAGTTGCGGTACGGCCGGATCAACGGTCGAGGCACCGTGTGGTGCCCGAACTGTCAGCGTGACTCCGATGTTCGGTGAGCCGATCGGTCAGGGTTGGTCGCAGGTCGGCGAACTGGGCGCGGCATTCGTGTTGTCGGCAATCATCGGGCTGGAACGGGAACTGAAGCAGAAAGCGGCCGGGCTGCGCACCTACACCGTGGTCGGCTTCGGTGCGGCGCTGTTCATGCTGGTCAGCAAGTACGGGTTCACCGACGTGCTGGAGTCCGGCAAGATCGTGCTCGACCCGTCCCGGGTGGCGGCACAGATCGTGTCCGGACTGGGTTTCATCGGCGGCGGGATCATCTTCGTCAAACGGGACTCGGTGCGCGGACTCACCACGGCTGCCAGCATCTGGTTGACCGCGGCGGTGGGTGCCGCGGCAGGGGCGGACCTGCTGGTGCTGGCCGCGATCGCCACCGGCGGCTATCTGGTCATCGCGCTGGCGCTGCCGTGGCTGGCCCGGTTCGCGAGGCGCACGGTCCGCGCCGACAAGCCGCTGCTGCGAGTGACCTATGTGGACGGACGCGGATTGCTGAGGGAGGTGCTGACCGTGATCACCGGATCGGGCTTCCAGGTCACGGACATGGCCACCACGCGGCAACCCCGCGACGAGCCCGACTCGGCGGACCGGCCGGTCGAGGTCGTCGTGCACCTCGACGGCAAGGGCAGCGTCGGGGCGGTGGTCGCGGCGTTGAGCGAAGTGGACGGCGTCTCGGCCGTCACGACCGACGACGAGAGCGAGCCCTACTGATCACGACGGCGCCCGTATGCCCACCGAGCACACGCGGCCGGTCCCGTCGCCGGATGGTCAGGCTGCCTGGCGGGGGTGGTGCTCCCGGAACGCGAGGTCCGCGACGTCGGGGGTCGGTGCCGCGTGTGCCGGCAGTCGGCACGGCGGCCAGCCATCCTGGTGGATGACCACGCGTTCGGCGCCGAAGACAGTAAGGCGTGCCGCCGGTGCACCGCAGGACGCACACGGCGTACCGCGCAGCGGCAGATGCCAGGGGCCAGGTTTGCTGTACATGGCGGTCACTCGAGCTTCCGATGTCGAATGGCGCGGCGGGTTGTTCGCCGCGCTCGGCCACCGGGTTGCCGACCGACCGGCCCGCTATACCTGTTCCACGGCCGAACTCAACGGTGCGACCGTCGGCGCCGGGCAAAGCAGAGGCGAAACACCCGCTCATCGCCACTGCGCGTGATGCCGTGATCGAGCGAATCGGCAAGCGATTCCAGGATGTGCAAGCTCAGGCCACCGGCCACCGGCTCGTATCTGGCATCCATCGCCACCTCCGCCCTGATCTCCACACGGTCGGAGTCGACGAGCAGTCGCACCGTCACCAGATCCGTTCGGGCGCAGTTGGCGAGGATGATCGCGCACACCTCGTCGAGGGCGAGCCGGACGTCGTCGATGAAATCCAGACTGTGATCAGCCCGCATGGCGCGCTCGGCGACCAGTGCCCGCAAACCAGGTACATGGTGACGAGCCGCGAGCATCCGCAGTTCCAGTTCGTTCCGGCCCAACGCGGTCGGTCCCGCCGTGAGGCGTTGTCTGTCGGTGCCATTCACCGGAGACTCCCTCCTCCGTCGGCCAACAACTTGTTGGTTGGCAACGTTCTCGCAAGGTAATCCCCCGCAACGTTCGAATAGCCCACGCGGTGGGTCGCTATTCCCGCCCAGGCCATGGAGAACTGGGAAGGTCGGTGCGGGATGGGGGTATGAAGCCGGCCCGATCCGGGTAGTTCGAGGGGACGCGAGTCCGCTGTTGATTCGAGCCGGGAGGCTGGCGACATGACTGATCCGCCGAACGAGGATCGTGGCCGCGTCATCACCTATCTGGACACGTCCGATCCCGATCACGGGGAGTTCCAGAAGGCGATGGTGACCGGCGTCGGCGTACTCGATCCGGAGTCCGAGGTGGTGTGGCTCTCGGCCGTCCGGTCGGACGGTACGCCCGCCCTGGTCGACCCGGGCCTGATCCTCAAAGCGGCACACACAGCCGAAAACGCGGGCCCGAATCCGCGGCCGGTCGGCATTTTCGGGGACGCCCTGGGCATCCTGGCGTTCGAGATGACCGAGGTGGACGAGCGCGCGCCCATGGCGGTGCGCACGGCACGTCATCTGCTCGCCCGGTTCAGTGCGGCGGTGGCGCCGATCGCGCAGGCGCTGTTCATGGTCGCGGAGGCCGATCCGGACGGCGGATTGGCCATCGTGCTGGGCTGCGTCACGCTGGCGGCCGAGCATTTCGAACACGGCGATGTCGGCAACGGCAAGGCGGGCATCCTCACCGCGAACGCCGCCATGGCCGAGTTGGCCTTCGCGGAACCGGACGAACCTGATTTCTCTGGTTAGCCGGGCTCCATCCGCTGGGTGTCGGAGCGGTATGGGTACGGACGGAGCCCGACCGATTCCACGGATACCCCGGCATTCGAGCCGCATACCTGCCGGAACCAAGCGCCGGTAGTCGGTCCGGTTTGGACGCCACGGCACGGCCTGCGCTAGTTCTTCGAGGTGCCGCGCAGGGCGGATGCCGTCAACAACAGCCCGCCCGCGCCCGCCACGGCCCCCGCGATCACGTTCCCGCTCCAGGCGGTCGTGCTGAGCGCCGATCCGGTCAGACCCGTTCGGGCGGCAACGCCGCCACCAGCAGTCACCCACGGTACGCAGATCACCCAGGCGCCGATGATCGGCACGATCCACGCGATGCCGCGCAACCGATCGAACGACCGCGCGAAGCCGAAGCCGAACAGGGCCAGGGCGATTCCGGTGACCAGGTCGCTGGCCGCGACTCCGAGTTGGTCGAAGGGCTGTAGCACCCACGGCGAGATCACCAGGTACAGGCCGGCGAGCAGGACCGCGCCACTACCCAGCGCGATGCTCGACGGGCGCCCGAACTCGACTCGACGCCGGTTGCTCGACACTGTCTCGTTCCGGTTTGCCATTCGAGTTCACCTCCTGCAGTACGCATTCCCGGCAACAGGTGACCAAAACATCGCGTCCGGGGATTGTCACTCGACCAGGGGTGGCGGAATGGGCCTGCTGTACAGGACCACGGTGGTGCCGTCGCCTCGGTGCTCGGTGACGACGTTGTCGGTGCACGCCCTGGTCAGCAGCATGCCGCGACCGCGATTCGACGGGCCGGGATCGGGCTCGCGCCAGTTGCCGTGATCGGTCACGGTGACCACCGCCCGGCTGGATCCGGAATCTCCCACGCTGACCCGGCCGTCGACCTCGACGACACCCAGCACTGGCTTCGGCTTGTCGGCGGTCAGGCCGTAGCCGTGCTCGATGCTGTTGCTCACGACCTCGTTGACCGCCAGGACGAGCTCGTCGATCCGCAGCCGTGGCCACCGCCGTTCGCCCAGCCAGCGGCGAATGCGCTCGCGCGCCAGCGAAGGACTCACCCAGTCCGCGGTGAGCACGAAGTGCAGTTCGGTGTCGAAGCCATCGGTCGCCGAGCCGAGTCGCGGCAGCCCTGGACCAGTGGGGTCACGTTCCCCGTAATGGCTACCCTGATCCGACACAGGCGGGACGATCCAACTCACCACTTTCTCGTGCTCCGCGTTGAACACCTGCCGTGGCCATGGCTTACCCGGTGATGGCGTCGTTCACACTCGCGTAGATGGCCAGGACGTGATCGAGGGCCGACGATCTCGATCGGCAGCACGACCGGCCGGTTCCGGCCCACCACGACGCGCATCGCCTGGTGACCGGGCATCCCCGCGGCGGAGCGAGCGCTGTCCAGCAGCACGAGCAGACCGGCGGAGCCGAGGAAGCCCACGTGGGTGAGGTCCAGCACCAAGATCCGACCGGCGAGCCGCGCGAACGCGTCGTTCAGCGCCACCGTGAGCCGGGGCGCCGTCAACGCGTCGAGCTCGCCCTGGACCGCGACGACGAGCGCCGCGTCCCCCTCGTCGATCGCGACGTCCAGAAGCTGCTCGCGAGACGGACCGCGCACCGCGTGCGCGCGCCCATCCGGCGTCCGCTCGTCACCGGCTGGTATCACCGACCGCACGGTACGCGAGCACCCGCTACGCGTCGGGCTGGCCCAACGCGAGACGTGCATCTGCGCCAACGAACTCGGTGGCTAGTTCACCGCTCGTCAGGGAGTGCCGAACGGATCGGCGATCGTTCCGGTACGGCTTTCGCGCTCGTGGGTAGACCAGAAGACATGGTTGACGACGTCGAGGCCGCGGCGGCGCAGTTCGGTCCGTTCGACGGCCGGATCTGGCTCAACACGGCCCATCAGGGACCGCTGCCACGCGCCGCGGTGGCGGCCGCGCACGAAGCCGCCGAACTGAAGGCAGCACCCCACCGGCTCGCCGACGACGCCTTCACCGCCCTGCCCGAACGCCTGCGCGGCCTGCTGGCCGGCTTGATCGGGGCCGATCCCGAGCATGTCGTGCTGGGTAACAGCACCTCGCACGGGTTGCACCTGATCGCCAATGGCCTGGCATGGTCCGAGGGTGACGAGGTGCTCGTGCTGGCCGGTGACTACCCGGCCACCGTGCTGCCGTGGCAGCGGCTGGCCAGTCTCGGAGTGCGAACCACGGCCCTGTGCCCGGCAGGGGAGGTGCTCACCGCCGACGAGTTGGCCGACGCGATCGGACCGAGGACGCGGCTGGTCGCGCTCACCTGGGTCGACTCCTTCACCGGACGCACGCTGGATCTGGACGCCTTGGGCGCCGTCACTCGCAAGGCCGGGGTCGCGTTGGTGGTCAACGCATCGCAGGCACTGGGCGCTCGGCCGCTGGAGGTGAGTGCCACACCGGTGGACGCGGTCGTGTGCTGCGGCTACAAGTGGCTGTGCGGTCCGTACGGCACCGGTTTCACGTGGCTGCACCCGGATCTGCTGGCGCGGTTGGTACCGCAACAGGCGTACTGGCTGGCGATGCAAGCCGGACGTGGGCTCGACCGCATGCGGGAGACCGAGTTGCGTGATGACCTCGGGGTGCGTGGGTTCGACGTGTTCTGCCCGGCCAGCTTCCTGAATGTGACGCCCTGGATTGCGTCGCTGGACCTGTTCGCCCGCGTCGGCCTGGACGCGGTCGCCGAACACGATCAGCGCCTCGTGCAACGCCTGCTTGCCGGTCTGGATCCCGAGCACCACCGGCTGGTGAGCCCACGCCAGGCACGCGCGCGCTCGACGTTGGTCGTGCTGTCGGACACCAGGATCGGCACCGTCGATCTGCACCACCGTCTCGCCAGGGCCGGGATCGACGCCGCGCACCGCGAGGGCAACCTCCGCCTGTCGGTGCACCTGTTCACGACCGCTGCCGACATCGACCGCACCCTCGATGCGCTGGCCTGAACTACCCGAAAGGCACCGCCTCAGCTCCGCCTGCCGGATGTGCTGGGCGAACGGCCGGTGATCCACTTGTACTGCCTGCTGAAATAGGCCACATCGGAGTAGCCGAGCGCGGCGGCGACCTGCGTGACCGACATCGTCGTCTCCACCAGCAGTTCGGTAGCCCGCGCGATCCTGGCGTGGACCGCGAAGCGGCCGGGCGACATACCGGTGTGCGCGGTGAACCGGCGAGTGAACTGCGCTCGTGACAACGAGGCGCGCGCGGCGAGTTCGGTGATGGTCCAGCGTCTGCCCGGGTCCTGGCGGATGGCGCTGCTGATGTCGTCGAGCGCGGCGTCGACCGGGCCGGACGGCAGGTGGAGCGCGTCCTCCCAGATCAGGCACAGGATCTGGGCCAGGCACAGCAGGACCTGGTGGCGGCCGAGTGGGTCACCCCTGCGGTGGGCGAGGTCGCCGCGCCGGGCGAGTGACTCGAGCAGGCCCAGATCGCGGACCAGGGCCCAACGGCTCGGCGGGGACACCGGGCCCTCGGCGTGGAAGTGCATACCGAACACGAGCAGTCGCCGATTGGGGTCGTGCCGCGCGACGGGCGTGTCGCCGGGCGCGAACACGACGCTGGCGCCGGGTTGCAGGTCGCATCGCCTGCCGTCGAGTTCGAGGGTGCCGACGCCGTCGAGCACGCACCAGAGCAGGTGGTCGGTCAGCGGGGGCGGGTTCCAGGACCAGGTGCGCTCGCAACGCCAGTACGTCGGCGGCGTGCGCGGCCACAGCGCTGCGCTGGGAGTCAGGTCCGGATGAGTCAATCTGACAACTCCTTGCGCGGATCACCGATGTATTTCTTGGTATTCACGTCGCATCGTGGTCTGCATGAGCGAATCATTCAAGGCCGCGTTCGCGGCGGACGGGTACGTGGTGGCCAGGGAGCTGTTCACCGAGGCCGAAGTGGACGGTCTGCGCGAGCACTTCATGGCGCTGCGGCAGGGCAGGTCCTATGCCAACGACGTCGTCGGCGTGCGGCCGGACAGCCACGATCCGCTGCGCCGCTACCCGCGGATGGCCCAGCTGCACCGCTGGGACGAGACAACGCTGCGCTGGCTGCTCGACCGCAGGCTGGCCGACACGCTCACGCTGCTGCTCGACGCGCAGCCGTACGCGGTGCAGTCGATGGTCTACTTCAAACCGGCCGGTTCCCGGGGGCAGGCGCTGCACCAGGACAACTTCTACCTGCGCGCCGAGCCGGGCACCTGCGTGGCCGCGTGGATGGCACTGGATCCCACCGACGACGAGAACGGCTGCCTGATGATGGTCCCCGGCAGTCACCGGTGGCCGATCCTGTGCACCGAGAAGGCCGACACCCGGGTCAGCTTCACCGACGTGACCGTCCCGCTGGCTGGGCACGACGCCATCCCGGTGCACATGGGCCCCGGCGACGTGCTGTTCTTCAACGGGTCGATGGTGCACGGCAGCCTGCCGAACACCAGCGCGGACCGGTTCCGTCGCGCGCTGATCGGGCACTACATCGAGGGCGAGGCCAGGCAGGTCGCCCAGTACTACCATCCCGCGCTGCGCATGGACGGCACGTCGCTGAGCCTCGACGTGAGCGAGGGCGGCGGCGCGTGCGGCGAATGGATGGCGCGGGACGGCGAGCCGCGGGTGGTCATGACCGGCACGCACACCCTCACCCGCAAACACGAGTAGCTCGGTCCCGGTCGGTCACCGCGCGGGATCCGGCGCGGTGACCCTTAGGGGTAGCGCCGGGTCAAAAACCAGGGGGCTGACCGGATGTCGGCGCGGACCAGGTCTCAGTACCGTGCGATTCGTGATCCTCATGGAGACCGAGTCACTGCGAAAACGGTACGACGAGGCCGTACTGGCCATCGACGACCTGACAGTGACCATCGAGCCGGGCATCGTGGGCCTGGTCGGCGCGAACGGCGCAGGCAAGAGCACGCTGATCAAGCTCGCGCTCGGCCTGCTCGAACCGACCGCTGGCCGGATTCGGGTGCTGGGGCTCGATCCGGGCGCGGACGGTCCGCAGGTTCGCGCCCGGGTCGGCTACATGCCTGAGCATGACTGCCTGCCGCCCGACGTGTCCGCCGCCGAGTTCGTCACGCACCTGGCCAGGGTCAGCGGACTGCCCCGCGCGGCGGCTCGCGAACGCGCCTCGGAAACCCTGCGCCACGTCGGCCTCTACGAGGAGCGCTACCGGCCGGTCGGTGGCTATTCGACCGGCATGAAGCAGCGAGTCAAGCTCGCGCAGGCACTGGTGCACGATCCGGAACTGGTGCTGCTGGACGAGCCGACCAACGGTCTCGACCCGGCCGGCAGGGCGGCGATGCTGGAGCTGGTGGCGCGGATCGGCACCGAATTCGGCATCTCGGTGGTGGTGTGCACGCATCTGCTCGGCGAGATCGAGCGGATCTGCACGTCCCTGGTGGCGATCGACGGTGGACGGCTGTTGCGCTCGGCGTCGCTGTCGACCATGACGCAGCAACGGGACCTGTTGTCCGTCGAGGTCGACGAGGACGATGTCGCGCTCGCCGCCCGGCTTACCGAACTGGGCGTGTCCGTGCGACGCGGGGAACGTGCGCTGCTGGTCGACCTGGCAGGCGAGGAGACCTTCGACCACATCCGCGACGCGGTCGCCGACCTCGACCTGTCGCTGCACCGGCTGGAACGCCACCGCCACCAGGTCGCCGATCTGTTCCGCGACCTGCCCGCCGACGGCGCATCGACCATGGAGGTGAGCGATGCCCGAGCACGGTGATGCGAGCGGCGTCATCCACGACATCGGCTACCAGCGCTACGACGGGCCCCGGCTGGGCCGTCGGTACATGGCGCGGTCGCTGTATGTGCACGGCCTGCGCACCGCGTTCGGCTTCGGCCGCAGCGCGCGGACGAAGATCCTGCCGGTCGGGTTGTTCGCGGTGGTCTGCGTGGCGGCGCTGGTGCTCGTGGTGATCAGCACCCAGCTACCGCAGCCGGTGCTCAGCTATATCGGCATCGCGACGACATTCGCCACCGTGGCCGCGTTGTTCGTCGCGATCGTCGGACCCGAACTGGTGTCCCGCGATCTGCGCAACAACCTGCTGCCGCTGTACTTCTCCCGCCCGGTCACCAGAACCGACTACGCGCTGACCAAGCTGGCCGCGCTGGCCACCGCGGTGTTCGCGGTGTTCGCGGCCCCGATGCTGATCATGTTCCTGGGGCTGGCACTGAGCGCGCCGCACGGGATCGGCGGAGTTCTCGACGAGGCAGGCAAATTCCTGGTCGGGCTGCTCGCCGCCGCGATCGGCGCGGTGCTGTTCACCGCGATCGCGGTGCCGCTGGCCGCGCTGACCGGCCGACGGGTGTTCGCTACCGGCATGATCATCGCGTTGTTCCTGCTCACCGCGCCGATCACCGCCGTGCTCGGCGCGATCGGGTCCGGCTCACTCGCGCAGTTGGCCGGCCTGGTCAACCCGGTGAGTCTGCTGAGCGGCGTGTACATGTGGCTGTTCGGCGACGGCGGGGTGGACGTCGGTGCCTACGGCCCGGTGTACGGCCTGGTCGTCCTCGCGGTGGCCGCCGCAGGCATCAGCCTGTCCATCCTGCGCTTCCGAAGGGTACGAGCATGACCGCGTCGACCAGTGACGAACTGGTGCTGCCTGCCGAGACAACCGGTTCCGGTTCTGTTGTCGCGCTTACCGGGGTGAGCCGCTGGTACGGCAACGTGGTCGCGGTCAACGACGTGACGCTGACCGTGGGCCCCGGCGTCACCGGCCTGCTCGGCCCGAACGGTGCGGGCAAGACGACTCTGCTGCACATGATGGCCGGATTCCTGGATCCGTCACAGGGCACGGTGCTCGTCGGCGGGCGGCCGAGCTGGCGCAATCCTGACGTGTACGCCACGCTCGGCCTGGTCACCGAGCGGGAGAGCGTGCCGAGCTACCTGACCGGGTGGCAGTTCGTGCACGCCAGCGCGAAACTGCACCGGCTGGCCGATCCGGCCGCCGCGGCCCGCGCCGCGCTGGCCACCGTCGAGCTCGGCGACGCCCAGCACCGGCGGATCGCCACGTACTCCAAGGGCATGCGACAACGCGCCCGGGTCGCGGCCGCGCTGGTGCACGAGCCTGCGGTGCTGCTGCTGGACGAGCCGTTCAACGGCATGGATCCGCGACAGCGGATGCACATGATGGACCTGTTGCACCGGATGGCAGGCGAGGGCCGCACGATCCTGTTCAGTTCGCACATCCTCGAAGAGGTCGAGCAACTGTCCGGGACGGTGCAGGTGATGGTCGCGGGACGGCTCGCCGCTTCCGGCGACTACCGGCACATTCGGCGGCTGATGACCAATCGGCCGCACGTGTTCGCGATCCAGTCCTCCAACGATCGCCGCCTCGCCTCGGTGCTGATGACGGACGAGTCGGTGTCAGGGGTGGAACTCGGCGCGAACGGCCTGCAGGTTCGAGCCAACGACTTCGGCGCCTTCACCCGTGGCATCGCGAAGATCGCCCGTACGGAGGGCATCCGGCTGACCGGTGTCACACCGTCGGACGAAGCCCTGGAAAACGTCTTCTCCTACCTGGTGGCACAGTGAACCTCACGATCGCGGGCATGAGCCTGCGCGCCCTGCTGGGCCGGCGCCGCGCCCTGTTGCTCCTGCCCATGCCGGTGTTGCTGATCGGCCTGACCCTCATCGCGCGCCTGACCGGCGCAGGCATCGGAGACTGGGGGCCGGTCGTGTTCGCCCAGCTCGGCCTCGGTGTGATCCTGCCGCTGACCGCGTTGATCGTCGGCAGCAGCGTGCTGGGCCTGGAGATCGAGGACGGCACGATCACCCACATCCTGGCCAAACCGTTGCCGCGCAGCGAGATCATCCTGGCGAAGCTCGCCGTCGCCTGGGCGGTCACCACCGTGGCGACGGCGATCCCGCTGGCCGTGGCGGGCGTCATCGCAGGCAGCGGTGCCCTGGCGTTGGGGGTCGGTGTCGGTGCGGCGGTGGGTGCGCTCGCGTACTCGGCGGCGTTCCTCGCGTTGAGCCTGCTCACCCGGCGTCCGGTCGGTGTGGGGCTGCTCTACATCCTGCTCTGGGAGAACCTGCTCGTGCGGTTCGTCGGCGGTGCCAAGGTGCTCAGCGTGCGGGAGTACTCGACCGTGCTGGCTCGCGCAATCAGCGGCAGCACCGCGCTACCCGCCGCCGACCTGCCCACGGTGGCCGCCGTGCTGCTGGCCGCCGCGTTCGTCGTCGGCGGCACGGCACTGGCCACCAGCAGGCTGCGCTCCTTCGCCCTGACCGGTGAGACCAGTTGATCCGCTGTGCCGGGGCGGCGGCACGGATGTGGGCGACTCGGCTTCAGATCTTCTTGCCGACGCCCGCGTAGACGGCAGCCCGCCACGGATCGCAGACGTCCAGTTCGCCCCGCCACTCCGCGGTGAACACCAGGCCCGGTTCCACCAGGTCATAGCCGTCGAAGAACTCCTGGACCTCCGCGCGGGTCCGCATGACGGCGTCGGCGGTGGCCCTGCTGCTGTACTCCTCGGCGAGTTCGTCCATGTCCGGCCTGCCGTCGCTGGTGCCGTGGCTCAGCGCCAGGTAGCTGCCCGGCACCGTGGCGTCCCGGTAGGCCTTGACCATCTCGGCCGGGTTGTTGTCCTTCGGCATGAAGTGGATCACCGCGAACATCAGGACGGCCACCGGACGGGAAAAGTCGATCAGGGCCCGCGTCTTCGGATCGTTCAGCACCTGCGCGGGTTGGCGTACGTCCGCGCGCACGATATCGGCGTTGGGGTTGTCGGCCAGGATCATCTCGCTGTGTGCGACCGCGACCGCCTCGTGGTCGACATAGACCACCCGGCAGTCGGGATTCACTGCCTGCGCGACCTGATGGGTGTTGCCGACGGTCGGGATGCCCGAGCCGAGATCGAGGAACTGGTCAATGCCGGCCTTGGCGAGAACCTGGACCGCCCTGCGGAGGAAGGCACGGTTCTCGATGACGATGAAGGCCGAGTCCGGGACGATTTCGATCAGTTTCCTGGCCAGCACACGGTCCACGTCGAAGTTGTTCGCCCCGCCGAGCAGGTAGTCATACACCCGGGCGGGATTGGGCTTGCTGACGTCCACGTCCGGTGGCACCCAACTGAGGTCCTCGGTGGTCATTGCCCCAACCCCTCCTTGCCGACCCGGGATGATCGAACCCCATCATGCACCATGCAGATGGCAACCCCGCGCGCACTCACCGGGATGGCGGATGGACGGTCACCGGGCGATACCGCCTCCGGCCGCGTAGCTCGCGAGGTCTTCGGCCATCCGTCGCATCACCCGGGGCAGGACGAAGGGCATGGTCCAGCCGATCCCGGAGCGCATCCGCCAGGTTCCGTGCCAGGTGATTGTCGTGCCGCCGTCCGGGGCCGGCGTCAACTCGATGACGGCCTGGTAGTCCTTCCTTCATCGCGAAGTTGAAGGCGTCCTCGTACGCCAGGCGACGGCCGTCCACGAGTTCGGTCAGTCGTTCGCCGGTGACGACGCGGCCCGTGCGGAAAGCACGGATCGCGCCGACGCCGTCCTGGCCGTGCGGATCGAGTCCGCTGGAGCGCTCCGCCACCAGTTCGTCCAATCCGGACGACCAACGCGGCCAGCTGCGGCCGTCGATCAACAGGCCCCACACCGCTTCGACGGGAGCCGAACTCGTGGCCGTGACGTGGTAACGGGGCATCTGGTGCCTTTCAGTAGGTCGCCGTCGCGCGGATCTCGACGAGCAGGCCTGGGCTGGCCAGGCCGTTGACCCCGATGATCGTCCATGTCGGATAGGGCGCGCCGACGAGGCGCTGTTTGGCTGTCACGAAACCGGACAGGTGCTGGTGGATGTCGACGTGGTAGCTGGTCACGTCCACGAGGGCGGTGAGGTCGAGCTTTTCCAGCCGCAGGATCTCCTCGATGCGCCGGATGGCGATGTCGGTCTGTTCCTCGATGGTGTCCGGGATGGTGCCGTCGGCACGGCGGCCGATGGTTCCGGCGATGAAGAGGTGGTCGTGCGCGCGAACCGCGGCCGAATAGCCGAAGCGCGCGAAGGCGCCGGTTGTCTGCCCGAAAACCGCGTTGTCTTCGGGGATCTCGACGGTGTAGGTGGTCATTACGGTGCGTCCTGTTCTGTGTTGACGGGTCATCCGCCCCAGCGGGACGAACGGCTGGCGTGTTCCAGCCGGGTCTGGCCGTAAGCCTCGCGTTCGCGGAGGAGTTCACCGGGAATCGCGTACCGGGGCGCGTTTGCGGGGTTTTTCGCGGCCTGCGCGACGATCGCGTCGGTGAGCGAGCGGACCATGTCCAGCCGCGGGTAGGCGGCGTGGACGGCGTGCGCCTGCTCGTCGGAGAGTGCTTCGGTGTGGTCGGCGCCGAGCGTGCCGCCGAAGTCGAGGGCGACGCCTTCGCGGACGAGCACGCACAGCGGGCCGCGGCGTTCGGCGATGCCCGGGGAGGTGTGCAGGGCGATGGCCTGCCAGACCTGGTCGGCGTCGGCAGGCGGTACGCCGTGCTCGATGAGGAATTCGGCTGCCCGGTCGGCGCCTTCGACCTCGAAGCGCCTGCGGTGCGGGCCGTCCGACGCGACGCCGAGGTCGTGCATCGCGCACGCCGCGAACAGCAGGTCGTCGGTGTAGTCGCGGCCTGCGGCCAGCGCGAGGCGGGCGGCCACCAGCCGGGCGAACAGGTAGGTGCGGATGCTGTGGTGGAACACCGAAAGCGTCTGCACCGGACGGATGAGGTGCACGATGGCGCCCGCCAGGGGCGTGCCGGGCAGGGCGATCAGGTCGGCGGCCTGATCGGTGGATGTCGGTCCGGGCATGACTCCAGCGTGGCCGTCCCGCGGCGCCCCAGCGAGTGGCAAATTTGCCGCCTTTCGATAGAATCTTGCCATGACGGTGCATCGGGTCGCGGTGCTGGCATTGGACGGGGTCACTCCGATGGATCTCGCGATTCCCGCGCAGATCTTCAATGCCAGACCGGAAACCAACTACGAGATGACCGTGTGCGCACTCCAGCCGAAGGTCCGTACCACCGCGGGTTTCGCCCTGGTCGCCGAGGCCGGCCTGGCGCAGGTGCGTGCCGCCGACACCGTGATCGTGCCGGGATTCGAGCCGATAGTGCGGCCGTCGGAAGCCGCGCTCGAAGTACTGGCCGAAGCTCGTGATCGAGGCAGGCGCGTGGTGTCGATCTGCACCGGCACCTTCGCGCTGGCCGCGGCGGGTGTGCTGGACGGGCTGCACGCCACCACCCACTGGCAGCACATCGACGACCTCGAACGGGACTTCCCGGCGATCACGGTCGACCGCGACGTGCTCTACGTCGACGAAGGCGACGTGCTCACCTCGGCCGGGGTGTGTTGCGGCATCGATCTGTGCCTGCACATCGTGCGCCGCGACCTGGGCGCGGTGGTGGCCAACCGGATCGCGCGCGGTCTGGTGGCCGCCCCGCATCGCGATGGCGGGCAGGCCCAGTACGTGCCCGCACCGGTCGCGGTGGCCGGAGACGCGTCGTTGTCCGGCACCCGGGGCTGGGCCCTGCACCGCCTCGACGAGCCGCTCACGCTGCGGGTCCTCGCCCAGCACGCGGACCTCTCCCAGCGCACCTTCATGCGCCGCTTCACCGAGGAGACCGGCACGACCCCGTTGCAGTGGCTGCTCAACGCCCGTCTCGGCCGGGCACGGGAACTGCTGGAAACCACCGACCACTCGGTGGATCGGGTGGCCCGCGACTGCGGCCTTGGCACGGCCACGAACCTGCGGCTGCACTTCCGGCGCA
>DASXOJ010000252.1:0-4590 GCA_036494465.1 Pseudonocardiaceae bacterium
CTCGCCGTGCGCAAGGAACCGCGCATCGTGGCGCGGGTCAGGGAAGTCGTGCTGATGGGCGGCGCCTACCACGGCGGAAACTACAGCGCCGCAGCCGAATTCAACATCGCGGTCGACCCGGAGGCCGCGCACATCGTGTTCGGCGAGCCGTGGCCGTTGACCATGGTCGGGCTCGACCTCACCCACCAGGCCCTGGCCACCAGTGCCATCGTCGACCGGATCAGGGCCATCGACACCACGGCCGGCAAGTTCGTCGTCGACATCCTGGACTTCTTCACCGAGTCCTATCAGGACATGCAAGGCTTCGCAGCGCCCCCGGTGCACGACCCGTGCACGATCGCCTACGTCATCGACCCAAGCGTGCTGACCACGCGGAAGGCCCCGCTGCACGTCGAACTGACCGGTGGCCTGACCAGGGGCATGACCGTCGCCGACTTCCGCGCGGAGCCCGGCCCGGACTGCACCACCAGCGTCGCCGTCACCCTCGATCACGAGCGCTTCTGGAACCTGGTGATCGACGCGATCAGCCGAATCTGAGATCACCCGGCCATCAACCGCAGCCGTCCGGCGAAGTCGCTCAGACCGGCCTTGTCAACCTTCCCGACGCTGACCCGGAACACCTGCCGGTCATCAGGCAGGAACGCCGTTCCCGCGATGACCAGCGTGTCGTAACCGGTGACCAGCTCGCGCACCACGTCCTCGATCGGCCGCCCCGCGAACGGATGCCGCAGCCAGGCAAAAAATCCGCCCGACGCAACGGTTTCGAAGCCGCCCGGCCGATCCGACATGACCGCTTGCAGCCACTGTCGCTTGTCCGCGATCTCCGCCGCGCGCAGGCGCCGCCACTCCCCCGCCGCCGTCAACCCGGCCCACGCCGCCTCCTGCCCGACCCGCGGCGGGCAGATGGCGACGCAGTCAAGCAGCTTCATCACCTCGCGATTCACCTCGGCCGAGGCCACCACGGCACCGATCCGGTAACCAGGAATAGCAAGGTCTTTCGAGAAGCTGTGCAGGCTGATCAGCGTCCTCGGCCAGTCCGGATCGGTGAACAGGTCGTGCGCGGGCTCGTCGGTGTCGCGGAACGAGCGGTAGGTCTCGTCGACGATCAACGCGATGTCGTGCCGCGCCGCCAACCGGAAGAAGCCGCGCAGCACGTCCGGCGGAATGGTGATCCCGCTCGGATTTCCCGGCGAGACAAGGACGATCGCGCGCGTCCGCGAGTTGATCAGCGCCTCGGCCGCCTCCGGCGTCGGCACCAGTCCGGGGCCGGGTTCCAGGTAGCGCGGGACCACGCCGTTCATGCGCAGCCACATGTCGTAGTTGAAGTAGTACGGCAACGCCTCGATGACCTCGTCGCCCGGTTCGGTCAGCGACTGGGCGACGAGGCAGAACGCCTGGTTGCAGCCTGCGGTGATCACCATCTGGTCCGATCCGACCGAACTGCGGTACGCGCGGCTCAGATCGGCGGCGAACGCGTCGCGCAACCGAGGCAGGCCAGGAGCGGGCACGTAGGCGGCGCCGTCCGGTTCCTGAGCGACCTTGCTGACCTGGTCGACGACCTCCAGCGCGGGCGGATAGCTCGGCGCGGCCTGGGCCAGGTCGAGCAGGTCGCGCTGACCGCTGCGATCGGCGAGCAAGGCGTACGTCCCGCCCATCGGCGAGTCGATTTCGCGCACGATTCGTGGGCTGAGACGCACGTCGATACTCCTTCACGGACCTGCCGAGCAGATGACTACACCGTGATCGTATCGAGATGTTCGGCTCCGAGGCGCCACCAACGATCAGTGGGCGGCTCGTCGGCAGATGCGGCGGTAGGTTCGGGGTATGGCCACCGACTCCACTCTCCTCGCCCGTGCCACCGAGATCCTCGCCGACGCACCCGTCATCGACGGGCACAACGACCTGCCCTGGGCACTGCGCCAGCAGGTCCGGTACGACCTGGACCAGCGCGACATCGCCAAGGACCAGAGCGACCACCTGCACACGGACCTGCCCCGGCTGCGCGCGGGCGGGGTCGGCGGGCAGTTCTGGTCGGTGTACGTGCCGGTCGAGCTGGCCAAGGACGACGCGGTGTCCGCGACGCTGGAACAGATCGACTGCGTGCGCGCGCTGGTGGACCGCTACCCGGATCAGTTGCGCATCGCGCGCACGGCGGCCGAGATCGAGCAGGCGCGGGCGGCCGGCCGGATCGCGTCGCTGATGGGCGCCGAGGGCGGTCACTCGATCAACAACTCGCTGGCCACGTTGCGCGCGTTCTACGAACTCGGCGTCCGCTACATGACGCTGACCCACAACGACAACACCGACTGGGCCGATTCGGCGACCGACGAGCCTCGGCACAACGGGCTCACCGCGTTCGGGGTCGAGGTGGTCCGCGAGATGAACCGGTTGGGCATGCTGGTCGATCTGTCGCACGTCGCCCCGCAGACCATGCGCGACGCGATCGCGGCCAGCCGGGCGCCGGTGTTGTTCTCGCACTCCTCGTCGCGCGCGGTGTGCGATCACCCGCGCAACATTCCCGACGACGTGCTGGCGCTGTTGCCGGGCAACGGCGGCGTTGCCATGGCGACGTTCGTGCCCCAGTTCGTGCTGGCCGAGGTAGCCGAGTGGATGAAGCGGTTCGGCGAGTTCCTGCGCGAGCGCGGTCTGGACCGGCACGACGCGGAGGCCATACCTCTGCTGGACGAGTTCGCCGCCGACCAGCCACGGCCGGTCGCGACGGCGTCCACGGTCGCCGATCACCTCGACCACATGCGCGAGGTCGCGGGCATCGACCACCTCGGTCTCGGCGGCGATTTCGACGGGGTGCCGTTCACCGCGGACGACCTGCCCGACGTGTCCAGCTACCCGGTGCTGATCGCCGAACTGTTGCACCGGGGCTGGTCCGACACCGACATCAGCAAGCTGACCTGGCGCAACGCCGTGCGCGTCCTCGGTGACGCCGAGCGGGTCGCGGCGGATCTGCGGCGCACCGAGCGGCCGTCGATCGCGACCATCTGATCGACCGATTCCTTTCGGCGGCCGGCCGAGTCTGAATGGGTATGACTACCGCGAAGTTCCACGACCCGCTCCTGACCGGCCGGTCCGCCGAGGCGGCACGGCACACCGCAGCCGAGATCCTCGCCGGACCGCACCTCGCGATCCTGTCCACGACCAACGCGGACGGCTCGCCGCAGTCCTCGGTTCTGTTCGTCAAGCCCGACGGCGACGACCTGCTGTTCAGCACGATCAAGGGCCGCCGCAAGACGCGGAACATGCAACGCGATCCGCGCGCCACCGTGCTGCTGCACGGTTTGCCTGGCGCGCAGGCGGAAGGCGTCTACGCGACGGTCTCCGGCACGGTCGAGTTCACCGACGATCCGGACGCGTCATTCCACCAGGTCATGTACGACCTGCACATGGGTGGCGCCCCGGCGCCGGTCGAACCGGGCGCGGAACGGCTGATCGTCCGGCTGCACCCGACCCGCACCTACGCCCCGCCCGCCTACGAGCCGCCCGCGGAGTGAACTGTGCCAACGGGTGCCGCGGTTATGGACACGTGCCGGCCAGGTTGAACGCGGACTGCTCGAACGGTGGATTGGGCGCGCCGAAGACGGTCCAGGAAATGAGCAGGGTGTTCGTGATGCCACTCGGCGCGTAGAAATTCGGCCCACCAAAAAGGATCGCGCCGCTGGTCGAGGTGAGCTGGAACGAGCAGTCGGTGATGTCGCGATCGAAGGTGACCTGGTATTG
Organism: Pseudonocardiaceae bacterium; assembly: GCA_036494465.1. Lineage (GTDB taxonomy): Bacteria > Actinomycetota > Actinomycetes > Mycobacteriales > Pseudonocardiaceae > CAJCJE01. The sequence goes on from DASXOJ010000252.1 coordinate 3,733, forward strand.
GGTCGATCCGACCAGCACGCTTTTGGTGATGTGCGGTCCGCTCTTCAGGGATCCGTCGTAGTTGATCGACCCGGTCATGATCTCCGGTCCGGTCGGCGCGTAGTAGCCTGCGATGCTGATCCTGAGCGCGGTGCTGAATCCCAGGTCCTCGAAACGGACGCTGCCCTGGTACATCGCGAGGGTCGCCGACGTCGACTTGTCCTCGGTTCCGGCTACGGCGAGCACCTCGGTGCCGGGCCAGTCCGTGTTGGGCGGCCAGGCCGACAGGTCACCTGTGCCATCGGTGTTGCCACTGTTGTCCATCGCGACGATCACCACCTGAACCGCGGTCGCGTTGGCGGGCACACCACAACCGGCGTCGCCACCCTGCGCGGTGAGATCACCGGAGAAGCCGAAGTCGCGAGTGGTCCACGCGGGCATGGGACCACCGGCCATTTCCAGGTCGACGGCGGTGCACTGGGTGACCGGGACGTAGTTGAGGCCCGAGGGCGCGGGGGCAGCGGCTTGGGCGTGCGGTTGGCTGCCGCCCGCCCAGGCCATGCCGGTGCCACCCACCAACACCGTGACCAGCGCCGCACCTGCGAAGAGTGCACGAGACAGTTTCATGCGGCTGACGGTAATGACGCGAAACCGGCTGCCGCGCCCGTGAAAACACCTGATTCCGCGCGCGCATCACCTCGTTTTGGCGAGGTCTCCACGGGTGAGCAGTGCTCGCAACGCGATGCCGTGCCCGGCCAGGGCTTCGGTGCCGCCTTCCTGGCGGTCGATGACGCACAGCGCGTGCTCGATCCGCGCGCCGAGGTCGCGCAGTTGGCCGGTGGAGATCGCGATCTGCCCGCCGGAGGTCACCACGTCCTC
>DASXOJ010000253.1:0-9548 GCA_036494465.1 Pseudonocardiaceae bacterium
CCTCAGCTACTCCGCGGTGTCCGCATCGGACTGTCGTGCGGCGTACGCGCGGCTGACCATGCGGCGCTGCACCGTGATCGGGTCGATCTGGGTGCACGCGGTCGCGTTGCTGGAGAACAGCATCGTGCTGGACGAGGTGGACGTGGCCGTCCGGCAGTCCGGCTGCGTCCGGTTCTGCTGGCTGCCGGACATCTCCCGCACCCCGCGCCGGTTCCACTGCGTCAGCGACGTGCCACCGAGATTCGACAGTCTCCGCTACGGCGACCCCGCCTACGCGCGACTGCGTCTGGACTGTCCACAAGAGATTTCCCGGGGCGCGGACGACGACTCCGAACTCGGGGTGTACCACGACCTCTACCAACCGCAACGCACGGACACGCTGCGCAGCAGGCTGGCCGACTACACGCCGGCCACTCATCGCGTCGGAATCCTGTTCGCCACCTAGGAGCCACTCATGTACGGCGATTTCTCCCGGGTCAGCCACGACCCGGCCAAGCACTACAGTTCCGTGCTCTACCAACAGGGGCGAGTGCGGTTGGACGCGGAAGACAACGAGTTGCAGGCGATCCTGCGACACGCCGTCCGCACCGCGATCGCCGAGATCCTCGGCGACTCGGCAACCGGCGACCAGGGTTTCGCCATCGGCTACGAGAACGGGTCCCTGACCATCGGCGGCGGCAGCTACTACGTCGACGGCATCCGGGTGGTCAACCACCCCGCCGACGCGAGCGTCCCGTACTGGCAGCAGCCCTACCTGCTGATCGACCACGACGCGGGCACCAAGCTGCCTGATCAGGAATTCCTGGTCTACCTGCGGGTCTGGGAACGCACGGTCGGACCGGCGCAGGACCCGGCGCTGCGCGAGGTCGCGCTCGGCGACCTCGCCCCGGACACCGCGCTGCGCGGCCAGGTGATCTGGCAGGTGCTCACCGGACCGGTGCAGCGCAGCAACATCCGCTGGGCGCCGACCGACCCGTCACCCGCTTTGCTGATGGCCCAGGCCAAGCAGCCCGATCCGGCGCAGCAGGGCCCGTGCACGATCAGCCCGGCCTCGGAATACCGGGGCCCCGAGAACCAGCTCTACCGGGTCGAGGTGCGCACCGGCGGCCAACTGGGCACCGCGACCTTCACCTGGTCACGCGACAACGGCTCGGTCGCCGTCCCGATCGTCCAACTCGACGCCGCCGTGGCCACGGTCAGCAGCCTCGGCCGGGACGGCAAGACCGCGTTCGAGGTCGGCGACACCGTAGAAATCGCCGACGACCGCAGCGTGTTCGCGCCCCCCGGCACCGCGCCCCGCAAGCTGTTCCAGGTGTCGGCCGTGGACACTCTCGATCTGACCGTGACGCTCACACCCGAGCCGGCCTTCACCACCGACGCGACCCTGCACCCCATCCTGCGTCGCTGGGACGCGCCCGAGGCGTCGATCGAGGAAGGCACCTGGCTGACGCTGGAAGACGGCGTCCAGGTCAACTTCTCCCGCTCGGACGATGGCGACTACGTAACCGGCGACTACTGGCTGATTCCCGCGCGGGTTGCCACCGGAGACGTGGAATGGCCGAGGTCGGTCACCGGCCAGCCGGTCCCGCGACCGCCGAAGGGCATCGACTACCACTACGCGCAGCTCGCGCAGGTCGATCCGGCTTCGGGGCAGGTAAGGGAGCTGCGCAACCGGATCGTCCCGGTCGCCCAGCCGATGTCGCAGGAAGGCGCCGCCGCGCAGAAATCAGCGCCCGCCCAACCCGGACCCGCGACCGCGCCGACCGCAGCTCAGCCAGCCACCCGGCCCGCTGCGAAAGCGACCCCGCCGACCGCGCCTACCCAACATGACCCGGGTGTGAACCCGACTGCGGCGAACCGGCCGGAGATCACCCCACCGGTGATCTTCCCGGGTGAACCGCCCGCGAACGCCTGAGCGGGCGCGCACCCGATCACAACGACGACCGGCGAGAACTCCCCTGTTCGCCGTGCGCGAACTCTCCCGGTCCGTCACCGCGGTGCCTGCTCGTCCGACCTCCCACGCAGCCGGGCGGCAGGCACCGCGGGCCTTGCTTACGCTCCGGTCGGCCCGTGCCCCGGACCAGGCCCTCGCCCGGGACCACCGGGCCCACCGCCCGAGCCGCGCCTGCGCAGGTAGCGCTCGAACTCGGCCGCGATCGTGTCGCCGCTGGTCTCGGACAGCGTCATCTCGTCACCGCGCTCTTCCAGGGCGCGGACGTAGTTGCGCACGTCCTCGTCCTCGTCGGCCATTTCGGTGACCGTGCGCTCCCATTCCTCCGCCTGGCTGGGCAGCGCGCCGAGCGGCACCTCGACGTCGAGCATCTCCTCGACCCGGTGCAGCAGCGCGAGCGTCGCCTTGGGCGATGGCGGCTGCGACACGTAGTGCGGCACCGCCGCCCAGATCGAGATCGCCGGGATACCGGCCTGCACGCACGCGTCCTGGAACACGCCGACGATCCCGGTCGGTCCCTCGTAGCGGGAGCGTTCCAGCCCGAACTTGGTCGCCGCCTCCTCGTCGTACGCGGTCCCGGTCACCGGCACCGGCCGGGTGTGCGGTGTGTCCGCGAGCAGCGCACCGAGCGTGATCACGGTTTTCACGCCCAGCCGCTCGATGTGTTCCAGCAGTTCCGCGCAGAACCGGCGCCAGCGCATGTTCGGTTCGATGCCGTGCACGAGCACGACGTCGGTGTTACACCCGGGCGGCCTGCACACGGTCAGCCGTGTCGTCGGCCATTCGACTCGCCTGGTCACGCCGTCCACCAGGTTCACGGTCGGACGGGTGACCTGGAAGTCGTAGTAGTCATCCGGGTCGATCTCGCCCAGCGGGGTGGCATCCCAGCTCAGCTGGAGGTGCTCGATGGCTGTTGTCGCGGCGTCACCGGCATCGTTCCAGCCCTCGAACGCGGCGACGAGCACCGGTTCAATCAACGGGCCCACCTTCTGGACCTGCTGGACTTCCGGCTGGTCCGGCTCCCTGCCCTGGTCAGGATCTGTCACATGATCACCTCATCGGCCTTGCCGACCGCCTGCAATGACGACCCTGCGTACTCACTCACTCGCCAAGCCTACGACCGAGCGGGTCCGTACGGAGACCGTAGGCTAGGACCATGGTCGATCGCGTGTCGCATCCCGGGCATCCGCTGCTCGCCGCGCCGGCCGGCCGGGTCGTTGTCACAACTGGCGCCATGGGCACGATGTTGCAGGCCAGGGACCTCTAGCTGGACGATTTCGCCGGTCTTGAGGGGTGCGACGAGATCGTGACCGTGACCCGGCCGGACGTGCTGCGCGCGGTGCACCGCGACTATCTGGACGCGGGCGCGGATGCCATCGAAACAAATACGTTCGGGGCAAACCTCGCGAGCCTTGCCGAATACGGCATAGCGGACCGGATTCGAGAGCTTGTCGCCGCCGGAACCCGGCTGGCCAGGGAGAGCGCCGACGAGTTCGACCAGTCGTACCGGCGCCGGTTCCTGCTCGGTTCGGCCGGGCCCGGCACCCAGTTGCCCACGCTCGGTCACGCTCCGTTCACCGCATTGCGTGACGCATACGTCGAACAGGTACGCGGCTGCTGGACGGCGGCGTGGACGCGGTCGCGTTCCATCTGGTCACCATGGGCCGGCAGGAACTGCGCCTGCCCGGCGGGGGGAGTCGGGGCCGATGGTGATCCTGCGAACATCGAGGACCACTTCGCGCTGGGATACCGTGGAACCCGGTTCTTCCCGGGCTACGGCGCCTTCCCGGACCTGGCCGAGGAGTACCAACTGCATCCCGAACAGTCGACCGACATCTGACAACTGAGGGGAAACCGTGACGCCTCGGCCGGCCGGCGTGCTGTGGGACATGGACGGCACCCTGATCGACTCCGAGAAACTGTGGGACATCTCGCTGCGCGAACTGATGGCGCATCTCGGTGGGAACGAGCTGCGGCAGAGCGTGCGGGAGGCGCTGGTCGGCTCGAACATGCAGCGCACCTGCGAGGTGCTGCTGGAAGAGTCCGGTCAGCCGATCACGCCGGAGGCGGTGGCGGACGCCAGCCGCTGGCTCACCGACCGCACCCGCGAACTGTTCGCCAGCGACCTGCCCTGGCGCCCCGGCGCGCAGGAGGCGCTCAAGTCGGTGCGCGCGAGCGGCGTGCCGACCGCGCTGGTCACGTCGACCGAACGCGACCTGACCGAGGTCGCGCTGGACACCATCGGCCGCGAGTACTTCGACGTGACCGTGTGCGGGGACGAAGTGGACGGCAGGAACAAGCCGGACCCGTGGCCCTACCTGACCGCGGCGCGCCTGCTCGGCGCCGACCCGGCCGGCTGTGTCGCCATCGAGGATTCGGCCACCGGCGCCGCATCGGCCGAGGCCGCAGGCTGCGCCGTGCTCGCCGTCCCGTGCGACGCGCCGGTGCCCGCCGGGCCGCACCGCACGCTGCGGGATTCCCTGGTCGGCGTCGACATCGACGTGCTCGGCGACCTCCTCGCCAGCAGCGTCGGCTGAGTCTGGCAGGATTACCCACGTGAAAACGTTCGACGAGCTGTTCGCCGAACTCCGCGATCGCGCGGACCAGCGACCCGCCGGATCGGCAACGGTGGAGTCGCTGGATGCCGGTGTGCACGCCCAGGGCAAAAAGGTGCTCGAAGAAGCAGGCGAGGTGTGGATCGCCGCCGAGCACGAGTCGGACGACCGCCTCGCCGAAGAGGTCTCCCAGCTGCTGTACCGCGTACAGGTGCTGATGCTCGGCCGAGGCATCTCCATTGAGGATGTCTACCGACATCTGTGATCGCGATCTGCCTGCCCCGTCTGGCTGACTCGATCACACAACTGGAGTTGTCATGCTGCGCGTCGCCGTCCCCAACAAGGGCGCTCTGTCCGCTGCCGCCGCCGAGATGCTGAAGGAAGCCGGTTACCAGCAACGGCACGAAGCCAAGGACCTGACCGTCCTCGACCAGAACAACGAAGTCGAGTTCTTCTTCCTGCGCCCCAAGGACATCGCGATCTACGTCGGTTCCGGTGATCTCGACCTCGGCATCACCGGCCGCGACCTCGCCCTGGACTCGGGCGCCAAGATCACCGAACGGCTCGCCCTCGGTTTCGGCCGTTCCACCTTCCGCTACGCGGCCCCCGCAGGCACCGAGTGGACCGTGGCCGACCTGGCAGGCAAGCGCCTGGCCACCTCGTATCCGCGGCTGGTCCGCGAAGACCTGGCCCGGCAGGGCGTCACCGCCGAGGTGATCCGGCTCGACGGCGCGGTCGAGATCTCGGTGCAGCTCGGCGTCGCCGACGCCATCGCCGACGTGGTCGAGTCCGGCCGGTCGCTGCGCCAGCACAACCTGGTCGCGTTCGGCGACCCGATCTGCAAGTCCGAGGCCGTGCTCATCGAGGGCGTCGACCGACCGGACAACGGCACCCGCGCGCAGCTCACCGCGCGACTGCAGGGCGTCGTCGTCGGCCAGAACTACCTGATGATCGACTACGACTGCCCCAAGTCGCTGCTGGACGACGCCATCAAGGTCACCCCCGGCCTGGAATCCCCGACCGTGGCCGCGCTCGCCGACCCGGACTGGGTCGCGGTCCGCGCCATGGTCGCCCGCAAGGAGGCCAACCAGGTCATGGACGAACTCGCGGGCATCGGGGCGCGTGCGGTCGTCGCCTTCGACATCAGGTCGTGCCGCCTGTGACCATCCTGGAATCCGCCCGCCTTGACGTCCGCCCCGGTCAGGAGGCGGATTTCCAGGCGGCGTTCGCGCAGGCCCAGTCCAGCATCCGCGCCGTGCCCGGGTTCGTCGACCTCGAGCTGCGCCGTTGCGTGGAAACCCCGAACCGGTACCTGTTGCTGGTCCGGTGGGAGACCCTCGAAGACCACACCGTCGGCTTCCGCCAGGGCCGGCACTACCCGCGCTGGAAAGAACTGCTGCATCACTTCTACGACCCGTTCCCCGAGGTCGAGCACTACGAGTCGGTAGAAATCGGGTGAGTGTCCTGGCGGTCGTCTTCGACTACTTCGGCACGCTCACGCCGACGTTGGCCCGAGCCGCGTCCGCGGTCGACCAGCCGCAGATCGCCGATCTGCTGGGCGTCGACCGGGACGCGGTCAACGAATGGTGGGCCAGCACCTACCCGGACCGCGCCACCGGCCGCACCGGTACCGGTATCGAGACCATGCGGCTGCTGGCCAGGACCCTCGGCGGCAACGACTCCGACGAGACAGTGCATGCCGCGCAGGCCATCCGCCTGGCCACCTACGCGACGATGGCGCAACCGCGCGCGAACGCGGCAGAAGTGCTGCAATCCTTGCGCGCCAAAGGTTTGTGTATCGGCGTGCTCAGCGACTGTTCGGCCGAACTCGCCGAACTGTGGCCGGATCTGCCGCTGGCCGACCACGTCGACGAACCGGTCTTCTCCGCGCTCGTCGGCGAACGCAAACCGCACCGCGCCATGTACGCCACGGTGTGCGAGCGGCTCGGCGTCGAACCGGGGGAGTGCCTCTACGTCGGCGACGGCGGCAGCAACGAACTCACCGGCGCGACCGCGTTCGGCATGCGCGCGGTGCTCATCGCCGACGAAGGCTGGGCCACCGGACACCGCTTCGACAGCGACGACTGGCACGGCGAAGCCATCGCCGACCTGGCCGAGGTCCCCGGCCTGATTTGACTCTGACCCGCACGTCAGGGGTTAGCGTCGCGCGGTGATGTCCCGAGAGATCCAACTCGCCACCGTCCCTGATGGACTGCCCCGCCCCGAACACTTCGCGCTCGTCGACCGGCCGATGCCAGTAGCAGGACACGAAGAAGTGTTGGTGCGCAACCGGTTCTTCCAGGTTTCGGCCCGCCTGCGCACCCTCCTGTCCAACACCATCGCGGACACCCCGCTGCCCTCGGTACGCCCCGGCGAGTCGATCCCGTCCGCGACCATCGGCGAAGTCGTCACCGCGCCCGGCGGTTCCGGGCTGAGTGCCGGTGATCTGGTCTTCCACTGGTCAGGCTGGCGCGAATACGCGGCCGTCCCGGCGACGGCCGTCACGCCTGTCGACAACACGTTGCCTGACCCGGTAGCCCACCTCGGCTCCGGCTGGACCGCGTACGCCGCGCTCACCTGGTTCGGCAAACTGCGACCGGGCGAAACCGTGCTGATCACGGCGGGTGCGGGCGGAGTCGGCTCGCTCGCGGGCCAGTTCGCGCGCCGACTCGGTGCAGGGCGGGTGATCGGCACGACCGGCAGCCCGGCCAAGGCCGAGCGGATGCGCGCCGAATTCGGCTACGACACGGTGTTGCCGCGCGACGAAGCCATCGCCGCCGACGTCATCGTGGACAACGTCGGCGGCGACCAGTTGACCGCGGCCATCGCCGCCGCCCGACCCGGTGCCCGCATCGTCCTGGTCGGCGCACTGGCCGGTCAGTTGTCGCCGGACGGTCATGGAAAGACGACACCGGTCGAAGTGGACAACTACCAGTTGATCCTGAAAGGCATCAGCATCAACGGTTTCGCCGATCCGGGGGACCCCGAAGCCCGCGCACAATGGCTGCGCCGATTCGGCGCCTGGCTGCGTTCGGGCGAGGTCACCTTCCCGCACGTGCGCGTCGCGGGCATCGAACGCGCCCCCGAGGCGTTGCACGAAGTGATCGCCGGCCGGCACGCCGGCACCGTCGTCGTGCAGGTGGAGGGAAGCGGATGAAGATCGGTGACGCGGCAGCGGCAGCGGGCACGACCCCGCGCGCGCTGCGCTTCTACGAACAGCGTGGCCTGCTGTCGCCGCCCGCGCGCACCGCGACCGGGCAACGCGAATACGGCGCCGCCGACGTGGCAAGGGTGCGGTTGATCCGCGAACTGCTCTCGCTCGGGCTCACGGTGGAGGACGTGGCAGGCTCGGCCGAGCGCTTGCACCTGCTGGACAGCGCGCTGCCCGGATTCGGCACCAGCGGCTGCGCGAGTGGCAACGTCGTCGAGCGGAGGATCGCAGCGCTGGACGCCGAAATCGCCCGCCTCAGTGACCTCCGCGCCCGCCTGGCCGACCGCACCGGTCTGCGAACCCCGGCCTGACGCGGCCGGACCAGCGTTCCCCGCGTGTCCTGCCGGACTAGCGCGGGCGGATCAGTAGTTCCTGCGCGCCCCGCCCGACCTGGCCGCGCCCGTCGTGCAACACGCTGCTCGCGATGCCCAGGCCAGTCGGCCCGATCGCGGTCTCCGCGTCCAGCCCGATCCACTCGCCTTCGGGTTCGCGCAACAGGTGCACGGTCAGCTCGGTGTTGATGAACATCCACTGCTTGATGTCCAACCGGTTCGACAGTCCGTTGCCCGAGTCCGCGACCGCCATCAGCCGCTGCAACCCGTCCGGCTCCTCGCCGTCCACCAACGCGACCCGCTGCCGCGCCCACGCCGCCGCCGCGCCCGGCGTGAGCCAGTCGCCGCGCACCGCGAACCACTCCATCGCGCTGAGGTAGCCGTCGATCCAGTCGGTTGGCGCGTACACCCGCTCCGCGCCCGCCAACGGTGGCAGCGGTTCCGCCGTGGTCACCGCGATGTTCTCGGTGTCGGTTCTCGCGATCCGCCACGCGGTCGCCCGCGCCACCGCGCGGCCGTTCGCGGTCAGTTCCGCGTCGAGCATCTCGACCGCCCGACCCGGCCTGCGCACCTGCGCGTGCACCTCAAGCTCGGTGATCGGCACCGGGCCGAGGACCTCCACGGTGATCCGGGCCAGCGCGAGATCGTCGCGCGGCGCGCACCGCTGCAACGCCCTGGTCAGCAACGCGGATGGCGGACCCATGTGCTGGCTGTCCGGCGACCACGGCCCGACCGTGTTCTTCGTGGACACGAACCGGTTTTCGCCAGCGGGTTCGTAAAAAGAGTCGCTCATCGGTCAGTCCACTCGGTCCAACGGGGTCTCGCCCAGGTTCTCGTCCGGTTCCGGCCAGCCGGGGTAGGGCGGCGGCGTGCCACCGTAGGCCGGGCACAGCGCCTTGTGGTCGCACCAGTCGCACAACCGGCTCGGGTTCGGCCGGAACTCGCCGGTCTTGCCCGCGCGCAGGATCGCGTCCCAGACCGCGTCCAGCGTCCGTTCGAACCGCAGCAGTTCGTCCTCGTCCGGTGTGTAGATCAGCGACTGCTGGTCGGCGAGGTACATCAACCGCAACTGCTTGGGCACGACGCCGCGCAGCCGGAACACCGCCAGCGCGTAGAACTTCATCTGGAACAGCGCCTTGGCCTCGGCGAACTCCCGTGGCGCTGCGCCGGTTTTGTAGTCGACGACCCGGATCTCACCGGTCGGCGCCACGTCCAGGCGGTCGATGAAGCCGCGCAGCAGCAGACCGGACGGAAGCTCCGTCTCCACCCGCAGCTCGCACGACTCCGCGTCGAATCGGCGCGGATCCTCCAACGTGAAGTAACCGTCCAGCAGCGCGCGCGCCGACGCCAGCCAGTCCGCGACCTCGGTCTCCTCCGCGCCCTCGAACAGCACCGTCAGCTCGGGACGTTCCTCCTGGAGTTCGGCCCAGGCGCCGGGCAGCAACCCCTTCGCGTGCTCCGGGTCGCGCTCGCCGGCGGGCAGACCGAACAGGCGCTCC
>DASXOJ010000254.1:0-13341 GCA_036494465.1 Pseudonocardiaceae bacterium
TCGCCCGGTGGCGCCACCATCATCACCACGGTCTTGCAGATCCTGGTCAACCGGATCGACTTCGGCATGAGCCTGCCGCAAGCGATCGCCGCCCCGCGCGCCTCCCAGCGCAACGCAGCGCAAACCCAGGCCGAGCCCGACTTCCTCAGCGAGCCCACAACGCCCGGTTTGCAGGCACTCGGCCAGACCTTCTACATCAGCAACACGTCACCGCTGGACCCGACGATCCAGATCCCGCCGACCATCGGTATCGCGGCGGGCCTGGAATTCCTCCCGCACGGTCAGGTCCTCGCCGCGGGCGAACCCACCCGAGGAGGCGGAACCTCGGCAGGCGTCATCCACCCGTCGCACTGAACCGCTTGGGGCGCGGCTTTCCGGCCGCGCCCCAAGCAGTGCGCTCAGCAGTGCCGAGTCCAGCTGCACTCCAACGCATTTCGCGGATCCCGCCCCTGCGTCACCGCCACCTGCGGCTGCATCACCCGCGATCGATCCGTCGCACCGCCGTACTCGGCCAGCCGCACGCCAACCGCGTCCTCGATACTGGTCACCGAATCCGGCAGGAAGTTGTTCTCCACCATCGAGAACACCAACTTCTCGCCGTTCGCGGCGGTCACGTACCCGGACAGCGCGCTCACCCCGGTCATCGACCCGGTCTTCGCGTGCAGGTTGTTCGCGGCAGGCGTGCCGCCCATCCGGTTGCGCAACGTGCCGCCCACCATCCGATCGCTCACGCCAGCGACCGGCAGCGCGTCATACCACGTCGAGAACCACGGTTCCTGCTGCGCGCCGACAAGTAGCGTGCTGAGCTGATCCGCAGACACATAGTCCTGACGGGACAGACCGGACCCGTCAGCCATGGCAAGCTGCGCGGAATTCACCCCGAACGAACCAAGATTCCCTTCCAGCGCAGCCAATCCAGCAGACCAACTGCCCTGACTCGACACCTTTCGCCCCGCCGCCTTGACCAGCGTCTCCGCGTGCAGGTTGTTGCTCAGCTTCAGGAACGGCGTCAGCAACTGGCTCAACGACATCGACGTCCGCGACGCGATACCCGTCGCTTTGGCAGGCGCGGCCCGATACCCGGTCGGCCCGAGCACGCTCACCCCGTGCGCGGCCAGATCCGCCCGGAACAGCGACGCCACGAACCGCGTCGGATCCCACACCGACATGGTTTCCACATCGGGCGCGGCATCCGCCGCGATCGACCCGGTGACCCGGATGACGTTGTCGCCCTCGTCCCGGTCCACGTCATCGGTCGTCGCCGAACCGGCGGCCCCGGTCGTCGCCGTGTTCACGACGGTCAGATAGTTGCTCGGCGGCGTCACGGCGATCTTCGGCGGTTGACCAGGCGCAGCGGGGGAGACGGTGACGTTCACCGAGCCCGGGTCGTAGTCGGTGTCCGGTGAGATCGTCAACGCGGAAACCTGGGCGTCGTAGTAATACGGCTCGTCGTCGACCTCCCAGCCGGTGGCCAGCCGCTGGTCGTCGAACCAGGTGTCGTCCGCGACGAACTGCCCGACCACCCGGGTGATCCCCGCCGCCGCAACCTTGGCCGCGAGCGCGTCGTAATCCGCGGCGAGCATGGTCGGATCGCCGGTGCCCTTCAGATACAGGTTGCCCGCCAACGTCGACCCGACCCGCGCCCCGTCCGACGAAACGGTCGTGTCGAACGTGTAGTTCGGCCCCAGCACGTTCATCGCGGTCGCCGACGTGAACAGCTTCAGGTTCGATGCGGGCAGCAACAGATCCGCGCCACGATGGTCGTAGAGCGTCGAGCCGGTTGCCGCATCCTTGACCACCAGACCCACGTCCGCTCCGGTCAACGCCGGATTCGCCAGCAACGTGTCCAGATCCTGGCTCAGCGACGTCGGCGCCTGCGCGCCCGCTCCGTTCGCCAGTCCAGCGGCGGGCAGACCGAGTAAGGCGGCGGACAAGCCGATGATCAGCATCGACCGGTGTCGAACAGTCATCCGTAGCTCCCCAGAGTTGCGATGACGTCACCAACGGCGACGAAAGGGAGCCCCAAGCTACCGCCGTAGCTACTTCGCGGCAGCCGCCTTCGCGGCTTTCTTGAACGCGCGCACCTCGGCGAGCGTCTCCGCGCTGGTCACGTCCGCGATCGAGCGGTGCGAGCCATCGTCGCCGTAGGCGCCCGCGGCCTCTCGCCAGCCTGCTGGCTGCACGCCGCGCTGCTTGCCGAGCAGAGCGAGGAAGATCCGGGCCTTCTGCTCACCGAAACCGGGCAGCGCCTTGAGCCGGTTGAGTACTTCCTTGCCGTCCGGCTTGCCTGCCTTCCAGATCTTGTCCGTCTTGCCGTCGTAGTTCTCGACGACGTGAGTGGCCAGCGCGTGCACCCGTCGCGCCATGGCGCCGCCGTAGCGGTGGATCGCGGGCTTGGCGACGCACAGTTCGACGAACGCGTCCAGATCGGACTCGGCGATCTTGTGGACGTCGAACCCGGCCATCCGCTGGGCGATCTTCCTCGGTCCGATGAACGCGATCTCCATCGAGATCTGCTGGTCCAGCAGCATGCCCGTGAGCAGCGCGAACGGGTCGTCCGACAGCAGTGCGTCAGCTTCCGGGTCGCCGGTGAGGCGCAGGCGTTTTGCCATGGCAGTCAGCATCTCACAGGCTTTCGGGATTCGGCCGTCCACACGAGTGGCCCGATGTGGGTGTTGCCCGGGCCACTCGTGCTGGTCCGTCGACTCACCGGTTGATCAACACCATGATCACCGTGGTGAGCAGCAGGGTGCCGACCCCGATCAGGCCGACGAGCACTCCGAAGACGGAGCCCGCCGAACTGAACAGGTTGCCGACCATGGCGAAGGCGCCACGGAGCACTCGGGCCAGCACGAAGAACACCACCACCGCGATGATCACGATGACGACGACCGAACCATTGCCGCTGCCCGTGTCGCTGGATTGGCTGTTGTGCACTGCCACCGGCTGGGCAACCGCGGTTGTCGACGTGACGTTGCCGGTCAAGGTTTGTACGCTTGTCGTGGTCATGACAGTTCCTCACGTGAGAGCGGTAGGACGCTGTGTGGGACTGCTTGTGGCACGCAGGGCGCCCCTGGTTCGCAGCCGGGGGCGCCTGCCCATGTGCGCAGGCGTTTGTCGAGAACGCGAAGTCCGCTCGGCGGTGATCGCTCCACTGCCCGGATCGGTGCACGGCACTTCACCGTTTCACCTCCAATCCCTGTACTTCAGGTAATGAGATGAAGTTAACGACCTTTAACTGAATACAGATTAAGGTCTGCCGCACCCTGCTGGCAACCATGTTGTTCGGCAGGTGTATGGTCTCGGGTTCCACGCAGTGAGCCAAAGTATGCGCAACTGGTGTTTGTGCTGGCAGGGTGGCTAGCCTTGGGTGATCCCCCCGTGTACAGTGCCCATGTTCAGGAAATATCCTGAAGTTCACCCAAGGAGCGCTGTAGTCGTGCCACTGGTGGAAGGTCCGGCCGCTCAGCTCGCCCGAAGACTGCGTGACCTTCGGGTGAACCACTGGCGGGACCGCAACATCACGCAGGCGCAGCTCGCTGATGCCCTCGCGGGCAGCGGGCGACGACCCAGCGTCCCCTCGATCTCTTCCTGGGAGAATCCGGCGAACCCGGCGCTTCCCCCCGTTCACCGGCTTGAGTCCTACGCGACCTTCTTCGCGACATCACGATCTGTCGAGCGCCGCCCCTATCGCCTGTTGGACCTCTCCGAGCTGACCCCTTCGGAGCGGGCCACCCGCGAACAACTGCTCACCGACCTGACCGAGCTGCACGTCGCAGCCAAGTCCGGTCCGTCCGCCGCCGCATCGGGCCCCCTCCGGGACAGCGTGCTGCGCTTCCCGCCAGGGGAAGGCATCGTCCTCGTCTGCGCGCCGCTACCGGCAAAAGCGCGCCAGCAGATGCCCCAGCCCGACCCGATCGACCCCGACCACGTCGACCTGTACGACTACGGCGATCTCGACGCGCTCATGGAACTGTATGGGCGGCTGTCCGCGCTCAACCCGGACAGCCCCATTCAGCGAGTGCTCTCCGACAACCTCACCTCGGAGCACTTCATCAACCATCTGATCATCCTTGGCGGCGTCGATTTCAACGCGGCCATTCGCGATCTGGTGGAGCGCACGTCGGCGCCGATTCGGCAGATCCCCCGGGAAACCATCCAGGATCTAGGTGGTTTCGAGGTCGAAACGGCGACTTCCGCCGACAATGACTCTCCGACATTCGAACCGCAGGTGCTGGACATCGACGGCCAAAGCCAGATTGGCGAGGACGTCGCCCAGATCTACTACGGTCCGAACCCCTACTTTCAGGAACGTACCGTGATGTCGTTCAATGGCCAGTTCGCCAGGGGCACCCTTGGCGCGGTCCGTGCGCTGACGGACCCGAACCTCCGTGATCAGAACGAGGCATATCTGCACCAACGTTTCGCCACCGCTGAAGAGTGGACGCTGTTGACCAGGGTGGTCATCGTCGAGGGGCAGCCGATCACCCCTTCATGGTCCCTTTCGGACACTCGGCTCTACTCATGGCCCGAACTCCGGGCCTCCCGTGGTTGAGGGCGACGAGGCAAACTCCCATCACCACCTCACGCACGAGGATCTGCTGTACGTGCCGGATTTGCCTACCACAACTACTGATTTCGGCCTCGACGCGATCATCGTGCCGACCGCGCGACCGAGCGCACAGCTGAGGACCGCGATCGGCTACGCGAAGGAACTCGGCTGCGCGCTGCTGGTGTTGTGCAGCAAGAAATCCACTGCCGCGCACGTGGTCGAGCTGACCGCAGGCGCCGGCATTGACGTCATCGCGATCGACGTCAACCAGCGGCACTGGAAGTTGTTGCCCGAGTTCAAGACGGACGCGTTGGCCAAGCGGCGGTTCCTGGACATCAGGGACACCGCGACCAAGCGCAACATCGCGCTGCTGTTCGCCAACCTGGTCGGCTGGCGGCGGGTGTTCTTCCTGGACGACGACATCACCGTCGAGCACGTCGACGTGCTGAAGGCGGCCGTGCGCCAGTTGGATCACGTCGAGGTCGCCGGTCTGCGGGTCGACGAGTACCCGGACAACTCCGTGGTCTGCCACGCCGGTCGCGAACTGGGCCATCCACAGCGGACCTTCATCGGTGGCGGCGCGCTCGCCGTCGACGTGGCCGCAGCGGCGGGTTCGTTCTTTCCGCACGTGTACAACGAAGACTGGTTCTTCCTGTTGGGCGACAAGGGTTTGCGCGCGACCGCGATCGCGGGCCGGGCCAAGCAGGAGCGTTACGACCCTTACTACACCCGGAGCAGGGCGCGATTCGAGGAGTTCGGCGACACCCTCGCGGAGGGCGTGTTCTGGTTGCTCGACGAGGACCACAAGGTCAACGACGCCGACCGGAAACACTGGGGAGCGTTCCTGGAACACCGCAGGGCGTTCATCTCCGAACTGCTCGCCACGGTCGAAACATCGGAGCTGGGCTCGGCGAAACAACACAAGATCCGGCGCGCGCTGACCGCCGCGTTGCGGCGCAACCAACGCATCACGCCCGAACTCTGCACCGCGTACCTGGACGAGTGGTTCAAGGACCGGAAAACCTGGCACGAGCACCTGACCACGATGCGTGCGGCGTGCCCGGCGACAGATCCGGCCGAGGTGTCCAGAACGCTCCGCCTCGGCGCCTTGTTCGTACCGGCGGGCAACGAACCGGAACTGTCCGTCGGGTCGCAGGAACTCAGTCGTAGCAGCTCTGTACCAGCCGCCTGATCAGCACCAGGCATTCCTCCGCCTCGTATTCGACGTCGCCGTCCGGCTTTGTCCGGACGGCGACGCACTCGACGAGCCCTCGGCCCCAGTCGCGATAGCCGAGCCGTTGGTAGAGCCGGATCGCCTCGTCGTTGTCGGTGCGCGTGGCGAGCGCGACGTGCCAGTGACCGTCCAGTCTCAGATAGTCCTGGACCTCGGCGATGAGCCGGGTGCCGAATCTGCGGTTGCGGTATTCGGGAAGCACGCGCAGGTGGGTCAGCAACGGAACGCCGGGCAGGTACTGCGCGATCGGTGGTTCCTCGGCTTCTTCCAGCCACAGATAGGCGTGCCCAACGGCTTTGCGGTTGAACCAGGCGGAGAAAAGCACGCCTCGCCCGTTCTTCTGCCGTTCGAAACGATCCGCGAAGTACGAGCGCTCGCCGAAGGCTTGTTCCAGCGAGGTCAAGTCGTCGAAATCGGCCTTCCGTACGTTCAGTCCGGTCATCGGTTGTTCCCCTGTTGTCCATCGCGCCGCATCGGGCACCGGCAAGCAACCACAACGAGCGTAAGTCAGTGTGTTGTTCCCCGACAACGTCTTCCGCACACATCAACCTGTCCGTAAGATCCCATTGATCCGGTGACGTCGTCGGGTGTTTCTCGTATGCTCTTCCGGTGACCAGCACCACTGCATCGGTTGAGGACACCCCGTCCGAGGTGTCCGGCGGCCGCCCCGCCAACCGGACCAGACCAGACTGGCTACCGGTCTGGTCCAAGCCCGCCGCGATGCGCGCGGTGCGGGCAACACTCGTCGTGCCCGGCCTGTTCGCGTTCAGTTACAAGGTGATCGGCGACCCGCAGGTCGCCACGTTCGCCGCGTTCGGCGGATTCGCCACCCTGGTCCTCGCCGCGTTCGGCGGCCGAGCCCGGGACAAGATCATCGCGCACCTCGGCCTCGCCGTCGCGGGCAGCGTGCTGCTGATCATCGGCACCGCCGTCAACGCCTCAGTGCCGCTGGCCGCCATCGCCGCGCTGATCGTGGTGTTCTGCGTGCTCTTCGCGGGCGTCGCCGGGCCCAACGCGGCCTCCGCTGGCATAGCCGCCCTGATGGCGTTCGTGCTGCCCGCGGCGTCGCCAGGCACGTTGAGCATGATCCCCGCCCGGTTGGAGGGCTGGTGGCTGGCGTCGATCGTCGGCACCATCGCCGTCCTGCTGCTGTCCCCGCGCTCACCCGGCGCGCAGTTGCGCTCCGCGGTCGCGAACTGCGCCGCCGTTCTCGCCGAGGAACTCGGTGCGGCCATGCGCGGTGAAGACCTCAGTGCCGCCCGAGGCAAGGCGATGGACGCCAAGCACGAACTGATGCGCGTGTTCACCTCGACCCCGTACCGCCCCACCGGCCTCGCCACCGCCGACCAGGCACTGGCCAACCTGGTCAGCCTGCTCGAATGGTGCACCACCACGATCTGCGACGAACTCGCCGAATTCCACGACCTCAGCAAGGTCGACGAAATAGAACGTGCGCTGCTGCTGGAAACCAGAACCGCGCTCGCCGACATCGCCGCGCTGCTGCGCGACCAACCGGCCCAACCCGACCTCGACCGGTTGGAACAGCGGCTGTCGGCGAGCATGAAACGCCTGCACGAACTGCGCAGCGACGTCGAGGGCTACCGCGAAGCGGTACACCTCTCCTACCACGCCCGCACCACGGCGGTCGCCGTGCACACCGCCATGGCCGACGCCATGATCGCCGCCCGCCGTGCCGATCCCGCGATCGTCTCCGGTGGACGTCGACGCTGGTACGGCTCGGTCATGCCCACCGACGACGACGTCACCATGCGCGAACGCCGCGTGCTGCCCGCCCTCACCTCGGCCGCCAGCGTCGTCACCCGGCACGCCAGCCTGCGCTCGGTCTGGACCCTCAACAGCACCCGGGGTGCGGTCGCCGTGGCCGCCGCGATCACCATCGCCGACCTGACCGGCGTGCAACACGGCTTCTGGGTCGTGCTCGGCACCCTGTCCGTGCTGCGCTCCAGCGCCGCGTCCACCGGCGCGACCGCGCTGCGCGCGCTGCTCGGCACCGTCATCGGCTTCGTCGTCGGCGCGGCGTTGCTGCTGGTCATCGGCACCGGCGCGGGCGCGCTCTGGATCGCGTTGCCGATCGCCGTGCTCATCGCCTCCTACGCGCCCGGCGCGCTGCCCTTCGCGGTCGGCCAGGCCGGGTTCACCGTGGTGATCTCGGTGCTGTTCAACCTCATCGCGCCGATCGGCTGGAGCATCGGCGTGCTGCGCATCGAGGACGTCGCGATCGGCTGTGCGGTCAGCATCATCGTCGGCGCGCTGTTCTGGCCGCGTGGCACCAGTGCGCTGGTCGGCGACGACCTCGCCGACGCCTTCCGCACCGGCGGTGCCTACGTCGCCAACGCCGCCCGCTGGGCGCTCGGCCTGGAAGCCAGCCCGCCATCGGCGGCGGCGTCCATCACCGCAGGACTACGCCTCGACGACGCGCTGCGCGGCTTCCTCGCCGAACAGGGCTCCAAACGCATCCCCCAGGACCATCTCTGGCGGCTCGTGGGCGGCACGCTCCGTGCCCGCCTCACCGGCCACTCGCTGGTCGGCCTGCCCACCCACCTGCGATCCGATCCGGACCCGATCCGCATCCAACTCGGCGAACAAGCCGGACAGCTGGCTGCCTGGTTCGACCACCTCGCGTCCAGGTTGGACGCCGCCGACCACAGCGGCGCCCCGATGCTGCTGCCACCCGACTTCGGCAACCCCTTCGCAGGCGTCGACGACGCGAATCCCGCGTTGCCACGGTCACTGTGGGTCAACGAGCACATCAACCACATCCGCGACCGCCTCGCCGACCTTGTCGAGCCAGCCG
The DNA here is from genome assembly GCA_036494465.1 of Pseudonocardiaceae bacterium. GTDB lineage: Bacteria > Actinomycetota > Actinomycetes > Mycobacteriales > Pseudonocardiaceae > CAJCJE01. The sequence continues at coordinate 8,602 of DASXOJ010000254.1, forward strand.
CCGAGGTCGCCGCCCAGCGGCATCGTCCCTGGTGGCGTTGATGGGCTTCCTACCCTGGCGCGATGGGCCGATCGTGGTTCATGCTCGGATACCGTGAACACCGAAGACGCACCGCGCACAGCAGAGCCGATGGGGGTACGCAGGTTGGACCTCGACCAGCCCAACGCCGCCAGGATGTACGACTACTACCTGGGCGGCTCGCACAACACCAGCGCGGACCGGGCCCTCGCCGAACGCGTCCTCGCCGCAGACCCCCGAGTCCGCGCCGTCGCGCGCGCCAACCGCTCGTTCCTGCGCCGCGTGGTCCGGCTGCTGGTCGCGGGCGGTATCCGCCAGTTCCTCGACCTCGGCTCCGGCATCCCCACGGCGGGCCACGTGCACGAGATCGCGCACACCACCGACCCGGAAGTCAAGGTCGCCTACGTGGACAACGAGCCGGTCGCGGTCTCCGCGACCCGTCGGCTCATCACCGATCAGCGCAACGTCACCGTCACCGCCGCCGACCTGCGCGACGTCGACACCGTGCTGACCGCCCCCGGCGTCACCGACCTGCTCGACTTCAGCGAACCGGTGGCCGTGCTCGCGTTCTCGGTCATGCACTTCCTCCCCGACGATGCCAACCCGGCGGGCGTCGTCGCCGGCTACCGCGAGGCTCTGGTGCCCGGGTCCTACCTCGTCCTCTCGCACATCGCCCCCACCGGCGCGGCCAGCGACTCGGACATCACCTCGCTCTACCAGCGCTCCAGCAACGCCGCCTGGGTCCGCACCCCGGAACAGATCGCCGCCCTGTTCCCACCGGACATGCCACTGGTCGCCCCCGGCCTGGTCCCGGTCACCGAATGGCGCCCCGACGACCTGGATCTCGACGACACCGGCGTCGACCTCTCCTACTTCTACGGCGGATTGGCCCACCTCCCCGACTAGAATCAGTAAGTGCCGCAACACGAATACAGCGCCGCAGACATCACGGTCCTGGAATTCCCCGAAGGTGTGCTCCGGCGGCCAGGCATGTACTTCGGTGTCGGCCCGGGCAATCCCGCGATGCCGACCAGAATCCTGGAGCACGCGGTCGGCCACGCCCTGCACCCGCAAGCCGCCTGGCGCCGGTCCACGTGCCGATCGTGCGCGCCGACATCATGGGCAACCTCGCGTTCACGATCACCGACGATCAGGCCGTTTTCAGCGACGGTTACCAGGGCAGCATCCTCTGCTGTCCCAGGTGGGAGCTCGGCGCGGCGACGGTATTCACCAAACACGCGATCGTCGAGGTCTGGCAGGACTACCACGGCCTGCACCAACACCTGGACCATGGCCACCCGATCGGTCCCGCACGCGAATTCACCCCATCCACCGCCCGTGGCACCCGAGTCACCCTCCACCTCGATCCAGCCCGCCTCGCACCCGGCGCAGCTGTCACTACCGACCTCTCCGCACTCGACCTCCCACGGACCCGACTGCGCCGACCCGACCCCCTGCGACCTCGTGATCCGTGATCTTCGCTAAACTGTCAGGGCTCCGGGATACCTTGTCTCCACTGGATTTCACCGGTCTGGAGAGAGAACGAGGCAAGGTCGGATTGGGAGCAGTCGAGCACGGCACGCGTGGTGCCGCCCGCGCGCCCGCGCAAGCTGGCCAAGGTGCCGTTCGTCGGACTGGCCGAGGGGCGGTTGCAGGGCCTCGTGTCCAGCGGCTCGGACATCGAACGGGTCTACGTTTCGTCCATTCGGGCCGGTGATCACGAATTTTCCTGTAGCACCAACAACAACCGGCCCTGCGTGGTGTGCGCGGCGGCATCTGCAACCATCTGTGCACCATGCTGAGCGAGGCGGTCGGCCAGTTCGGTGTCAGGGCCGCCCGCCGCAACGGTTACCTCGCCTCGACCGCCGACGCGATCGCGGTCTTCGAAACGTCGATCCTGCTGGCCGGTATGCGCAATCGCGCCCGGCCGACGCCCTACGACTTCTCCGACGCCGCCGTGACCTGCATCGAGAAGGACGCGGTGCCGGGCAGGCGCGATGTCCGCAGGCTGGTCGAGATCATGCTCGGCGGCGACCGCGTCGGGCAGGTCGGCTACGACGCCCTGCCACCGCTGGCCCGTGACGTGCACGACCGGCTGGCCCCACTCGAACTCAAACTGGAGCAACGCGGCGTGCAACGCGCCCTGCTCGACATCAGCAGCAAGCCGGAACTGCAACGCTGTTCGGACGTGCTCTGGATCCTCACTCGCCTGCTGCCCAAGGCAGCCGTCCGGCCGATCATGGGCGACCCAATTACCGGACCCGGTCCTGTTGCCGTGGCTGCCCAGCCTGATCGACACCCTGCGCACCAACGTCCCCGACCTGGCGCCGTTGCTGACCCGCGAAGCGGCCCGCATCTTCCCGCCGCGCCTACCCGACCTGGATGCCTGGACCCCACCCTGGCAAGCCCCCGCAGCGACCGCGACCCGCCGCCCGGCAACCCCACCCAGCCCCCTCCTGACCGAGCACCCACATACCACGATCGCCCTCGCCAGCCTCCTCGGCTACCAGCCCACCCCTACCCTGCTCACCCACCATCCCGAAACTGCGACCGCGCTGGCAGGTCTGCTCGCCAAGCGTTAACCCCGCCCCTGCCAGGTGCACAGGCAGATCTTGTTGCCCTCAGCGTCGGCGAGCACCCAGAAACTCGGCGCCTCGTCGTCACTGACCAACGTCCCCCCAGCGGCCAGCGCGGCATCGATGCGCGGTTGCACCTGGTCGGGCTCGACCCACACATCCCAATGCCAGTGCTGCCGGGGCTCGTCGCTGCCCGATCGCTGAAACCAGATCGTCGGAAACCCGTCAGCCGAATCCCGGACCTCGTCGTCGGCACCGCTCGTCGTCCCCAACACCGCCTGCCAGAACGGCAACAACGCCTCGTAGGCAGGCGAGTCCAACCCCAGTTCCGTCCGCGACACTCCGGCTGACGACAGCTCAAGACCGGCCTCGGCGACGATCCCGTTGATCGCGCCCGCCAACCGCACGTCGCGCCCGGTGATCCCCTGCTCGTCATGACTGGTCAGCCGCACGTCGACATGCCCATAACGCAGCGCGATGTCCGGATGGTGATTCATGCCCTCGGCGGCCGCGCCGATCGAGTTGACGACTGCAAGGCCGGTCGCGAAGTCCCCGGTGGCGATCCGTGTCTGGAGCCCGCCGAGCAGATTCGCCCAGCCGGTCAATCCCACGTCAGCGATCTGCTGTCCGGTCAGTTTCGTCATACGAGCATGCTGCCATCCCGATCAACCCACGCTGAGTGAATAGATGCCTTGTCCGTACCACCAGGAGGCCTTTCGCGCCCATCGCTCGGATCGGTCAGTTCGGCGGGCGCCACGCCCGCGCGGCGGCGTCGACCTGGTCGGCCGGTGTGCCCGCGAGCAGATCGAGCAGCAGGCCACGAATCAGGGCGAGCGCGTTGCGTGCCCTGACCGCGGCGAGATCCGCAGGAACCTCGGGCTGCGCGCGGGTCAGCAGGTCGAGCCAGTCCTGAGCGGACTCGGCCGCGAAACCGGTCCACGGCCCGGACGACCGGCTCAACGAGGCGAGGAACGCTTCGTAGGTCAGCCGCACCATCGGTCGTTGCGCGGGCGTCGACAGCCACGACCACATCGTCTGCACCACGGTGCCGAACTCGGGTGTTCCGCCGGTCGCGTCGCTCAGTGTCCGCAGACCCTCGACCTGGCTGCGGCGGGCACGAGCCATCACGGCGCGGAGCAGATCCTCCTTGCTGCCGAACAGGTAGAGCAGCACGCGGGGGCTGCTGCCCACCGCCGAGGCCAGCGGGCGCAGCGAGACGTCGAGGCCGTGTTCGAGCACGTACTCGTAGCAGGCGTCGAGTAGCTCGACCTGGCGCGGCGACGGTATCTGGCCGGTCTCGGCGAGTTCCACATCAGACACTTGCGCGACCTCCCTCGCGTTGTACGATACTCGACTGAAACGACTGTTTCAGTGAGGGTGGAGGGAGCCTGATGACCGAGCTGCGGACAATCCCGGATCTACCCCTGCGCGGTCGCCGGGGCCTGGTCACCGGATCAGTCCGCGGCCTGGGGCTGGTCATGGCCCGCGGCCTTGCGCGAGCAGGCGCCGAGGTGGTGCTCAACGGCCGCGACCCAGGCACGCTGGCCGAGGCCGCTCACGGTTTACGAACCGAAGGGCTCGACGCGCGCGAAGCCGCTTTCGACGTCACGGACCGAGCGGCGGTGGCCACGGCTCTCCGAGCGATTGGGCCGGTCGACATCCTGGTCAACAACGTCGGCCACCGCGACCGGCGCGGCACCCGTGAACTGCCTCCCGCCGACTTCGCCCGCCTGCTGGACGTGCACGTCACCGCGGCCTACGCGCTGGCATGCGAGGTGACCAGTCGGATGCCGTCCGGCGGTCGCGTGATCAACGTGTCGTCGGTCATCGGCAGCCTGGGCCGACGCGGCGATGTCGGCTACGCCGCCGCGAAAGCGGCGCTGGACGGGTTGACCAGAGCACTGGCCGCCGATCTCGGACCGAAGGGGATCACCGTCAACTCGGTAGCACCGGGCACCTTCGCCACCGAGGTCAACCGTGAACTGGTCGACGATCCGGAGTGGGCGGCCTGGTTGCACGCGCGCACCGCGCTCGGCCGATGGGGCAGGCCCGCCGAGATCGAAGGAATCGTGGTCTTCCTGGCCGGTCCCGGTGCGTCGTTCATCACCGGCCAGACCATCGCGGTCGACGGCGGCCTGAGCACGAC
>DASXOJ010000255.1:0-30393 GCA_036494465.1 Pseudonocardiaceae bacterium
ACCCGGCGCTGCGCCCAGGAGGCCAGGCCATCGACATTCGCGGCGCCGCTCGCGACGTCATCGAGAAGATGGGCCTGATGCCGGTACTGCGCGCCCACCACACCGGCACGCACGGCATCGCCTACTACAACACCAAGGGCAAGCAGGTCGCGGCGATGGGCGGCGACGACTTCGGTGACTCCGGCGGCGTCATTGCCGAGCTGGAGGTCCTGCGCGGTGACCTGGTCCGCATCCTGCACAACGCGGCCTCGGGCACCGAGTTCATCTACGACGACTCGATCACCGCGCTCACCCAGGAACCGGACGGCGTGCGGGTGCGTTTCGCCAGCGGTGCGGTGCGCACGTTCGACATCGTGGTTGGCGCGGACGGTATCCGGTCCGGCGTGCGCAAGCTCGCCTTCGGACCGCCCGAGGACTACCTGACCGACCTCGGCCAGTATTCCACCTACTTCACCGCGCGCACCGACCTGAAGCTGGACGGCTGGGAGGTCATGTACAACCTGCCCGCAGGCAATGGCGTCGGCGGCCGGGTGGTGATGCTCTACCCGGTGCACGACACCGGCGAGGTGCGCGCGCTGCTCGCGTTCCGCTCGCCCGAGCTCGACTACGACCGCAAGGACCTGAAGGCGCAGAAGGAAATCCTGACCAACGTCTACGCGGGCGGCGGCTGGGAGATCCCGAAGCTGATCGACCAGTTGCAGGACACCGACGACCTCTACTTCTCGCGGGTCAGCTCGGTCAAGGTGGACTGCTGGTCGCGTGGCAGGGCGGTACTGCTCGGCGACTCGGCGTTCGGCGGGTCGATCGGCATGGGCACCAGCATGGCGCTGGTCGGCGCCTACGTGCTCGCCGGCGAACTGGCCGCCGCCAACGGCAACCACACGCTCGCCTTCGCGAACTACGAGAAGAACCTGCGCGAGTTCGTGGAGACCAACCAGAAGCGCCCGCCGTCGGCCGACTCGGGCTTCGCACCGGCCAGTCGCGGCGCGATCTGGATGCGCAACAACGTCGTCAGGCTGATCACCAAGCTGCCGATGAAGAGCCTGATGAACATGCAGGAGAACTCGAACGCGATCGAACTCCAGGGCTACGGGCTGGCTGCGTGAACAAAGCGGTGAACGAAGCGGTGAACGAACCCGGGATGGCCGAATGAGCGCGCCAATCGGCCGGAGGGTTCAACCAGTACTGTGACAACTCAAGAGTTGAGCCGGGCCAGGGCGTCGGCCTGGATCTGTTCGAACCGGGCCCCCATCTCACGCGCCAGCGCCTCGGCGGCGCGCAGCGGGCGGACCATGACCATGAAGTCCACGATCTTGCCGTCGGCGTCGTAGCGGAGGAAGTCGCAACCGGTGATGTCCAGTCCGTCGACGGTCGCCTCGAAGACGAGCGCGTGCTCGACGCCGCCGGGATCCTTGATCTCGCGCACGTAGCGGAAATCCTGGAAGACCTCGGCGACGGCACGCAGGATGGCCGCGGTGATCGGCTTGCCGGGGTAGGGCTTGAAGGCCACCGGACTGCGGAAGGCCACCTCGTCGGCCAGCAGGTCCTCCACCGCGTCCATATCGTGTGCTTCGATCGCCGCTCGGAACGTCGTCATGGGTCGATAGTAATCAACTTTTTGACTATTCAGCAATGCACGTATGCTGACCCTTATGGCCTTGCGCGACGCGATCCTGGCGGCCCTGCTGGAGGGCGAGTCATCCGGCTACGACCTGGCCAAGGACTTCGACGCCTCGGTGGCCAACTTCTGGTCCGCGACCCCGCAGCAGCTCTATCGCGAATTGGAGAAGATGGCCGACGAGGGCCTGGTGGCGGCGCGGATCGTGCCGCAGGAGCGCCGTCCCAACAAGCGGATGTTCGCGTTGACCGAGGCTGGTCGCGCCGCACTGCACGAGTACACCGCCCGCTCGCCCAAGCCGACCGCGGTCCGGGACGAACTGCTGGTGCAGGTACAGGCGGTCGAGGCGGGTGACGCGGACGCGGTGCGAGCAGCGGTGCGGGACCGCCAGCAGCTCGCCGAGACCAAACTCAAACGATACGAACGATTGCGGGAGCGGTTGCTCGCCGGGCGGACCGAGGCGGAGTTTCTGGCTGCTGCCGAACGGGTTGGCCCGTATCTGACGCTGGCTCGGGGGATCTCGTTCGAGCAGGAGAACGTTCGCTGGTGCGCGTTCGCGCTGGAGGTTCTCATGCCGCCTCGGCGGCGTGGATGAGGCGGATCACCGCCTGAGAGGCCGGGTCGTACTGGTGGTTGTTCGCGACCTCGCCGACGATGCGGTACTCGGACATGACCAGGATGCGGTCGGCCAACGTGATCATCTCCGGTAGATCGGACGAGATCAGCAGAATGGCCAGACCACTGCCTGCCAGACCGACGATGAGTTCGTGGAAGGCGGTTTTGGTGCGCACGTCGATGCCGACGGTCGGTTCGTCGATGACCAGGATGTCGCAGTCCGCGGCAAGCCATTTGGCCAGGCTGAGCTTCTGCTGGTTGCCGCCGCTGAGCTGACCGGCGAGTTGCGCGGGACCGGAGATGCGCATGCCGAGCCGATCCGCATACGTGCTGACCAGGTCGGTTTCGTCGTGCTGGCGGATCATGCCGAGCCGGGCGAGCCGCCGCCACACGGTGACCGCGATGTTGCGGGTGATCGGTTGTTCGAGGAAGATTCCTTCTTCCTTGCGGTTCTCGGTGACGTAACCGATGCGGTACTGGTGCAGGGCTTCGCGGACGCTGCCGATGCGCACCGGTTTGCCGTGCACGGCAACCGTTCCCTCGGTGATGCGGTCGAGGCCGAGGACGGCACGGGCGAGTTCGCTGCGTCCGGCGCCGACCAGACCGTACATGCCGACGATCTCGCCGGGGCGGATGGTCAGGGAGATGTCGGAGTGGCCCAGTTCCGTTGCTACGCCGGTGAGTTCGAGGGCAGGTTGGGCGGCCGGGTCGATCTGGGGCTTGTTCAGTGCGACGACTTGCTGGGCGCGGCCGACCATGAGGTCGACGATCTGTTCGCGGGTGTAGTCGGACAGCGCGTGCGCCTCGGCGACGCTGCGACCGTCGCGCAGCACGGTCACCGTGTCGGCGATGGCGAAGACCTCTTCGAGTTTGTGGCTGACCAGCACGATCGCCTTGCCCGCGTCGCGCAGGCGTCGTACGACGGTGAACAGGTGCTCGGCTTCGTCGGAGGTCAGGGACGCCGTTGGCTCGTCGAGGAGCAGGACGTTGCTGTCGACGGCGAGGGCTTTCGCGATCTCGACGAGCTGCATCTGTGCGACGGACAGGGTGTTCACGGTGGTTTCGATGTCGATCTTAATGTCCAATTGGGACAGACAGCGGTGGGCGAGGTCGCGGACCGCCGACTTGTCGACAAATCCGAAACGCTTCGGCACCGCTTGCAGGGCAATGTTCTCGGCGACGGAGAAGGCCGGGATCAGGTTGCGTTCCTGGTGCACGACGCCGATACCCGCACGCTGCGCGTCCTGCGGACCGGAGAAGTGACCTTCTGTGCCGTCACCGAGCACGATCCGGCCTGCGTCGGGCCGGTACACGCCGGTGATGATCTTGATCAGCGTGCTCTTGCCCGCACCGTTCTCGCCGAGCAGCGCGTGCACGGTGCCGGGTTCGAGGCGCAGGGTGGCTTCGTCGAGAGCGCGGACGCCGGGGAAGGTCTTCACCAGCTTCTCTGCGAGGAAAGAAGTCATGGGCTGCTCCTTCGTCGGACGACTCGTAGCTGGGTGATCAGCACCGCGCCGAGCACGACAGCGCCGATGATCAGGTCGACCCACTGCGGGTTGATCGAGTACTGCGCCTGCGCCACGTCGACCAGACGGATGATCAACGCGGCCAGGCAGGTGCCGAGCACGCTCACCACTCCCCCGGCCAGCGCGACGCCGCCGATGATCGGGGCCGCGAAGCTGGGCAGCAGCAGGTCGTCGCCGATAGTGGCGTTGACGGACCCGGACAGCGCGACCGTGATCACCCCGGCCACCCCGGCCAGCAGACCGGAGATGAGGTGCGCCATGACCAGCGCGCGGTCGTTGGACACGCCGGAAAGCCGCGCGGCGAACGGGTTTCCGCCGCTGGCGAGCAGTTGGCGACCGAGGGCTGCGCGGCGGAAGAACAGCGCGACAAGGACGGCGACCAGTACCGCGAGGATGAACACGCCCGGGATGCCGAGGATCGAGCCCTGACCGAGCGACACCAGACCTGGTGAATAGCCCTGGTAGGTCGCGGTGCCGTGCACGCCGTAGCGGAGGCCGTCGATGACGGTCATCGTGGCCAGCGTGACAATGAAACCGTTGATCCTGGTCAACACCACCAGCAGGCCGTTGATCAGGCCGATGCCCGCGCCGACCAGGATGCCGCAGATGACGGCGAGCCAGGCGGGCAGGCCGATCTGGACCATCAGCCAGGCGCTGGTCATGGCGCTGAACCCGGTCAGCACGCCGACGGAGAGGTTCATCTGACCGACCGCCAGCACCGCCATCTGGGACAGGCCGACCATCATCGGCACGGCGAGGAACGCCAGGATCGCGGTGATGGTGTGCCCGCTGAGCACGCTGCCGTGCGTGGTCGCGGCGAGGATCAGGTAGAAGACCACGGCTATCGCGGCCAGGGTGAATTCGGTGCCGCGCAGGGAGAACCGGAGTTTGGTGAGCGTCATCGTGGTCATGCCCTGCTCCCTCGGCGTTGGGCGATGGTGTGCCGGACGCGGTCCAGGGACAGCGCGAGCAGCAGCACGATACCGATGTAGATCTTGGACTTCTCCACCTGGAACTGGAGCAGGTTCAGTCCGGTCTGGATGATCTCGGTCAGCGCGGCGCCGAAGAACGTGCCGAGCACGCTGACCGCGCCACCCGCGAGCAGCGTGCCGCCGAGGACCGGGCCGAGGAACGAGGGCAGCAGGAACTGGCTGCCGATGTCGGCGGAGAAGGCGCCGTTGTTGATGGCGAGCAGGAAGCCCGCGAGCGCAGCCAGGAGGCCGGAGAAGGTGTGCGCCTGGATGATCCTGCGGTTGGTCGGGATCCCGGAGAGCTCGGCGGCGCGCAGGTTCGAGCCGGTCATCAGGATTTCGCGGCCGAGGCGGGAGCGCCGGTAGAGGATGGCGACGAGCAGCGCGGCGACGATCGCGATCGGCGCGACCAGTGGAACGGGCGGGCCGCAGACGTTGCCGATGCAGTAGTCGCTGAAGGTGTTGTTGCGCAACGCGCCCATGCCTGACGGGTGCACGTTGAACGCGACGCCGTCGCCGAATCCGCTGTAGAGCAGCGATACCAGGCCAAGCAGCGCGAAGTTCAGCGCCAACGTGACCACGAACGAGTTCACGCCGGTGATGGCGATCGTCCAGCCCGATGCGGCGCCGACCAGCCCACCGACGATCAGGCCGAAGACGAGGCCAACGATCAGCGGCGCGTTGAGCGCGTCGCAGATCCAGCCCATCGCGAACGCGGAGAACGCGGCCATCGGGCCGACCGCGAGGTTCATGTGACCTAGCGAGAGGGCGGTCAACTGGGCGAGGCCGACGATCACGAACACGCTCAGGTCGGACTGCATCGGCACGATCGTCAGGTTGATGTTGAGGAACGCGGGCCGGAGCACCGAGAAGACCACGAACAGCACGACGATGACGACCAGCAGGCCCAGGCGTGGGTTAGCCCAGAACGGGAGGGCGCGCGGGGCGTGTTTGGGCTGCTGGTCCGGTTCGAGTTCGGGCGGCGACAACGTTGGCGCGTCGTTGGTCATGCGGGCCTACTTCCGCAGGTTGTCGAGTGCGTCGCGGTCCCAGGCGATGCCGAGACCGGGGGCGTCCGGGGCGTGCGCGTGGCCGTCGGTGACCCGCAGCGGTGCCGTGGTGATCGCGGTCAGCTGCGGGATGTATTCCAGGTAGCGCGCGTTCGGCACGGCCGCGCACAGGCTGACGTGCAGTTCCATCAGAAAGTGCGGGCAGATCGCGATGTTGTGCGCCTCAGCGAGGTGCGCGACCTTGAGCCAGGGGGTGATGCCGCCGATCCGCGCGACGTCGGCCTGCACGATGCCTGCCGCGCCCCTGCCGAGGTAGTCGGCGAACTGGCCGATCGAGTACATCGATTCGCCGACCGCGATCGGGATTGTTGTCGCGGCGACAAGTCGCGCATGTCCGGCGACGTCGTCGGCGGGAAGTGGTTCTTCGAGCCAGTACAGGTCGAGCGGTTCGAGCAGGCGCGCGCGGCGGATGGCGTCGGGGGCGCGCAGCGACTGGTTGGCGTCGGCCATCAGATCGATCTCGGGGCCAAGGGCGTCGCGGACGGCGTGGAGCCTGGCCACGTCCTCGCTCGGGTCGGGCTTGCCGATCTTGATCTTGACGCCACCGAAACCGCGTTCGGTCGCCGATTTGGCCCCGGCGATCAGCTCGTCCGGGCTCAGGTGCAGCCAGCCGACCTCGGTGTCGTAGAGCGGCACCCGATCACGCGCCCCGCCCGCGAACATCCACAGCGGCAGCCCGGCGCGCAGGCAGCGCAGGTCCCACAGGGCGGTGTCCACCGCGGCCAGCGCGAGCGAGGTGATCGCGCCGACCGTGGTGGCGTGCGTCCAGGCGAACAGGTCCTGCCAGATCGCCTCGACCCGCCCCGCGTCCACCCCGGTCAACCGGGGCAGCAGGTAGTCGCGGAGCAGGGCGAGCACCGCGGTGCCGCCGGTGCCGATCGTGTAGGAGTAGCCGGTGCCGATGCCACCGTCGTCGGTCTCGACCTCGACGAAAATGGTCTCCTGCTTGAGGAAGGCCTGGGTGGCGTCGGTGCGCACCGTCTCGACCGGGAGGTCGACGAGGTAGGCATCGGCACGGGTGATGATTGGCATCGGACGGCTACTCCCCAGGAGTCACTTGCAGGACAGGTACTTGGTGTCGAAGTCGGACTTGATCTGTTTGGTCATCGTCTGCCGCTGCGTGTCATAGGTGTCCACATTGGATTGCGTGACCTCGAACGAGCCGGAGTCGATGACCTGGCCAGGGGTCTTCATCGTGCAGCCACCGGCCAGCTTCATCAGCGCGTACGCACCGTCGTAGGCCTGACCGACCGGGTTCTGCGCGATCGTCGCGGTCACCGTGCCCGCCTTGATGTCCGCGATGACGGTCGGATCGTCGTCGATCGCGACCACCTTGATCGGCAAACTCGCCTGCTTGACCGCTGCCGCCGAGGCGATCGCCGGGTTGTCGGCGGTGTTCACGATCGCGTTGATCTGGCTGCCCTTCGCCGCCAGCAGGTCGGCAACGGCCTTCTGCGCGGTCTGCAGGTCGGTGTCGATGTCGGTGACGGTCTGGATCAGCTTGACCTTGCCACCGGTCTCGTCGACCGCCTGCTGCACGCCCGCCTCGCGGCGCGCTGTGTTCGAGTCGGTCTTGTTGCCGGTCAGGTGCACCAGGTTGCCCTGGCCGCCCATGGCCTGAATCGCGATCTTCGCCGCCTTGTACGCGGCCTGCTGCACGTCGGTGGCCAGGCAGAAGTCGGCGTTGTCGGTGCTGCCCGCCGGGCAGGAGCCCAGCGAGGCGGCGGCGAAGCCGTCGTGCTTGAGTTTGCTGAACGTGGAGTTGATGTTGTCCGGCGACACGCCGAACACGCCGAAGGCGTTGTAGCCCTGGGCTTCCAGCGAGGTCAGCACCGAGTTCTGGGTGGTCTGATCCCAGCCGGAGGTCTCGTTGAAGGCGACGCCACCGAGCGAGAAGTCGGTTTTCGCCTGCTGTGCCGCGGCTTTCCACGGCTGGAAGTAGGGGTGCGGACCGCCGGGAACCAGGGCGACCTTGACCTGGCCTGCCGCGATGCCTTTCGACGAACCGGGTTGCACGCTGCTCTTGGCGCAGCCCGCCGCGACCAGCGCGACGGCCAGCACGGCGACGGTGAGGATGGACGAACGCATGGCTTGGCTTACCTCTCTGTAAGCGCGACTTCTCTTGGCTGTTCGACGTAGGGCTTGAGGGCGTCGGGGTAGTTGAGACCGGCTGGCAGGGCAATACCTGGCCCGGTTGGCGCGTGCACGAAACCCGAGCTGTCCACCTCGGGCCTGCGGCGCACCTCGCTGCTGGTGATCAGCGATTCGTAGTAGGTGGTGTTGGAAATCGCCATGGCCAGGTGCCGGCTGGGGATCTCATCACCGAGCACCTCCGCCCGCAACCGGAACGCGTCGGCCAGGTGCGCGGTGCGCATCGCGCCGGTGATGCCGCCCCGGGTGGAGGCGCTGGCGCGCACGCCGAACGTGGCCGCGCCCGCCGCGATGAAGTCGGCGGTGTTCATGTGTGCGCCGTCCGAGGTTTCCGCGACCAGCAACGGGATGCCGACCGCGCGGGCGAGTTGGGCGTAGGCGTTGACGCTGAACTCGCGCATCGGCTCCTCGTACCAGAGGAATCCGGCGTCGTGCAGCGCGTGGCCGAGGTAGATGGCGTCGGGCAGGTCGAAACCGGCCGAGCCGTCGTACATGAGCGGGATGTCGTCCCCGACGTGCGCGCGCAGGGCGTGGCCGAGTCGCGCGTCCGCGCGGGCGTCGCCCCAGGCGTGCACCTTGATCGCCTGGTAACCGAGGTTCAGGCATTGTGTTGTCACGTCCAGGAATTCCGGGATGTCCCGGAAGGTCACCGTGGACGCATACGCCGGGATCCGGTCCCGGAACCCGCCGAGCACCTGCCAGGTCGGCAGCTCGTTGATCCGTCCGGCGAGGTCCCACAGGGCGATGTCGACCAGGCCGAGGACGGGCAGCGGCAGTTCCTCAGTGCGGTCGATCTCCCAGACCCGGTGCCAGAGCAGTTCGCGTTGCAACGGGTCCTTGCCGACGAGTTCGTCGCGCAGCACCCGGTCGACGATGTCTTCGACCGCCGAGGCCATGCCGGGCCGGGTGGCCAGGGCGACGCCGCTGGCGCCGTCGTCCGTGCCGATCCGCAGGACCGCCGCTTCACCGTCCGGTGTGGACCCGAGCAGGCCCTTGCGCCACACGAACGGCGGCGTCACGCCTGGCAGCGGGATGCGGAAACTCTCGACGTGAGTGATGCGCAAGGGCCTGACCTTTCCACGATGTGGGGGTAACATAATTCGTCATACGAATGCCGTCAAGAACGAGTCCACTATGCTTTCCGCACCGCTCCCAAACCCGACGAACGGACGCCATGACCCCCGCTGAGCAGGAAGAAGACGCCAGAACCCCGCTCCCCTCGTGGCCGAGGCGGCCGCGCCGACTGGCCACCGCCGTCGTCGAGGATCTGGTCGACCGCATCGTCGGCGGCGAACTGACCGACGGCAGCACCCTGCCCATCGAACCGGTGCTGTGCGAGATGTTCGCGGTCAGCCGCACAGTGATTCGCGAGGCGGTCAAGTCGCTGGAGTCCATGCGACTGGTGAAGGTGCAGCAGGGGCACGGCACCACCGTGTGCGGCACCGAGGAGTGGGACCTGCTCAACCCGATCGTGCTCGCGGCGAGCATCCGGCACGACGCGGAGCTGGCGATCCTGGAGGACCTGGTCGACGTCCGCCAGGCCCTGGAAGGCCAGATGGCGGCGGAGGCGGCCGAACGCGCCGACCGCAAGCAGCTGGACCGGATCGAGACCGCGTTCAACCAGTTGTTCGCCGAGGAACAGGACCCTGCCCGGTTCCTGCGCGCGGACCTGGACTTCCACGACGCGATCATGGCCGCGTCCGGTAACCGGCTGGCACGCGCGGTGATCCACACGATCAACACCGAGGCGTTCCGCAGCCTGCGCTACATCGGCGAGACCACCCACCAGGACTGCGTCGATTCCAATGTGGAGCATCGGCGCATCTTCGACGCGCTGACCGCCAAGGACGGCGCGGACGCGGCGGACGCGATGCGCGGTCACATCCTGCGCTCGTGGCGGCACCGCCGACCGATTCGTCCCGAAGACAAGCGCTGACGTCCGATCATCTGAACCTCTGCTCCACCGGACCGTTGACACGTGCGTGCCATAGCAGCAAAAATAAGCTGCTACATCATACGTATCATTGCATACATAGGATCTATCGCGGTGCCTTGGCAGCAGCCCGCGGTGGTCGATTCTCTCCGCACCGCAAGCAGGCGTCCACATGTCAAAGGAGACACGGTGAACCCCAGGAGCCGGTTACGGACGCGCGGACGCATCGGCGTCCTCGCTGCCATCACGGCCACGATCAGCGCTGTTGCCACTCTCGCCTCGGTCGATCCAGCCGCCGCGGCGTCCCAGACGACCGCATGGCAGAACGGCACTTTTAACATTGACAGACAAGGCGTGGTGAGCCGATCGAACATCGTGCTCGGCGCGCCCAATCTGCAACCAACCCAGTCCTTGCCACTCGGCAACGGTTCGCTCGGCGCGGCCGTGTGGGACGCGTCCGGTTTCACCGCGCAGCTCAACCGCGACGACACCTTCCCCGACCGCAAATCCCCCGGCCAGGTCACCATCCCCGGCCTGTCCGCGATCACCGGCGCCGCGAACTTCGCCGCGCACCTCGACCTGTACAGCGGGATCCTCACCGAAACCGGCGGCGGCATGACCGCGCAGATCTATCTGCGCGCGGACAAGGACGAACTCGTCGTCGACGTGTCCGGCGCCAACCCGAACAGCACCCAGACCGCGCAGGGCGCGCTGTGGTCCGGCCGGTCCCCGCAGGCGGCGTCGTCCGGCGGTATCGGCACGCTCGCGGAAACCTGGACGGACAACGAAACCGGCGGCACCAACCAGACCTACGGCACGCTGCTCGCGGTCACCGCGGGCGGTCGCAACGTGAGTTCGTCGGTCGTGAACAGCGACACCGTGCAGGTCGCCTTCAACCCCAACACGGATGGCACGTTCCGGGTCGTCGTCGGCGCGCCGCACTGGGCAGGTGGCAACGCGGCCAGTACCGCGTCGTCGCTGCTCGGTTCGGACGCCACCGCATCGTCATCGGCGTTGCAGTCCGCGCATCTGGCCTGGTGGCAGAACTACTGGGCGGGCGCCGACCTGCTCGAAATGTCCTCATCGGACAGTTCGGCACAGTATCTGGAAAACCTGCGCACCATCTACCTCTACCAGGAAGCCTCCCTGAACCGCGGCACGTATCCAGGCACGCAGGCGGGCGTCGCGGACCTGTTCGCGTTCAGCAAGGACACCCAGGACTGGGTGCCCGCCGACTACTGGTTCTGGAACCTGCGCATGCAGCTCGCCGCCAACCTCAGCTCGGGCGTGTCCGCGTTGAACACCAGCTACTTCAACCTGTACACGTCGAACCTGACCAACCTGCAGAACTGGACATCCGCGCACATGCCCGGCCGGTCCGGCGTGTGCATCCCGGAAACCATGCGGTTCAACGGAAACGGCTACTACGGCGGCGGCAGCGCGGCCAGCAACGCCTCCTGCGACTCGACCATCTCGCCCTCCTACAACTCGCTGAACATCTCCTCCGGTGCCGAGGTCAGCCTGTGGATCTGGCAGCAGTACCTGGACACGAACAACCTCGCGTTCCTCCAGGCCGGTTACCCGTTGATGAAAGCGACCGCGCAGTTCCTGCTCTCCTACGCCAGCACCGGCTCCGACGGACTGCTGCACACCACGGCGAACGCGCATGAAACCCAGTGGGACGTGACCGACCCGGTCACCGACATCCTGGCCATGCAGGCGCTGTTCCCGGCGGTCGCGTCGGCGGCGCAGAAGCTGAACACGGACGGGAGCTTCGCCGGTCAGCTGATCGCCGACGAAGCCAAGATCCCGCCGCTGCCGCGCACGGACGCGGCCACCCACTCGCAGGTGCTCACCGCCAGCTCGGACGCGGGCGGGCAGGACGTGATCGCGCTGTCCACCCAGCCGGCCGCGACCCAGCACAACGGGGAGAACCTCGACCTTGAGGCCACGTTCCCGTACAACGTGATCGGCGACAACTCCGGTTCGCTGACCGCGTTGGAGGACCGCACCTACAACGCGCGCATGTTCCAGGACAACGCCGACTGGGACTACGACACCCTCTACGCCGCGCGCCTGGACATGGCCGGCCAGGTGCAGTCCGGTCTGATCGCGAACGTCGAGAAGTACCAGCTGTACCCGGATGGCATGGCCAGTCTGTTCGGCTCCGTCGGCGACGAGCCCTACAACGAGGAAACCGGCATCGTCGCGGCCACTCTCAACGAGTCACTCGCCCAGGACTACGACGGCGTGCTGCGCGTCGCTCCCGCCTGGCCGAGCGGCTGGGACGCGAGCGGCACGGTGTCCGTGCAGAACAACAGCAAGCTCGACGTGCAGATGGAGGGCGGCACGCCGGTCACCGTCGTGCTGGAGGCGGGCGGCAACGCGACCATGCAGGTCCGCTCGCCGTGGTCCGGCCAGTCGGTCCAGGTGATCGACGCGAACACCGGCGGCACCGTGGTCTCCCCCACCACCGCCGGTCAGTTCGGCGTGCCGGTGGTCAGCGGGCACAAGTACCTGATCGAGAAGTCGGCGGCGCCGTTCACGTCGCTGCCCTACGCGCAGGTCACCGGCAGCGCACCAACGACTGACCGGCACCTCGGCCCGGTACAGATCGGCCTCGACCCGGTCAAGACCGCGCCCTCCCTGTCCGCCACCTTCAACAACGTCGGGATCACCGCCGACAACAACACCGCCCCCGGCAACCTCGACGGCAACGGAGCCAGCATGTCCGCCACCGCGCTCGCCAATGCGGGCGCGCACGCGGGCGGCACCGTCAGCCATGCCGGTCTGACCTTCACCTGGCCTTCATCGTCGGGCTCTGGTTCTGCCGACAACACGGTCGCATCCGGCCAGAGCATCGCGCTGTCCGGATCCGGGTCGACGCTCGGTTTCCTGGTCACCGCGACCTACGGACCGGCCAGCGGCACCGGGACCGTGCACTACTCGGACGGCAGCACGCAGAACTTCACGGTGAGCAGCCCCGACTGGTTCGGCGGCGCGGGTGACGTCGCGATCAGCGCTGCCTACCAGAACAGACAAGGCAATACGACCTACCAGGGCGCGGCCGACGTCTACTACGTGGGCGTCCCGTTGACGTCCGGCAAGACCGCGACCAGCGTGCAACTGCCGAACGTGAGCTCGGGCGCGATACCCGGCACCCCCACACTGCACGTGTTCGCGATGACCATCGGCTAATGATCGGAAGCCGGATGGGCACGGGCATTGCCCCGGCCCATCCGGCTTCGTAAGGTCGGATGTATGTCCATCGAAACGGGTCTCTCGCCGGCGGATTTCCCAACTTCGCTTGACTACCCTGCCGTTCCGGTCGGATCGATCCTCCGCGCCGCCGCGCACCGATACGGCGACCGCGTCGGGTTCACCCAAGGCACCGAGGAACTGACCTTCACGCAGCTGTACCGGCGCGCGTGTCGATTCGCCAACGCGCTGCGCACCGCGGGCATCCAGCCTGGCGACCGGATCGCCGTGCACCTGCCGAACAGCCTCGCCTACCCGGTCGCGTACTTCGGCATCCAGCTCGCCTGCGCAACGTTCTGCCCCACCAACCCGCTGCTCCCGCCCGACGACCTCGCCGCCCAACTCGCCGACTGCGGCGCGGTCCTGGTGATCACCTCCGGTCGCAGCCTGCCCACTGTTCTCGGTGTCCAGGACCGCACCGATGTGCGCACGATCGTCGTGGTCGCGCCTGACACCGATGGGCCGTTCGTCGAGTTTGAGGCATTCCACGCCGACCAACCCGACACTGACCCCAAACCCACCGTCGACGTGCAGACCGCGCTCGCGCACATCGCCTACACCGGCGGCACCACCGGCCGCTCCAAGGGCGTCTGTCTCACGCACCGCAACGTCATCGTGAACACCCTTCAGTCCGCAGCGCGCGGCAGCGGCTCGCTGCCCACCCTCGACGTCAACGGCGACGTCACCCTCGACCAGATCGGCGACCCCGCCGAATGGACCGTGCCGCTGGGCACCGCGACCGCGATCATCCTCACCCCGTGGTTCCACGCGATGGGTGTCATCGGCGGGCTCACCCTCACCGTCATGTCCGGGTCCAGCCTGGTCATCCACGAACGGCTCGACCCCGCGCGCTATCTCGCCGACGCCGAACGTCTCCGGGTCACCACCATCTCCGGCGCACCCGCGCTGTTCGCGGTGCTCATGGCCCACCCCGACTTCGCGACCCGCGACCTGTCCTCGGTGCGCGCCATCAGCTCCGGCGCCGCGCCCATGTCGCACGAGATGGTCAACGCGCTGCGCGTCCGGTTCAACGGCATCCCGATCGTCGAGGGCTACGGCATGACCGAACTGACCATGGGCGCCATCACCGGCCCCGCCTACCGCTCCGGACTGCGCAAGGTCGGGTCGGTCGGGATCCCGTCACCGGACACGTCCGTCAAGGTCGTCGCGCTGTCCGGCAGCTCGGAAGATCCGTTGCCCGCCAACACCGAAGGCGAAATCTGCGTGCGCGGCCCCCAGGTCATGGCCGGGTACTACCAGCGCCCCGAGGAAACCGCAGCCACCATCGTCGACGGCTGGCTGCACACCGGCGACATCGGCCTGCTCGACGACGACGGCTACCTCTACATCGTCGACCGCAAGAAGGACATGCTGCTGTACAAGGGCTACAACGTCTACCCGCGTGAACTCGAAGAGATCCTGTTCGCCCAACCCGGCGTGCGCACCGCCGCCGTCGTCGGCCGTCCCCGCGACGACATCGGCGAACTTCCCGTCGCCTTCGTCGTGCCCATTCCCGGCGCCGAGCTCGACGCCGAGCAGCTCATCGCCACCGTCAACGCGAAAGTGCTGCCCTACAAGAAGATCCGCGAACTGCACTTCGTCGACGAGATTCCGGTCAGCAACGCGGGCAAAGTCCTCAAACGCGAACTCCGCAACCGCCTCGCCGATTTCGCTCCGCCGGACAGGAGTCTCTGATGGGCGCGTTCGACGTGCTGCTGGACGATGAACGCACCCAGTTCGAGGCGTTCGTCGAGGACTACCGCAACGCCATCGAGGCGACCCTCGGCGGTCTCACCGAAGAGCAGGCCCGCCGCAGGCTCGTCCCGTCCGCGACCACGTTGCTCGGGCTGCTCAAGCACGTCACGTGGATGCAGCGGGTGTGGTTCGAGGAATGCGTCGGCGGCTCGTCCCGCAAGGAACTCGGCCTGGTGCAGAGCCCGGACGAATCCTTCCGGCTCGCCGCAGGCGACACCATCGCCTCGATCACCGAAGCCCACCAGGAAGCCTGCGCCACCGCCCGCAAAGCGGTCGCGGACCTGCCACTGGACACCATCGTGACCGGCCACCGGACCGGACCGCGCACGCTGCACTGGGTGTACCTGCAAGTGCTGCGGGAACTGGCGCACCACTGCGGCCACGCCGACATCCTGCGCGAACAGCTACTTGCCGACTGAATGCGTCAGCGGTCGTCGGCCGCGATGACCGAGAAGTCGTCCTCGCCGCGCCCGGCCCGGATCGCCTCCTCCAGCGAGGAGAACACCGCGGTCACCGCGGGCAACGGCGTCCGGCTCGTGCGCAACATCAACCCGGCGTCCTTGTGCAGCAGGTTCGCGGAGAACTGGGTGTCCGCGAATCGCTCGTCGAGCACCACATCGCCCTTGACCGCCCGGATCCCCGCCAGCGCGGTGCCCTTCAGCGAGCCGAGCACCTCCTCGGTGCTCAACCCGCCCGCGTGCCCGAGTCGCAGCGATTCCACGAACGCCTGCATGGCAACGCCGAGCGCCAGGTTCGCGACTAGTTTCGCGGTCGCCGCCTTCGCAGGCGAGTCGTAGACATCGACCCGATCCGGTGCCGCCCACAGCGACACGATCGGTTTCGCCGCCTCGACCGCTTCCGCGTCGCCGCCGATGATCACGCCGAGCGCGCCGGCCCTGGCGGGTGCGATCGAGCCGACCACCGGCGAGTGCACGAACCGGATGTTGCGTGCCGCGGCCCAGTCCGCGAATGATGTTGCGTCCTCGGGCGACACGCTGGTCACGTCGATCCAGAGCGCGCCGTGCGGGATCGGCAGGTCCGCGCCGGTGACGACCGCGCGCACGGTGTCCGGGCCGAACAACGTCGTCACCACGACCTCGGCGTCGGCGACCGCCTCCTCGGCGGTGTGCGCGACCCGGGCGCCGCGTTGCGCGCCGGCCTGCGTCGCGGACGCGGTCCGGTTCCACACGGTCACGTCATGCCCGTCGGCCAACAGGTGCAGAACGAGTTCCCGCCCCATTCTGCCGAGGCCGATGAATGCGATCTTCACAGCGAACGCTCTTTCCCGGGGGTCCACCCCAACACGAACGCGGTACGACTACGGGAAACGGTACTCGCGCGAGCCCCTCGATCGCACGTCGCACTTACTGTCCATTGTGTTCAGCTGGTGGCCGGTTCGTGCGGCAGCCAGTTGCCGTGGAAGCCGTAGGGCACCCTGCGTGGCAGGTGAATCGTGGCCACCGGCGCACCGCCGAGGTCGTCGGCATCGAGAACGACCAGGTCACTGGTGTCGGTCGGGGCGTCGTAGACGTAGGTCATCAGCCAACCCGGTCCGCCCGGCCGATCGTCGGCAGGCGCGAACGACGCCTCCGCGGCGCGCCGACCGGTCCCGAAATCGTGCCGCTCGACCGAACCGGTCGCCAGGTCGTAGCGCAGCAGCGAGTTCGACTCGCCCGAGGTGACCAGCTGCCCGTACCGGCTCTGCCTGCCCGCGAGCCGATCGTCGACCCGGGGAAACTCGGCGGCTTCGTCGTCCAGCTGTTCCTCGGTCACGGTGCCCGTCGCCAGATCCGCGGTCCACCGCCACAGCGTCGCGGGCGCCTCACCCAGATCCGGCGCGCTCAGGTGCGGATACCGCGCCACGTACAGCACGATCCGCTGCCCGTCGTCGTACGCGTTGAGGGTGTGGAACACGTAACAGGGATCGATGTTCAGCCAGCGAAGGGCGCCGTGCGGGTCGTCGCGGCGCAGCACGCCCAACCGGGCCCCGTACTCGGGTTGCCACGTGTAGGGCATGGTGGCGACCGGTCCCGTGGCGAGTTCCAGATCGAAAACCACCGGCAGGTCCAGGAAGATCACGTAGTTCTCGGTGAGCTGGAAGTCGTGCATCATCGTGGCGCCAGGTACGTCGATCGGCCTGCTGACGACGAGCTCGCCGGTCGCGTCGGCGCGGTGGTAGGTCAGGAAGGGCGCCTGCACGTCGTAGCCGAAAAAGTGCAGTTCTCCGGTGGTCGGGCAGGTTTTCGGATGCGCGGTCATCGCGGTGCCGAGCTTGCCATCGAAGTCGTACGGGCCGACGGTGTCGAGTTCGTGTCCGGGCCGCAGGTCGAGCTCGTACGGGAAGGAACTCTCCACCAGAGCGAAGGTTCGGCCCGCGTGCCGGACCACGTGCGTGTTGGCGACACCGGCGGTCAGGTCGAGGTTGCCGTGTTCGTCGCGCTGCGTGCCGGACTTCGTGCGCACCCAGCGGTTGCGGTACGCCTTTGCTCTGCCGTTCTCCAGCCGGACGCCGTGCACCATGCCGTCGCCGAGGAACCAGTGACCGGTGCTGGCTTCGTGCGGATTGGGTCCGTTGCGCAGGTACCAGCCGGTGAGCTCCGGCGGGATCGACCCGGTGACCGGGAGGTCGTAGGCGGTCAGTTCGTCGGTGACCGGGGCGTAGTTGCCGAGCAGGTGCGGGGGCCGGGTGGTGGTCATGGGTTCAGGACTCCTGGTGCAGGTTGGCGATCCGGTCCGCGTAGCGGGCGCGGACGCGGTCGGGGTAAGTGCGGGTGAACAGCGCGGGCAGCACGAACCCGGTGACCTGGACGATGATCGAGACGACCTCGCTGGCGTGGTTGACGTCGAGGATGGCGAGCACGATCGCGGTGACCAGGAACGCGCTGGCCCAGACCGACGTGATGACGTAGTTGACCCGCTTGAACACCGGGGTTTCCCAGAGTTCCTCGGGCGTCTGGAGTTTGGCGATGCCCAACGTGAACGGCCGCCCGATCGCGAGCCCACCGAACGCGGTCAGCGCCAGCCATCCCATGGACATCGCACCGGTGTAGTTGTGCAGACCGGAGTCCGGCTGGCTGAACGCGAGCCCGGTGAGCGCGCCGAAGTAGACCAGCGTGCTGATCTCCAGGATCTGCGAGTCGAGCGGAATCTTCTTCATCCGGCCCTGGACCAACAGACCGACGCTGCCGACGAGGCCGAGCGCGGCAGCCCACTGCCAGCTGAAACCGGACACGATGGCAAACGCGATCCAGGGGATGAAGCCCCGCAGGTAGTTCATGTCGCCGCACCTTTCACTCTGACATGTCACCTCTGACATGTCCAAGCTATAAGTTCCTCATGCGACCTGTCAATACAGGAACGTGAAGTCGCGCGAAAGTTGCCACCACATCGAGAACTCTCCTACCGAGCGCCTCCGTCAGCAGGCCGGCCGTCGAGCTCACCCAATGCCCAGTCCGCCCACTCGCGCTGCATGTCGGTGAACCGCAGGCCCCACTCCAAGGTCAACCGGCCGTACTCGGTCAGCGGACCCGACTCGTCCGCGATCCGCTCCCGGATCGCGAGCAACTCGTCGTGATAGACCGCCGCCTGCGCGGACCTGCGCTTCAAGAACTCCTCAGCCTGGCCCCGGTCGAGCACGTTGAGGAAGAACACCCGCAACAACATGTCGCTGCGCCGCACCGCGCTCGGTTCGACATCGACCAGCCAATGCCGCAACTCGGTCAGGCCCGCGTCGGTCAGGGCGTACTCCTTGCGGCCCCGCGCCCCTTCCGACACCACCTCGACCATGCCGGAATCCGCCAGCTTGCCCAGCTCGCCGTAGAGCTGACTCTGAGTGGCGGGCCACACGTTCGCCAACGAGCCGTGGAAGGTCTGGAGCAGGTCATACCCGCTGGCAGGCCCACGCGACAGCAAACCGAGGGCGGCATGTTTGAGGCTCATGCCGCCATGATAGGCCACCTCTGACAGGTCAGGACTAACCTATTGTGGGCTCTTGATCAGCGACGATCTCCGCGAACTCTATGATCACCCGCGACCGTCGAGTCGCGATCCACGCCAGACTCACCTGATTCGGCCCCAGATCGTCGACCGGCAGATGAACCACGTCCGGCCGGGTGTAATACGACGCCGTCGACACCGGAATGATCGCGATCCCGCGCCCCGCCGCCACATGTTCGAGCTTCTCCTCGATGCTGTGGAACCGAGGAAAACCCGGACTCGTGCCCTCGCGCAGCTCGACAGCCACATCGCGCCACTCCGGCACCGCGTCCGGATCCTGCAACAGGTGCTCGTCAGCGAGGTCGGCGATATCGACCGACTCCTTGCCTGCCAGCCGATGATCAGACCGCAGCGCGACAACCCGGGGATCCGCGAACATCGGACGCAGGCTGAGCCCGCGCTGGTCGATCGGCAGCCGCACGATGCTCACGTCGACCCGCCCGTCCCGCAACACCTCGACCTGATCCGTCCACGACGTGCGCACCAACTCCACCTGCAGGTCCGGATGCCGATCGGTCAACGCCCGCACCGCGGCCGTGACAGTGATCCCCGGCATGAACCCCACGGTGAACGTGGACGTCCCGCGCCCCGCCAGCACCACGCGCCTGCGCAGCGCCTCCGCCGAAGCGAGCAGCGGCCGCGCGTCATCCAGCAGTTGCCGGCCAGCCGCCGTGAGCTCTGTCGATCGCCGATCCCGCTCGAACAGCCGGACGTGCAGCTCCCCTTCGAGCGCGCGGATCTGCCGCGACAACACCGGCTGCGCGATATGCAGGAACTCGGCCGCGCGACCGAAGTGCAGCCGTTCGGCGACAGCCACAAAATAACGCAGTTTGCGCAGGTCGACGTCCATCAGGCTCCCGTGATCCGCTTCGCCCGTGATGCCCCAAGGGTATGGCAAGCTCAGAAGTTCAGCACCGCGCCGACGATCCCGCAGACGATGCCGAGCCCGATCAGAACCGGGAACGCGATCAGCGGACCCCGCGTGGTCCACTTCGCCGGCCGCCACAGCATCCCGTGCCGTCGCCGCAACACGACACCCGCGACGCCGACGGCAAGCGACCAACCGAAAAGATCGACAAACCCGAGGACCGCGAACATCCCGCCGAGAATGTAGGCAACCGACTTGCCGCCGACCACCGAGGCAGTCTGCCCATCGGAATGCAACCGAGCCGGATAGACCCGCTGGATCGCATAAGTGCTGTCGCCCTCGATCGACACCGACACGAACTCGGCGTTCGGACCAGCCCGGAACTCGCCATCGCAGTCGGTGTGTTTGCCCCGGCCCGATCCGACCGACTCGCAGGTGATCAACGACACGGTTCCCGGCGTACCCGCCCACCCCGCCCGATACGGCAACTCCAGAGTCAAAGCGACGAACCCGGCGATCGCGCCACCGAAACACAGCAAGATCGACACGATCCCGATCGTCAACCTGACCTTCCCCGGCGGCTTGCGCGACCGCGACCGACCGAGACTGCTGTTGCCCCGGCTCAGCCTCGGAACCGGAACCCGCTCCGACGCACCGTCGAACCCCGCCCGTGAACTACGGCCATCCCGCCGACGAACCACCCGCCACCTCCACCATCAGCGCCCGAGAATACGACTCCGCCCAGCGCCGGCACCCCAAAATCGGCAACCCCACCACGCCAATCCCCCACAAACCCCGAAACTTCCTCACATCCCCCCAAGACAGCCCCCACCCGCCCGGGGGGCGGCCCCGCTTCCAGCGTATCGATCTTGGGGTGGGCGGGCCAAATCGCGGCTGAGCGGTTGTGGATGGTTCTGGCCCATGTGGACAACCGCGACGATCTCGCGCCGCGTGACGGGCTCGCGCGGTACTATGAAGGGTTTGCCTTTCACGCCCACCACAAAGCCATGTCCTCGACCGGCTTAGGTAGTTTACGACGATCGGGTTAAGCAATGACCGCGTGCTGATAAATCGACACTATCCGGAATCGACCTGGGAAGAGAAAACGAGCAGTGAGCAAAAGACGCGACGATTCCGTTCCTGGCCCGGATTCGTAGTTGTTCCGTCGCGGAACGTACTGTTACCGGATTGCCGACAGGGTCGCCTTGTTCGTCGACAGAACACTGTCGTACGTTTCGGCACATGGCAAACCTCGTTCCGTTCACGGACAACTTCGGCGACCTGTCCAATGCCGAGGGTTACCAGTTCGAATTCCGGTGTGAGCGGTGCGGCAACGGCTACCGGTCAGCGTTCCAGCGGGACAAAGTCGAAATGGGTCGGGGCGCGCTGCGCGCGATCGGCTCTTTGTTCGGGGGCAAGCTGGAGGAATTGTCCAACTCCGCGCAGGAATGGCGCTGGGACCGCGCGACCAACTCGGCCGCGAAGGACAAGGCGCTCGCCCAAGCGGTCGACGAGGTCAGCGACAAGTTCCGGCAGTGCCGCGGTTGCGGCGACTGGATGTGCGCGGTGCTGTGCTGGAACGACGACATCGGCCAGTGCCTGCGCTGCTCACCTTCGGTCGCCGAGGAGGTGTCGCGGGCGCAGGCCAGTGCACAGCGCGACCAGATCTGGGAGTCGGCCAGGCAGCAGGACTGGACCGCGGGCGTCGACACCGAAACCCGCACCAAGCTGCAATGCCCGAGCTGCGGCAGCAAGGTCGCGGGCGGCAAGTTCTGTTCCTCGTGCGGTGGTTCGCTCGCCGTCGACGTGAAGTGCGCAGGCTGCGGCTTCACGAAGAACGCACCTGGCGCGATTTTCTGCGCAGAGTGCGGACACAAGGTCTAACAGAGACCGCCCTCCAGCGTGTGCCCCTGGTTGATCGACGTAACCAGGGGCGCATGCGTGTCCGGAGCCGCACCGTCAAGGAGATCGAGGCGATCGGCGGCCGGGTCGATTCGATCTCCGCCGAGATCAGCGACGCCGCGCAGGTGGCGAACCTGATCGAGGAAATCGTGCGGCGGCACGGCAGGCTCGACATCGCGGTGAACAACGCGGGCGCGATCGGTCCACGTGGACCGATCGACCTCGTCGCGGACGACGAGTTCGTGGATCTGGTCAACACCAACGTGATCGGCACCTGGCTGTGCATGAAGCACGAGATCACGCGCATGCGCGAGCAGGGGCACGGGGTGATCGTCAACCTCGGTTCGGTGATCGGCACCGGGCTCAGCAGGCCCGGCCTGACCGCCTACGCGACCAGCAAAGCCGCGGTCGCGGCGATGACGCGCAGCGCGGCACGCGAGCACATCGCGGACGGGATCCGGATCAACATCGTCAGCCCGGGTTCGGCAGACACCGCGATGTCCCTGTTGCCGGGCGAAACCGTCGCGGGCCGGACCGAGCGGGTGCGCAACGTGGTGCCGATCGGCCGGGTGGCCACGACCGACGAAGTCGCGAACGCGGTGCTGTGGCTGGCGTCCGATGAAGCGAGTTTCACGGTGGGGCACAATCTGATCCTGGACGGCGGCGCGGCCGCGTGAGGCACCGCCGCTAACGGCTCGCGGTGACCTGGTCGGCGGTGCGGGTGTTGATGATCCGCTCGGGTGCGATGCCGGAGTCCTCCGCGCGCATGCAGCCGCTGTCCAGCCAGTCGAGCTGGCCTGGCGCGTGCGCGTCGGTGTCGATGGCGAACACGCAGCCGAGATCGGCGGCGATGCGCAGCAGGTTGTCGGGCGGGTCCTGGCGCTCCGGCCGGCAGTTGATCTCGACGGCCACGCCGTTCTCCCGGCACGCGGTGAACACGGCCTCGGCGTCGAACACCGATTCGGGCCTGCCGCGCCCGGTGATCAGTCGACCGGTGCAGTGCCCCAGCACGTCGACGAGAGGGTTGCGGACGGCGCCGAGCATCCGGGCGGTCATCGGTCCGGCCGGCATGCGCAGCTTGGAATGGACGCTCGCGACCACCACGTCGAGGGAGTCCAACAGGTCGTCCCGCTGATCGAGCCCACCGTCGTCCAGGATGTCGACCTCGATGCCGGTCAGCACCCGGAACGGCGTGAGCTCGCCGTTCAGCTTCTCCAGCAATCGCAACTGTTCGACCAGCCGCAACGCAGTCAGGCCGCGTGCCACGGTCAACCGGGGCGAATGGTCGGTCAACGCCATCCATTCGTGGCCGAGCGCTCGCCCGGCCACCGCCATCTCGTCGGGCGGGCTGCCGCCGTCCGACCAGTTCGAGTGGGTGTGACAGTCGCCGCGCAGCAACGTGCGCAGTTCCGTCTTGCGGGCGGGCTCGCTGGCGTTCTCCCAGAGTTTCGTCAGATATTCGGGCTCCTGCCCGGTCAGTGCCTGTTCGATGACGGTCGCGGTGGCGCTGCCGATACCGGAGAGTTGGCGCAGGGTGCCACGACTGGCGCGCTCGCGGAGTTCCTCCGCGCTGAGCGCGTCGATGACCTGCGCGGCATGCCGGAACGCGCGCACCCGGTAGGTCGGCGCGCCCGACCGTTCGAGCTCGAAGGCGATGCGACGCAGGGCGTCAATCGGTTCCACGGTTCCTGGCTTACTCCAAATCGGCCGTCAAATCGACTCGGTGCGTTCGTAATCCACGGCGACCTGCGCGAGCATCTGACCGCAGGTGCCCGGTAGAGCGAGCTTCTCGTAGCACAGGTCGAGCGGGCCGACCTGCGAGAGAACGGAGAATGCCTGTCCCTGTCACTACCAGTGTTGAGAGGGTCTCACTATCCGTGTTCGCCCCGGTCGACGGTCGCGACCGGCGAAAGCCTGGTGCGATTCGGGCTCGTCGGCTGAGCTGTCAACGGATCACCGCGAAGATCTGCGCGAGCACGATCAGCGCGCAGATCCCGCCGTTGATGATCCAGTGGTCGACGAACACCGCGACGAACTCCCGGATCGTCGCGCTCGGCCAGAAGTAGGCCGCCGTTCGGGAGCCGATCACCTGGCCCCTGACCTTCGCCTTCTTCGCGATCAGCGCGGCGCGCAGCACGTGGTAGTTGTTGGTCACCACGACGCAGCGGTAGTTCGGCAGCCGTTCGAGCATGATCTCCCGGCTGAACTTCAGGTTCTCCTCGGTGGTGCCCGACTGGTCCTCCAACAGGATCCGGTCGCGGGGCACGCCGAGATCGACCAGGTAGTCGGCCATCGCGTGCGATTCCGGGACCTCCTCATCCGGCCCCTGGCCGCCCGAGGTGATCAGCATCGGCTGCCGTCCCTTGGCGATCGCCGCGTCGAACGCTTTCCGGCCGCGGTCGAGCCGGCTCGCCAGCAACCGTGAAACCCGGCGGCCGCCGAGCAGACCCGAGCCGAGCACGACCACGAAATCCACGGCCCGGCGCGGCCGGATCCGGCCGTAGACAATGGAATAGAGCAGGTAGCAGGTGAACAGGAACGCGACATAGCCGAAGATGCCGGTGATCGTGCCGCCGATCAGTTCCAGCGGCACGAGTTGGGTCCGCAGGGTCGCGATGTCGAAGGCGATGAGCCCGATCAGGGCCAGCCCGGTCAGCAACGAGAGCAGGTTGCCCGGGCTCCGGCCCTCGCGGCGCAGCATGGTTACGCCGTTGCAGATCAGGAAGATCGCCAGCGCCAGAATCAACACGGGAATCAGCAGGACCAACCCGAACGCGACGAAGCTCGCGGCGTCGCGTGATACCGCGGCGAGCATGAGCATCAGGCCGAAACCGGTGAAGACCAGCGACATCAACAGGTAGAAGCCCAGGCGCAGCCTGCGCCGGTCGCGGGCGAAACTCACCAGGAAGAACAACATCCACACCGCTGCGATGCCGAAGCAGTAGGTCCCCACCTCACTCACCCGAGTGCACCTGCCGACCCACGTTCGCTACCTCCGATGCCAACAGCCCATGATCACCGATCCACAGTGCGGCCGCACCTCGGCCCGCCCCGCATCGTTTCGGTGCCGCGACCCTAACGAGCGCGGCGATTCCCCGCGTGGGCGGCTTTGGCGAGCAGGCGGGGCAGGGTGCGGTGGTGGATCACGGCCGCGACTGACCACAGTGGACGGGCGAGCGGGTGGCGGTAGCGGACAAGGGTCGACCAGACGATTCTGGTCGGTTCGACGAGCACGACGTTGTGCGCGGTCATCAGCGGCGAGCGTTGTTCGATCACGAACACCGTCGGTTCGTTGTGGATGATGCGGCAGCCGAGCACGTGGCCGGGCGCACCGGGCGGGGCCAGTCGGAATCGCAGCGGGAAGCGCCAGCCGGTTCGCATGAACCAGCGCATCGCGAGCGGCGCGTCTTCGAAGACGGCTCGCGCCCACGCCTCGGCCGAACGGGACGGTGTCGGCGCTGTCGGTTGCTCGAACGCGGAGGCGTAGTCGGGGTCGGGGTCGGGAAGGGTGCCGGTCGTGCGGATTTCGGCGGGGAGCTGGATTCGGCGGGCTCCCATAAGTCGCTCCTTCTTAGTTGACGCGTGTCTAACAAGCGATAGTAGACACACGTCAACTAATATGCCAGGCGTGGCAAGGCGACGACTGAAACCCGAGGAGCGGCGCAACGAGCTACTCGACGTCGGCGCGGAGTTCTTCGCGGCCCGGCCGTACGACGAGGTGCTGATGGAGGACATCGCCGCGCGCGCCGGAGTGTCGCGGGCGCTGTTGTACCGGTACTTCCCCGGCAAGCGCGAACTGTTCGCCGCGATCTACCAGCGGGCGGCCGACCTGCTGCTCGAGCGCGCCCAACTCGACCCGAACCTGCCGTTGATCGACACCGTGTCCGCCGGCCTCGACGCGCACATCGACTATTTCGCGGCCAATCGGCTCACCGTGCTGGCCGCCAACCGGACCCTCGCCGGTGATCCGTTGATCCAGGCAATCATCGACGACGAACTCACGGTATTGCGCGCTCGCATGCTGGACGCCGCGGGTTTCACCGGGCACGCACGCGATGTGGCGTCCGCGACATTGCGCGCGTGGCTGGTGTTCGTCCGCGAAATGTGTGTGGCGTGGCTGGAAAACCAGGCGCTCGGCCGGGACGAGGTGCGCGCGGTGTGCCTGCGGACGCTGTTCGCGGGCTTGGACGTCAGCGGTCGCTGACCGAAGCCTACGATGACATTGGTGTCGCGAATAACCGCGACCGATGGGAAGAGGGAAACGTGGCTGAATTCGTTGCCGACGAGATGAACGCGTTCAACGTCAAGATAATCGAAGATTTCCGCGCCAACAACGGCACCGTCACGATCGATCCGTTCGTCGGCGCTCCGATCGTGCTGGTCCACCACGTCGGCGCGAAGTCCGGAGTCGAGCGCATCAGCCCGCTGGCATACACCCGCGACGGCGACGACGTGATCATCATCGCGTCCAAGGGCGGCACGCCGGAGAACCCGGCCTGGTACCACAACCTGCGCGCCAACCCGGACACCACGATCGAGTTGGGTCCGGACACCATCGAGGTGACCGCCGAAGCACTGACCGAGGGCCCTGAGCGCGAACGCCTGTTCAACCAGATGGGCGATCAGATGCCGAACTTCCACGAGTACCAGACGAAGACCGAGCGACTGATCCCGGTCGTCGTCCTGCACCGGCGCTGATTCGATCGGACTGGCTCGGCGCCGTCCGGGTCAGTCCATCCCCGCCGCGCGGCCCGAGTCGAGGCAGAAACGGTTGCGGCCGCGTTGTTTCGCTTGGTAGAGCGCGCCATCGGCGGTGAGCAGCAACTCGTCCAGGGTTTCGATGCCTGGTGCGGGATAGCGGGCTCCGCCGATCGACACGGCAAGACCGTCGACCGTCTTGGGGCCGTCGAGTCCGGTGACGGTGGTGGTCATCGCGTGGATGGCGAGCCTGATCCGTTCGGCGATCGCCCGCAGTTCGAACGTGTCGACGTTCATCAGCAGGATGGTGAATTCCTCGCCACCCCATCGTCCGACGTGGTCGTGTTCGCGCACTTCGGCGCGCAGCACGGCACCGACCGCGCGCAGCACCTCGTCGCCTGCGAGGTGACCGTGGGTGTCGTTGATGTGTTTGAAATGGTCGAGATCGAGCATGAGCACGGCCATGCCGACCTCGCCCGCGCAGGCGCGTTCGAAAGCGCTGCCGGCGAGATCGTGCCACCAGCCCGCGGTGTGCAGACCGGTTTTGCCGTCGGTGCGCGCGTCTTTGCGCAGTTGCGCGAGCAGCACGCTGCGGTGCATGACGAACACACCGAGCGCCACGCAGATCAACAGGATCGGTTGGTTGAGGGCCAGGTAGGCGGCCACCACGCCCAGCGCGAACGCGCCGATCTCCAGTACGCGTTCGCTGATGCCGTCGAAGATCTGGGCAGCGCGGATCTTGGGTGAGGAGATGGCGATGGCGCCGACGACGAGCGCGAAGTTGATGAACCAGCGCAGCGCGCCCGCCGCCGCGGCGACGCTCAACCCGACGACGGTCGGCGTCACGCCGGGATGCTGGCCGGGGCCGAGCAGCACGATCGCGGCGGCGACCTGAGTGGCCAGCAGCACGGTCGCGGCACTGAACACCCACCGGTACAACGGACGTCTGCCGCGCATGACCCGCAGCCACGACCAGAAGAACACCAGCACCACGATGGCGCTGGCCAGACTGATCGGCAGCGCGAGGAGGGCCGCGACGCACCAGACGGCGTCGGTGTTCATGTAGGGGCTGATGCCGGCGGTCGCGCTCCGGGTGCGTTCGATGCTGCGCGTCAGTTCGATGTGGGCGACGGTGCAGGCGGCGAGGACGCCGAAGGTGACCAGGTCGGCGCGGTGGACCGGCATCAGCAGGGCGCTGCCTGCGGTGGTCAGCACGACGGTCAGTTCGACGATAAGGACGAAATGGCGTATCCGGGCCGGGATCGTCCATAGTTCCCATGCGCGTAAAGACCGCGCCGGTCGGGCTAACCACGTGCGCACGGTGGCCCCCATAATTGCCAGGTAAGGTCACGCGCGAAACGTGGCCGTGTCGACACGGTAACCGAATCGAAGCTCAGCGTTACCGCCTTCTGGGGGACCATGGCAAGAGATACCCGGTTGGCCGAATGCGCAATCGAGCCCGTGGGGAGGTGACGGTCATGCGCGACAGCGAGATCTGGTTGTGAGACCCGAACGAGCCCCGAAACGCACCGACGTCTACATCTCCCTCCTGCGATCCGAGCGGTGCTCACTGCTCGTCGCGATGTGTCGCCGGCCGCGCCCCGTGCACGGTTGCCCGGGGCGGGGCCACGCGCGACCAGGCGGTCGCCGCCAGTCCGGCGATGATGACGCCGACGGCGCCGATCACGCCGATGACCGAGCCCGGCGCGAAAACCTCCGCCAGTAGGCCCGCGCCGACGATGCCGATTCCTTGCGCTACCCGTAATGCCGTGTTCGCCAATCCCAGTGCCTGGCCGCGTCGTTGGTCGGGCACGTGTTGCACGAATGTCGCCTGGGTGACCATGTTGTAGGCCGAGCCGACTCCGCTGACGAACCACAGCACCGACGACACGACCACGCCGGGTGCCCACGCGGTCGGGATCAGTACCGCGCACGTGGCGACGGCGAGCGGTCCGAACAACGCCAACCGGGTCTGGGGTCGCAGGCGTTGTAACACGAGCATGCCGACGATCATCCCGGCAGGGTTGGCCGCCATCAGGATGCCGACCACGGTGGAATTTCCGTGCAGTTGGGCGGCATAGGACACGGCAAGTCCTTCCGGCACAACGTATGCGCCGGACACGCAGGCCAAGCCGATCAACGAGCGCAGTCGCCGGTCACTGCTGACCAGACGCAGGCCGCCGCCGACCGTTGCCCACCACGACGGCCGTTGTGTTGCCGTGCCGGACGGTCGGTGCAGCCCGACACCGAACAGCACGAGCAGCGCGGAAGCGACGAAGGTGAGCGCGTCGATCAGTAGTGCGTGGCTGGTGCCGAGCGCGGCGAGAACGGCGCCGCCGACCGCGAATCCCGCTACCGAGCCGAGTTGGTAGGTCATCCGCATGATCGTCATGCCTGCGACGTAGCGGTCGCCGGTGAGCATTGCCGGCACGACCGCGCCGCGCGCGGCGGTGAACGGCGAAGACAGCAGCTGCACCACGAACAGGAGCACGACGAGCACGGCGATCGACTGGCCGGGGACGGCCATCACGCCGACGAGGATCGCGCGCGACACATCTGCGGTGATCATGACGACTTTGCGCGGGAAGAGATCGGCGAGACCGGCCAGCAATGGGCCGCCGAGCAGGTCCGGTAAGAAGGTCAACGCGTAGGTGAGCGCGGCCCAGGCGGGTGACCCGGTGCGGTTGTACACCAGTACTGATAACGCGACGGCGGCCAACTGGTCGCCGCAGACCGAAAGGGCGTACGCGGTCCACAGCGGGCGGAATTCCCTGGCTGCGAACGCATCCCGGAATCTGGCTGGCCTGTCCTGCGCGCCCTCGCCCATACGCCCCGCCTCCCCGAAGACCGAGCGTACGCATCCGTACGCGCTCCGGGGTGTGGAATGCGGGTTTCGATATCAGGAAATGAGTTGCGACAAGCCGAAACTTCTCACCAGGAATAGCGGGAGAGAGCTGATCACGGAGGGTACCCAGCCGGAGAATCTACTGCCTGGCCTGGGGTTTTGCTCCTCCAGCTGGACTTGAACCAGCAACCCTGCGATTAACTGATCGCCCTCATTGTCGTCTACGGTTGTCGGTCAATAGATGCCACGACCTGCGCAGGTAGCGATTGCAAACATTGGACGACGATGGTTGCTCGCCATCGCCAGTGAGCGTTTCGCAAGGGTAAAACGTGGGCTGACCCACCTGCACTGGTCCACCGATATGGCTACCCTAGTAGGGCAGCGGAGGCCAATCGGCCTCGACAACCGGCGCCACGCTCAGATCTCGACTGGTCTGCCACCCCACCTCGTTGTCATCCTCAAACCGGATCACGCTGTCTACATGTGGATATTTGTAAGCATCGACCGCAAAGAGAAATATGGTTGCATCGCCCGATTTCAGTAGATCGAGCATGGGATGTTCGACCATGTGTTGCGGACCTAGCGTCAACGAGGTTCCGATTTTCAATGGGCGCACGAAGGCGTCAGCATCATGAAATTGATCACCGGATCCGGGAGAACGAAGGCCAGCCCGCATCTGCCGGACCGGCCGATCTGACCGATTGATCACAGTGACCGCCCAAACGGCGTGATCGTCAAGGACCGTCACACCCGAAGGCGCGATCTTGGAGTAGCCAAGTTCCATATCGATTTGGAGTGCTTGGCGCTTCAACTCCTCACCAAGTTGACGTCGGAGTGCGGTCAGCTGGGTTTCGACTAGGTCGTCCCGCTTCTTGCTCAGTTCAACCTCATCGGCCAGCGCCTGCTTTTGGTCGGCCAACTCTTGCCTGGTGGCACGCAGTTGCTGGCGTTGGGTCAGCGTTTGGATCCCAAGCGCGACTAGGGCAGCTAAGGCAACCCCGTCACCGATGAACGCGGCGAGAGCGGCGGAGTCCACGTTCGGATGCTACCGCCACACTGTAGTCAGGCAGCCGATTGACCACGAGTTCGACGTGCGGGCCCCTCCCCCGGTTCTTGGCCCGCTGCCCTGCTCGTGGGCGCCGCGCGCGGGAACGGCCGGAGGCCGCACGTCCCGCTGGCGCGGCGCC
>DASXOJ010000256.1:0-51419 GCA_036494465.1 Pseudonocardiaceae bacterium
CGCCGGCCACCTGGAGAACGGCAAACCCAGCGTTACCGGCTGAGCGAGGAAAATCAGGTGCACGGGCCGGTAGGGTGGGCCCGTGCACCGATGCTTTCCGATCACTCCGCCCCCTGCGCTCTGAGCGGGGTGAACAACACCGGCAGCCGGCGATGAACCCCGGCAGCTGAAGCACGCCCACGCCCGGTTTCCGCGCTCGCGTCGGGATGTCCGCGCGCAGCTCTCGGTGCCCCGCGTTTAGGCGCCCGAGCCCGGCTCTCGGAGCCGCGTTGAGGCGCCTGGGCCGGTCCTCGGTGCCCGCGTTTGGGCGTCTGCGCCCGGTTCTCTGTGCCGCGCATCAGAAACCAGCACGGCGGCGTGCCCATCGCCACCCTTCACCCCGCTTCCGCGACCCAACCATCCCTCTCGTCGCAGGAGCGCGAACAACCATGTCCACTCGTTCTTCCGTGCTGCCGTCCACCGGGCGATCCAGCACCGGCTTGTCCTACCTCGTCGTCGCCGGTCTGCTCTGGGGCACCGGCGGTTTCTCCGGCACCCTGCTCGGTCACGTCGCCGGGCTGTCGCCATTCGCCGTTGCGGCGTACCGGCTCGCGGTCGGTGGCGGCCTGATCGCGATCGTGCTGCTGGCCACCGGCCGGCGCCTGCCACGCGACCGTGCCGCCTATGCGCGCGTCGCGTTGATCGGCGTGCTGACCGCCGTCTACCAGGCCAGCTATTTCGCTGCCGTCACGCTGACCACGGTCAGCCTGGCCACGCTGATCACCATCGGCAGCTCTCCGGTCGTCGTGCTCGTGGTCGAGACGATCACCGGCAGGCGCAGGCTCGACCGCGCGGTCCTGCTCACCCTGGCACTCGCGCTGGCCGGACTCGGGCTGTTGGTCGGCCTGCCCACCGGCACGTTCAGCACCGGTGCGCTGCTCGCCGGAGCCGGGCTCGCGTTGCTGTCCGCGGTCTGCTTCGGCAGCATGTCGCTGGCCTGCGCCGCGCCCATCGCCGGTCTCGACGAGCTCACCACCACGGGTGTCGGGTTCAGCATCGGCGGCGTGCTGCTGCTCGCGGTGACCGCGCCGACGGTCGGCGTCGGCTTCGCGCCCACTCCGGCCACGCTCGGTCTGGTCGCGTTCCTCGGTCTGGTGCCAACCGCGGTCGCCTACGTCAGCTACTTCCGCGGCCTGCCAACCGCCGGACCGGGCGCGGCCGCGCTGCTCGCGTTGCTCGAACCGCTGGTCGGCAGCCTGCTGGCGGCGCTGTTCCTGCACGAGACGCTCGGCATCGCGGGTTGGTCCGGCGCGGTGCTGCTGATGATCGCGGTCGTCCTCACCGGTCGAACCGTTCGCCGCTAGCGAAGCCCGGCTCTAACGAAGCCCGACCGCTGCCCACACGGTCACCGGCCCGGCGTCCGGCTCATCTTCCGGACGCCAGGCCGCCGCGTCCACGAGACCGGGCTCGACCAGCGACCAGCCCGCCAGCATTCCCTCGATGTCGGCCGATGTTCTCCGATGCCCCGGTTGGGTGGTGCGCTGGTAGAGCACGTGCAACTCCTCGCTCTGCTCGGCCGACAACGAGGTCGCGCCGTGCGAGAACACCACCGCGCTGCCGGGGCACGCGTGGTCGCGATACGCGGCCAGCGCCGCCGTCGGGTCGGCCGAGTCGGGCACGAAGTGGAAGACCGCGCACGCCACCACCGCGACCGGCTGGCTGAAGTCGAGCAGTTCGGCCACGCCCGGCGCGGCCAGTACCTGCTTGGGATCGGCGATGTCCGCCTTGGTCACGGTCGCGGTCGGCACGTCGGCCAGAATCCGCTTGGTCTGCGCGACGGCGACCGGTTCGATGTCGACGTAGGCGACTCGGGCGGCCCGGTCGATCCGGTGCGCGACCTCATGCACGTGCCCGACGGTCGGAATACCCGAACCCAGATCCAGATACTGCCGGATCCCGGCTTTCATGCAGTACTGCACCGCGCGTTGCAGGAACGCGCGATTCGCCCGCGCGGTCGACACGATGCCCGGCATGATCGCGATCGTCTGGTCCGCGAGCTCGCGGTCGATCGCGAGATTGTGCGCGCCGCCGAGGAAATAGTCGTACATCCGCGCGGCATTGGGCCGGGTCACGTCGAACACGGCCG
Source organism: Pseudonocardiaceae bacterium (assembly GCA_036494465.1). GTDB lineage: Bacteria > Actinomycetota > Actinomycetes > Mycobacteriales > Pseudonocardiaceae > CAJCJE01. The sequence continues at coordinate 2,126 of DASXOJ010000256.1, forward strand.
GATCGGGTGCGCCGGCATCGGGCTGTGCCGGCTCGGCGAGCATCGCGCGGTCGCTCCTTGAGTGGGATCGAATCCGTTCTGTCGCCGAGTCAACCATGCCGCGGCCCGATTCGGCACGGTTCGGGGTGGATCCGTCGGGCTATCCCTTCCGCGCAGACACAGGAGGTGATCGGTGACGGCCGAAGCGCAAGGCCCGATCGCCGACGCGACCGAGACCGCTGTCGAACTCAGCACCGACGAGCAGCCGCCCGGCCCGCTGCCCAGGCGGCTCAACCGGCGCTCGCCGCCTCGACCGGACCTGAGCGTTCCCTGGGCTGGTCACGCCCGGTTACCCATTGCGAGGAAAGGGTGAAAAACAGGTTTGTCGGCCGCACTTGGTGGTAGGTCCATTACAGGCGGGATGCACCGGCAGGTGTTGGCCGGCCCGCGTAGGCACCCTGCGAAAGGACCGTGCTGATGGACTTCTCGCTGCACGAAAGGCGTCGTCTGGCCCAGATCGAGCAGGAACTGTCAGGTGACCGTCGCCTGGTGCAGGTGTTGGGCATTCTCGGCGCCAAGGGCCGCAAACCCAGGCTGGTGCTGCGCTACACCAGCGTGCGACTGCGCAGGCCCGGCGGTCGGAGCAGTTCTCCGCACACCGCGCGCTACCGCTTCGCGGTCGCCCTGCTGTGGCTCTCGGCGGTGCTGCTGCTGGCCGCGCCCGCCGGGCTCGCCATGGCCATCGTGCTGAGCAGTCCACCGCTGATCGCGCTGGCCATCGCGGTGCTGCCGTTGCCGCCGCTGGCCTTCGGGCTGTGTCGGCACTGGATACACCGCCTGCGTCGCCGTCAACCCTAGATTTACAGTCTACAGTGGACTTTTGTGACCGACCTGATCCGTCCCATGCTCGCCACCGCGGGCCCGGTCCCGGCCGGCACCGGGTGGGCCTTCGAATTCAAGTGGGACGGCGTGCGCGCGGTCAGTTACGCGCGCGGCTCGACCGTTCAGGTGTTCACCCGCAACGACAAGGACGTCAGCAGGACCTATCCGGAACTGCGCGCCGTCGCCGAACTGCTCGCAGGCAGTTCACTGGTCGTCGACGGCGAGATCGTCGCACTGCACCAGGGCCGGCCCAACTTCGGCAACCTGCAGAACCGCATGCACGTCACCGACCCGGACGAGGACCTGCTGACCGGCACCCCGGTCCGCTACTACCTGTTCGACGTGCTCGAACTCGACGGCAAGGACACCACCCGGCTGCCCTACCGGCAACGCCGCGAGCTGCTCACCGACCTGTTCGGCCTGCTCGACGAGCCCGAACACCCGGTGCTCGTGCTGCCGCCCTCGTTCACCGACCTCACCGGCGCGCAACTGCTCGACACCGCCCGCCAGCACCGGTTGGAGGGCATCGTCGCCAAGCTCGTCGACTCCCGCTACGAACCCGGCCGACGTTCCCGGTCCTGGATCAAAACCCCGCTGGTGGACACCCAGGAGGTACTGATCGGCGGCTGGCGTGCGGGCGCGGGACGCCGCTCGGGCACCATCGGTTCACTGCTGCTCGGCGCGCCGGGTCCGACCGGTGTCCGCTACCTCGGCCACGTCGGCACCGGCTTCACCGACGCCATGCTGCGCGACCTGTCCGCCCGGCTCGCCCCGCTGGCGCGGCCGGACAGCCCGTTCGACGCACCCATCCCCAAGGAGCACGCGCGCGACGCGCACTGGGTGCAGGCGCGACTGGTCGGCGAGGTGGAGTTCCGCCAGTTGACCAACGACGGCCTGCTCCGGCACTCGTCCTGGCGCGGCCTGCGCCCCGACCGCGACCCGGACGACATTTCGTTGCCGAACCTCCCGTAACGTGACCCGGGTATTTCAATTGGCGGGTGTTTTTCACCTGCCACCGTCGAATTCAGGCGGTCTTTTTCGGCCGCTCTTCCCGGGCCGGGGAAAGCTCTTCCTTAATGATCGCGTCAAGTACGTGGTCCGCTCTGCGGACCGAGAAAGCAACGAGCCCGGCGACGAACAGCACGCCGGCGACGATCGCGGCGAACACCGTCGGGAGCAGGGCGCCTGCCGTGCACGCCGCTGCCGCGAGCACCAGTGCCGCCCCGGTGGAACAGGAAAAGGCCATATCTTTTCGCCCCATCCGAATGAGCGCAAAATCGTGGTGGTGGGACATGGTTCTCCAGCCATGGTGGACACCACTCTTTTCGGGTCGGCCGGATACCGTGTTACCGGCGCTACCTGACGTAATCGAGTGAAAATCCTCAGTGAGTGACAACGGAAAATTCGATGGCCGGAAGGTTTCCGCCGGGCGAAGCGGTGGCCAAGGCTGCTGGCGGCTTCGGCGCCGACTGGCGCGTCCGCCTAGGCTGGGCGCACTTGACAGGCGTCGACGTTGCTACAGCCGAGGGAGGACGTGCTCGTGAGCGAACACGTGTCGGGAGCCGAGTCGCTGGGGTTGCCAGCCGGTATCAAGGCATGCCTTTTCGATCTGGATGGCGTGCTCACCCAGACCGCGAAAGTGCACGACGCGGCGTGGAAGGAAACGTTCGACGAGTTCCTGAAAGCGCGCGCGGACCGCACCGGGGAGCCTTTTGTGCCGTTCGATCCCGTTGCCGACTATGACGAATATGTCGACGGCATGCCGCGCGAAGACGGGGTCCGCACCTTCCTGCACTCCCGGGGCATCGACCTGCCCGAGGGCGGACCGGACGACCCGCCCGGCGCCGAGACCGTGCACGCGATCAGCGAACGCAAGAACAAGCTCGTGCTGGAGAAGATCGCCGAGCACGACATCGACGTCTACGAAGGCTCGGTCCGCTACCTCAAGGCGGTGCGCGCCGTCGGGCTGCCCACCGCGGTGGTGTCCTCCAGCGCCAACTGCAAGCAGGTCATCGAGGTCACCGGCCTGGTCCAGTACCTCGACGCGCGCATCGACGGCGTCACCATCACCGAAGAGCACCTGCACGGCAAGCCCGCACCGGACACCTTCCTGGCCGGGGCCAAATCCCTCGGCGTGCAGGCCAGCGAAGCCGCCGTGTTCGAGGACGCGCTCGCCGGTGTGGCCGCGGGCAAGGCGGGCGGATTCGGGTTCGTGGTCGGCGTCGACCGGGTGGGGCAGGCGGACGGGTTGCGCGAACACGGCGCCACCGTCGTCGTCAAGGACCTCGCGGATCTGCTGGTGACCAAGTGATCGGGCACGCATCGTTCGAAGCCGACCCCTGGCTGCTCAAGGAAAGCACCCTCAACCTCGACCACCTCGCCCAGAGTGAGTCGGTGTTCGCCCTGGCCAACGGCCACATCGGCTGGCGCGGCAACCTGGAGGAGGGGGAGCCGCACGGCCTGCCCGGCAGCTACCTCAACGGCGTCTTCGAAAGCCGCGAGCTGCCCTACGCCGAGGCCGGTTACGGCTACCCGGAGTCCGGCCAGACCGTGATCAACGTGCCCAACGGCAAGCTGATCCGGGTACTCGTCGACGACGAGCCGCTGGACATCCGCTACGGCGAACTGCACAAGCACGAGCGCACCCTGGACATGCGCGCGGGCACGCTGTCCCGCGATGTCGAATGGACCGCGCCGACCGGCCGCACCGTGCGCATCCGCTCGACCAGGGTGGTCTCGTTCACCCAGCGGGCCGTCGCCGCGATCCACTACGAGATCGAACCCGTCGACGGGCCTACGCGCATCGTGCTCCAGTCCGAACTGGTCGCCAACGAGTCCATGTCCGAGGCCAGCAAGGACCCCCGGATGGGCGCGGTGCTCAGCTCCCCGCTGGTCGCCCGGCTGCACGCTGCCGACACCACGCGCGTCGTGATGGTGCACGAAACCCGCTCCAGCCGGCTACGCGTGGCCGCCGCCATGGACCACGTGCTCGAGTGCCCGAGCCACTACGAGACCCGCGCGGAGAGCTACGACGATCTCGGCCGCTACATCGTCGCCGCCGTACTGGAACCCGGGCAGACCCTGCGCCTGGTCAAGTATGTCGCCTACGGCTGGTCCGGCCAGCGCTCCGAGCCCGGCCTGCGCGCCCAGGTCGATGCCGCTGTCGCGGCGGCCCGGCACACCGGCTGGGACCAGTTGCTGGCCGAACAGCGCGAATACCTCGACGGTTTCTGGGCCCGCGCGGACGTCGAACTCGACGGCGACGACCGGATCCAGCAGGCCGTCCGATTCGGCCTGTTCCACGTCGCCCAGGCAGGCGCCCGCGCCGAGCGCCGCGCGATCCCGGCCAAGGGTCTGACCGGCCCCGGCTACGACGGCCACTCCTTCTGGGACAGCGAGATCTTCGCACTCCCGGTGCTCACCTACACCATCCCGGACGCGGCCGCGCACGCGCTGAAGTGGCGCTACGACATCCTGCCCACCGCGCAGGCCCGCGCCAAGGAACTGGGCTACGAAGGCGCCGCCTTCCCGTGGCGGACCATCTCCGGGCCGGAATGCTCCGCCTACTGGCCTGCGGGCACCGCCGCGTTCCACATCAACGCGGACATCGCCGACGCGGTCATGCGCTACGTCGACGCCACCGACGACGACGCGTTCCTGCGCAGGGAAGGGCTCGCGCTGCTGGTCAACACCGCGCGACTGTGGCGCTCGTTCGGCCACTTCGACGGCGACGGCCGGTTCCGCATCGACGGCGTCACCGGCCCCGACGAGTACAGCGCGGTCGCGGACAACAACGTCTACACCAACCTGATGGCGCGCAAGAACCTCTCCTTCGCCGCCGAGGTCGCGCTGAAGTTCCCGGACGAAGCGCGCGAACTCGACGTCGCCCACGAGGAGATCGGCGAATGGGAACGCGCCGCCGAGGCCATGGTCGTGGTCTACGACGAACGCCTCGGCGTGCACCCGCAGTCCGAGGGGTTCACCGACCACCAGCTCTGGGACTTCGAGCGGTGCGAGGAACAGCACTACCCGCTGATGCTCAGCTTCCCGTACCTGGACCTGTACCGGAAGCAGGTGACCAAGCAGTCCGACCTGGTGCTGGCCATCTACCTGTGCCCGGATGAGTTCACCACCGACGAGAAGGTCCGCGACTTCGCCTACTACGAGGAGTTGACCGTCCGCGACTCCTCACTGTCCGCCTGTGTACAGGCGGTTGTCGCGGCCGAGTGCGGCCACCTCGAACTCGCCAAGGACTACCTCGGTGAGGCCGCTCTGATGGACCTCGACGACCTGGAACACAACACCCGCGACGGCGTGCACATCGCGTCCCTCGCCGGTGCGTGGCTGGCCCTGGTCGCCGGGTTCGGCGGCCTACGGCACCGGGTCGGCAAACCGCTGCACTTCGCGCCGAAACTGCCGCCGGGCATCTCCCGCCTCGCGTTCCGGATGTTCTTCCGGGGCAGGCTGCTGGAGGTGGAAACCACCGGTGGACAGGCGCGCTACACCCTGCTCGATGGCGAGCCGATGGAGATCCTGCACTACAACGAGTTGTGCAAGGTCGGCAACGACGCCCCGGTCACGCGGCCCATCCCGCAGGCGCCGCAACACCCGCGTCCGCACCAGCCGTACGGCCGCGCCCCCAAGAAGATCCACTGATCGTCCCGCCGACTGTGTGTCCACATCGGACACACGGTCGGCGCTTTTCTATCCGATCCAGACCGTCTTGGCGTTGCAGAACTCCCGAATACCCAACGCGGACAGCTCCCGCCCGTACCCCGACGCCTTCACGCCGCCGAAGGGCAGCTCCGGGTAGGAGATCGTCATCCCGTTGATGAACACCCCGCCCGCGCTCAACCCGTCGATGAGCCGTGTCTGCTCGTCGGGGTCGGTGGTCCACGCGTTCGAGCTCAGCCCGAACCGCGTCGCGTTCGCCACCTCGATCGCGGCGTCCACATCCGGCACCACGAACAACTGCGCGACCGGCCCGAACACCTCTTCTGCGAAGATCGGCATGTCCGGCGTGATGTCCGTGATGACCGTCGGCGGGTAGAACCAGCCCGGCCGATCCGGCCGCTGCCCACCGCACAACACCGTCGCGCCTGCCTTCACCGCACCGTCGACGAGCTCCTCTACGTCCGCCCGCCCCTGCTCGGTTGCCAGCGGCCCGACATCGGTGCCCTCCTCCAGCGGGTCCCCGACGACCAGCGCGGACATGGCGGCGACGAACTTCTCCCGGAACGCGTCCGCGATATCCGCGTGCACGATGAACCGTTTCGCCGAAATGCAGCTCTGCCCGTTGTTCTGGGTCCGCGAGGTGACCGCCACCTTGACCGCGTTGTCCAGGTCGGCCGAAGGCAGCACGATGAACGCGTCGCTGCCACCCAGCTCCAGCACGGTCTTCTTGATCTCGTGCCCCGCGATCTCGGCGACCGAGCGACCCGCGCCCTCGCTACCGGTCAACGTCGCGGCCACCACCCGACGATCTGTCAACACGCGTTTTACAGCACTCGACGGGATGAGCAACGTCTGGAACGCACCATCAGGGAACCCGGCCCGCTCGAACACGTCCGCGAACAGGATCGCCGTCTGCGGCACGTTGGACGCGTGCTTGAGCAGCCCCACGTTGCCCGCCATCAACGCGGGCGCGGCGAAGCGCATCACCTGCCACAACGGGAAGTTCCACGGCATCACCGCGAGCACCGGCCCGAGCGGCTGCCAGTGCGTGTACGCCTTCGAGGCGTTCACCGAAGCGGGATCCGCGGGCTGGTCGGACAAGAACTCCTCGGCGTGCTCGGCGTAGAACCGCGCCGCCTTCGCGCACTTGAGCACCTCGGCCTTGGCGGCAACGAGCGTCTTGCCCATCTCGATCGTCATGATCCGGGCGATGTCGTCGACTTCCTCGGTCAAGATGTCCGCGGCCTTGCGCATCCACTCGGCGCGCGTGGCGAACGTGGTCTTGCGCAGCTCCAGGAAGGCCCCGTGCGCGCGCTCCAGCGCCTCGTCGATCCCGCGATCGTCCAGCGGCTCGAAGGTGCGCAGTGTTTCGCCGGTAGCCGGGTTCACCGTTGCGATGGCCATGACGTCCTTCCCGGGTTGCAGGTCTTCTCCGAGTCTTCTCCGGGCACGATTACCCCGGGCCAAGCCAACTACTCCCGGCCCCCGATAGCCAGTCGAGTTCAGCACCAGCTGAGCACCGGGCAGGCAACCGCCACCTGGCGACTACGCGCCGTGGCCACCGCTCCGGTTCTCGGTGTGCTGTGTGGTGGGTCGCGCCGAGGATTGAGCGCGTGCCTGAGGGGTATGCCGAGTCAATGGACAACAAGCCCACGCCGCACGCCCGCCGGCCGCTCAGACCGGGCGATCGTGCCAACAGCTCGCCCAGCGGCCCGCCCAACAGCCCGCCCAGTAGCGCGCCCAACAGCCCGCTCAGCCGAACAATGCCCGTGCTTTCGAGCGCCGGTCACGCAGACTTCTTTCCCGTTGGCCAATTTCCGCGCGCCAACGGTCGAAACACCGATCCGCCGCCGCATGCCAGGCGGCCATACCCGGATCACCGGTTTTCCGCGCGCTAGCACATTTCCGCTTTTGTCGCGCGAAACCATCCACAGGCCCGCCGGTCGCTCGGAATCATCCACAGCCGCATCCGCGAACCCGGATTTTCCGATTCGTCCCGATAGACTGGCCAGGGGCCGTCCCCCCAGGGAGTGGTGGGGGCTGCACTGCGGTGGGAAGATATTTCAGATTTTGTTGGGTGGTGCGCCCTTTTGCCGTTCCTGAACCGTGCATCGGAGGCTCGACCATGGCGATCGAGGAACGCGGAATCGAGCTTGACGACAACGCGGTGTTGCGGACGTTGGCGCAGCAGCTCGCCGAACTGACCCGTGTCTTGCTGAACACCGCGACCGTCGCGGAGGCGCTGGATCGCATCGTGCTGGCCACCCGCCGCGCGATTCCCGGCGCCGATCTGGTCAGTGTCACGCTGCGCGGGCCGGACGGCCATTACTACACACCGGCCGAGACCGATCCGATCGCCGATGAGCTCGACCAGATCCAGTACGACCTGAGCGAGGGCCCGTGTGTCGACGCGGCGCGGATTCCGGGGCCCGCGCTCGCGGTGTCCGGCGATCTCAGCGATGAGCAGTTGTGGCCGAAGTTCGGCCGGGCCGCCGCGGAGCGCGGGTTTCATTCGATCGTGTCGACCGCGTTGCTGCCGGATTCGCGGCCGCCGCAGCTGGTCGGCGCGCTCAACGTCTACTCGCGCGAGCGATTCGGCCTGACTCACGCAGACCGGGATGTCGCGTTGTTGTTGGCGAGTCACGGATCGCTGGCGCTGGCCAACGTGCAGGCCAACAGCACCGCCGCGTTGCAGGCGACGCACCTGCGCCGCGCGATCGAGAGCCGCGACATCATCGGTCAGGCCAAGGGCATTCTGATGAATCGGCGCGGTGTTGGCGCCGACGAGGCGTTCGCGATCCTGCGCAGGGTGTCACAGGATCTCAACGTCAAACTGGCCGACCTGGCGCGCACGGTGACCGAGCGGCACGGTGAGCTGGACCTGAGCTGAGTCAGTCGCGTTGCAGGACGATCAGCGAGCGGGCCGGGACGGTCAACGTTTCCCGCACCGCCCGGGCGTCGGCGAGCGATGCGGCGCCGGGGCGGCCGACGCCGGCCGTGCCCGACTCGCCGGGGAACACCTCGCCGGTGGCGGTGTCCAGCACCACCGCCCAGCCCTGACCGTATCCGTCCGGCGGCAGGCTGAACTCGATGTCCTCGTGGTACGCGTTGAAACACAGCAGGAAGGAGTCGTCAACCACGGGTTCACCGCGCGGGTCGAGCTCGGAGATGCCGTTGCCGTTGAGGAACACGGTGATGCTGCGGCCGAAGTCGACCTCCCAGTCCTGTTCGGACATCTCCCCGCCGGACGGTGTGAACCAGGCGATGTCACGTAGTTCGGCGCCCGTGCGGATCGGGCGGCCGGCGAAGAACCGGCGCCTGCGGAACACCGGGTGGTTGTGCCGCAAGGCGATGACCGCGCTGGTGAACGCGAACAGTTGCCGGTCGGCGTCGTCGGTCGTCCAGTCCACCCAGGTCAGTTCGTTGTCCTGGCAGTAGCCGTTGTTGTTGCCCTGCTGCGTGCGACCGAGTTCGTCGCCGTGCACCAGCATCGGCACGCCCTGGGCGAGCAGCATGGTGGCGAGCAGGTTGCGCGCCTGCCTGGCACGCAGTTCGACGATGTCCTTGTCGTCCGTCGGGCCCTCGACGCCGCAGTTCCACGAGCGGTTGTCGTCGGCGCCGTCGTTGTTGTTCTCGCCGTTTGCCTCGTTGTGTTTGTCGTTGTAGGAGACCAGGTCGGCGAGGGTGAAGCCGTCGTGCGCGGTGATGAAGTTGATCGACGCGAACGGGCGGCGGCCGTCGGCCTGGTAGAGGTCCGACGAGCCGGTGATCCTGGACGCGAACTCGCCGAGGGTGGAGGGTTCGCCACGCCAGAAGTCGCGCACGGTGTCGCGGAACTTGCCGTTCCACTCCGTCCACAGTGGTGGGAAGTTGCCGACCTGGTAACCGCCGGGACCCACGTCCCACGGTTCCGCGATCAGTTTGACCTGGTTGATCACCGGGTCCTGTTGCACGATGTCGAAGAATGCCGACAACCGGTCGACGTCGTAGAACTCGCGGGCGAGCGTGGCGGCGAGGTCGAACCGGAAACCGTCGACGTGCATCTCGGTCACCCAGTACCGCAACGAGTCCATGATGAGCTGGAGCGTGTGCGGGTCGCGGACGTTGAGCGAGTTCCCGGTGCCGGTGTAGTCCAGGTAGTAACGGGGATCGTCGGCGACGAGCCGGTAGTACGCGGGGTTGTCGATGCCACGGAAGGACAGCGTCGGGCCCAGTTGGTTGCCTTCCGCGGTGTGGTTGTAAACCACGTCGAGGATGACCTCGATACCGGCTTCGTGCAGGGCACGCACCATGGCTTTGAACTCCTGCACCTGGCTGCCCGCGACCGGCGCGACCGCGTAGTCGTCGTGCGGTGCGAAGTAGGCGATGGTGTTGTAACCCCAGTAGTTACGCAGTCCGCGCTGAGTGAGTTCGTGTTCGTGCAGGAACTGGTGCACCGGCAACAGTTCCACCGCGGTCACCCCGAGCCGGGTGAGGTGGTCGATCATCACCGGGTGGCCGAGCGCGGCGTACCGCCCGCGCAACTCCGCGGGGATGTCCGGGTGACGCGCGGTCAGGCCGCGCACGTGCGCCTCGTAGATGACGCTTTCGTGGTAAGGGATGTTCGGCGAGCGGTCGTTCGCCCAGTCGAAGTACGGGTTGGTGACGACGCCACGCACGGTGTGTGCGGCCGAGTCGCTGTCCTCGCGGGCACCCCGGTCGTCGAACCGGTAGCCGAACACCGACGGATCCCAGTCGAGGGTGCCGGTCACCGCCTTGGCGTACGGGTCGAGCAGCAGTTTGCTGGGGTTGCAGCGGATGCCGCGTTCGGGCTCGTACGGGCCGTACACCCGGTAGCCGTATTCCTGCCCGGCCACGATGCCCGGCAGGTAACCGTGCCAGACGAACCCGTCGACCTCGGTGAGTGCGACGCGGGTTTCGGTGCCGTCCTGCGCGAAAAGGCAGACCTCGACGCGGTCGGCGACCTGGGAGTACAGCGCGAAATTGGTGCCGGTGCCGTCATAGCTGGCGCCGAGCGGATACGCGGTACCTGGCCACGGCTGCACGGGTGCTCCCTTCGAGCCGGTGCCGGGGCCACGCCATATGTGGGGCCCCGTACCGATGTCATGCCCTTGGCTTTGGTCGGTCAAACCTGCTCCATCGTGGCCCAGCATCGCGAAAACCGCCGGACGTGTTTGCGCACGGCATGTCGGGTACTCGCAAAAGGAGAGGAAAGGTCGACGCACGGAAGGGCTGACCGACGATGACCACAACGGACGCAGCCGGCGGAATCCACCCGAAGTCGACCTGGCCGGGCGGGTGGCGTGAACGCGGCACGGACAGCGTGTCGGTGGTGCGGCTGCTCGGCGAGTTCGACCAGGAGGACAGCGCGAACATGGCGGAACGCGTTTCGCAAGCGCTTGCGAAACGGCCGCACGCGGTGGTGCTCGACCTGACCGAGGTGGACTTCGTCGGTTCGGCGGCGCTGTCGGCGCTGGTGGACGCGCGCCGAGGGGTCGACGAGGCGGGCATCACCATGGCCTTGGTCGCGACGCGGCGGGTGACGTTGCTGCCACTGGAGTTGACCGGCCTGGCGCGGGTGTTCCCGGTGTTTCGCACGGTGCGCGAGGCCATCGCTGAGCTGGGCGGGCACGGCTCGAATGCGCTGTCCGCGTGAGAGTCCGGCAAGGTGGAGCAGGGGACGGTGAGGACCGGGTCGGGAACGGCTCAGGCCGCTGTGATCACTCGTCCGTGGATTTCTTGACTTCCTTGGCAATGCGTCGCCACGGCTGGTTCGGCGGTGCCGGGTGGTCGTCGCGGCCGATCAGCGGATCGGTTTCGACGGTGGTGGGTTCGTCGTTGAGCGGGGTCAGATCGGTGTCCTGCGAGTCTTCGATTCGGTGTCGTCCGGACATGCGTGCGCCTCCTCGCAATCGATGTCTTCCCGGGGTTTACCCCGGGTACGGCGTGCTTATGCGCATGGCGACCGAACATCAGATCAATGTCTGATATGTGCGATGTGCGCGAGAGGTCTGAGACAGCATTCATATCAGTATGCAATCGTGACGTTTGCCACTGGTTGCTGAGCGAAACAAACGACTTCATCCGACCTATCCTGGGTATGCGGTGTTTAACCACAAGCGAGCGGGCGGAGACGCCAACGGAAACGTGATCTCGCCGGTCGGGCGATTGGTTCCGAATGGGAGGGCGCCATGACGGTCGCATTCGTCCTGGCTGGCGGCGGCAGTCTCGCCGCGACGCACGTCGGCATGTTGCGCGCGCTGGCCGAATCCGGCATCGAGGCGGAGCTGATCGTGGGCACCTCCGCCGGTGCGATCAACGCCTTCCAATACGCCACCGACCCGACCGAAAACGGCCTGGGCCGGCTGCGCGACCTGTGGCACGGCCTGCGTCGCAAGGATGTCTTTCCGATCAATCTCCGGGACATCGCGCGTGGGCTGATCGGCAGCCGGGACGGCTTCGTTTCACCCGATCGGCTACGCGCCTACCTGCTTGACCAGGTCGGCGACCTGCGTCTGGAAGACGCCAAGATCCCCGTGCACATCGTGGCCACCGACCTCGCCGAAGGCGAACCGATCGTCATCTCCGACGGCCCGGTGGTGCCCGCCCTGCTGGCCAGCGCGGCGATGCCGGGCGTGTTCCCGCCGGTCAGGCTGAACGGGCGCGCGTTGGTCGACGGCGCGGTCACCGCGGACACACCGATCCGCCAGGCCGAAGCCCTCGGTGCGACCGAGATCTACGTGCTGCCCACGATCGGACCGAAGGCACCGAACCAACTGCCCAAGGGTGCGATCGCGGTGGCGATCCGCGCCATCGACCAGATGTTCGGCCACGTGGTTTCCACCGACATCGCGTCTGTAAACGCGACGGTTACAGTGCTCCCGGCGCCGGAAACCATCGCGTTGAGCCCGTTCGACTTCCGGTACACCGACCGCATGATCGACGAGGCGTACGCGCTGAGCCTGACCGCGCTCGGCAGGCCCGTCGTGGAGCCCGCGCTCGAACCCGCCGCGCAGCGTGGATTCCGGCTGCCACAGTTCCTCGCCGACGCGGCCCTGCGTGTCCGTCGCCCGGTCCCCGCGACCGTCCCCGAACTCTCCTGATCCCACCACGACAACCGAGGGCCCGGTCATCGACCGGGCCCTCGGTGCGTTTCGCTGAGTTCAGCGGTTGGCCCGCCACTGGTAGGTGGCGCGAGCGCCCGGAGCGAGCGTCGCCACGAAGGACTCACTGCCGTCCACGATGTCGAACGTGCGGGACGTGCTGCCCGGGTTGTACGCGACCACAGTCGTGGTGCGGTCCGGGTTCTGGAAGGCGACAGCCGAGATCGGGTCGTCCGACGAGTCCGCGACGGTACCGCCGATGTGCGTCGAGCCGGTCGGCACGAACTTCGAGAAGTGCTCGATGTCGCGGTACTGGTCGTTGTAGGTGACCGCCTCGGTCTGCGAGTTGATGGTGATCGTGCCGTTGCAGGTGCCGCAACCGCCCACGTGCGGACCGTTGTTCTGGTTCAGCGCGATGTTCCAGTCGATCGAACCGGTGCCCCAGTTCTGCATGACGCCGAGGATGGTGGAGATGTCGCCGCCCTCGCACTCGTCCATCAGCAGCGGCTTGTTCGGGAACGCCGCCTTCAACGGGGTCTGCGCGGTCGAGTCGCCCGCGTAGCAGTGGTAGGCGGTGCCGTAGATCCACCGGTTGGCACCGGATTCCAGCAGGTCGTACGGGTAGTTCAACTCCGGGTCCTCATTGGCCTGCTCGTGCGTGTTCACGTCGCCGGGGTGCTCGGACCAGTTGTGGTCGTAGCCGAGGATCTTGGTGTTCAGGCCCGCGGCGCGGATCATCGGCCCGAGCGCGTCGATGACCTTGGCCTCCTGCTGCCAGTCCAGGTCGGTGCCCGGGTAGTTCTTGCGTTGCAGGGCCTGCGGTTCGTTCTGCACGGTCAGGTAGTCGACCCGCACACCGGCGGCCTGGTACGCCTGGAGGAACTTGACCAGGTATTCGGCGTAGGCGTGGTAGATCGCGGGGGAGTCGATGAGCTTGCCGTCGATCATCGAGTCGCTGGTCTTCATCCACCCCGGCGGGCTCCACGGCGTCGCCACGATCTGCAGCGACGGGTTGAGCTGGTGGGCTTCCCGCAGCAGCGGCAGGATCTGCGCCTGGTCGTGCGCGATGGAGAAGTGGCTCAGCGAGTAGTCCGTCTGGCCCGCAGGCACGTCGTCGAAGGAGTAGTCCTGGTCGGCGACGAAGTCGGAGGCCCCGATGGGCTGGCGCAGGAAGCTGATGCCGGCACCGGTCTTCTGGCTGAACAGGTTGCTCATCACCTGCGCGCGAGCGGAGTCGTCGAGTCCGTAGAGGACGTGCGCCGCAGAGTCGGTGATGGCCGCGCCGAAGCCGGAAACGTTCTGGTACTTGATGTTCGGGTCGACCTCGACCAGCGTCGGCCCGGGCGTGACGCCGTACTGCAACGGCAGTTGCGCGGTGGTCGCGGTGTCCGACCCCGGAGTGGTGACCCAGGCCGATGCCGACGTCGACGGTGCCTGGTTCGGTTGCGCCTGCACGGCCAGGTGTGAACCGCTGGTTGCCGCTGCCGCGCTGCCTGCGGTCACGATCGCCGCGACGACGCCGGTCGCAGCCCATAACGAACGGATACGCGAACGTTTCGACATTCAGGGATCCTCCGGATCGGGTGCTGCCAACGGGACGGCCGGTGCGCGAACCGTGACCCCCAGTGAGTGCACCGGCACCTCGACAAAAGCAAACTTCATTGCTTAATGCAAGCCTTTGACAAAGCCTGCCCGGATCGGGAGCATGCGCGCTCCGGCGGGCCCGGAGACCGTGTATTTTAGTCAGTATCAGTGACTATATGAATCTGTGATTAAAGGGGAGGACGCCATGACGACCGCACTCGACCACGTCGCCGAACTCGAACGGGCCTGGGCCGATCGGCGCAACACCGCCGTCGACCTGCCGCCGGTCGACGTCAACGCGGTACTCCGCGCGCACTACCGGGTCGACCCCGACCTGACCTACACCACCGACATGCTCTGGGACATGGAGATGCGCAAGGCCAAGGCGCCCGACGTCTTCATCCCGTCCGTGATCCGCCCGCACAGCGCCCGGGTCTGGCCCGGCGCCACTCCCGACGTGTTCACCCGCGTCTCCGACCAGCGGCTCTGGCTGCACCCGGACACCTTCGAACCGATCATCGAACACGTCCGGTTCGACGAGGCCAAGCGCGCGGTCTACTTCATCGGCGCACCGGCCTGGATCACGCCGATCGGCGAGCAACTCGTCGCGGGCACCGGACAACCGCTGTTCCACGTTGAACACTGGGTCGAAGGCGAACTCGAACGGCCCATCAACCGGTGGCGCATCGTGCACCTCACCGAGCACCCGGATCAGGCCGTGATCGACGCGTTCACCGCTCTCGGTAGCTCGCCCTGCCTGCGCGATTTCATCGAGGTGCACATCAGGCAGGTGCTCGGTCGCACCCTGGAACGCAAGAACTGACTCCGGGTTCAATCGGCGGCGCCGGCGGGATCCGGTAAAAAGGACCCATGATTTCCGGGCCGCCGTCCGCCGCGCGCCGCGCGTCGACGTCCGGCGACGCCGACGCGGTCACCGACGCCGTCCTCACCGCGTCGCGGCTGCTGGTCGCGGTGTCCGCCCGCTCGATCGCGGCGGTGGACGAGTCGATCACGCTGGCGCAGTTCCGGCTGCTCGTGGTGCTCTCCACCCGGGACGCTGTGAACCTGTCGATGCTCGCCGACCAGCTCGGTGTCAACCCGTCCACCGCGACCAGGATGATCGACCGGCTGATCACATCCGGCCTGGTCAGCAGGGAGACCAACCCAGCTACCCGGCGGGAGGTCGTGGTCGCGTTGACCGAAGCGGGCGCGCTCGCGGTGCGGCAGGTGACCTCGCGACGGCGCAAGGAGATCGCCAGGATCGTCGGTCGCATGCCGGTCGAGCAGCGGCACGGCCTGGTCGAGGCACTCGAAGCGTTCGCCGACGCGGGCGGTGAACCGCCGGTGTCCGCGCACGACGGCATGATCGAATGGATCTGACCCATTCACGTTGACCTGCCCCAGCCGTGGCCGACAACGGCAGACGAGGCGATCGCCATGCAGGATCGCCTGCGCGCCAAGGTGATCCTCGCCGACGACGCCCCAGCCGACATTCGCGTCGTGGCCGGACTCGACGTCGCCTACGCGCCCGACTCCGACCACGCAGCGGCAGCCGTGGTGCTGCTGGACGCGGATTCCGGCGACATCGTCGAATCCTCGACGGCGTACACCCGCGTGGATTTCCCTTACCTGCCCGGCCTGTTCGCCTTTCGCGAGGTGCCGCCGCTGGCCGAAGCGCTGCGCGGCCTGAGCACCGTGCCGGACCTGCTGATCTGCGACGGCTACGGCCTCGCCCACCCACGCCGGTTCGGCCTGGCCTGCCACCTCGGCGTGCTGACCGGGCTGCCGAGCATCGGGGTCGGCAAGACCGCGTTCATCGGCGAGTACCCGGAGGTCGGCGCGGAGCGCGGCGCGTGGAGCACGCTGACCGATCAGGGCGAGGTGATCGGACGCGTGCTGCGCACCAGAACCGGGGTGAAGCCGGTGTTCGTCTCGGTCGGCCACCGGATCGGCCTGGACCGCGCCAGCGCGCAGGTTCTGCGGCTGTGCAAGCAGTTCCGGCTGCCGGAGACCGTGCGCGCCGCCGATCACCTGTGCCGAGAAGTACTCAAGACCCGTACGGTGTCAGGCTGACGCGTCGATCCCGTGCCTGCGATCGCCGAGCACCCGCTCGCACACCTCCTGTTCCAGTTCGGGCGTGAACGGATGCAGGGCAACGGCTCGCGCGGTGTCCTCGTCGACGAGGTCGAAGTTGATCTGCGCCCCCACCATGACCCCGTCCGCGGCGGACACGATTACCTGCGCGCGGTGATCGCCGGCGTTCCCGGCCACCCACACCCCCGGCACCTCGGTCGCCCCGCCCGGATCGGTCTTCGGCACCACCGTCCCCACCGGCTGCGGGCCCATCCGCTGCTCGACGACGTGTAAACCCAGCTTTGTCAACGGTGCGTCGTCCGCGTGCGCGATCGGCAACACCACCGCGAACCGCACCGGAACCGACGAACCATCGGCAAGCTCGACTCCGGCCAGCGCATCGTCCACGACCACCAACCGCGCGACCTTCCCAGCCACCACCGCGATCCCGCGCGCGAGCAGCTTCGTTCGATCCTCGGCCGTCAACTCGACGACGTCATTTCCGAACAGGATGACGTCGCCCGTCCACTGCCGCCACAACAGCGCCTGGTGCACCGAAGCAGGCCCGGCGCCGATGATCCCGACGGTCTGATCGCGCGCCTCCCAGCCGTGGCAGTACGGACAGTGCAACACGTCCTGCCCCCACCGGTCCGCGAGCCCGGGAATCGCGGGCAGATCATCGACAAGTCCGGTGGCCAGCAGCACCCGCCGAGCCTCCACCGTGGAGCAACCGCCGTCGTCGGTCACCTCGACCCGGAACCCGCTCGATGCGAGCCGATCGATGGACGTGACCGTTCCACTCCGCACCTCGCCGCCGTAACCGGCGACCTCGTCCCGCCCGATCGCCAGCAACTCCAACGGCGGCACACCCTCGCGTCCGAGGTAGTTGTGCGCATGCGCGGCGCGCGCGTTGCGCGGTCGGCCCGCGTCCACCACCAGCACGCGCCTGCGCGCCCGGCTCAAGGTCAGAGCCGCGCCGAGCCCGGCAGGGCCGCCGCCGATGATCACCACGTCGTAGCTGTGCGAAGTCATGTCGAGATGGTGCGTTCACGACGCCGGAACTGGCCAATACTGTTGCCGAACCGGCAAAAACTCGTCAGCCGTGCCGCACGACCACGTGATGGTGGTGCTCGATCGGCTGAGCCAGCCAGGACGAGGACGCGTCGTAGATCAGCACCGCGGCGAGCACCGCGACCGCGGCGATAGCCGTCAGCGTGATGATCCGCGCCACCGTGCCCGGCACGATCGCCCGACCGGTGATCAACCGCGTGGCAGGCACCAGCCTGCCCAGCGTGTGCAGCCCGGTCACCACCGCCCAGACGATGAAACTCGCCTGGTGCAACGTGAGCGCGCTGACCTGGTAACCGAACAGGCTCAGGAACGGGCGCAGGCTCGCGTCCTGCCCCAGCGCGAGCAGCGCCAATCCGGATCCGAGCACTGCCAACGTGCCAAGCACGACCAGCGGGCCGAGGATGCGCAACACCATCGGCGGCGGTCCGGCCTGCCGATAGGCGGCGGAGCGCGAGTAGTAGCGGATGATCCGCCAGCCCGTCGAGCCGGTCTTCAACAACGCGGGCGGTACCAGCAGCACGCCGACCACCACATGCCAGCCGATCAGGCCGGTCACGTCCAGCAAGGTCGCGAGCTCGACCAGGAACAACACCAGCAACACCGCGCCGGTCCACGCGGTGAGCCGGGCATTGCCCGCCGGGCCACCCGTACCGGCCAACACCGGGTCGTCCCGATGCGACCGGCCGGTCGCCTCGGCAACGCTCGCATTCGCCCATTCCCGCGCGGTCGTCATGACGCGTCAGTCTGGCGAGCGGAACTTGGCGGATCCTGGGACGGACAAAACCGGTTTGACCGGGATGCTTCGCTGTCAACGACCGGTTAACGCGCGCGGGAGGCAACGAGTGGGCAAGATGCACGCCGACGAGGCCGACATCGACGCCGCCCTGGTGCGCAGACTGCTCGCCACCCAGTTCCCGCGCTGGGCCGACCGTCCGATCCGCCCGGTCGCGTCCTCGGGCACGGACAACGCCATGTTCCGGCTGGGCGACGACCTGGCAGTGCGGCTGCCGAGGGTGCGCCGCGCTTCGGCCGACATCGAGACCGAACAGCGCTGGCTACCCACCCTCGCGCCGCATCTGCCGGTCGCGATACCCGAGATCGTCGAGGTCGGCGAACCCACCGGGGACCTCCCCTGGCGCTGGTCCGTAAACCGTTGGTTGACGGGCCGCACTCCTCGGGTCGACACCCTCACCCAACCCGAAGACCTCGCCATCGACCTGGCCGAGTTCATCACCGCGCTGCGCGCCATCGACCCGACCGGCGCCCCGAAACTGAGCCGCAGCGGACCACTGGCCGATCGCGCCGAGCCGACCACCGCGGCGATCACCGCATCCGAAGGTCTGGTCGACACGGCGGCCCTGCACCGCATCTGGGCAGAAACCCTGGCCATCGATACCCCGCCCCAGCGCGTTCCGGTCCCCGTTCCGGCCCAGCCCGCCCCGATACCCGTCTCGGCGCACCTCCCGCCAACGCCTCGCTCGGCGCCGTCTGCGTGGGCGCACGGTGATCTCTCACCCGGCAATGTGCTGATCGATCAGGGCAGGCTCCACGCAGTGATCGATTTCGGCGCCTTCGGCGTGGGCGACCCCACGGTCGATCTGGTGATCGCCTGGAATCTCCTGCCCGCCGCCGCCCGCCCGATCCTGCGCGCCGCCCTGGACGTGGACGACGCGACCTGGGCCCGTGGGCGAGGCTGGGCGTTGTCCATCGCCGCGATCCAGCTGCCGTACTACCTGCACACCAATCCGGCGCTCGCGACCAACTCGCGCCACGTGCTCGACGCGATCGTCGCCGATCAGCCGCTAGGTTGAGATCGGCTATTGGGCCGGGAAACAACGGTCGAGGGGAACGCGACGTGACGCTTCAGCAGGAAGCCGCCTCGCCCGCGCTGCGCAGGGTCGCGTTCGCGGGCGCCATCGGCACCACCATCGAGCTCTACGACTTCCTGATCTTCGGCACCGCGTCCGCCATCGCGTTGAACAAACTGTTCTTCCCGACCGGCAATCCGACCGTCGGCACCCTGCTCGCCTTCGCGACGTTCGGCGCGGGTTTCCTGGTGCGGCCGCTCGGCGCGATCGTGATCGGTCACTTCGGCGACCGCATCGGCCGCAAACCCATGCTGGTGCTCACCCTCACCGTGACCGGCGCGTGCACGGCGCTGATCGGGGTGTTGCCAACGTTCGCCAGTGCCGGCCTGCTCGCGCCAGCAATGCTGGTGCTGTTGCGACTGTTGCAGGGGTTCTTTCTCGGCGGTGAACAGAGTGGCGCGGCCGTGCTGGTCGTGGAGTCCGCGCCTGCGGCTCGCCGCACGTTCTACGGTGGTTGGACAACCATCGGTTCACCTGCGGGCATCGTGCTGGGCGCGCTCGCGTTCAGCCTCGCCACCGCCGTGTCCGGCAACGCGTTCCTGTCCTGGGGTTGGCGGCTGCCGTTCCTGTTCAGCATCATCCTGATCGCGGTCGGGCTCTACGCGCGGCTGACCGTCGCGGAGAGCCCCGAGTTCGAACCGCTGCGCGAACGACGTACCCGGGCCCGGTTGCCGATCCTGGACGTGTTGCGCGGTTCCACCCCGACCGTGCTGCTCGGCGCAGGTGTGAACCTGGGGTTCAATGCGTTCGTCTTCATCCTGGCGAACTTCTTCCTCAGCTACGGCACCGCGAACCTGCACCTGCCGCGCCAGGCGCTGCTCAACATCAGCCTGATCGGCGGGGCGGCGCAGGTGATCGCCATCCCGCTGTTCACCCTGCTCGCCGACCGGATCCACCGCGAACCCGTGATGCTCGGCGGCGCGTTGTTCCTGGTGGTGTTCGCGTTTCCGCTGTTCTGGTTGCTGGACACCAGGAACCTCGGGCTTGCCGGACTCGCGATCGCCCTCGGCTACGCGGGTTCGGCCGCGATCTTCGGCCCGATGGCCGCCTACTACGCCGACCTGTTCGACACCAGGATCCGCTACAGCGGTGCCGCGCTCAGCTACCAGCTCGGCGCCGTGCTGGGCGGGGGGTTCTCGCCGTTGATCGCCACCGCGCTGCTCGGCGTGGACCACGGCCGGTCCTGGCCGGTCGCGCTCTACCTGCTGGGTGCCGGTCTGGTCAGCACGATCTGCCTGATCGCGCTGACCGTGCTGCGCGGTCGGCGTCAGGTTCGCGCGTAGTCCTCGACGGTGATGTTGCCCGCGTGCCACTCGCCGACCAGTCGCAGGCCGCTGCCGCGCAGCGCGTCGGGCTCGGCGGAGCCGTCCACGTCCAGCACCCACACCCTGAACACGCCGTCGAGTCGTGGTCGCTCGAGTTCGGTGCCGCGCAACGTGTTCGACGCGCTCGGCGACGCGGCCATGGTCACGTCGGCCAGCAGTCCGAACACCTGCGGATAGGCGAACGCGAATTCGCGCGGCATGTCCGGGTAATGGCAGGACGGGCAGTTGAACAGCACGCCGTCCCCCGGCCGGGCCTCGTGCGCGAGAATGGTCGCGGCGTCGCGGATGTCGTCGCCGTGCCCGCCGACCTGACGAATCGCATTCTGCGCAGGCAACCCGAGCACCACGACCAGCACCAGCCCGGCCACTCGCGGCGCGATCGTGACCGTGGCCAGACCGGCTCCGATCAGCAAGGCGAGCGCGGGCAGACAGAACGCCGGATATCGTTGCAC
Organism: Pseudonocardiaceae bacterium; assembly: GCA_036494465.1. Taxonomy (GTDB): domain Bacteria; phylum Actinomycetota; class Actinomycetes; order Mycobacteriales; family Pseudonocardiaceae; genus CAJCJE01. The sequence continues at coordinate 23,137 of DASXOJ010000256.1, forward strand.
GTAAACCGGCTTCAGCTCCGAGCCGAAGATCAACACCAGCGGCGGCAGTACCAGCCAAGGCACCGCCAGCCAGGCCAGCGTGTGCCGACCCGGCCGTCTGCCGAGATACTGTCCGATCAGGACACTCGCGAGCACCGCGGACAACGCTGACCCGGCCAGCCAGACGGCCAGCTCGCCGCCGGTGTTCGCATCGGGGCGTGTTACCCAGCTGAGTTGGTCCTGCTGATTTACAGCCAGCGCGACAATGGGAACCGACGGTATACAGCCGAATCCGGCGGTGCGCAGCCAGAGGCCCACCGACGACCGAGCCTGGTAGCGCACGAACACCGCATGCCCGGCCAGCAGCAACAATGCGAACAGGTTCAACAGCCCGAGCACGCCCACCGCGCAGCCGTAGCCAATCCACCAACGCCGCCGCGATTCGGCCAGCGCGCGCGGCAGCAGGCAACTGGCCAGCACGGTGACCGCGACGACCAGCGCGTACGACCGCGCTTCCTGTCCGTATCGGCTGACCTGCGGCAACGCCGCGAACACCAGCCCCGCGAACAACCCGGCGCGACGCGAATGCAACCGCGTGCCGAGCACCCCGACGCCGTACGCGGCGGCTGCCATGGCCAGCGCGGACGGGAACCGCACCGCGAACTGCACCGCGAACTCGCCGCTGCCCAGAGCGTGCACGACGGGCCAGAGCAGCAGGTAATACGCGCCGTGCACGGCATCGACGTTGGTCAGCATCCGCAGCAGCGCGGGGAGTGGCCGTGCTTCCGCGTCCAGGGTCGCGGCTTCGTCGCGCCAGAACGACGCCGAGTCGATCCCGATGACACAGACCGCGAGGGTGACAACCGGAGGTATCCAGGGCAGCCACCGATCGTGCCGGATCCGCGACGCCGCCGGAGTCGGCGAACCGATCAGCAGCGTCATGGTGGCCCTCCGCGCGGGCCCGGTCGGGCCGACTACCTATCCCTTGGCGGATTGGCGTCGGTGCGTCACGCGCTCAGCCGAAAACGGCGTGGAACGCGGCGAGCGTGGCCCGGTCGCGGCTTCGGTCGTACACCGCGAACACCACGCGCTCGAACGCGCTCGCGAAGCGCCCACCAGATCGCAGCTGTGTGGCGAACGCGTGGGCGACAACGGCGGGCGAGTTGCCGAACACCCCGCAGCCCCACGCACCGAGCACCAGATCGTCCACACCGGACTGAACGGCGACCGCGAGTACGCGCTCCACCCGTTCGGTGAGCAACGCCGGGACCTCGGGCAGCAGTTCGGCCGCGCGTTGGGCGAGTTGACCGGTGTTGGGCGCTGCCGAGACGATGAAGGTGACCGGGACGGGCACGGGCAGGAGCTGATACCGGTCATCGCGGAACACCGGCACGCCGGGCGCGCTGATCACCCGGTGGCTGTAGCGCAGATCGGCCGAGGTCCGGTGCGCCGTGTAGAAGTCGGGCGCGCGCAGCAGGCAGGTGTGCAGGGCGGAGCACCGGCACAGGTCTTCCTCCTGCGCCTTGGCGCCGTTGAGATAACCGCCGCCCGCGCTGCGCGCCGACGCGAAATCCAGTACTCCCAGCACTGCGCCGTCATCGTGGTGGCATCGGAGGACCGCGGTGATCGAGGACTCGTCGGTCACCGCGAACCTGGTCGCACGTCCACCGGTGACGGCTTGGCCGAGTAGCGCGGTCAGTTCGTCGAGTTGGTGGCTGCGGGTGGCGTCGGCCGCGGCGCGGACCGCTTCGCCGATGTCCACCCGGCCCCCTGTGGGGTGGACGTAGTGCCCATCGGCGATGTAGCGCTCGTTCTCCTGGGCAACCGCCCGCAATGTCGTTGACACCCGGTGATTGTCGCGATCAGGCGGGCCGGAAGCGAACGAGATCCGCGGCGCGCTCGGTCGCCAGCGGGATCTCCACCTGCTCGTGCTTGTCCAGGTGACGCAGGATCAGCCCTTCGCGCAACGCCCACGGGCACACCTGCACCGTGTCGATGCCGAGCTTGGTCATGACCGCGTCGGCCACGATCGCACCGGCCAGGATCTGCTTGGCGCGGTTGCGGGAGATGCCACGCAACTGCGCGCGTTCCGAACTGCTGCGCTTGGCCAGCCGGGGAATCCACTCGCGCAGGTCGGTGCGGGCGAGGGTGCGGCGCACGAACGGTCCCTGGCTCGCGGACGGGGCACCGGTCAGCCGCGCGAGCTGGGTGAAGATCCGCGAGGTCGCCACTGCGGTGTCGGCGTCGCTCGCGCCGTGTTTTCCTTGGCGCAGAACGGTTTTCGGGACGTCTCCGAGTACCTGTTCGACGCGCTCGCGCAGGTCGCGCAGCTGGCACGCCTTGGGCGGGTCGGTGCGGAGGAACTCGCTGGTCAGCTGGCGCGCGCCGAGCGGGAGCGACACCACGAACTCGGGTTCGACGGCGTCGCCCACCGCGATCTCCATGGAGCCGCCGCCGATGTCGAGCAGCAGCATGCGGCCGGGCGAGCCGCTGTACCAGTGCCGCGCGGCCAGGTAGCCGAGCCTGGCTTCGTCCTCGCCGGCGAGGTAGGTCGGGCGCACCCCGGTTTCGCGTTCCAGCCTGGCCAGGATCTTCTCCCGGTTGGTCGCGTCCCGGACCGCCGCCGTCACCACGACGCACAACCGGCGCACTCCGATGTCGCGCGCCGCGTTCACAGTCTCGGCGACCGCGTCAACCAGGCGTTGCACCCCGTCGGCGTCGATCGAACCGTCGCGGGTGAACGCGTCGCCGAGCAGAGTCTGCCGTTTGATGGTGTGCGTCGGCAGCGGCGGCGTGTCGTGGTCGGTGTCGACCACCAGCAACTGCGCCGCCGTTGATCCGATGTCCAGCACTCCCAACAGCATGACCATCTGGTGTACCACCGCAGGAGTGCTGACATCCCCGGTTTTCGGGGTTTTCTGACGGAATTTGTGCACAGTCAGGTGATTTCCGTCATGTCCGACCACGGAAAGTGGTGGGGGCATTGCGGCGCGCCATCGTTTTGCGCGATTACAGCCAGGCGGGATGATGTGCACCGTGACCACCACGGGCGAATGCCCGCAGCCAAAATGAACACGGACGGTCAACCCTTCCATTGGGAGGGGCCGGCCGTCGCCGACCGGCTCGGCGACGTGCGCCGGGCCATTCAGGACTGGGCCGGACGCGTCGGCCTGCCCGCCGACCTGATCGACGACCTCGCGCTCGCCAGCTACGAGGCGATGGCGAACGCGGTCGAACACGCCTATGCCGGCGTCGCGGCCGGCGTGCTGTCTGTGCTGGCCAGCGCGTCACCGGCGAAATTGGATGTGGTCGTCGCGGACCAGGGGGCCTGGCGTGTGCCGGATGCCCGCACCGGGTTCCGCGGTCGTGGATTGCTGGTGATCAGGGGCCTCGCGACCGATGTCACGGTGAACGCGACCGAACGAGGCACCACGATCCGAATGCGTTGGCTGCGCGACTGATTCGCCCGAAAGTGTCCGTTTCATTTGGCGTGCGCGGTGACAATGCTGAGTTCATGGTGATTCCGGTGCAGGTCAAGCCACGCGGCGCCCGAACAGGACTGGCGCGGGACGTTCACCGCGCCCTGGCCGGCATCGATCCGCCGATGTTCGCGGTGACAACCTCAGTCGACGGCGTGCGCGCGGGCTGTCTCGTCGGGTTCCTCACCCAGTGCGCGGTGAACCCGGTCCGCTACCTGGTCTGCCTGGCCAAGGCCAACCACACCACCCGCGTCGCCGCTGCCGCCGAACTGCTCGCCGTGCACGCGCTAGGCGAGGAACACCACGGTCTCGCCGCGCTGTTCGCCACCACGACCGGCGACTGCATCGACAAGTTCGCGCACTGCGGCTGGACCGCTGGGCCGGGCGGATTGCCGATCCTGACCGGCTGCGACCGCTGGTTCGCCGGTCGCATCGCCGATCGATACGACCTCGGCGACCACACCGGGCTCGTGCTCGAACCGATCGCCGCCGGACCCGGTGACCCGGCCCAGCAGCCCCTCCGGCAGTCGGCCGTGCGTGAGTTCATCCCCGGACACGGCTGACCGCGCATCCCTCCGCAGGGGGGACCGGTGGACAACCGCGCGGGAGGTGCCTGCCGCCGCGCTGCGCCACGCTCGCGACGTGGCGGGGCGTCGCGGCAGTTTCCTACCAGCGCCGCACGCGGCCTCAGTGCGTGCTTCGACCGAGGCCACGTGCGGTCACCGGGTTCACAGCTACCGATGTGGTGTAGTCGCCAGGTTCACATCAGAGGGCGTTGCCCGCCGCGGCGTACCAGCTTTGCGGGCCCCCGTTGTCGACCGGCACCGCGTTGAAGTACTCCCAACCAGCGACCCCGGCGAAGTCGGAGTACTTACCGGCCAACGAGGACAGCGTGCCCGCCAACGTGCCCGGGTCCACGTAACCGGAGCAGTTGGCCGAGTTGGTGACGGTTCCGGCCACGACCTGACTGGCCGGGAACCCGTTGGCGATCACCGCGTCATAGTCCGAGGTGCTGGAGAGGTCGCCCCAACCGCAATAGAACTGCGCGTTGTACCAGTTGATGTCCGACCCGACGTCGCTCTCCAGTTGCGAGTAGGAGAAGCCGCCCGAGAACTCCGATCCGCCGCTGAGGTCGCTGGCGACCGGCGCCATCAGGATCGTAAAGCCGGAGCCGAAGTCCGAGCGCAGCTGGGTGATCAGGTGCTCGGTGTTGGCCAGTGAGAACGACTCTTCGATATCGAGGTCGATCCCGTTGAAGTGGTAGGTGCTCAGGAAGTTCTTGAGCGTCGCGTAATACTGGTCGAAGTTGTTGGCCAGGTTCGCGTACGAGTCACCGCCCGCGCCGCCGAGCATGGCTTCGACCCGTACCCCGGAGCTCTGCAACGAGCCCAGGTCCGACCACATCTGGTTGAACGACGAGTCGGTCGGCGGGTTGTCGTTGATGTGCAGCGTGCCGTCGTCGTTGAGGTGGATCGCGGCGACCTCGACATCGGTGGCGATGCCGCCCAGCGGTAGTGGTGACACGTAGCTGCCGTTGCTGTACTGGGTTTGGTAGTAGGCGACAACGTGCTGGTTACCGGACACGCTCGGGCTCGCGTTCGCCGTTCCGGCCGCGCCGAACGCCACTAATGTGATCGCGGCTGCCGCGATCATCCCCGACTTCAGACCTGCCATGAGCCAACCTCCAATGTGGACGAATAGCCAGTTCAGTGCTGATGGGTGTTGTCCGGCTGCCCGGGATCCCCTGGATGTTCGAATCCGTCCGCCACCCGAACGGACCTCGCGCGTTGCTGGTCCAGCCAGCGCGCGAACGCCCGCAACGCCGTGCCCGCCCGCCGGATCGGCGGTGGTCCGGCGACCGGCCGGACGTCGACCTCGTCGACGAAGACCACGTGCCATGCCCCGCCCGAGGCGACCGGTGCGGAGCGCGCCGTGTCACGGGCCGCCGCCGCGATGGCGAGGGGTAGGTCGGTGAGAGTGGTCCAGCCGATGGAGACCGGTTCGGCCACGCAGGCGGCTTCCGGGGTCGGGCCGCTGGCTGTGCGGAGCAGCCACTGTTGTGCCACGTCCGGCCGCGTTGCCTCGATGTCGTCGTCGATGACCGCGCGGTAGACGGCGCTGACGGCCGGATGGGTACGCCAAGCCGCCGCGGTGATCGAGCCGAGTTGGATGGCGCTCAACGCGTCCAAGGCGACCGGCTCGCCGATGGGCACCTCGTGTTGTCGGGCCCACGCGGCGCAGAGGTGCTCGGTGAACAGCACGTGCGCGGTCCAGCGCACCAGCTGCCGGCCCTCGCGGGTGTCCGGCGCGGGGAGGGTGGCCGCGCCTTGACCAGCGCGCAGGACCGCCAGGCGGTCGTCCAGGCGCGTCCTGGTGATCGGCTGGTCGTCGATCCAGCCGATCACCGTCGCGCTTCGTTGCGCGAGCGCCGCGTTGGTCACGGCAGATGCACCCGGACCGGGATCGCGGGGCTGTACTGCACCCGGCCGAACCACATCAGTTTCACCATCGCCCACCAGGTGCCGGGTTGGGCGTGCGCCGGTGCGACCACTTCGAAGGACACGTCGGTTGACGCGCCTGCCGGCACGTGGAAACCGTTGGTGTACGGGCCGATCAGGTGCCAGGTGCCCCACGGACTCACCACCATCGCCTCGCCGTCGATGTCGGCGGCCGCGAAGCTGGTCGCGCGGATGGTGAGCATTGCCTTCTCGCCGCAGGTCACGTCGACCGATTCGGTGACGACCGACAGGTCGAGGCCGACCGGGCGGGCAGTGTCGGCGGTGGTGCCCTGCAACTGCTCGGCGTGGTTGATCTCCGGGCCTGCCGGTGGGGGAATGATGTCGTCGGCCGCTCCGCCCTGCACCACCATGGTGATCACGTCCTCCAACAGGTCCGCGCCCACCGGCAGCCGCACGCGGGCGAAATACAGTCCGGGTTCGGCGTCGGTGGGTGCGGTCACGGTCAACGGGAACCTGGTGTGTCCGCGCTCGGCCAGTCGCACCGGTCGGGTACCCGGGTCTGCGGTCCACCCGGCGGGCACGAGCACGTCAACTGTTGACTCGACGGGCTCGTCGCGCAGGTGGCTGGCGAGCACGACCGCGCCGGTGGCGGCGCCGCCGGGCGCGATCCGGTGCACGGTGGGATCAGCGGCGACGCTGACCGGGAGAAAACCGGCGGGTGCCGGGCCCCGGTTGTGCAGCCAGTAGCGGGTGTAGATCGGCTGGGCGATTTCGGTGGTCAGTCCGAGCGGGTTGCTACTCGGCGCCTCGGCCCGAGCCGGAGTCGCCACGACCGTTGCGATGCGGGAGCCGGTCAGGTCGAGGGTGATGTCGGGGTCGGTGGACAGGCTCTGGCGGGGGTGTTGTTCGAGGAGATCGGTTTCCGCCGCCGTGGTCCAGCCGAACGGGGTCGACACCGTTGCGGTGGCGGGTTTGCCGGTTGTCTCCACCAGGCGCAGTGTCAACCCGGGGTTGTCGGTTGGAGCGGTGCCTGTGGCGTGCGGGTTGCCGGTGGCTTTCACCGTCTGCACCTGGACCTGCCGCGCCGGCTCGACGGTGAGCAGCGAGTGGGTTGGCGGCAGTGGACCGGGATGGGTGTCGGTGACGGTGGCCAGCAACGGGGTCGAGAACTCGCTGCCGCGCGCCACCAGGTCGGCGTCGCGCCAGTCGCCCGTGCTGGAGACCAGGGCGTAGTCGAAGTCGTGCGTCCAGTGCTGGAGCTGGAACGCGGATCCGTCCGGGGTGCGGCGCACGGGTGGGTCCAGCCAGATACCCGATGGCCAACCGGTGCACGAGCGCATCAGGGAGATGTGCAGGGCACCGGTGGGATCGACGGCGAAGCCGGGGAGGCCGTAGGTGAGCAGGCCGACGGTGTGATCGTCGAGGAGGGTGAGCGGGTTCGGCGTGGCGGCGATCGTCGCTGTCGCTGAGGTTGTTGCTGTGAACTCGGCGGTTACAGCGGCTATTTCCGCTGCCAATCGTGCGTTGTCGGCACCGGCGATGATCAGGGTGGGGAGCGCGTCGGGACCGCGCAGGTCGGCGTTGGCCACCCAGGCTTCCTCCACCGTGGTCTTGGCCGGGACGAGGAGTCGGGCCGCGCCGCGGTCGGCCAGTTGGCGCTTCAGTTCTTCCGCGCCACCGTGCGCCAGGACGGCCTCGGCAACCGGGTTGACGTCCGGACCACCCAGGACGATCCGGACGTCGGGCAGGTTCGAGTCGACGCGCAGCCAACCGTAGCGGGCGCCGTGCGCGGTGGACGTTGTCGCGGTGACGCCGATCCGGCCAAGGGCGATCACCAGGTCGCGGGCGTGCTCGGCGGCGTGGTCGAGGTCGGTCACCACGATCTCCGCCACCGCGATGGCGGCATTGCCGACGGATTCGCCGTTGGTGTCGCGCAGCTGTAGCCGCGCGGTGCTGCTGAGCGCGAAGAATGTGTTCGCCGGGTTGTCGAGGGTCCAGGGCGCCTGGGCGCTGTCCACGTCGATGATGCCGAAACCGCGCGCGATCACGGCGCCCGCGACCTCCGACACCGGCCGGGCACCAGGCACGTCGGCGGCGAACTTGACGCGGAGCAGTCGATCCGCGCCGGAGAACTCCAGCACCCGGGTGCGGAACTCGACGCGGTCGAGGCCGTGCCAGAGGGTGATCCGCTGTTCGTAGCGGAGGTTGTCGACGGTGCCGGTGATGGTGAGCCGGGCACCTGCCGGGCTTTCCTCTACCTGTACGGATTCGGCCTCGGCGGTTGCCGAGGAAACCACGTGGCCGGACGGGACCAGGTGCCACGGGCCTTCGCCGAATTCGGGGTGGGCCGGGTATTCCTCGTAGAGGCGCAGTTCGTTGCCGAGGTGGCCGTCGCGCAGGAGTTCGCGGCCGGTCGCCAGTTCGCGGATGCTGGTCAGTGCGCCGCCGCGGGCTGGGTCGGCGGTGATGGTGAAGTGGGCGTTGGCGATGGTGGTTCCGGGGGACCGGGTCCATGCCGAGGGTGCGGCGGGGGTCAGGCGACAGGTTTGCCAGCCAAGTGAGGGGACGTCTCGGACTACGAAGGCCAGGGTGACGTTGTTGCCTGCGCGGCTTTCCACGACGGTGGGGAGTTCGTTGCCGTCGGGGTCCGTGATGGTGCCGCCGTTTTCGACGGTGATGCGCACCAGATCTGTTCTGGGAAAGGCGAGGGTGTTGGTGACGGTGATCGCGGTGCCGGTGCCTGTCGTGTCTGTCTGGGACAGTAGGGCGGCCAGGGCGTTGGTGCGGACCTGGTCGGCCAGGTCGTGGGCTTCGCGCCAGCCGGTGAGCAGGTCGATGTAGACCTGGTCGGACTCGGAGCCGGTGATCGCGTCGTGGTGGGCGCCGTAGGCGAGTTGGCGCCAGACCTTGTCCAGCGCGGTGTGCGGATACGCGCCGAGGCCGAGGACCGACGCGAACGCGGCCAGTTTCTCGGCGTCGGTCGCTGCCGTTTCGGCCGCGCGCTGGGCTTGCTTGGTGTCGATGTAGGAGACGTCCTTGCCGGTGTAGATCGGGTTCATGTCCCGGGTTTGCGGGCTCGGTGACAACCCGCGGTTGTCGAACTCGGCGCGGACGGCGGCGAAGAATTCACGCGGGTTGCCGCAGACGAAGCGCGGCCACACGTAGCGGGCGTTCCAGTCGCGGTGGATCTCGGTGACCCATTTGTTGGGTGGGGTGTAGTCGGTGCCGACCGGGAGCAGCGTGTTTTTCGTTGCCGCCGCTGGCTTCAGGGCCAGGAAGAGGTCGTAGACGGCTTGCTCGGCCTCGGCGAGGGTCGCCGAGGAGTCCATCCACCAGCCCGCGGAATAGTGGTTGGGCATGTAGTGGGTGAGCACGCCGTTGCCGGACGGCGAGAGCCATTCGAACTCGGCGGGGAACTGCATGTTGCGGGCGTCGCCGGTGGCCTCGTTGAACTTGGACAGGATCGGGCCCCACTGGTGGAACGGGCCGCGTGCCCAGGACGTGCTGGACAGGCCAGCGTCGGCGACCAGGCCGGGGAACTGGGGGTCGTGGCCGAAAACGTCGAGTTGCCAGGCGGTGTGCGGGTCGGCGCCGAGCACGTCGCGCTGGTAGCCGACGCCGTAGACCAGGTTGCGGATGGTGGTTTCCGAGCCGGTCAGGTTGGTGTTGGGCTCGTTGTAGGTGCCGCCCATGATCTCGACGCGGCCTGCCGCGATCAGGTTGCTGAGCACGTCGCGGTATTCGGGATGCAGGTCCCAGAACGGCTTGAGGTAGTCGACCTCGGCCAGCACGAACGTGTAGTCGTCGTCGGCGATGGCCATCTCGATGTGCGCGCGGACCAGGTTGAAGCCGTTGTGTTCCCAGACCGGGCGGGTGCTGCCGTCGTTGCCTTGCAGTTCCCAGGTGGCCGTGTAGCCGGCTTGGGTGTTCCACCAGACCGGGTCGTAGTGGAAGTGCGAGACCAGGTACATCGTCCAGCCGGGTTCGGCGACGACCAGGGTGCTTTCGCTGCGCGCGTTGGCCGCGGCGATGGTGATGGGGATGGCTTCGCCGGGTGTTGCCGTTGTGGTGACGCCTATTTCCAGGGTGGCCGGGCCGGTTCCGGGCGGGATGTTGGCGGTGCCGGTGGTGTTGGCGGCGCCGGTGATGGTGAGGGGAGTGGCGTCGGTCAGGTCGCGGGTGACCGTTACACGGAGGACTTGTCGCGGGTTTTCCTCGCTGCCGATGAAGCATTCGGTGGATTCGACCGCGTCGATGCTGATCATGCTCAACCCTTCACCGCGCCCTCGCCGACGCCTCGGAAGAAGAACCGTTGCAGTGCAAGGAACAGAATCAGAATGGGCACCAGCGCGACCATCGCGCCCGCCGCCAACGTTCTGGGGTCGACGGTGAACTGGCCCTGGAGGTACGCCAAACCCACGGTCAGGGTGAGCTTGCTGGGGTCCTGGAGGACGAGCAACGGCCACAGGAAGTCGTCCCACGCGCCGATGAACGACAGGATCGCCACCACGCTGAGGATGCCTTTCACCGCAGGCAGACCGATGTAGCGCAGGCGTTGCCACACGTTGGCGCCGTCGAGGATGGCGGCGGCGTCGATCTCGCCGGGGATCGCCTGGAAGGCGTTGCGCATCAGCAGGACGTTGATGGCGCCGATCATGCCGGGCAGCGCGACGCCGAGCAGGGTGTTGCCGAGGCCGAGGTTGGTGACCGTCTGGAACTGGGAGACGATGGTGACCTCGGCGGGCAGGACCAAAGTGGACAGAAAGACGCCGAGGACGAGTTTGCGACCCCGGAAGTTCAGGCGGGCCAGGGCGAAGCCGGCGATGGACGCGCCGATCACGTTGCCGCCGACGTCCAGGATGGCGACGATCAGCGAGTTGCCCGCGAACTTGAGCACCGGGATGACCTGGGCGACCCTGCCGTAGTTGGACAGGGTCGGGTGCTGGGGGACGAAACTCGGGTTTGTCGTGTAGACGTCCTCGGTGACGCTCTTGAGCGAGGTGGACAGCTCCCAGAGCATCGGGCCGATGGTGATCACCAGGACGATCAGCAGCAGCAGGTAGCGGACGGCCAGGCCCCACTTGGTCGGCGAGTTGAAACTGCGGGAACGCTGCCGTTTGGGCTGCTGTGAACCTGTGGTTGCCAGGACCTGGTCACTCATGGTCGCGGTCATGCCTCGGCCCTCCGGTTCAGCCTGGACAGCACCAGCATCGGGAGCACGGTGATCGCGAACAGGAACACGCTCAGCGTGGACGCGTAGCCCAGGCGCGCGTTGATGCCGGACGCGGAGTTCTGGATGAGCAGCACGATCGACGAGTCGTTGCCGCCGATGCCGCCGGTCCGGCCGCCGAGGATGTAGAGCTCGGTGAAGATGCGCATCGCGGAGATCATCACCAGGATCGCGACCAGCATGGTCGTGGCGCGCACACCGGGGAGGGTGACCGCGAAGAAGCGGCGCACCCCGCCCGCGCCGTCGACGGCGGCTGCTTCGTGCAGTTCCTGCGGCACGTTGGCGAGCGCCGAGAGGTAGATGATCATGTAGTAGCCGAGGCCCTTCCACACGGTCAGCGAGATGGCGCTGAACAGCAGCAGCCAGCGACCGGTGAGGAACGGGACGGCCTGCTGGGTCAGGTGCAGGTCCTGCAACAGTCCGTTGACCAGGCCGCGGCTGTCCAGCAGCCACTGCCAGATCACCGCGACGACCACGGCCGACGCGACGACCGGGAAGTAGAAGACGGTGCGGAAGAAGCCGATGAACGGGATGGTGCGCTGGACCAGGATGGCCAGCAGCAGCGGCAGGACGGTCAGCAGCGGGACGCAGATCACCACGTAGATCAGGGTGTTGATGAGCGCGTTGACCAGCTGCGGGTCGGAGAACATGGCGACGTAGTTGCTGAATCCGACGAAGCGTCCGCCGGAGATCTGGCGGACGTTGGTGAAGGACAGCACGCCGGTGTTGATCGCGGGCCAGATGCTGAACAGCGTGACCAGGCCGAGCGCGGGAATCACCAGCAGCCACGGGGAATACCAACGGTGGTAGCGCATGTGTGCGAGTCCTCGTCTCGCCGGGCGTCTCGCGATCGGCGGGGCGCCCGGCGGGGTCACGTCAGTTGGTCAGCAACTGGTTCAACTGGTTGACCAGGTCGTCGAGGGCCTGCTTCGACGACTTCTGACCGCTGATCGCCAACGAGATCTGCTGGTTGAGGTCGGTGTTCATCTGGTCGGACCACACCGGCGGGGTGTAGTTGACCGCGTGCTGCATGTCCTGGTAGCCGATGACGGCCGAGTCGCCCGCGTTGGTGCCGTCGCTCTTGGCGTAGGCCGGGTCCTTCGCGGCCGCGGTCGTGCCGGGCAGGAAGCCTGGGGCGAGCTTGATGAACGCGACCTGGTTGTCGTTGTCGGTCACGAACTTGGCGAAGGCCAGCGCCAGCGGCAGGTTCGCGCTCTTCGCGGACACCGAGATGCCCTGGACGTTGAGGTTGGCCGGGCCGAAGGACGGGGACGGGATGATGCTGGGGGCCAGGTCGGGGTTGGTCTCCGCGACCTTGGTGACCTCGTTGCCCTGACCGGTCGTCCAGCCCACTTCCTGCTTGAGGAACAGCGCGTTGTTGCCCTCGTAGGTGTTGGTCAGCACGTCGGGCGGCATGTATCCGGCCTTGAAGGCGGCCGTGTACTTGTCGAGCAGGGCCGCGACCTTGTCGTTGTTGAAGATGAACTTGGTGAAGTCGGAGTTCATCAGCGGGCCGCCGGCCTGGACGATGAGGTTCAGGCCCGGGATCGTGCTGATCAGGTAGTCCTTGCCTGCCGAACCGTCGTGCATGGTCTTGGCCTGGGTGAACAGGTCATCGAGGTTCTTGGGCACCGAGTTCGGGTTGAGCCCGTCCTTGGTGAACATCGCCTTGTTCCAGAAGTTCAGTTCGGCGCCGAGGTACCAGGGGAAGCCGTACTCGCCGGAGGCGCCGGGGAACCTGTAGGCGTCAAGTCCACTTTGGACGTAGTCCTGGCCCAGCGTCGGCACGTTCTTGCTCAGGTCGAGCAGGTTGCCGGAGGTGACCAGCGGATAGGCGATGTTGGGCGGGAGGTTGACCACGTCGGGCAGGGTCTTGCTGGAGACCTGGCTGGCGACCTTCTGCTGGTAGCCGTCGCCGGGCTGGTCGATCCAGTTGATGGTGGTGCCGGGGTTCTTCGCCTCGAACGCGGAGATCAGCGAGTTGAAGTAGGGGGTGAATGTCTGGTTCTTGAGCGACCAGGTCTGGAAGGTGATCGAGCCCTTGATCGGCGCGTTCGCCGCGACCGTCTGGCTGGTGTTCGCGCCGCTGTCACTGCCGCTGCCGACACCGCAGCCGGTGACCACGAGCAGCGCGGTGGCCGCGCCCGCGGCGACCGCCAAATACCTGAGCCTGCCGTGCATCAACACTCTCCTGTCGAAACCGCGGGAAGCCACGCCGCATAACCCGCTGTGCGACGAGCGCTCATGGTTGCTAAAGCGCTTTAGTCGTGGAACTATGCGAAATAGCATACGGCGCTGTCAAGAGGAAGGACGCCGCTGCTTTTGCTGGTCGAGCCTGCCATTTCGGTGCGTGGCGAACGAGAGAGGCGCGGGAACATGGCGAGGCCGACGATCGGGGACATCGCGGCGCGGGCCGGAGTCTCCATCGGCGCGGTGTCCTTCGCGCTCAACGGGCGGGCCGGCGTCAGCGAGGCGACCAGGGCGCGGATCCTGGAGATCGCCGAGCAGATGGGCTGGCACCCGCACAGTGCGGCGAAAGCGTTGAGCGGTGCGAAAGCCGACATGATCGGCCTGGTGTCCGCACGACCGGCGCGCACTCTCGGCGTCGAACCATTCTTCGCCCAGCTCGTCTCCGGATTGCAGGCCGGACTGTCCGGCCAGGGCGTCGGGCTGCAACTGCTGATCGTCGAGGACATCGCGGCCGAGGTGGAGACCTACCGCAAATGGCGCTCGGCCAACCACGTCGACGGCGTCGTCCTGTTCGACCTGCGCGCCGACGATCCGCGCGTCGCCGAACTCGAACGGTCCCGGTTGCCCGCCGTCGTGCTCGGTGGCGCTGGGCCACTGGAGTCCCTGCCCAACGTCTGGGTCGACGACCGCGCGGCCATGCTGCGCATCGTCGAATACCTCGCCGCCCTCGGCCACCAGCGGATCGCGCACGTCGCCGGGTCGCCCGAGTTCTGGCACACCCGCAGGCGCATCGAGGCACTGCGCGACTCCGCCAGCGAACTCGACCTGGTCGGCGCCACCTCGACCACAACGGACTTCTCCGACGAGCAGGGCGCCGAGGTCACAAGGCGACTGCTCGCGCGGCGACCGAGACCGACCGCGATCGTCTACGACAGCGATGTGATGGCGGTCGCCGGCCTCGGTGTGGCCATCGAGATGGGGTTGTCGGTGCCGCACGACCTGTCCATCGTCGCGTTCGACGACTCGGTGCTGGCCAGGATGATGCATCCCGCGCTGACCGCCCTGAGCCGCGACACCTTCGCACTGGGTGAACTGGTCGCGCGGACCATGCTGCGCGCGGTCGACGGCGCGGCCGAGAGCGTCCAGGCGCCCATGCCGGAGCTGGTGGTCCGGGAGAGCACCGGATTGCCTGCGAAATGATTCCGCTCGTCAGCTAAATCGTTTTAGTTCAGGAGGTAGTGGCCGGTGCGTATCCGACCGGAACGGAATTCACTGCGCTTCGGTGCGAACTACGTGCCGTCGTCTGGCTGGTTCTACAGCTGGCTGGACTTCGACCAGGATGCCGTGCGCCGTGACTTCGCCGATCTCGCCGCGCTCGGCCTCGACCACGTGCGGATCTTCCCGATCTGGCCGTGGATCCAGCCCAACCGCGGCCTGATCCGCGCCCGCGCGATCGACGACGTGCTCGCCATGATCGACTGCGCCGCCGAGTTCGGCCTGGACGTGTCGGTCGACCTGATCCAGGGGCATCTGTCCAGTTTCGACTTCCTGCCGTCGTGGGTGCTGACCTGGCACCAGGCCAGCGTGTTCACTGATCCGGTCGTGCGGTCCGGGCTCGTCGAGTACGTGCGGGTGCTCGCCGGTGCCGTTGCCGCGAAGCCGAACGTTTTCGCGGTGACGTTGGGCAACGAGGTCAACAACCTGTGGCCGGCGAACCCCACCGAGCTCGCGGACTCGCGCTCCTGGGCGGTCGAGTTGCTGGACGCCGCCCGTGCTGTAGCCCCGGGGTTGTCACACATCTACTCGCTGTACGACGACGCGTTCTACGCACCCAAGCACCCCTTCGGCGCCGCCGACGCCGCCCGGCTCGGCGACATCACCAGCGTGCACTCCTGGGTGTTCAACGGAGTGTCCGACGTGGACGGTCCGCTCGGTCCGGCCACGCTGACCCACGCCGACTATCTGGTCGAACTGGCGCAGGCCGCAACCGACGTGGTGGACCGGCCGGTGTGGTTGCAGGAGTTCGGTGCGCCGCTACCGGACGTACCCGCCGACTCCGCCGCCGAGTTCACGAGGGCGACGATCGAATCGGTGTGGCACAACCCGGCCCTGCACGGCATCACCTGGTGGTGTTCGCACGACGTCGACCGGGCGCTGCTCGACTTTCCTGACCGGGAGTACGACCTGGGTCTTTTCACCATCGACCACCAGCGCAAACCCACCGCGCAGGCGATCGCCGAGTTGATCGCGGCCGGGCCGGACGTGCGCGCGTCGCGGCCCGCGGTGGTGTGCCCGGTGGACCCCGCCGAGCCGAGCACCCGCGACGCGCTCGCGCCCGGCAGCCCGTTCCACCGATCCTGGGTCGCACGCCGGACCGGAGGGCCGCTTGCCATTGTCCCGCCAGGAAAAGCACACGACACCGGCTATCTGACCGGGCGCGGGATTACCGTGAACGAGTGAGACTCACTCTGTAGTTCGCCATTGCCCTGTGGGCGGTCGGTGAGGTCGCGCTGCAACTGATCCAGGCGCTGCGCAGCGGACGGACCACCACCAGGGAGTGGGGCAGCTACTTACGAGGTAGCCGGTAGCCCGGTCAGTACGCGCAGGGTGTTGACGAGGGCGCCGACCGGCAGCTTCGGTTCGATCGAGCGGAACACGCCCAGCCCGACGCCGAGGCTGAGCAGTGCGACGCCGATCTCCTCGGCGGGCAGCGCGAGTTGGGCGCCGTCGATCTGTTGGAAGGTGCGGACGCCTTCGGCGATCAACTCGGTCAGGCCGACGATGCGGGCGCCGAGTTCCTCGCGGAGTTTCTCGTCGGCGCTGGCCTGCACACCGAATTCGAGCTCCAGCCTGGTCCAGCCTGGATCGCCGATCACGTTCTCGGCCCACGCCTCGAACCGTTCGATCCGGTCGTCCAGAGTGGTCGCGTGGAGGATGGCGAGGATGTCGCCCGCCCGCTCCGCGCGGATCTCGTCGAGCACTGCCATGCAGAGCTCGTCCTTGTTGCGGAAGTTCGAGTAGACCGCGCCGCGCGTGTACCCGGCGGCGTCGGCGACCTTGTCCAGCGACGTCGCCGCGTAACCGTCGCGCAGGAACATCGGGCGCGCGATTTCCAGCAGGCGCGCCCTGGTGCGCGCCTGGCTCTCCGCGCGGGTCAGTCGAGGCACGTTGACACCCTACTCGATCCCACATACGCTCCGAATCCAGATACAGTCCGTATCTGAAATCGGAGGCGAACCGGATGCGGTACCCGACGATCTCTCTCGATGGCGCCGTGGTGCTGGTGACCGGCGGTGGCCGGGGCATCGGCGCGGCCACCGCCGGTCGTTTCGCGCGGCGCGGCGCCACGGTCTGGCTCGGTGACCTCGACCTCGACGTCACCGAACAGACCGCGACTGGCATCGGCCCCGGCGCGCGTGCCCACCCGCTCGACGTCACCGACCGCCGCTCCTTCACCGCGTTCGCCGATGCGGCGCTCGCCGCGCACGGCAAAATCGACGTGCTGGTCAACAACGCGGGCGTGATGCCGCTCGGCGATTTCCTCACCGAGTCCGATGCGGTCAGCCACACCACGTTCGACGTGAACGTGTGGGGCCTGATCAACGGCATGCGAACCGTGCTGCCACACCTGATCGAGCGGGGGCGCGGGCACGTTGTCAACGTCGCGTCGATGGCGGGCAAGGTGCCCATTCCGGGAATGGCCGTGTACAACGGCAGCAAGTTCGCCGCGCTCGGGCTTTCCCTTGCGGTACGCGAGGAGTACGCGCGGCACGGGGTGAGCGTGAGCGCGGTGCTGCCCTCGGCGGTGCGGACCCGGCTTGCCTCGGGGGTTCCGCTCGGTCGCGGTATACCCACGGTCGATCCGGACGACGTCGCCACGGCGGTACTGGCCAGCGTGACCCATCGACGGGCCGAAATCCCGGTGCCCGGCTACCTCGCCGGGTGGGACGTGGTCTCGGCGCTCGTCCCAGAACCCGTGCTCCGGTTCGGCAGGCGCATCGTCGGCGACCGCCGCGCCCTCACCTCGATCGACCACGCCACCAGGGACGGCTATCAGCGCGCGATCGACGAGCAGGCGCGCGGCAGGGAGCGAAGCGCGTGAACGGACATCGGGACGCGGTGATCGTGGGCGCCGGATTCGGCGGGATGGGCGCGGCCATCCAACTCGACCGGCTCGGCCTGCACGACTACGTGATCCTCGACCGCGAGGACGACCTTGGCGGCACCTGGCACGTCAACCGGTACCCCGGACTTGCCGTGGACATCGCCTCGGTGACCTACTCCTACTCCTTCGAAGCCAATCCGCACTGGTCGCGGGTGTTCGCGCCGGGCGCCGAGCTCAAGCGCTACGCCGAACACGTCGCGGAAAAATACGATCTGCGCCGTCGTATGCGGTTCGGCAGCACGGTCACCGGGGCGACCTGGAACGATGAAACGCGTTGCTGGGATGTCGCGCTGGCTGGCGGTGAGACGTTGTCGGCGCGGTTTCTGGTCACCGCGACCGGGTTCCTGTCGCAGCCGAAGAAACCTGACATCCCCGGCATCGACAGCTTCTGTGGCGCGGTGGTTCACAGCGCAGACTGGGATGACAACGTCGAGTTGACAGGCAAGCGCGCCGCGATCATCGGCACCGGGGCGACCGCGGTGCAACTCATCCCCGAGTTGGCTCGCGAGGTCGCCGACCTGACCGTCTACCAGCGCACGCCGATCTGGGTGGTGCCCAAGATCGACGCACGCATCCCGCGTCCGGTGCGCCGGTTGTTCGCGGCATTGCCCGCCACCCAGCGCGCGGCGCGCCTGATCAACTCCTCCGCGCTGGAAGCGTTGTCGGTGGTCGGTGTGCTGCACTACCGCCAAGCGCACCTGGCGAACCGGGTCGCCGAGTTGACGGCTCGGGCGCAGCTGCGGGTACAGGTCCGGGATTCACGCACCCGGCGTGCGCTCACGCCGCGCTACTCGTTCGGCTGTAAACGGCCGACGTTCTCCAACGCGTACTACCGCACGTTCAACAAACCCGGCGTGCACCTGGAAACCGGCACCATCGACCACATCGAACCGAACGCGATCGTGACCGCCGACGGGCACCGAACCGAGATCGACGTGCTCGTCCTGGCGACCGGATTCGACTTGTGGGAGGCCAACTTCCCGGCGATCGAGGTCATCGGCAGGGACGGGCGCGATCTGGGCAAGTGGTGGCGGGCGAACCGGTTCCAGGCATACGCGGGCATGACCGTGCCGCGGTTCCCGAACCTGATCAACCTCAACAGCCCGTACGCGTACACCGGGTTGTCGTTCTTCTGGACCGTCGAGGCGCAGATGACGCACATGGCGCGGCTGTTCGGTGAACTCGACCGGCGGGGCGCGGACGTTTTCGAGGTCACCGAACAAGCCAACGACGCGTTCCTGGACCGGATGACCCGCAAGCTCGACGATTCGGTGTTCTATCGGGGCAACTGCGCGACCGCGCGCAGCTACTACTTCAACCCGCATGGCGAAGCCGCGCTGCTGCGGCCGACGCCGGTCGTGACGAGCAACCGGGAAGCAGGCACTTTTCCGCTCACCGACTACGCCTACGAAATCCCGTAGCGGTCGCCACGCTCGTCT
The DNA here is from genome assembly GCA_036494465.1 of Pseudonocardiaceae bacterium. GTDB lineage: Bacteria > Actinomycetota > Actinomycetes > Mycobacteriales > Pseudonocardiaceae > CAJCJE01. The sequence goes on from DASXOJ010000256.1 coordinate 42,078, forward strand.
GGTATTCCCGATGTCATGGGGCGAAAACTGTGGGTAGCGGGAATCGCGTTCGGACTGGCGCTGGCAGCGGCGGTTCCGGCAGCGGCCGCCACGACGACATCGGGTGGTCCACTGCTGACCGGCGCGCATCCGTGCGCGGATCAGCCGGACTTCACCTGTTCGACGTTGACGGTGCCGATCGACTACAGCGGCCGGGTGCCGGGCACGTTGCAACTCCAGGTTGCCGCCGAGAACAACGTCGGTGCGCCCAAGGGAGTGCTGCTGTTTCTGAGCGGTGGACCGGGGCAGGGGGACGTCGGCGGAGCCGAGCGCATCACCGAGCAGCGGATGCCCGAGGTGGCCAAGGACTACCAGTGGGTCTACGTCGACCAGCGGGGCACCGGCGAGTTCGGCGGGCTCAACTGCACGGCGTTGCAGGGGCAGGTGGGCAGCTCGGACATCGCGGTGCCCACACCGGACGCGGTGACCAGTTGCGCGAAGCAGTTGGGCGCGACCGCGCCGTTCTACCGCACCGATGAGTCGGTCGCCGATCTCGACCAGCTGCGCCAGGCGCTGGGCGTGCACAAGATGGTGGTCGACGGTGTCTCGTACGGCACGTTCGTCGCCGAGCGGTATGCGTTGGCGCATCCGGCGAACGTGAACGGACTCGTGCTGGACTCGGTGTTGCCGCACGAGGCAACAGCGGCGGATTCGCTGTATCTCACCGGTTTACAGGCACAGGCGCGAGTGTTGCGGCTGGCGTGCGCCACCGCGCCCGCGTGCGGATTCGATCCGGCACAGGATCTCGCTGACCTGGTCCGGTCGCGGTCGACCTCGGATGGCGTGCTGCTGTTCGACATGCTGGTGACCTACGAGTTCGTCGATCCGAGCTACCGCAACGCGAACCCGCCCGACCTGCCGCCAGGCACCGGTGACGTGATCGACGCGATCCACACGGCGCGCGACGGCAATCCGGCCGCACTGAACCAGTTGTTGCAGATGCTCGGGCCAGCGGACCCGTACGACGACTACGGCTCGTTCAGTTCGGCGACGCACGCGGCGACGTTGTGCGCGGACATGCGGTTCGCGTGGGGCACCTCCGCGACTCCGCCGGTGCTGCGCGCGCCCGCGCTGGCCGTGACCCAGCGGCTGCTGCCGACGTCGGCGGTGTGGCCCTACACCCAGGCGGTCGCGGTCGGCCAGGGCTTCGACCAGACCTGCCGGTACTGGCCGGTGGAGAAGCCAGGTTCGAACGTCGGCGGTCGCCTGCCCGACGTGCCGGTCCTGCTGATCGACGGCGACCACGACCTGTCGACCCCGATGGAATGGGCGAAGCAGGAAGCGGCGACGGCACCGGACGGCAAGCTGGTGATCGTGCCCGGTGCGTCGCACTCCATCCAGAACCGCGAGCTCGGCCATGCCGGGCGAGATGCGGTGATCTCGTTCCTGAAGGGGCTCGGCTAGCCTGGCGCAGGTCTGGTGCCGTTGCCGCGCGGGACGTTGGCGTGAACAGGATCGCGCAGTGGTCGAGCACCAGACCTGCCGAGCTCACCGCGACGCGCCCGGCAACGTCGCCGACAACCAGCAGTTCACAGCAGACGCTGGCAACGTAGCCGCGCGGTGTACAGCCAAACGACGTGGCTACCGCACCGGCACCGGCGGCCGTGCGCACCACCCGCGTTTCGCGCCGGAGAGCCTGACCCACAACGCAGGCATCGCCGACCTCGGCCGCGCGAACGCCGTCGACGTGCACCTCACCGGCGATCACCTGCGCGTGCTCAACGAAATGCCTGCTCAGGTGAGGAGTCGATACTGATCACACCTGTTCGTCAACTGTTGATGACGCGGCAGTCCCCCATCGGGTGTCGGTGGACACTATGGACAGTCGTCCAATTGACAGGTTCTTCCCGATGGGGCCAGACTTCCGGCCGTGATCACCTCTGCCACCAGCCCGGGAACGATGCCGGGCACCGTCGGCAGACCGCGACAACGAGCCCGGCGACGACCGTCGTTCGGCGAAGCGGCGCTCGGTCTCGTGTTCTGCGTGCCCGCGCTCGCCGGGCTCGGCGTGTTCGTGGTGTTTCCGCTGTTCCAAGCGATCTTTTTGTCCACCAGGGGTACCGACATCAACGGTAACCCGGTGCGCTCGGTCGGCGGCGCGAACTTCGCCCAGCTGCTGACGCCCGAATTCGGCGTCGTCCTGCTGCACACCCTGTTCTTCACGCTGTTCGTCGTGGTCGTCGGCGTCGTGCTGCCCATGCTGCTCGCCGTGCCGCTCTCCCAGCGGCTGGCCGGTATGCGGGCCTTCCGGACCCTGTTCACCCTGCCGTTCGCCTACTCCGCGTCGGCCGCGTCCGTGATCTGGCTGCTGATGCTGGATCCGTCGATGTCGCCGGTCAACTGGGTGTTGCGGCTGTTCGGCGTCGACGCGCCCGGCTGGACAACGGGCTCGTCCTGGTCGTTGCTCACCGTCGCCTGGGTCACCACCTGGGTGGTGTCCGGCTTCAACCTGCTGGTGCTCAGCGCCGGTCTGGCCGGCGTCGACGAGGAAGTGCTTGAGGCCGCAAGGATCGACGGTGCCACCGGCCTGCGGCACTTCCGCTCGGTCGTGCTGCCGATGATCTCGCCGAGCGTGTTCTTCGTGATCGTGACAACCACGCTGACGGCCTTGCAGGCGCTCGGTCAAGTCCAGGTTGTCACCGACGGCGGACCCAACGGCGCCAGCGCGACCCTGGTGTTCTCGATCTACCACAACGCGTTCGAGAACGGGAACAACGACTACGGCCTGGCCAGCGCACAGGGACTCGTGCTGCTGCTGGTCGGCGTCATCCTGGCCGCCGTGCAGTTCGGCGTGATCGAGAGGCGGGTGCACTACCGGTGACCGACCTGGCCCTGTCCAAACCCGCGTCGCGACGCGGGCGTTCACTGAGCAGCCCCAGCAAGACCACGTCCACCGCGACCTACGTCTGGCTCGTGCTGGCCGCGATCGTGCTGCTGTTCCCGGTGCTGCTCACCGTCGTCGGCGGGTTCCTGCCCGAGGGCGAACTGGTGCGGCAACCGCCCGGCATCTTCAACGGCCAGTACACCGGTGCCAACTACGGCTCCGCGTGGAGCGAAACCGTCGTCCCACTGGTGCCCGCGTTCCTGAACTCGCTGTTCGTCGGCCTGGTCATGATGGTCGCCCAGGTGGTCACATCCTGCCTGGCCGCCTACGCCCTGGTGTTCATGCGCACGCCGTTGCGCAGGCCGATCTTCTGGCTGTTCATGGCCACGATCATGGTGCCCTACGAGGCAATCGTGGTGCCGAACGCGTTGTTCGTGCGCAGCCTGAACCTGGAGAACAGCCAGTGGAGCCTGGTGTTGCCGTTCCTGGCCAACGGGTTCGGCGTGTTCCTGATGCGCCAGGCATTCCGCCAGTTCCCGCTCGAACTGCGCCAGGCGGCCCAGATCGACGGTTGTGGACATCTCCGCTTCCTGTTCAGGATCGTGGTTCCGGTCGTGCGCCCGTCGATCACGGCGTTGGCGGTCTGGTCGTTCCTGCAAGGCTGGAACATGTACTTCTGGCCGTTGATCATCTCCTCGTCGAACAACGCCATGAACACGTTGCAGACAGCCGTGTTCGCGCTGAAGGCGGACGGCAACGGAACACAGCAGGCGCTGCTGCTGGCCGGGGTGACCATCACCCTGATCCCCACGCTGCTGCTCGTCATCTTCGGCCAACGCTGGCTGGTCCGCGGCTTCACCGCGGGCGCCGTGAAGTAATACCGAGAAGGGAACCGTAATGCGGAACAGGCGAGGACACCGCGTCGCCGGGGCTCTGGCGTTGCTCATTGCCGCCGCGACCGCCGTGGCCGGCTGCTCGTCCGCGGTCAGTTCGGGCGACTCCAGCAACAGCAATGGCGCCTCCGCCCCCGGCCCGGACGCGCTGAACGGCAAGGGCGAAGTCGACATCACGTTCTGGCACGCCATGAGCGGCACCAACGGTCAGGCGCTGACCAACCTGGTCAACCAGTTCAACTCCCAGCACACCGGCAAGATCAAGGTCACGCTGAACTACAAGGGCCAGTACGACACCGCGCTGGCCGCGTACAAGAACGCGTCGACCAGCCAGCGGCCGGACCTGATGCAGATGTACGACATCGGCACCCGCTACATGATCGACTCCAACTCGGTGATTCCGATGCAGTCGTTCATCGACACCGACCACTACGACGTCTCCGACATCCAGCCGAACATCGCCGGTTACTACACGGTCGACAAGAAGCTCTACTCGATGCCGTTCAACACGTCGATGCCGCTGCTCTACATCAACAAGGAAGCCTTCCAGAAGGCCGGTCTCGACCCGAACAAGCCGCCGACCACGCTCGACGAGATCATGACCGACGCCCAGAAGATCAAGGCGACGCCGGGGGAGACCGTCCAGTACGGCTTCGGCGCGACCCTCTACGGCTGGTATGTCGAGCAGTGGAACGCCATCGCCGACCAGACCATCTGCGACAACAACAACGGTCGCACCGGTCGGGCCAGCACTGTGAACCTGGCGACCCCGGACAACATCAAGCTGTTGCAGTGGTGGCAACAGATGACCAACCAGGGGCTTGCCGAGAAGCTCGACAGCAACACCGACAACGGTGACAACGCCTTCTCCTCGGGCACCGTCGCGATCGGCCTGGAATCCACCGGTTCACTCGGCTCGTTCACCAAGGGCGCGGCCAGTGCCAAGAACCCGTTCACGGTGGCCACCGGCTTCTTCCCGAAGATCAACGCCACCGACCCCGGCGGCCCGATCATCGGTGGCGCATCGCTGTGGGACGTCAAGACCGGCAACGCCGCAAAGGAACGCGCCGCGTGGGAGCTGACCAAGTTCCTGGCCAGCAAGGCCAGCCAGGTCACCTGGCACACCTCGACCGGGTACTTCCCGATCAGCAAGGCCGCGCTGACCGACCCGACCGACCAGCAGTGGGTGCAGTCCAAGCCGCAGTTCGAAACGGCCATCACCCAGCTGCAGAACACCAAGCTGGACTACGCCACCCAGGGCTGCTCGGTCGGTGAGATGCCCGATGTCCGCAAGGACGTGGAGAACGCCATGCAGGCGGCGGTGCTCCAGGGCCAGGACGCCAAGACCGCGCTGACCACCGCGCAGACCAACGCCAACAAGCAGATCGCCGACTACAACTCCAAGCTCGGCAGCTGATTTCCGGTGACGCCGCCCGGTCCCGGTAAACCAAGAGGACCGGGCGGTGCCGCGTCTGTGTACCCCCGGTTCACACCGCCCGGCTCCGTGCTCACCGGGCCGGGCGGTTCAGCATTTCTCGCAGGCGGCAGATTTCCGCGACCAGCCGAGGTACGTCATTCCGGGCCGCCGCGATGAAATTCGCGTTGACGTCCCATTTCGCGTCCGAGATGTCCACGTACCGCGGTTCCTGGATCAACGTCGCCGCCACGATCTCCCGGTGATCGAACCTCGGCAACCGTTCCCCGTCGCCCGTTTCGGGCACCGTGCTGACCGCGACCAGGTTCATGGCGTACGCGTCGTCGAGGTATCGCACGTGCCAGGGGCCGGGCGTCGCCATCTCGGCCCTGGCCCCGATCTCCGCAAGTTCCCGCTCAGTCAGTGGATCAGCATCGCTCACCGCGCCGATCCTGCCACCCGGGTGTCAGTTCCCGAGCAGAATTTCCGCCGCGCGGCGGGCATCCCGCACCGGCTGCGCGTCCTCCTTGATGACGGCGTGCACGATGCAGCCGTCCACCAACGCCGCGATCGCCTGCGCGATCGATTCCGGTTCCGGGTGGTTCATCTCGCGCAGCCAGGCCGTGAGCGTGTCGACCACGTGCTGCTTGTATTCCACGGTCACCGCGACAGCCGGATGGTCCGGCTCGGCGACCTCCAGCCGCGTCGTCAGGTAGACGCACGGCCGCAGCACACCCCGGTCGGCCCGTTCCGCGATGCGGTCGAAGATCGCCAGCACCCGCTCGCGCGGTTCGCCGTCGTCGGCTGAACCAAGAATCCACGCCCGCGACCGTTCGCCGTTGTCGCGTAGTGCCTCGGCGATGAGCTCGTCCTTGCTGCCGAAGTGCCGGTAGAGCGACATCTTCCCGGCCCCGGCCCGGTCCGCGATGGCGGCCGGAGCCGCGGCGCGCAGGCCGCCCTCCCGCAGCAGTTCCACGGTCGCGTGCATCACACGCTGCTTCGCGTCTTTCGTCCCGGTCACGCTCGTATGATGCCTTCAGGTCTCGTGAGACTTCAAGGTCTCGTACGACGTAGTCAACACCGGGGAGTGCGCACCATGGTCCACGCCGCCGCCAAGCCAGCTCTCACCAGAGCGCACCGCAAACCCAGGCGACTGCAGGGCACGCGGGCCCTGGTCCTGCTGGCCTCGGTGATCGTGGCGCTGCTCGCCGGGTCCGCCGCCCCAACCCCGCTCTACGCGATCTACCAGGCGCACTGGGGCTTCTCGTCGATCACCACCACGATCATCTTCGGCATCTACGCGGTGTCCGTGCTCGTCGCGCTGCTGACCCTCGGCAAACTCTCCGACCACGTCGGTCGCAAACCCATTCTGCTGGTCACTCTGTTCGTGCAGGTCGCGGTCATGATCGTGTTCGCGAACGCGGGCGACGTGTCGGTCCTGCTCGTCGGACGCGTCATCCAGGGCATTGCCACCGGCGCGGCGCTGGGCGCGATCGGCGCGGGCATGCTCGACATCGACCCCAAGCGCGGCCAGTTGAGCAACGCCGTCGCCCCTGGCATCGGCACCGGCAGCGGCGCGTTGCTCTCCGCACTGCTGATCACCTACCTGCCCGCGCCCACCCAGCTCGTCTACTACGTGCTCGCGGCGGTGTTCCTGCTCCAGGCGCTCGGCGTCTCGTTCATGCGCGAAACCGTCCGTCGCGTCCCCGGCGCGCTGGCCAGCCTCAAACCGGAAATCAAACTCCCGCGCACCGTCCGCGCCCACTTCCTCGCCGCCGCGCCCGTCCTGTTCGCCACCTGGGCCCTGGCTGGCCTCTACGGCGCGCTCGGCCCCGCCCTCGTCGCCAAGCTCGCTGGCTCCGCCAGCACCGTGCTCGGCGGCCTCATCCTGGTCGCCTTCGCAGGCGTGGCGTCCGCCCTGGTCATCGCCTTGCGCAACGCAGTGCCGATCAAGGTCATGACCGCAGGCATCGTCGCACTGCTGGCCGGCGTCGCCGTGACCCTGCTCGCGCTCGGCACCGGCTCGCTGCCACTGTTCTTCGTCGGCACCGCGATCGCCGGTCTCGGCTTCGGCGGCGGCTTCCAGGGCGGCATCCGCATCGTCGTGCCCCTAGTCCAACCGCACGAGCGGTCGGGCGTGCTGTCCCTGCTGTACGTGATCTCCTACCTCGGCTTTGGCGGCCCGGCAGTCGTCGCAGGCGTCCTCACCGTGCACGGTCCCGGCCTGCTCGGCGCGGCGGCAATCTACGGCGTCGCCGTGATCGTGCTGGCACTGCTCGCGTTGGCCGCCCTGATCCGCGCCCAACGCAAGAACTGACCTGCTATTCCGAGCGCCCGTTCGCCTCACCACCCAGCCCCGACCTGCGCGCGGCACGCGTGCTGCAAGGAAAACCGTACGCGGCGAGTTTTGCGTTGCCGCACAGGACAGTGCGGCGCCTGCCGTGCCGCGAGGTCATGTTGGCGGCCGAAGCCGCGACGTTTCAGGAAGGGCTAATCGCGTTCGCGCACCGGCCCGCCATCGGTGGCCCATCGATTCTGGTCGGCGTCGCGTACCAGCCGCAGGCGGGGCTGCGTCCCGCCAGACACGGCGCCGGTCGCGGCCCGGAGGTCGGCAGGCTGATCGACGTTGTCCCGCCCGGACGCCGCCATCATGGCGTCGTGAGCTGCGGTCGCGGTGGCATCCGGAGGAATCATGAGCAGACTGATCCGCCGCCGGTCCGGGCCGGATACGCGCACGACATGTTCGTCCTGGTGGTGGAATCCCTCCAGGCGCACCATTCCACCGTCCACAGTGATCTGTCGTGGCGGGGTATCCCATGCGTCGAGTGGGAAGGTAATTCCGGTGACACGACCCAGCCGGACAGCGAGCACCCGGGCCAGCACCGGCAGTTCAACTGCCAGGTCACGGGACCTGGGCCACCAGCCACCATCGACGTAACCAGGCAACGCCCCCTTCGGCTTCAGTCGCAGCCGCAGGGCGAGAGCTGGGTGGTCGTCGAGCTTGGGCGCAGGAGCGGCGAGCGGATAAATGTGCGGGCCCGACGTCATGTCGGTACTCCCGTCTCCGGCCAAACCTGTGGCCGACGTGTACCGCGCCGAGGACGTCGCCAACTTGGCTGCCAGCGCGCGAGATGCTCCCGGTGACAGCGACACTACACCTGCGCACGGTCGAGCACTGATCCTCGGATCGGTTATGGCGCAATGACCTCGCATCCCCGGCGCTCCGCAGACAGGGGAGCGCGAAACACCATCGGCGAGCACAGCGGCGCGGCGTCATGCTCAGCATGCGCGAGGTCCTGCCGGTCGGCGGGAATGTCCGGGGTGAGATGACTGAACTGGACTGGCTGAACGGGGAGGTGTTCGTCGGGTACCCGAGTCGATACAGCTGCTGGTGTGGTGATGATCGTTGTCCCTTCCTGTTGTGGGTCGAGAAGCGGCCGTGCGTGCGGTTCGTCGGTTGCCCCCACGAGTATCGCGGTGGCGGGCAACCGACGGCCGGATGAACTCAGCTGACGCGGACGCCCGTTGCCTGCGGACCCTTGGCGCCCTGACCGACCGTGTAGGTCACCTGCTGGCCCTCATCGAGGCTGCGGAAGCCGCTGGCGTCGATCTCCGAGTAGTGCACGAACACGTCGGCGCCGCCCTCGTCGGGGGTGATGAAGCCGAAGCCCTTCTCGCCGTTGAACCACTTCACGATTCCCTGTGCCATGAGTCTCCTCCAGGAGCTGGTCGACCGGCATCCACGAGATGCGAGTACCGGATGGCGCCGCCCGGTGACGGTTGGGCTTCTCCAGCTACCACGAAGACAAGCAACACGCCCGCACCATGATGAATTCGCGAGGCGTGATAGACACGGACACGTAAACACGACGACTATGCGCTGCAACGCGTCGTGGGACCGAAAAGTTCCCGCACCTGGCTCTCAACCGCCGGGTGGATGTACTTCGAGCGAAGCCATGGCACTCGGGGGTCTGGAGGTCGTCCCCCAGACAGACATAACGCCCGACCTTGCGAGCGCCTTTCAGCGAGCAAGATCGAGCGTTGTACGTGCCCCTGGGGTGACTCAGACAGCATCCAAAACGCCGGGTGAATGTGCTCGGCGCAAAGCCATGGCACTCGGGGGTCTGGGGGTCGCCCCCAGACAAACACAACGCCCGATCCTGCGAAGCGCG